>NZ_JBHFHG010000005.1:0-164141 GCF_041927495.1 Herbiconiux liukaitaii | reverse complement strand
GGGCCCGATCGAGAGGATCGGGCCCGGCGCCAGGGGTGGTGCTACTTCAGGAGTTCTGCCTGGTCTTCCGGCGACATCTCGGCCGAGAGGAAGATGTCTCCCGGCAGGTCGTCGCGGCACTCGACCGGGTTGGGGGTGCCGGATACCGAGTCCTCGAACGCCGGAGCCTCGAAGGTGGTGGTGTCGGGCAGCACGCCGCCGGTGGCCTTGGCCACGGCGTACTGCACGGCCAGGCGCACGTTGTCGTTACCGGTGGCGACCGTCATCATCTTGAAGTCGGGGTTCGCCTCCTGGTTCTCCTGCCAGAAGCAGCCGAGCACGTTGCCATCGGAGGCCACGAGAGCCGGGATGGAGCGCCCGCTCTTGGTGAACTCGGGCAGCGCGCCCACGAGCGAGGGCCCGAAGTCGGAGACGATCACGTCGATCTGCGGGTTCTTGGCGATGGCGCTCGTGAGCACCTGCTGCGAGACGGCCGGGTCCCAGTTGGTGGGCTCGAAGGGGGTCTCGCCGATGAACTCGTACTCGCCGCCGTCGCCCAGCACCTCGGTCATGCCGGCGAGCTCGTCCTCGCCCTGGCTGTTGCCCTTGGGGCCGGAGAGGAAGAGGATCTTCGCGCCGTCGGGGAAGTTGGTCTTGATCCACTCGCCCCAGTTCTTGCCGTCGGTGGTGAAGTCGGCGCCGATCCAGGCGTCGTAGTCCACTCCGTCCTCGCCGCCCGGGTTCACGCGGTAGGGCACCGTCACGACGCCGGCCTGGTAGGCGCTGCGGAGCGCGGGCAGCATGGCCTCGCCCGCATCCGGGAACACGACGAGCGCGTTGACACCCTTGGCGACCATGCCCTGGATGTCGGCGATCGACTTCTGCGTGTCGCCCTGGCCGTCTGCGTACTCGTAGCCGGTGACGCTCGGGCACTTGGCCACCTCGTCCGCTCCCGCGGCCGTGGTGATCTTGCGCCAGCTGTTGCCGCCGAAGCCGTCGAGCAGGCCGAGCGTGATCTCGTTGGGGCCGCACCAGTCGGGAGCGCCCTCGACGGGTGCGCCGGTGGTCACGGTGTCGTTGGCCGACGGTGCGCCGCTGCTGCAGGCGGTCAACGCCAATGCTGCGACGCTCAGGACCGCTGCGGTCGTTGCGATGCGGTTGCGAATAGCCATCACTGGATTCCTCTCACTCTTGGCGGCGCCTCTGCCACCTCTGTTTTTCGACGGTGTCGAAGTCGGGTCTTCATCGTGTCGAGCAGGTACGGGGTCACGCAGGTACGGGGGTGGCTCTCTTCGAGGCGAACCGGGCGCGGATGCCTGCCCAGTTGATCGTGTAGAGCGCGACGCCCACGGCGAGCGCCGCCGCCTGGATGATCGAGCGCGCCCCGAACGGCACGCCGGCGGCGAGCACGAACTGGTCGAGCTGGGCCAGGAAGAGCGCGGCGATCACGGTGGCGAGGGGGAACCCGCGGCCACCGAGCAGCGACGTGCCTCCCAGCACCACGACCGCGACGGCGGGGATGAGGTACGAGTTGCCCTGGAAGGCCGTGGGCTGCGCGGTGATGCCCGCGAGCAGGATCCCGGCGAGGCAGTACAGCAGCTGGGCCCAGACGTAGGCGGTGGCCTGGTGGGTGCGCACACGGAGACCGGTGGCCCTCGCGGCCACGGGGTTCGCTCCGACGGCCTCGAAGCGGCGGCCGGCCACGGTCTTCTTCACGAGCAACGTCACGATCGCGAAGGCGATGAGGGCGAAGAACAGCGAGTTCGGGATGCCGAAGGTCAGCCCGCCCACGATGTCGCGGAGTGCCCGGGTGGTCGAGGTGGGGCTGCCGCCGGAGATGCCGAGCACCACGGCGAACAGCAGCGCGTTGGTGCCGAGGGTGGCGATGATGGCGTTGAGCTTGAGCAGGCCGATCAGCACACCGTTGAGCACTCCGGCGAGCGCCGCGATGCCGAAGGCGAGCGCGATGGCCGGGAAGAGCAGCGAGTCGTCGCCGTTCGGGATGCGGCTCACCACCACGATCGCGAGTGAGACCGCGCCGGGGATCGAGAGGTCGATGCCGCCCTGCTGCACCACGAGCATCTGACCGAGGCCCACGCAGGCGAGCACCGCGAAGAAGGGCAGCATGCCGAGGATCGCTCCCTGCGAGACGCTCGACGGGGCGGCCACCGCGCTCACGACGAACAGCACGATCACCGCCGCTCCCACGGTCACGAGCCCACGCGAGATGGTCAGGCGTGAACTCGTCAACCTGGGTCTCGTCCGCTCCGTTGCGCTCATCATCTCTCCGTGATCTCGATTACTCTTCATTGAACTCGTCGTTGAGCATAGCTTTACAGGGGCCGTGAGTGTTCACAACTACGCTCGGTAACTTTTGCATCAAGATCGCTGTCATACCGAGCATCTTGTACTCAGGGCGAGTGCTGATAGTACACACCTGTGTACGTTTACCGTGAACACAATGACGAGAGGGTCGACGATGACAGTACACACTTCCGCACGACGCGCACTGGTGGTCGGTTCCACCGGAATCGCCGGACAGGCGCTCAGCCGCCAGCTCCTGGAGGACGGATTCGAGGTCTACGGGGTCTCCCGCTCCCTCGCGACACCCGTCGAGGGTGTCGTGCCGATCGCCGCGAATCTGCTCGACGCCGACGGGCTCGCCGCGTCGCTCGCCGAGGTGCGCCCCGAGTACGTCTTCATCACCGCGTGGATGCGGCAGGACACCGAGGCGGAGAACATCGCCGTCAACAGCGCGATCGTGCGCAACACGCTCGCGGCGGCCGCAGCAGGCGGTGCCGTGAAGCACGTGGCGCTGCTGACCGGACTCAAGCACTACCTCGGCCCGTTCGACAACTACGCCACCGGCGTGATGGCCGACACGCCCTTCCGCGAGGAGTCGGAGCGCCTCGACTCGCCGAACTTCTACTACGCGCAGGAGGACGAGCTGTTCGCCGCCGCCGCCGAGCACGGCTTCGGCTGGAGCGTGCACCGCGCGCACACCGTCTTCGGCTTCGCCGTGGGCAACGCCATGAACATGGCGCTCACCCTCTCGGTCTACGCGAACCTCTGCAAGCGCACCGGCGAGCCCTTCCGCTTCCCGGGCTCCGAGACGCAGTGGAACGGCGTCACCGACGTCACGGATGCCGATCTGCTCGCCGAGCAGCTCGTGTGGGCGGCCACCGATCCGGCCGGCCGCGACCAGGCGTTCAACATCGCCAACGGCGACGTGTTCCGCTGGCGCTGGCTGTGGCCGCTCATCGCCGAGCACTTCGGTGTCGAGTGGAAGGGTTTCGAGGGCGCTCCCGCCCCGCTCGCCGACCGCATGGGCGACGCGGCCGAGCTGTGGACGAGCATCGCGGAGGAGAACGGGCTCGTCGAGAGCGACGTCAGCCGCCTCGCGAGCTGGTGGCACACCGACGGCGACCTCGGTCGCAACCTGGAGTGCTTCACGAGCATGGACAAGAGCCGTGAGGCCGGGTTCCTGAACTTCCGGTCCACCCCGTCGAGCTTCTTCGACAAGGTGGACCGCTACCGCGAAGCGCGCATCATCCCCTGAGTGGGGACTGATCTCTGAATCAGGCCTGCCCCAGCAGGGGGGCCGTCAGCTCGACGTGAGCCTTGATGACCCCCTGCTGGGCGTGTGCCGTCGCCACCGCGTCGGTCGCTTCGTCGATGCCGAACACCTGGGTGATGAGCGGAGAGAGGTCGATGCCGCTCTTCGCGAGGAAGCGCAGCGTCTCCGGCCACACGCCGGGTGAGCCGATGGAGCCCGAGAGCAGCAGCTCCTTCGACTGGATGAGGCCGAGCTGGGCCGGCGCCGAGCGCCCCACGTCGATGCCGATGAAGGCGACGCGTCCACGGAAGGCGGCGAGCTCGAGGGCGGTCGCCATCACCTCGGGTCGGCCGCTGCACTCGACCACCACGTCGGCTCCGCGGCCTCCGGAGATCCGCTGCAGCACCTCCACGATGTCGTCGGGGTGCACGGCCTCCGCAGCGCCCAGCTGCAGGGCCACGGTGCGGCGCTCCTCGGAGGGCTCGACCACCACGGTCGTGGCCCCGAGGGCGGCCGCGGCCGCGGTCACGGCCAGGCCGATGGGGCCCGCGCCGAGCACCACGAGCACGTCGCTCGCATCCACGTTGCCCACGCGCCGGAGTGCGTAGTAGGCCACACTGAAGGGCTCCACGAGGGCACCGGCGGCGAAGTCGAGCTCGTCGGGCAGGCGGTGCAGCCACGCGGGCTTGGCCACGAAGTACTCCGCCGCGGCTCCGGAGATGGAGAAGCCGAAGTGGTCGTCTCCGATCACGCACTCCCCCACCACGCGGTCGCCCACCGCGAAGTCGGTCACGGCCGAGCCGACGGCCGCCACCTGGCCGGACCACTCGTGGCCCGGGATGATCGGGTACTCGAACGGGATGATGTACCGGCCCTCGAGCAGCTCGATGTCGGAGTGGCACACTCCGACCCGGCGCGAGGCGATGAGCACCTCGTCCGCTGCGATCTGGGGGACCTCGAGCTCGCGCACCTGGGCGTCGTCGCTCTGCACGAACTGCAGTGCCTTCATGAATCCACTTCCTCGTGTGTTCGGTTTCTCTTCTTGACGTATTCGTCTCGTCGACGGATCCGGGGGTCAGACGGCCTGGATGAGGACCTTGACCTGGTCACCACGCGGCGACAGCAGCGTGTCGAATCCGGCCACGACGTCGCCCATGGTGATCTGCGAGGTCACGACCTTCTCGACCGGGTACCGCCCGCGGGCGATGAGGTCGATGATGCGGGGCCAGTCGGTCACGGGGTAGCACCACGTGCCGGCGAGGGTGATGTCGTGCTCCGAGAGCACCATCGGGTCGATCGACGCGGCCTTCGTGTGCAGGCCGGTCTGGGCGATGTGGCCCGCCGAGCGCACCGAGGCGATGGCGGCCTGGAGGGCGCGCTCGTTGCCGGAGCACTCCACCACGGCGTCGACGCCCACGCCACCCGTCGCATCCTTGAGGTAGGCGGGCACGTCGATGCTCGTCGGGTCGAGCACCTCGCCCACGTCGAGGCCACGGGCCAGCTCGGCGCGGAACGGGTTCACCTCGGAGATGAACACGTTCGCGCCGATGGAGGAGGAGTAGAGGGCGGCGAGGGCGCCGATCGGGCCCGCACCGGTGATGAGCACGGTGTCGCCCGGGCGCACCTTCGCGGTGTCGACACCGTACGCGGCGACCGCGCCGGGCTCCACGAGGGCGCCCTGCAGGTCGGTCATCGAGTCGGGCAGCACACTCACGTGGCTGGCCGGAACGACGGCGAGCTCGGCGATGCCGCCCCACGCGTAGCTCAGGCCGATGCAGGCCATGCGCTGGCACAGGTGGTTGAGGCCGCGGCGGCAGAAGTAGCACTCGCCGCACGAGAGCAGGGGCATCACCGAGACGCGGTCGCCCACCTTGACCGAGCGCACTCCGGCGCCGATCTCCAGGACCTCTGCCGAGAACTCGTGGCCGAGGATCTGCGGTGCCGTGGACCCGTTGAGGGGGTGCGGCGTCGAAGGGATGACGATCGGGCCCATGGCGTACTCATGCAGGTCGGTGCCGCAGACTCCGCACCAGAAGGGGCGAAGGAGCACCTCTCCCGGGCCGGGGCCGGTCGGATCGGCGATCTCCTCGACCCTGATGTCGTGTGCGGCGTGGAAGACGGCTGCTCTCATCCCGATGTGCTCCTTTGCATGACTCCGAAAAGTTCATCATCACTGTACACAGTGATGCGCTGCGACGGGGAATCCGCTGGCTTTTGCCGGGTGGAGACTGCATTCTGTTCAGTGAGACTCTTTTCAGTTCCAATCGATCACGAGGAGCAGACAATGTCGTTCGTTCTAGAGGGCGTCCACCACGTGGGCATCACGGTGCGGGATCTCGAGCGTTCGCGCGAGTGGTACACGCGCATGTTCGATCTCACCCCCGGGCCGATCAACCACGGTGAGGGGCCCGAGCTCGCCCAGGGTGTGCAGGTGCCTGCGGCCCGGCTGAGCTTCTCGATGCTCGAGGTCGGGTCGACCCGGATCGAGTTCCTCGAGTACCAGGAGCCCGTGGGTGAGGACTTCGATCGGCGCAACTGCGACGTGGGGGCCGCGCACGTGTGCTTCCAGGTCGACGACATCGACGCCGCCGTGAGCGACCTCCGCTCGAAGGGCGCCGTGTTCAGCAGCGACCCCATCGAGATCGGCGAGGGGCCGCTCGCGGGGTCGCGCTGGGCCTACTTCCGCGACCCTGACGGCGTGCAGCTCGAGATCTGGCAGTCACCGCGCTAGTCGCGTCTGCCAGCCATGCTCGGCACTTTGTATGACAAAAATTTCGACGCTCGTGTAGGGTTACTTCACATCTCGACCGGTCCACCGGCCGCCCAGCGGAATCACCGGGGCGGAGCGGGAGAAGAGGGGGCATCATGACCGAGGACATCGGACCTCGCCTCCGGGCTGCGCGCGTCGCCGAGGGCCTGAGCCTGCGGAGCGTGGCGAGCGCACTCGGGCTCTCCCCGAGCCTCATCTCGCAGGTCGAGACCGGCAAGACCCAGCCCTCCGTCAGCACCCTGTACGCGATCGCGAGCCACCTGGGGCTCTCGTTCGACGACCTGATGTCGGCGCGCGCCGGGGCCCGATCGGGAGCCGGTGCTGGAGTTGGTGCTGGTGCTGGTGCCTCCGGCGCGTCCGGTCTCGGTCTCGCCGATGCGGCCCGCCCGGCCGCCGATCGCGCACCCCGTTCGCTCTCGGAGCACCGGGCGGCGAGCGGCGACCTCGTGCAGCGCGGCATCGACAACCCCGTGCTGGAGATCGAGAACGGCGTGCGCTGGGAGCGCCTCGCCTCGAGCCACGACGGCTTCGTCGATCCCATGATCGTCACCTACCGCCCGGGAGCCTCGAGCTCGATCGAGGGCCGCATGACCCAGCACCGCGGCGTGGAGTACGCCTACCTGCTCTCCGGCGAGCTCACGGTGCAGGTCGACTTCGACACCTTCGTCTTCCGGGCGGGCGACTCCCTCATGCTCGACTCGGTGCGCCCCCACCTCTTCTCCAACCGCGGCGACGTGCCCGCGAAGGGCATCTGGTTCGTGGTCGGCCGCCGCCGCTTCCTCGAGCAGTCCCCGGGCCTCCTCCTGGAGTCCCCCCCGGCAGGCCGCCTCCACAGCGCCGTAGACGTCCTCCAGGCCATGGACCGCCTAGCCTGACCCCATGATGCCCAGCACCATGCGGATGGCCGTGATTCTGGCTCTGGCAGTTACTGCCTCAACATTGTCCGGATGCACGCCGCCTCCTGGGGACGCGGCCCCAGACCCCAGTCCGTCGATCTATCCCGTGGTCGAGCGCTCGCCCGATACATGGCAGCCCGCAGAGTTCACCCCAACACGCGAACGTGCCTGGTGGACGGCCGACGGTCAGCACCTCGTCGTCGCGCTGTCGGGGAGTCCGAACTGCTTCCCTCACCCCGTCGGCTACGAGGTCACAGCCCCGGACGAACTCGAGATCATCACAGAGTCCCCCAGCTCGGGTGGCTGCAATCTCGCAATGCTGAACGCGCAGTTCTCGACGGAGTCTCCGAGCACCCTCAGCCGGACGTCGCCCGTTCGAGTGTGGTCGGAGGGCGCGCTCCTGGGCGAAGTGCAGCCACTCCGCTGACACGCAGACCGACACCACCCACCCCCGGCCGGTATGCGGCTCCGGGTTCTGGAGACGAGCGAAGGGTGCCCCTGGAGGGACTCGAACCCCCAACCCTTTCCTTAGGACGGAACTGCTCTTCCATTGAGCTACAGAGGCTGACCGGGCAAGTTTAGCGGGTGGAGGGGACCGCGGGGCTCACGCCGCCGTGGCGAGGAAGGTCTCCCACTGCGGCTCGGCCTTCTCGGCGCCCTTGATGCTCCACCCCGACTGGTGGGGCATCCGGGGCGAGACGCGGAGCGACCAGCCCATCTCCTCCGGCGTGCGATCGCTCTTGATGTTGTTGCACCGCAGGCAGCACGCCACGAGGTTCTCCCACGTGTCCTTGCCGCCGCGCGAGCGGGGCTGCACGTGGTCGATGGTGGAGGCAGCTCCCCCGCAGTAACCGCAGCGCTGCCCGTCGCGCCGCAGCACTCCGCGACGCGAGACCGGCATCATGCGGTTCATGGGCACACGCACGTAGCGCGTGAGCAGGATGACGGCCGGGCGCTCGAAGGCGCTCGAGATTCCGATGACGGGATGCTCGTCATCGCTCGCCAGCACTCGCGCCTTGCCGTTCAGCACGAGCACGAGTGCTCTCTTGAACGAGACGACACCGAGCGGTTCAAATCCGGCGTTCAGGACCAGTGTTCGCATGCTCTCCCTTTCGAAGAGACCTGGACGGCTTCCAGGTGTTCGACATTGCGCACCGCCTCGGGATCTGGAGACGTCCGGACACAAAAAAAGGCGCCGTCATGATGACAGCGCCTTGCATGCGGAAACGGGTATCCGGTTCCGACTGAGTCCGTTCGAGTGCCGAGGCACGCGCAGGTGGAGACGATCCGTGGTGCGGACGCTCCTGCCGACGCTCATCTGGCTCTCCATGATCTCGGGGACGATCAGAGCTTCAGGCTACGACAGAAACGGCGTGCCACACACCGGTGGCACGCCGTTTCATGGCCTGGTAACGAACTGTTTACACGATCCGTACGAAGTAGTAGCTGCCCCACAGCGGGCGGTGCTCGACGTACCGACCCCAGTCGGGCGAGTCGATGGTGCCGCCGGCGCCGTCGTAGATGCCGATGTGACCGATGGGCCAGACGATGAGGTCGCCGGCCTGCGCATCCTCGGGAGCGATCGGGATGCCCATGGCCGCCTGGTTGCTCACGGTGCGCGGCAGGTAGATGCCGAAAGCGCCGAAGACGTACTGGGTGAGACCATCGCAACCGAAGCTCGTGTCGGGGCTCGCACCGCTGCCGTAGGGCACGACGCCCACGAACTGCTTGGCGAACTCCACGACGGCCTCGCCGCTGTAGGGGCCGGAGGGCGGGTTGACGGTGAAGGCACCACCGGTGGATGCTCCGGCCTTGGCCGAGGCGGACGCGGATGCTGCGGCAGCAGCGGCGGCCTCCGTGGCGGCGACGGCGGCGGCCGCGGCTTCGCGGCTCGCGGCCAGCTCGGCCGAGGTGGGGGCCGTGTAGTTGTCGCGGCTCACGGCGAGCGCGGCGGAGGCGTCGGGCACCACGAGGCTCTGCGAGCCGCTCAGGTCGGCCTCGGCCGTCGCCACGGTGCTGTCGAAGGCTCCGCCGCCACCGAAGGCGTAGGCGGGCAGGGCCATGGTGGCCACGAGAGCCGCCGCGAAGGTCATGACGACCGTGCTCACGACGCCCTTCTTGGTGGGGCGGGCGAACCTCGGACGGGACCGCGGTGCACGACTCGGTGCACGGTTCTCGACCTTGGGCGCCACGGCCACCCGGGCAGGCGGGGCCACGGGTGCACGACGGACGAGCACTCCCGATGACGACGCCGACTCGGCCGCACGCAGTTCGCGACGGGTCAGAGCGGGTGCTGTCTGTGAGGGTGTCTCGGGTCTATTCGGGTTTTCGGGGTTCCGCTCCGACTGGGGCGAGTCTCCATTAAGGGCCAAAATATGTTCCTCCGGCACCTCTCGCAGCTAGGGCAACTGCTCCCGTCCACACCGAGTTGCGTGTGTGTTCTGGGGCCGAGAGACGGGAAAGCGAGGTGTCTCGGCCTGAGTCCGCACCCATTAGGGGGGCAGCGGACTCGTTAGACACTACGGGAGCCCCGGCGGATTGTCACCTCGGCAGAGCCGTTCTTTAACAATTCCGTAACGACCCGGCGATGGATTCTGCTCAGATCCCAACAAATATGTGGCTTGCGACCTCATTGGGCAGTTCGAGGCCCTCCTCGAAACCTTCGACCTCTACCAGAACGTAGGAGCCGACCGCGGTGAAGGCCGCCGAGTTGCCCGGCACCACTCCCGCGAGCTTGAGCTGCAGCAGCAGCTCGGGGTCGACCTGCGCGGGCTCGCCGAGCCGCCGGATGATCTTCGTCTGCGGGCCCACGGCACCGTGCACGAGGGTCACGATGTTCACGACCCCCTTGGTGAAGGGCATGGTCGCCTCGTCACCGAGCACGTCGAGACCCGGGATCGGATTGCCGTACGGCGACTCCGTGGGGTGGTCGAGCAGCTCGAGGATGCGGAGCTCGACCTGCTCGCTCATCACATGCTCCCAGCGGCATGCCTCGTCGTGCACGAGCTCCCAGTCGAGCCCGATCACGTCGCTCAGCAGTCGCTCGGCGAGACGGTGCTTGCGCATGACCGAGATGGCCTTGCGGCGCCCCACCTCGGTGAGCTCGAGGTGCCTGTCCAGCGAGACCACCACGAGTCCGTCGCGCTCCATGCGACCGACGGTCTGCGACACGGTGGGGCCCGAGTGACCGAGACGCTCCGAGATGCGCGCACGCAGCGGGTTGATGTTCTCTTCTTCGAGTTCGAGAATCGTCCGCAGATACATCTCTGTGGTGTCGATCAAATCAGTCACGGCATACTCCTAGGCCCTTGAGGCGTACCTAACCCAGCCTAGTGCGACGCCTCGACACCGCGGCCGTTCCCGCGTCGATACTATGGACGGCATGGCTGAGATCTCGATTCCCACCGACCGCCTCCCCGTCGACGGGCGGTTCGGCTGCGGGCCCTCCAAGGTGCGCCCCGGCCAGCTCGAGGACCTCGTGACCCGAGGCGCCTCCCTCCTCGGCACCAGCCACCGCCAGGCCCCCGTCAAGAACCTCGTGGGGTCGGTGCGCGACGGACTGTCCTCGCTCTTCTCGCTCCCCGAGGGCTACGAGGTCGTGCTCGGCAACGGCGGATCGACCGCGTTCTGGGATGCGGCGTCGTTCGGGCTCATCGAGAAGCGCGCCGAGAACCTCTCGTTCGGCGAGTTCGGCTCGAAGTTCGCCGCCGCCGCCGGAGCCCCCTGGCTCGAGGCACCGCACGTCATCAAGGCCGAGGGCGGATCCCTCGGGCAGATCGAGGTCGTCGAGGGCGTCGACGTCTACGCCTGGCCGCACAACGAGACGAGCACGGGCGTCATGGCCCCCGTGCAGCGTGTGCACGGCGACGAGGGCGCCCTCACCGTGATCGACGCCACGAGCGCCGCGGGCGGCATCGACTTCGACGCCGCCGAGACCGACGTCTACTATTTCGCCCCGCAGAAGAACTTCGCCTCCGACGGCGGCCTCTGGTTCGCCCTCATGTCGCCGGCCGCGATCGAGCGGATCGAGCGCATCGCGGCCTCGGACCGCTACATCCCCGAGTTCCTGAGCCTCAAGAACGCCGTCGACAACTCGCGTCTCAACCAGACGCTCAACACCCCGGCCATCGCCACGCTCGTGCTGCTCGAGAACCAGGTCTCCTGGATCAACGAGAACGGCGGCCTCGCCTGGGCGTCTGCCCGCACGGCGGAGTCGTCGTCGTCGCTCTACACCTGGGCCGAGAGCGTCTCGTACGCGCAGCCGTTCGTGACGAACCCGGAGCACCGCTCGCAGGTCGTCGTCACGATCGACTTCGACGAGTCGATCGACGCCGCCGCCGTGGCGAAGACGCTCCGCGCCAACGGCATCGTCGACACCGAGCCCTACCGCAAGCTCGGCCGCAACCAGCTGCGCGTGGCCACCTTCGTGGCCATCGAGCCCTCCGACGTGAAGCAGCTCATCTCGTCGATCGAGTTCGTGGTGGAGAACCTGGGCTCCTAGCCGCGGGGAGCCGCGGGCAACCGCGGGTCGGGCCTCGGCGAGACGCCGCCGGGCCCGGCCTCGATCAGTCGCGCGGCTCGGCCTCGTCGGCTTCGGCCGCGGCCACCAGCACGTCGTCGTCGGTGATGTGGTCGTCGATGTCGATCACGTCGTCGAGCTCATCCTCGTCGTCGAGCACGTCGTCATCCGACTCGTCGTCGTCGAGCTCGTCCTCGTCGGACAGCTCGTCGTCCGACAGCTCGTCGTCGTCCTCGTCAGCCAGGTCGTCGTCATCCGACTCGTCGTCCGGATGCGCTGCCGTCGCGGCGGCGAGCTCCTGGGCGAGTTCGTACTCGGCGAGGCGCTCCGACCACGGCACCCAGTCGGGAGCCACCATCGAGGTCTCCCCCGGCAGCAGCTCGACCTCGAGCACGGTGGGTGCCGACTCCTCGTCGACTCGCGCGAGCGTGACGGTCCAGCGCCAGTCGGGATAGCCGGGCAGCAGCGACGCGAAGAAGAGGCTGAGCACGTGGTCGGCCTCGGCGAACGACCCCACGAGGTCGCCCACGGTGCCGGCGGGGGCGATGCCCACGAGGGCCTCGCGCGCCAGCTCCTGGCTGCCGAGAAGCACCTCGTCGGTCTGCGCCTCTTCAGGCTGCAGCACCTCGTCACCGAGCGGCGTCGAGTCGACCTCGGCCCCGACCTCGGGCTCGGAGCCCTCCTCCGCCACTACGCGTCCAGCTCGTCTGCGACCTTGCGCAGCAGAGCGGCGATCTTGCGACTGTGCGCGTTGTCGGGGTACCGGCCGCGCTTGAGGTTGCCCCCGATGGAGTCGAGCACCTTCACGAGGTCCTCCACGATCACGGCCATGTCGTCGGCGGGCTTGCGCGCCATCTTGGCGAGGCTCGGGGGTGCTTCGAGCACCCGCACCGAGAGGGCCTGCGCACCGCGCTTGCCGTCGGCGATGCCGAACTCGAGCTTGGCTCCCGCCTTCACCGTGGTGCCTGCGGGCAGGGCGGACGCGTGCAGGAAGACCTCTTGGCCGTCATCGGAGCTGATGAAGCCGAAGCCCTTCTCCTCGTCGTAGAACTTGACCTTGCCGGTGGGCATCGCGAATCTCCTCGTGTAATCGGCCCGAATACCGCTTCGGACCACTGTCCAGCCTACCCGTGCCCGTATCCTTGTCGATGTGAGTGACGCCGACAAGACAGCCAGCAGCCGTGCAGAACGGTCGCTCGCCTTCATGATCGCAGCGGTCCTCGGCCTCTCGATCCTCTCGTTCATCGCCCTGATCGTGGGCACGGCCGTGGGGGTGCGTGACTTCGGCGAGGGCCTCTGGCCCGTCATCATCTTCCTGCCGCTCGTGGGCCTCCCCCTCGGGCTGCTGCTCATGATCGTGCTCCTCATCATCAACATGAGACGCCGCCTCCGCGATGCGCGCGGGAGTCGGTGAGCGATCCACTCACGCTCGCGCGCTCCCTCAGCGCCCGAAGCGACGACCAGCTGATCGCGCTCCTCGCAGCGCGCCCCATCGCCGCGCGCGAGGTGCGTGACTTCTTCGACCTCGCCGACGTGCTGCTCGAGCCGGACTCCGTGCGGGCGGCCCTCAAGTGCCTGGACCGCGACGAGATCGCGCGCCTCGCCGCCGGCGAGCGGGAGACGGGCCGGGTGCCCACCGAGCTCGCGCTCCTCGATCCCGACGGCACGCCGTTCGCCGTCGTGAGCGAGGTGGCGAGGGCGACCGTGGCGGCCGATCCCCTTCCCGCGCCCCCCGCCAAGCAGCACTCGTCGTTGCGAGCGGCCCTCGCCGCGACCCCCGTCGGCGAGCGCGCCTTCACCGCCATCTCCGCCGTGGCCGAGCTCGTGCAGCAGCTGCGCCTCGCTCCCGTGCGCACCCTCGCCCGCGGCGGGGTGCCCGCCGCCGAGAGCAAGCGGCTCTCCGCGCTCCTCGGTCTCGAGCCCGAGTTCGTGGCCCCGCTCGTCGACGTGGCGCGCGCGGCGGGCCTGATCGCCCTCGACGGCGACCTCCTGCTCTCCACCACGGCCGCCGACGACTGGAACCTGCTCGACAACCGCGCCCGCTGGACCGGTCTCGTGACGGGATGGCTCGAGAGCCTCGACCGTCCGTTCCGCTCGATGTTCGAGACCGCCGTCACGGGCGGCCCGTGGCCGAGCGGCGACACCCTGCAGCAGGCGTTCGCCGAGCGGTACCCCGCGGCCGACGAGGCCATGCGCGCCGAGCTCGCGCACGTCGACGATCTGGCGCTGCTGCTCGGGGCCGCTCCGAGCGGGCTCACGGCCGAGCTGCCAGAAGAGGTCGACCGGGTCTACCTCCAGCACGACCTCTCGATCATCGCCCCCGGCCCCCTCCGCCCCGGCGTCGACGCGCGCTTGCGCGCGGTCGCCGACATCGAGAACCGCGGTCTCGCGAGCAGCTACCGCATCACGTCGCAGACCATCGACCGCGCCCTCTCCTCGGGCGAGACGGCCGAGGGCCTCCGCGCGTTCCTCACCGAGATCTCGCTCACGGGAGTGCCCCAGGCCCTCGACTACCTCCTCGGCGAGGGCGAGCGCAGGCACGGCCTCATCCGGGTCGCCCCCGCCTTCGAGGCCAGCACACCCATCGGCAGGGGCTCGGTCACGGGCACTCGCGTGCTCTCCTCCGACTCCCGACTGCTCGGCACCATCGCCGTCGACCAGGCCCTCTCGTCGCTGGGCCTCCGCCGGGAGGCCGACGGAACGCTCTCCAGCCGCATCGACCCCTCGACGGTCTACTGGCTGCTCGTCGACGCCCGCTACCCCGTGCTCGCGCAGGACGGCGCCGGCGAGGTGCTCGTGATGCGGCGAGCCCGCATCCTCTCCACCCGTCCGCGCCCCGACACCGGCACGGGTCTCGCCCCGGATCCGGATGCCCCCGCCGCCCCCGCGCTCAGCCAGGAGCTCCGCCACCTGCTCCCCCGCCTCCGCAGCGCCACGGGAGGCGGCCAGCCCTCGCTCGACGACGACGCGGCCTGGATCTCGCGCCAGCTCGACCGCGCGGTGCGCGGCCGCATCTCGGTCGACATCGAGCTGCGCCTCGCCGACGGCTCCACCTCGGGCATGCGGGTGACCCCCCAGAGCCTCGCGAACGGCCGTCTGCGCTGCGTCGACGTGCGGGCCGGCGTGGAGCGCACGGTGCCGGTAGCGAACATCACTCGCGTCACGACGGTGTGACCCGCTGCCCCACGTAGACTCGAGAGCTATGCCAGACGGCCCTCTCATCGTCCAAAGCGACCGCACCGTACTGCTCGAAGTCGCTCACCCCGCAGCCGACACCGCACGCCACGAGCTCGCGGTGTTCGCCGAGTTGGAGCGCGCGCCCGAGCACGTGCACACCTATCGCATCACCCGGCTCGGCTTGTGGAACGCCCGGGCCGCCGGGCACTCGGCCGACGAGATCCTCGCCACCCTCGAACGGCACTCCAAGTTCGCGGTGCCGCAGTCGGTCTCGCTCGAGATCGTCGAGACCATCGCCCGCTACGGCAAGCTCGTGATCGAGCGCCGTCCCGAGGGTGAGCTCACCCTGCGCTCCACGGATGCTGCGGTGCTCACCGAGATCACGCGCGCCAAGAAGATCGCCCCCCTGCTCACCGTGCGCCGCGACGACGGCAGCTGGGAGATCGAGGCCTGGGCGCGAGGTCAGCTCAAGCAGGAGCTCATCAAGCTGGGCTGGCCGGCCGACGACCTGGCCGGCTTCACGCCCGGCACCCCGCACGACATCGAGCTCGATGAGACCCTCTGGCAGCTCCGCGGGTACCAGCGCGACGCCATCGACAACTTCGCCGAGCACGGCTCCGGCGTGGTGGTGCTCCCCTGCGGAGCGGGCAAGACGCTCGTGGGCGCCGGTGCGATGGCGGCGGTCAAGACCAACACGCTCATCCTCGTCACCAACACCGTCTCGGCCCGCCAGTGGCGTGCAGAGCTACTCAAGCGCACGAGCCTCACCGAGGAGGAGATCGGCGAGTACTCCGGGCTCGTCAAGGAGGTCAAGCCGGTCACGATCGCGACCTACCAGATCCTCACCTCCAAGCGCAGCGGCAAGTACGCGCACCTCGAGCTGCTCGACGCCCTCGACTGGGGCCTCGTGGTCTACGACGAGGTGCACCTGCTGCCCGCCCCCGTGTTCAAGCTCACCGCCGACCTGCAGGCGCGCCGCAGGCTCGGTCTCACGGCCACGCTCGTGCGGGAGGACGGCCGGGAGTCCGACGTGTTCAGCCTCATCGGCCCCAAGCGCTTCGACGCCCCGTGGAAGGAGATCGAGGCGCAGGGCTACATCTCTCCCGCCAACTGCTACGAGGTGCGGGTCGACCTGCCCTTCGACGAGCGGATGATCTACGCCGCGGCCGCCGACGACGAGCGCTACCGCCTGGCCGCGACGGCACCGGCCAAGCTCGACGCCACCAAGCGGCTGATCGAGCAGCACAGCGGCGAGCGCATCCTCGTGATCGGTCAGTACCTCGACCAGCTCGAGGAGCTCTCGCGCTCGCTCGGTGCGCCCCAGATCACGGGCGCCACACCGGTGCCCGAGCGCGAGCGGCTGTTCCAGGCGTTCCGCGACGGCGAGGAGAAGATCCTCGTGGTCTCGAAGGTCGCCAACTTCTCGATCGATCTCCCCGAGGCGAGTGTCGCCATCCAGGTCTCCGGATCGTTCGGCTCGCGCCAGGAGGAGGCCCAGCGTCTCGGCCGACTGCTGCGCCCCAAGGAGTCCGGCCTCCCCGCGAGCTTCTACACGCTCGTGGCCCGTGACACCGTGGATCAGGAGTTCGCCCAGAACCGGCAGCGCTTCCTCGCCGAGCAGGGCTACGCGTACACGATCGTGGATGCGGAGCAGCCGGTCGCGTAGACCGGCCGCTCCACCACGGCGCTACTCCGGAAGGGCGGCGGCCGACTCGTTGCGGTCGCCCGCGATGCCGCGTGCGAGCGTGCTGTTCCTGAAGAAGTCGGGCCGCAGCTTGGCCTGGATGAGCATCACGACGATCCCGGTCACGATGATGACCATGCCGAGGATGAACACCAGACCGACGCCGTTGATGTTCGATCCGCTCCCGTAGTCGGGGTTCGCGCTCTCGACGATCGTGGTGAAGAACAGCACCGTGAGGATGAGACCGCCCACGAGCGGCGAGAAGAACTGGAAGAAGAAGTTGCGCCCGCTCGAGAACCACTGCTTGCGGAAGTACCACACGCACGCGAACGCCGTGAGCCCGTAGTAGAAGCAGATGAGCATGCCGAGGGTCGTGATGGTGTCCCACAGCACGTCCTCCGAGATGAAGCGCATGACCGTGTAGAACACCGAGGCCACGATGCTCGAGACGATCGTGGCGTAGCCCGGCGTGAAGAACCGCGGGTGCACCTTCGAGAACTTCGGCGAGAGCGCTCCGTAGTGGCCCATGGCCAGCAGCGTGCGGGCGGGTGACACGAAGGTCGACTGCAGCGAGGCCGCCGACGACGAGAGCACGGCGATCGACACGAGGATGGCGAGCGGCCCGAGGATGGGCCCGGCCAGCGAGAAGAACACGTTGCCCTGGATGTCGGGGTTGCCGAGACCGAACTCCCCGTCGCCCACTCCCGCGTAGTTGATGAGGGCGACGGCGAGGAAGAGGTAGAGCACCACGATGATCACCACGGTCGCCGTGGCGGCCTTGCCCGGAGTGGAACTGGATCCCTTGGTCTCCTCGCTCATCGTGAGCGTCACGTCCCAGCCCCAGAAGATGAAGATCGAGAGCGACAGCCCCGCCGCGAAGGCGCTGAACGACCCCACGGCGAAGGGGTTGAACCAGTCGAGCGAGACGGGCAGGGCGTCGAACGCGTCACCGGCCCCCACGTGCACGAAGGCCACGATGCCGAACACCACCATGACGATCAGCTGGAAGCCCACGAGCACGTACTGGAGCTTCTGGGTGGTCTGCATGTCGCGGTACGAGATGAGCGTGGCGCCGAGCATGAACGCCAGACAGGTCACCACGTTGATGAACGGGTTCGTGGTGAGATCGGCGATGTCGGGGTTCGAGAAGATCTGCGACAGCATGAGGTAGAAGAAGTCCACGGCGATGCCCGCGAGGTTCGACAGCACCACGATTGTGGCGGCGATGAGCCCCCAGCCCGCCATCCAGCCGATCCACGGGCCGAAGGCTCGGGTGGCCCAGGTGAACGAGGTGCCGGAGTCGGGCATGCGGCTGTTGAGCTCGCGGTAGCCGAAGGCCACGAGCAGCATCGGGATGAAGCCCACCAGGAAGATCGCGGGAACGTGCGTGCCCACCTCGGCCACGGTGGGGCCGAGCGCGCCCGTGAGCGTGTACGCGGGGGCGATGCACGAGATGCCGATCACGATGGCGCCCACGAGCCCCACCGTGCCGGCGCCGAGCCCCTTCTTCGAGAGGGCGGCGGTGGCGGCGGTGGGCGGCGACGACGGATCGGTCTCGGGGGCGGTCATGACGGGTCTCCGTCCACGGTCGCGGAGTCGCGGGGCACGACCACGAGGGGCACGGGCAGTTCGCGGAGCATCTTCGCCGCCGTCGAACCGAGGAAGAGGCGTCGGGGCTGGGCGAGCCTGCTCGATCCGACGAGCACGATCTCGGCCGCATCCCACTCGATCGTGGTCACTGCGTCGTCGATCGCGCTGCCGGTCGCCACCTCGGAGGTGACGGTGAGGTCGGCGGGCAGCTGCGACGCGGCGTGCGCGAGCACCTCCTCAGCGTGATCGCGCGCGCGAGCGAGCGCCTCCGGCCGGTCGGTGCCCGTCGGCTCGTCGAGGGCCACGAGCGAGATCAGCCTGAGCGGCACGCCGCCGCCCCTCGCGAGCCGGATCCCCTCCGCCAGCAGGGCATCGGCGCCCGCGCGCGTGCCGACGGCGCACGTGATCCGGGTCACGGATGCCTCACCGAGGTCGCGCGCGCCGGACGGGGCGAGCGCCACGGGCACGGGAGCCGCGTGCAGCAGCGAGTTGGCGGCGCTGCTGAGGGCGAACCGGCCGAGCAGACCGCCGCGGGCCGCGCCCACCACCACGAGGTGGGCGCCGAGGGTGTCGATGGCGTCGAGCAGTCCGTCGGCGAGCGACTCGGCGTAGACGAGGTGCGAGGTCGCCCGCACGTCGGCCGGCACACGGGCGAGGGCGCCCTCGAGCCAGCCGTCGGCGGTGTCGCGCAGGAACTTCTCGTAGCCCGGGTCGGCGGGCACGATCGTGGGACGCTCCTCGTTCGCGAGCACGAGCACCACGTCGAGGCGGGCGCCGTCGGTGCGGGCCAGCCGCACGCCCAGAGCGAGGGCGTCGTGCCCGGCGGGGGTGTCGGTGTAGCCGACGATGTATCTCATCGGACCATAGTGGCGTACCCGACCACCCGACTGGCTCCCAGGTTTCATCCAGCGAACCCGCAGAGAATATCTCCATGACCGGCCCTCGCATCCTGATCGTCGACGACGAACCCAACATCCGCGACCTCCTCACCACGAGCCTGCGCTTCGCCGGCTTCGCGGTCCGCGCCGTGAGCAACGGCGCCCAGACCATCTCCGCCGTGCTGGAGGAGGAGCCCGACCTCATCATCCTTGACGTGATGCTGCCCGACATGAACGGGTTCGGCGTCACCAAGAGGCTGCGTGCGGCCGGCTACACGGCCCCCATCCTCTTCCTCACGGCGAAGGACGACACGGAGGACAAGATCACGGGCCTCACCGTCGGTGGCGACGACTACGTCACGAAGCCCTTCAGCCTCGACGAGATCGTGGCCCGCATCAAGGCCATCCTGCGCCGCACCATGCAGGCGGACGAAGACGCGATCATCCGCGCCGGCGAGCTCACCATGGATCAGGACACGCACGAGGTCTTCGTGGCCGACACCGCCATCGAGCTCTCCCCCACCGAGTTCAAGCTGCTGCGCTACCTCATGCTCAACCCCAACCGCGTGCTGTCGAAGGCCCAGATCCTCGACCACGTGTGGGAGTACGACTTCAACGGCGACGCCGGCATCGTGGAGAGCTACATCTCGTACCTGCGCCGCAAGCTCGACGCGCACACCGAGGAGTCCCTCATCCAGACCAAGCGCGGCTTCGGCTACATGCTCAAGGTGAGCAAGGTCTAGGCCTGGGTTGAGCTCTCTGCGAGGCCCGGCCCAGCGGCGCGGGGTAGCCTTGCTCTCGCCATGCTGAACGCCATCCTGAAGCAGTGGAGCTCCATTTCCCTGCGCTCGAAGATCACCGGAGTCACGGTGCTGATGCTGACCTTCGGGCTGGTCGTCTCCGGGGTGGGCACCATGATCGTGCTGCGCACCTACCTGCTGCAGCAGGTCGACACGCAGCTCGACTCCGGTGACCGCGATCCGTCGCCGTTCCTCGGCCCCTCCGCCACGCAGGAGCAGTTCGACGTGGCCGACATCACCTCGGCGCCCACCGACTACTTCGTGGGGCTCGTCGACTCCTCGGGCAACCTGCTCGCCAGCAACTGGGGCGAGAGCGATGCCGACGAGCAGCCCAACGTCAAGGTCACGCTCGAGCAGGCGAACGAGCTCGACGGCAAGGTCTTCAGCATCGATTCGCTCGACGGGCGCATGGAGTGGCACGCGGTCGCCGCGCAGGTCTACCTCTTCGGAGGCACGGAGCAGGGCAACGTCGTCATCGCCAAGTCGCTCTTCGAGACCGAGCGCACCACGGCCACCTACCTCTCGATCTTCCTCGCCTTCGGTGTGGGTGTCGTCATCCTCGGCGCCATGCTCACGAGGCTGCTCGTCACCTCGACCTTCGGTCCGCTGCGCGAGGTGGAGCGGACGGCCGCGGCCATCGCCGACGGAGGCGACTTCAGCCAGCGCATGTCGGATGCGACACCCAACACCGAGGTGGGCAGGCTCAACCGCTCGCTCAACACCATGCTTTCGCGCATCGACCGCGCCTTCGCCGACCGCGCCAAGACGATCGACCAGATGCGCCGCTTCGTGGGAGACGCCTCGCACGAGCTGCGCACACCCCTCGTCTCGGTGCGCGGCTACGCCGAGCTGTACCGCATGGGTGCGCTGCAGACCCCGGAGGATGTGGCGCAGGCGATGGACCGCATCGAGAAGGAGGCGATCCGCATGGGCACCCTCGTGGAGGACCTGCTCGAGCTCGCGCGCCTCGACGAGACGAGGCCGCTGCAGCTCGAACCCGTCGACCTCGTGCCGCTCACCCTCGATGCGGCCATGGATGCACGCGCCGCGAGCCCGGGGCGCGTCGTCTCGGTGACCACGCCGTTCGATCCCTCCGCCGTCACCTTCGGGCCGGCCCTCGAGGCCGGGGGCAGCGGCAGCGGTTCGGGTGCCGGGTCCGGGTCCGGCCAGGGCGACGGATCGGCGGACGGCTCGGGATCGGGCGACCCGGATGCGGCCCCCGGTGCGCGCACGCCCTCCACGGCCACCCGCCCCATCGCCTTCGCGAACGCCACCCTCGCCAGGCTCCGCCGCAGGTCGCGCACCGGCACGGGCGCGGCGAAGGGCGACTCGCAGCCCGTGCTCCCCCTCGACGACGACACCGACGCGTCCGGCTCGGGCGTGGGGCTCACCATCGTGCCGATCACCCCGCCGGTGGTGCTCGCCGAGGAGAACAAGATCCGTCAGGTGCTCACCAACCTCATCGGCAACGCGCTCCGCTTCACCGACGCCGACTCCCCCATCGAGCTCGCCGTGCAGGTCGACGAGGAGCGCCAGGTGGCCACGATCGACATCGTCGACCACGGAGCCGGCATCCCCCCGCAGATCCGCGAGAAGATCTTCCAGCGCTTCTACCGCGCCGACTCCTCCCGCACCCGGGAGACCGGCGGCAGCGGTCTGGGCCTCGCGATCGTCTCGTCCATCGTGGCCGCGCACCACGGCCACGTCGAAGCGCTCGAGACTCCTGGCGGCGGAGCGACCTTCCGGGTGACGCTGCCGCTCCTCGCCCACGACGCCGTCATCCCGTCGCCCGTGCGCTGAGAGCCGCTCAGGCGGGCAGCTCGACCGTGAAGGTGGTGCCGACGCCGACCGTGCTGTCGATGTCGATGCGTCCGCCGTGCGCCGTGATGATGGCCTTGGTGATGGTCAACCCGAGCCCCACACCCTTGACCGCGTGCTGAGTGGCGGTGCTGGCACGGAAGAAGCGCTCCGAGAGCCTGTCGAGCTCGTCGGCGGGGATCCCGATGCCGGTGTCCGAGATCACGAGACGGATGACACCCGCGGCGGGGTCGCTCTCGAGCGTCACCGTCACCGATCCCTCCCGGGGTGTGAACTTCACCGCGTTCGAGAGGAGGTTGTCGAGTGCCTGGCCGATCCGCAGCGGATCGACCGTCGCGAGCACGTCATCGGGCGGTGTCACGACGGTCAGTGTCACGTGACCGTTGTCCGCTGACGGCCTCGCGGTGTCGGCCGCAGCGCGGACGAGTGCGGTGAGGTAGGTCGGCACGGGCTCGATGGTGAACCGGCCCGACCCGACCTGAGCGGTGAACAGGAGGTCGCCCACGAGCTGGAGCAGCCTCCGCGCATTGCGGTCGACGACGGCCAGGTACTTGAGCTGGAGGGGGGTCATGGGGTCGTCGAAATCGTCTTCGGGTCGGAGCAGCTCCACGTAGCCGAGGATCGACGACAGCGGCGTGCGGAGCTCGTGCGAGATCAGGCTCGTGAACTCGTCTTTGAGGCGCTGGAGCTCGGTGGCCTCGGTCTCGTCCGTGGCCACGAAGATGAAGCCGGCCGGGTCGCCGACCTCGTCGAACCGCTCGGTCATCACGACGTGCGCCGGGAAGGTCGATCCGTCCTTGCGTTCGAGCACCCACTCGCTCACCTCGGGTGCCTCCGGTCTGCCGCGGGGAGCCGACCCCTCCTCCTCGACGTGGGGGCGGATGTCGAGGATCCCGAGGTGCCCGATCGCCTCGGTGCTCGCGTACCCGAGCAGCGAGACCGCCCCGCGGTTCCAGACGTTCACCGTGCCGTCGAGATCGGTGCCGATGATGGCGTGCCCCGTGATGGACTCCCACACGCTGTCGCGGAGTCGAGCCGCGTCGAGGGTCTGCTGCTGCCGGCGGAGCGCCTCCTGGGTGGACTCCTCCAGCGAGGCCACGAGGCGGTCGTGCTCGCGGGCGAGCCGCTCCATGCGGAGCAGGCGGTCGTTCTGCACACGGGCGATCTGGTTGATGAGCACGGCGGCGATGGCGAAGATGGCTGGGGTGAAGACCAGGCGGGCCACGTCCGACGCCACGGCCACCGACGAGACCCCGACGAGGAACGGCACGGCCACGACCCCGAGCACGCCGGCGAAGGAGATGAACACGTAGCGGAACCCCGGCTGCGACGCGATCCACACCACGGGGAGGATCATGAGAGCCCCGAACGGCGAGACCTGACCGCCCGTCGCTGTCCTCAGCAGCGCGATCGCCACGAAGGTCACGAGCGGGATGAGGATCTCCCAGCGGGCGGACAGCGAGGTGCGAGGGAGGACGATCGCGAACCCGGCCGCCAGCACGACGATGGCGTCCGCGGCGAAGACCGGCCAGAACGCGGCCTCGAAGTCCAGCGGCGACAGGAGGAGGAGGTTCGCCAGCGCGAAGCCGCTGAGGGCCGCACCGTGTTTGAGGAGGGGAGGCCAGGATCCGAATGTCCCCGACGTGGCCCGCACGATCGAGGCCCTCATCGATCCGACGTGGTCCCGAGGTCGCGGAGGGATCGCACCAGCTCACGCACCTGGAACGGCTTCCTGATCAGCGCGTCGGCACCGGCGGCCGTCGCCTCCTCGCCGATGGTCACGGACCCGTCCGCGGTGATGATGAGGATGGTCAGATCGCGGAGGGCCGGATGCTCCCTCGCGAGCCTGGTGACCTCGAGCCCGGTCATCCCCGGCATGGAGATGTCCAGCACCGCGAGGTCGACCTGCGTGCTCTGCAGCACGGCCCAGGCGTCGGTGCCCGTGCCGACCGCGGCCACGACGGCGCCACCGGCCTTCTCGACCGCGATGGTCACGAGCTCGCGCAGATCCGCGTCGTCATCGGCTATCAGTACGTTCATGCTGCTCGCGCCCCCTCGAGTCCTTCACCGCTACCCGGTCGGGAAGATGGTGTCCATCGTGCGTGCGACCTGCCGGAAGGTGAACGGCTTCGGCAGCACCGCATCTGCGGCCGGATAGTCCTCCGCGTCGAGCACCGAGGTCACGACGAGCCGTGAGCCCGCCACCTCGGCCTTCATCGCCTCGACGAGCTGCCAGCCGTTCATTCCCGGGAGGAGCAGATCGACCACGGCGACGGTCGGCTCGATGCGTCGGTAGGAGTCCATGGCGGCCTCGGCCGAGCCGACGACCGAGACGGAGAAGCCCAATCGTTCCAGGTGCACCTGGAGAAGATGCGCCTGATCCTCGGAATCGTCGACGATCAGAGCGGAACGCCCCGCGTGGGGTGCCGGATGCTGTGGCACGACACCCTCTTCCTGCCCACGACGATCCGTTGACCCTCTCCGTGAAGAGTACATCCCACACGCCCGCAGGGCGCGTCGCGCCCGTCGCGCCGGGCGGGGACCGGCGCGGGAACGCGAGAACGCCGTGCCGGCCCCGAAGGGGCCGACACGGCGTTCTCGTGTTCGAACTAACTCAGAAGTCCATGCCACCCGTGGGGTCGCCGGCCGGAGCCGCGTTCTTCTCGGGCTTGTCGGCCACGACGACCTCGGTCGTCAGGAACAGACCGGCGATGGACGCCGCGTTCTGCAGAGCAGAGCGCGTGACCTTCGCGGGGTCGATGATGCCGGCGGCCAGCAGGTCGACGTACTCGCCGGTGGCGGCGTTGAGGCCCCACCCGTAGTCGAGCTCGCGCACCTTGGCGGCGACGACGCCCGGCTCCATGCCGGCGTTGAAGGCGATCTGCTTCAGGGGCGCCTCGATGGCGACCTTGACGATGTTCGCACCGGTGGCCTCGTCACCCTTGAGGTCGAGGTTGGCGAACGCGGTCTTGCCGGCCTGGATGAGGGCGACGCCACCACCGGCGACGATGCCCTCTTCGACGGCGGCCTTGGCGTTGCGCACGGCGTCTTCGATGCGGTGCTTGCGCTCCTTGAGCTCGACCTCCGTGGCGGCACCGGCCTTGATGACCGCGACACCTCCGGCGAGCTTGGCGAGGCGCTCCTGGAGCTTCTCGCGGTCGTAGTCGCTGTCGCTGTTCTCGATCTCGGCACGGATCTGAGCCACGCGACCGGCGATGGCCTCGGCGTCGCCGGCACCCTCGACGATGGTGGTCTCATCCTTCGTGATGACGACCTTGCGGGCCTGACCGAGCAGGTCGAGGGTCACGTTCTCGAGCTTGAGGCCGACCTCTTCCGAGATGACCTGGCCGCCGGTGAGGATCGCGATGTCCTGCAGCTGCGCCTTGCGGCGGTCGCCGAAGCCGGGGGCCTTGACGGCGACCGACTTGAAGATGCCGCGGATCTTGTTCACGACCAGGGTCGCGAGCGCCTCTCCGTCGACGTCCTCAGCGATGATGAGGAGCTGCTTGCCGGTCTGGATGACCTTGTCGACGATCGGCAGCAGGTCCTTGATGTTCGAGACCTTCGAGTTGACGATCAGGATGTAGGGGTCTTCGAAGACCGCTTCCTGGCGCTCGGGGTCGGTCACGAAGTACGCGGAGAGGTAGCCCTTGTCGAAGCGCATGCCCTCGGTGAGCTCGAGCTCGGTGCCGAAGGTGTTCGACTCCTCGACGGTGACGACGCCTTCCTTGCCCACCTTGTCGATGGCCTCGGCGATGATCGCGCCGATCTCGGGGTCGGCGGCAGAGATCGACGCGGTGGCGGCGATCTCTTCCTTGGTCTCGATCTCCTTGGCGTTCTTGATCAGCTCGGCGGAGACGGCGGCGACGGCCTTCTCGATGCCCTTCTTGAGCGAGATCGGGTCGGCGCCGGCGGCCACGTTGCGGAGGCCTTCCTTCACGAGCGCCTGGGCCAGCACGGTGGCGGTGGTGGTGCCGTCGCCCGCGACGTCGTCGGTCTTCTTGGCGACCTCCTTGACGAGCTCGGCGCCGATCTTCTCGTAGGGGTCGTCGAGCTCGATCTCCTTGGCGATGGACACGCCGTCGTTGGTGATCGTGGGAGCGCCCCACTTCTTCTCGAGCACGACGTTGCGGCCGCGCGGGCCGAGCGTGACCTTCACGGCGTCGGCGAGGATGTTCAGGCCGCGCTCGAGACCGCGGCGGGCCTCTTCGTCAAAAGCAATGATCTTTGCCATATGTGTTTCTCGTCCTCCCTGGACGTATTCAAAGATTCGGTGTTTAGCACTCGGTGTTCCTGAGTGCTAAGTCAATATTGGCACTCGGGATGCGCGAGTGCAAGTGAGGCACCGTCGCGTGAGGCGGAGAGCTACGCCGAGGGAGGGAGGAACGTCACACTGCCCTGCTCGTTGGGCACGAGCTCGACCCAGGTGTTGCCGGGAGCCAGCCGGAGGGTGGCGCCCAGATCGTCGGTGAGGCGGATCGGCGAGGTCGCGGCATCCTTCGACCAGGTGGCGTGCACCGTCTTGCCACCGGTGCTCACCCACGCCTCGCCCGAGGCCACCATCACGGCCTGGGGCACCTCGGCGTCGTAGTCGTAGACCTCGTCGACCCGCAGCGTCACGACGTTGACCGCCGAGAGCTGAGCGCCCTCGGAGTCGAGGTCGGGGGCGCCCTCCTGCGAGCGCAGCCACGTCGACGACGCCTCGTCCCAGCTCCAGCTCGGGTAGCGCTCGTCGGAGAAGACCAGCGAGACGCCCGCCGTGGGGTCGCCTTCGAGGGCGGCCGTCGACGACGGCACGTCGTAGGAGTAGGCGAACTGCTGCGAGGGGGCGGCGAGGTCGAGGTGCTCGGAGACGAGCTCCTGGGCCCGCACCACGACGTCGTGCGGGCTCTCCTTGCCGTCGATGCGGTAGAACGTGGCCTCGGTGTCGCTCTCGCCGTGGATGGCGTTGTACACCGGGGTGTCGCGCATCATGTCGACGAACTGCTCCTGGCCGCCGGAGAACGCGATGATGCCCCCGAGGGGAGAGACGATGTCGGGGTCCATCGGGCGGATGGACCGCACCGGGCCGATGAGCTCGGGCACATCCGACTGCCAGATGGCGACGTAGCGCGTGAGCCCGCCCTCGACGAGCTCCTCGAACACGATGTCGGTGCGCTCGAGGCCGAGCTGGGGCCTGGCCTCTTCGTGGTTGTCGACCTTCGCGGCGAGCGACGGCCCCGTGAGGGAACCCTCGGCCACGAGCGTCCCGCGGAGGGGAGCCGGCACGAGAGGTGCAGGCTCCACGTAGTCGGAGGAGAAGGCAGCTGTGGGTGTGACGGTGTTCTCGGGCACGGGCTCCGACTCGCTCGTGCAGCCGGCGAGGGCTGCGGCGAGAGCGACGACCACGCACCCTGCTGCGACGCGCACGGCATCCGATCGACGACTGACCACCAGGTCAGACTAGCGTCGAGCGGCGCGAGGCGAACCGAGCCGGTCGCGGCGCGTCACGCGAGGCGCACGGACTCGGCCTGCGGCCCCTTGGATCCCGTGCCGACCTCGAAGACGACCGCCTGGCCCTCTTCGAGCACCTTGTACCCCGCCATGTCGATCGCGGAGTAGTGGACGAAGACGTCCTGCCCGCCCCCGTCGACGGTGATGAAGCCGTAGCCCTTTTCAGCGTTGAACCACTTCACGGTTCCGTTCGCCATCGTTACTCCCAAGTGCTGTGTTTCTGCAGGAGCGGCACAGTTTGCCACGCCCGTTTTCAGATACTAATCACCGGGGAACGGGCTGCGCGGTGAATTCCCGACATCGTGATCGCAACTCAACACGACCGAAACACGCGCGAAATATTGGGCGACTCAGGCGACGGGCGCCTCGAGGCCGGGGCCCGCGTAGTCGGTGCCGATCACGGCCGTGAGGGCGGCGCCCGGGAAGCTCGAGGAGAGCTCTGTCGCTGCTCCTCCGAGCAGCTGCGCGAGGCCGAGGGCCGCGGCCTCGTTGGCCGGGTCCTCGTAGTAGACCGTGGTGGTGGCGAAGTCGGTCGTGCTCGCGTTGGCCTGCGTGGCCACGTTCCACCCGCCGGCTACAGCGGCCTCGCCCACGCGCCCCGCGAGACCGACGTTCTCCGTGCCGTTGAGGATGGTCACGGCGAGTGTGCCGTCGGTGATCGGGGCCACGGCCTCGGGGGTCGCGGTCTCCTCGGGCGCGGTCGTGGCGGCGGCGCTGTTGGAGTCGGTGAACTGGATATTGTCGTTCACGACGGCGAGGTACACGATGCCGCCGCCCACGAGGAGCACCGTGGCGAGCGCCGCCCAGGCGAGCACCATCCAACCGCGGCCTCGCTGCGCGGGGCCGCGGTGCGCACCCACGCGCTCTCGGTGGGCGGGCAGGCGGTCGAAGCTGTCCTCGGGGAATGACATGGCTGAAGCGGTGTCCTAGTCGTCGCGCGAGAGGAGGCGGGCGGACCGTGCGGCCAAGCGCGCGTCGCGCACCCGCTGGAGCCTCGTGATGAGCATCGGGTCGTGGGCGAGCGCGGCCGGGGAGTCGATCAGCGCGCCCAGCAGCTGATAGTAGCGGGCCGACGAGAGGTCGAACTCCTTGCGGATGGCCTGCTCCTTCGCGCCGGCGTGCCTCCACCAGCTGCGCTCGAAGCGGAGAATGCGCGCATCGCGGTCGCCGAGAGGGGACGAGGTCGCCACGGGCGCCTGGGTGCTGTCTGCAGTCGTCACGGAACGGTCCTCCTCTCGAACGTCAGCCACATCATATTGGCGGAGAGCTTGGGAGGAGCCGATAGCCACGCGAGGCACCGTCAGCCGGCCGTCGCCCGCCGGTACATGGAGAGGTGCGGGATGCCCGCCTCGAGGTACTCCTCGCCGAACGGCTCGAAGCCGACCTCCTGGTAGAGCTGGGCGATGTAGCTCTGCGCGTGCAGCATCATCGCCTCGTTCCCCCAGTCGTCGATCACGCGGGCGAGCAGGAGGCGGGCCAGCCCCCGGCCCCGGTGCTGCGGATGCACGACGACGCGCCCGATCACCCGGCGCGCGTCCGCGTGCTCCGGCTCGGCATCCTCGAGCACCCGGAGGTAGGCGGCGGTCACGCCCTCAGAGGCGATCCAGTAGTGCAGGGTGGCCGGTTCGGCGTCGCGCCAGTCGAGCTCGCTGTCGTCGACCTTCTGCTCCACGTAGAACACGTCGGTGCGCACCTTGATGAACGCGTAGAGCTCGTCGACCGAGAGTTCGCTCCAGCGCTTCCGGATGATGGTGGGAGCGGGCACCCGCCCGAGTTTATCTGGGAAGATGTAAGGTCCCCCAGCGCACGCAGGAGCAGTCATGAACTATCAGGTTTCCAAGTCGAACGATGAGTGGCGCGACGAGCTCTCGCCGGACGAGTTCGCGGTGCTCCGCCAGGCCGCCACCGAGCGCCCGTGGACGGGTGAGCTGCTCGACGAGAAGCGCGAGGGCACCTACAGCTGCCGCGCGTGCGGGCACGAGCTCTTCCGCAGCACCACCAAGTTCGACTCGCACTGCGGCTGGCCGAGCTTCTACGACGCCTCGGACTCGGATGCGGTCGAGCTCATCGAGGACCGCTCGCTCGGCATGCTGCGCACGGAGGTGCGCTGCGCGAACTGCGGCTCGCACCTCGGGCACCTCTTCGACGACGCCCCGCAGACCCCCACGGGCGACCGCTACTGCATGAACTCCGTCTCCCTCACCTTCGCGCCGGAGGGCGGCGCGTGAGCGGCGTCCACGCGGCCATGCTCGCCAGGCGCTCCTCGTCGAAGGTCACCGAGGTGAGCCCCACCCACGCCGAGATCGTGAGCGCGGTCGAGGCGGCCGGCCAGCTCGCCGACCACAGCGGCCTGCGCCCCTGGCGCGTCATCGAGATCCGAGGTGACTCCCGCGACCTCGTGGGCGACGCGTTCGCGAAGGCCGAGGGCAAGAAGGGGAGGGACGCGGAGAAGTACCGTCAGAAGGCGCGCCGCGCTCCCCTGCTGCTGGCGATCGTCGCCTCCCTCGGCTCCCGCAAGGTGCCGCGCTGGGAGCAGGAGGCCGTCGCCTCCGGAGTGGCCCACAACCTCACCCTGCTGCTGGACGACGCCGGCTGGGGTGTGTTCTGGCGCACGGGCGACCAGACTCGCTCGAAGGCCGTGCGCAAGGCCCACCGCCTCGACGAGAACGAGGAGCTGCTCGGCTGGCTCTACGTGGGAGGGCTCCCGGAGCGCGCCAGGCGCCCGCGGGCCAAGGGTCGCATCAAGGCGCACGAGCACCTCTCCAGTCTGTGACGCCGGCTCGCCGCCAGCTCGCGATCCTCGCCCTGGCGCTCGGCGGCTTCGGCATCGGCGTCACCGAGTTCGTCACGATGGGGCTGCTGCCCGACATCGCGGCCGACCTCCTGCCCGCCCAGTACGCCGCCGACGCAGCATCCGCCAACGCTCAAGCTGGCTGGCTGGTCTCGGCCTACGCGCTCGGCGTGGTGGTGGGTGCGCCCACCATCGCCGCTCTCGCCGCGAGGTGGCCGCGAAAGCGCCTGCTGCTCGCGCTCGTGGCCGTCTTCGTGGTGGGCAACCTGCTCTCCGCCGTGCTGCCCTCGTTCGAGCTCGTGCTGGCCGCGCGCTTCCTGAGCGCCCTGCCGCACGGCGCGTACTTCGGCATCGCCTCGCTCGTGGCGGCCTCGCTCATGGGCCCCGACCGCCGGGCCCGCGGTGTGGCCTTCGTGCTCGGCGGGCTGGCCATCGCCAACGTCGTGGGGGTGCCCTTCGGCACGTACCTCGGTCAGACCTTCGGCTGGCGGAGCGCCTACCTCCTGGTCGCCGTGATCTTCGTGGTCACCCTCGCCGCGATCGTCCTGACGGTGCCGTTCAGCCCCGGCGATCCCACCGCCACCCTGCGCAACGAGCTCTCGGCGTTCACCCGCCTGCAGGTGTGGCTCACCCTGCTGCTCGGATCGGTCGGCTTCGCGGGCATCTTCGCCGTCTACACCTACATCGCGCCCGTTGTCACGGATGTCGTGGGTCTCGGGGAGGGCTTCGTGCCATGGACGCTCGTGGCCTTCGGCGTCGGCATGACCGTGGGCACGTTCCTGAGCGGCTGGCTGACCGACAGATCGGTCAAGCTCTCGCTCGTGATCAGCCTCGTGGGTGTGGGGGTCTCGGTGCTGGCGTTCGCGCTCTTCGCGCACACCGCCCTCGGCCTCATCGTGTGCATCACGCTGATCGGCCTGTTCGCGGGCAGCTGCTCACCCGCCGTGCAGACCCGACTCATGGATGTCGCGCACGACGCCCAGTCGATCGCGGCCGCCCTCAACCACTCGGCGCTCAACATCGGCAACAGCCTGGGCGCGTTCCTCGGCGGACTCGTGATCGCCGCCGGCTTCGGCTACCTCTCCCCCGCGGTGGTGGGAGTAGCTCTCGCGGGGCTCGGCCTCGTGGTGCTCGCGCTCTCGTTCACCGTGGAGCGCCGCACGGCATCGGGCCGGCCACGGGACTCGAACCCGTAACCCCCGCTTTACAAGAGCGGTGCGCTACCAATTGCGCCAGGCCGGCTGGGTGGAACACCCCATTGTAGCCACGAGGTGGCCACGAGCCGGGCAGGCCCCGAGGCAGCGCTCGCGAGCGGTCAGCCCGCGGGCGTCGGGGTGGGCGTGGGGGTCGACGTGGAGGTGTCGTAGGCCTCGCCGGCCACCTGCACCACGAACGCCGCGAAGGCATCCGCGTCGGTGAGCGAACCGGTGTACTTCTCGCCGTTCACGAGCACGGTGGGGGTGCCCGTCACGGGCTCGTCGTCTGCAGCACCCGGCAGCGGGTCCTGCAGGGCACGCGACGTGGAGTCGGCCACGAAGCCGCGGAAGGAGGCGTCGTCGATGCAGGTCTCGATGTCGCTCTGCGCGGTGACTCCGGCCTCGGTCGCGAGCTCCTTGAGCGTGGCGTCGTCGAGACCCTCGGAGTTCTCCTCCGGCTGGTTCTCGAACAGCAGGCGGTTGAAGTCCCAGAACTGGTCGGGCGAGTAGTTCGCCACGCACGAGGCGGCGTTCGCGGCCCGGGTGGAGTAGCGCGTGCCGAGCGAGGAGCGGTCGAGGATGGAGAGCGGGTGCACCTCGACGGTCGCAGCGCCCGACTGCAGCCACTCGGTCATCTGCTCGTTGTTGGTGGCCTCGAACTGGCCGCAGTACGGGCACATGTAGTCGATGTAGGTGCGGATGTCGACGACGCCGGAGTCGGGGTCGGTGACCGTGGGCTGCGGCGCCTCGCCCGCAGCGAGCGCGGGAGTCGTGGTGGCCGTCAGGCCCTCGCCGATCTGGATGCCGTCGCTCGCCATGTTGAGCGGTCCGGGGCCCTCGGGGCGGAGCGTTGAGGTGATCACGAGGGTCACACCCACGATGATCGCGATCACCACGACGCTCAGTGAGCTGATGAGGATGACGCGATTGCGCACGTCCTTCTTGCGCTGTTCCTCGCGGAGCTGCTTGGCCTTCTGCTGGGCGGCCTCACGTCGCTCGTTCTTCGACTGGCGTGAATCTCCGGCTCCGCTGATGCTCATGCGTGTAGTACTCCGTGGGTCGTGGGGGATGACTCCAGGATAGTAGGCACGCACTCTGGGAGTTGACCGCGCACACCCTGCGAACAGGGCGACATGTCATACTGAGAGGTGGACCGTCGACGGCGTCGGTCCGGATTCAATCCATCACAACGGATCGTCCGGCACGTACCTGCCGGTGAAGGAGACATTCAATCATGGCATCTGTCACATTCGACAAGGCGTCCCGCATCTACCCGGGCGCCACGCGCGCCTCGGTCGACAAGCTCGACCTCGAGGTCGCCGATGGCGAGTTCCTTGTGCTCGTCGGCCCCTCCGGCTGCGGCAAGTCCACCTCCCTGCGCATGCTCGCGGGCCTCGAAGAGGTCAACGAGGGCCGCATCCTGATCGGCGACCGCGATGTCACCGACATCCCCCCGAAGGATCGCGACATCGCGATGGTCTTCCAGAACTACGCTCTCTACCCCCACATGACCGTGGCGGAGAACATGGGCTTCGCCCTCAAGATCGCCGGCGTCGGCAAGGACGAGCGCGCCACCCGCGTGCTTGAGGCCGCCAAGCTGCTCGACCTCGAGCCCTACCTCGCGCGCAAGCCCAAGGCGCTCTCCGGTGGTCAGCGTCAGCGCGTCGCCATGGGCCGCGCCATCGTGCGCCAGCCGCAGGTGTTCCTCATGGACGAGCCGCTGTCGAACCTCGACGCCAAGCTCCGCGTGCAGACCCGCACCCAGATCGCGTCGCTCCAGCGCCGCCTCGGCGTCACCACGGTCTACGTCACCCACGACCAGACCGAGGCGCTCACCATGGGCGACCGCATCGCCGTGCTGAAGGACGGTCTGCTGCAGCAGGTCGGCACTCCGCGCGACCTGTACGAGAAGCCCAACAACGTGTTCGTCGCCGGCTTCATCGGCTCCCCCGCCATGAACCTCTTCCACGCCGACCTGGCCGACGGCGGCGTGCGCTTCGGCACCTCCGTGGTGCCCGTCGACCGCGCGACCCTCGCGAGCACCAAGGCCACGAGCGCCACCATCGGCGTGCGCCCCGAGGACATCGTGCTCTCCTCCACCCCCGGCGAGGGCCTCGAGGTGACGGTCGACCTGATCGAGGAGCTCGGCGCCGACGGCTACCTCTACGGCCACTCGGAGATCGACGGCAAGCGCACCGACATCGTCACGCGCGTCGACGGCCGCTCGCACCCGTTCGTGGGCGACAAGGTGTACCTCACCGCCGCCCCGAACCACGTGCACCTCTTCGACCTCGAGACCGGCGAGCGTCTGAACAACGCCCCCGTCGGCGCGTAGTCCTTGGCGCTCTCCCTCTCGATCACCTCCGCCACGGCGGATCCGGCCCTGCTGGATCTGCCGTGGCACCTCCCCTTGGACGAGTGGCCCGACGAGTACATCGCGGCGCTGCCCAAGGGCATCTCCCGGCACCTCGTGCGCTTCGCCCATCTCTCCGGCCACATCATCGCCATCAAGGAGACGACGGATGAGATGGCCAAGCGCGAGTACGAGATGCTGCGCAACCTGCAGAAGCTCGACATCCCGTGCGTCGATCCGCTCGCCGTCATCACCAACCGCACGGGTGACGACGGCGAAGAGCTGCGCTCGGTGCTCGTCACCAGGCACCTGAAGTTCTCGCTCCCCTACCGGGCGCTGTTCTCTCAGATGCTGCGGCCCGACACCGCCACACGGCTCGTCGACGCACTCGCCCTGCTGCTCGTGCGCCTGCACATCGCGGGCTTCTTCTGGGGCGACGTCTCGCTCTCGAACACCCTCTTCCGCCGGGATGCCGGTGCCTTCGCCGCCTACCTCGTGGATGCCGAGACGGGTCAGCTCTACGATGGCCTCTCGAACGGGCAGCGCGAGAACGACCTCGAGATCGCGCGCGTCAACATCGCGGGCGAGCTCATGGACCTCGAGGCCGGCGGCCGGGTGGATGAGGATCTCGATCCGATCACCCTGTCGAACGGCATCGTGGCGGCGTACCGCTCGCTCTGGAAGGAGCTCACGGGCTCGGAGTCGTTCAGCTCGTCGGAGCGCTGGCGCATCAACGAGCGCGTCGACCGCCTCAACGACCTCGGTTTCGACATCGAGGAGCTCGCCATCAAGACGACCGAGGGCGGCACCACGGTGCGCATCCAGCCCAAGGTCGTGGATGCCGGCCACCACCAGCGCCGACTGCTGCGGCTCACGGGGCTCGACGCCCAGGAGAACCAGGCGCGCCGACTGCTCAACGATCTCGACTCCTACACCGCGCGCTTCGGCCGCAAGGAGTACGACGAGGAGATGGTGGCGCACGAGTGGCTCGCGAAGGTCTTCGAGCCCGTCATCCGCGCCATCCCGCGAGATCTTCGGGGCAAGCTCGAGCCGGCCGAGATCTTCCACCAGCTGCTCGAGCACCGCTGGTTCATGAGCCAGAAGCAGAACCGCGACGTGCCGCTGGCCGAGGCGCTCACCGACTACGTCGACACCGTGCTGAGGCACCGACGCGACGAGGCGACCGTGATCGACCCGCCCACCGGCGCCTTCACGCTGCCGATCCCGACCGTCGCGGGCGACGACGACACCGACTGGCGTCTGACGGTCTAGCGCCGCCTAGGCCTCCGTCGGTGCCTGAGCCTCGGCGGCGGCCTGGGTCTCTGCGGCGGCCTGGGCGTCTGCGGCCTTCGCGGTCTGGGCGCGCTCGTAGTGAGCCGCCTTGGCCGCGGCCTTCGCCGCCTTCTTGTCGCCGCGCTGGCGAGCGATCTCGTAGAGGGTGACCGAGGCCGCGATGCCCGCGTTGAGCGACTCGGTGCCCGACGAGATGGGGATCGAGACGATCGCGTCGCAGGTCTCGGTGACGAGGCGCGAGAGACCCTTGCCCTCGTTGCCCACCACGACCACGATCGGACCGTCGGCGAAATCGAGCCCGGGGAGGTCGGTGTCGCCTCCACCGTCGAGCCCCACCACGAAGACGCCGGCGGCCTTGAACGACTTGAGGGTCTGCGTGAGGTTGGAGGCCATGGCCACGGGAGTGGTGGCCGCAGCTCCCGCCGAGGTCTTCCACGCCGAGGCGGTGACGCCCACGGAACGACGCTGCGGCACGATCACGCCCTGACCGCCGAACGCGGCCGTCGAGCGGATGATGGCGCCGAGGTTGCGCGGATCCGTGATGCCGTCGAGGGCCACGAAGAGCGGCTTCTGGCCGCGGCGCAACACCTCGTCGAGCAGGGTCTCCGGGTGGGCGTACTCGTAGGGCGGCACCTTGAGGGCGAGGCCCTGGTGCACGGCGTCGTGGCCGGAGAGGCGGTCGAGCTCGGGCCGCATGACCTCCATGATGGGGATGCCGCGCTTTGTGGCGAGCGACAGCGCCTCCTTGACGCGCTCGTCGACCTCCACACGGAACGCCACGTAGAGCGCCGTGGCCGGGATCTTCGCGCGGAGCGCCTCGACCACGGAGTTGCGGCCCGTCACGATCTCGGCGTCGTCGGCCTTCTTGACGCGGCGGGCGGGGGCCTGGCGGGCCGAGCCCTGCTCGGGCGACCGCTCGTTCGACGACCGGGCGCCGGGGCGCCCTCGGCCACCGGCCGCGGCGAAGCGCTCGCGCGCCGCCTTGGCCTTGCCCGCGGGGTGGTAGGGGCGGTCCTCCGCCTTGGGCGTGGGCTTCTTGCCCTCGAGGGCCTGCCTGCCCTGGCCGCCGGAGCCGACGGCCTTGGCGCCCTTCGTTCCTCTGCGGACAGCGCCGGCCCGTGAGGGGCGACCCGTTGTGTTCTTAGCCATCGAGACTCCAGTGCGCGCCGGTGGGCGTGTCTTCTATCGATATTCCGGCCTGTCCGAGTTCGTCCCGGATGCGGTCCGCGGTGGTGAAGTCGCGGTCCTTGCGTGCCGTCTCCCGGTCGGAGACGAGGCTTTCGACCAGCGTAGCGAGTGCTCGCTCGGCCGAGTCGTCGGTGTTCGACGCCCATTCGGGCGCGAGGGGGTTGATGCCGAGCACATCCGTCATGGCGAGGACCTCGCCGAGCAGGGTGGCGGTGAGCGCGAAGTCCTCGTCGTCGAGGGCAGCATTGCCGCGGCGCACGGTCTCGTGGATGACCGCGAGGGCCTGGGGCACACTCAGGTCGTCGTCCATCGCCTCGGCGAACTCGGTGGGCACCGCGAGCTCCGCGGTACCGGCGAAACGGGTGCCGGCCAGTCGGCGCTCGGCGCGCTCGAGGAAGCCCTCGATGCGCGAGACAGCCGCCTCGGCCTCCTCGAGCGCTCCGTCGTGGTACTCGAGCGTGGAGCGGTAGTGCGCGGCTCCGAGGTAGTAGCGCAGCACCACCGGGCGGGCGGAGGCGATGAGCTCGGCGGCGAAGATGGAGTTGCCGAGCGACTTCGACATCTTCTGGCCGGTCACCGAGACGAGGCCGTTGTGCAGCCAGTAGTTGGCGAACGGATCGCCGGCGGCGTGCGACTGGGCGAGCTCGTTCTCGTGGTGCGGGAAGCGCAGGTCGAGGCCGCCGCCGTGGATGTCGAACTGCGGGCCGAGGTACTTCGTGGACATGGCCGAGCACTCTATGTGCCACCCTGGGCGGCCGGCGCCCCACGGGCTCTGCCAGGCGGCGGTGGCCGGCTCGCCCTCCTTGTGCCCCTTCCACAGGGCGAAGTCGCGCACGTCGCGCTTGCCACGCGAGTCGGAGTCGGCCGCGGGCGCCATGTCGTCGAGATCCTGGTGGGTCAGCTCGCCGTAGGAGGGCCAGGAGGCGGTGTCGAAGTAGACGTCGCCCGTGCCGTCGTCGGTGGCGTAGGCGTGACCGGCCTCGATGAGGCGGGAGATGATGGCCTGCATCTCGGGGATGGAGGCGGTGGCCCGCGGCTCGTAGGTGGGCGGCAGCACACCGATGGCGTTGTAGGCCGCCGTGAACTCGAGCTCCACGCGGTAGGCCAGGGCCCACCACTCCTCCGCGCTCCCCGCCTTCGCGCTCTCGGCCGCGTTGACGAGGATCTTGTCGTCGATGTCGGTGACGTTGCGCACGAAGGTCACGGCGAATCCGGTGTGCGCGAGCCAGCGCCGCAGCAGGTCGTAGACGAGGGCCGAGCGCAGGTGGCCGATGTGCGGGGAGGACTGCACGGTGGGGCCGCACACGTAGATGCCCACCCGGCCGTCGACGAGAGGAGTGAAGTCGAGGAGGGCGCGGGCCTTCGAGTCGTGGAGGCGGAGTGTCACCGGAGTAGTTTACGGGGCCAGGACGAGGGCCGTGGCGATGGCCGAGAGGCCCTCCCCGCGACCGGCGAAGCCCAGACCGTCCGTCGTGGTGGCCGAGACCGTGACCGGGGCACCCAGCAGGGAGGTGAGGAGCGACTCCGCCTCGGCCTTGCGGGGAGCGAAACGGGGGCGGTTGCCCACGAGCTGCACGGCCACGTTCACAATCGAGAAGCCGGCGTCGGTGAGGATGTCGAGGGTGCGGCGCAGGAAGACGTCTCCGTGCGCTCCCGCGAGGGCCGGGTCGTCGGTGCCGAAGCGCGTGCCGAGGTCGCCCTGCCCCGACGCCGAGAGCAGGGCGTCGCAGATGGCGTGCACCACAACGTCGCCGTCGCTGTGCCCGTCGAGGCCGCGCTCGCCCGGCCAGTGCAGACCGGCGAGCCACAGCTCGGAGGCGGTGGAATTCGCCGATACCGCGGGCGCCTCGTCGGCGAAGGCGTGGGCGTCGACCCCGAGGCCGGTGCGGATGCGGGTCATGCTGCTCCTGCTGTCTCGGGAGGCACCGGCGAGCTCGTCGGCGCGTTCGAGGTCGTGGGGGGTGGTGATCTTGAAGGAACGCGCGTCGCCCGCCACGACGGTGACCGCACGGCCGAGGGACTGCACGAGGGCCGCATCGTCGGTCACGTCCTCCGTGGCGGAGGCGTAGGCCTCGGCGAGGAGAGCCAGCGGAAAGCCCTGTGGGGTCTGCACGGCGGTGAGCCGCGAACGGTCGACCGTCTCGAGCACCCGACCCCCGCCGTCGACGCCCTTGATGGTGTCGGTCACGGGCATGCCGGGGATGACACCGGCGGCCGACGCCCGCACCTCGGCGATCACCCGCTCGAACACCTCCACCGGGGTGAAGGGCCGCGCGGCGTCGTGCACGAGCACCACGTCGACCGAGGAGCCCAGAGCGGCGAGGCCGGCCTGCACCGACTGCTGCCTGGTGTCACCTCCGGCGACGACCGTGCACGGCAGCCCGAAGGGGTCGACCTGCCGATGGGCATCGGAGGCCAGACCGGCGGGAGCGACCACCACGAGCTCGACGGGTTCGGATATTCCGCACACGGAATCCATCGCCCACGACAGGATGCTGCGCCCGGCGACCTCCACGAACGCCTTGGGGCGAGCGAGCCCCAACCGGGTGCCCGATCCAGCCGCGACGACGACGACCCCGACGGTGGGGGCGAGCGACGACACGAACGGTGCTGCTAGGAGGCCAGCACCTCGTCGAGGACCACGGAGGCCTTCTCCTCGTCGGTCTTCTCGGCGAGAGCGAGCTCGGAGATGAGGATCTGACGCGCCTTCGCGAGCATGCGCTTCTCGCCTGCCGACAGGCCGCGGTCCTGATCGCGGCGCCACAGGTCGCGCACGACCTCGCTCACCTTGATGACATCGCCGGAGGCGAGCTTCTCGAGGTTCGCCTTGTACCGACGGGACCAGTTGGTGGGCTCCTCGGTGAACGGCGCGCGCAGCACCTCGAACACCTTGTCGAGGCCCTCACGGCCGATCACGTCGCGGACACCCACGAGATCGACGTTGTCGGCAGGGACCTCGATGGTGAGATCGCCCTGCGTGACACGGAGTTTGAGGTAGATCTTCTCTTCGCCCTTGATGACCCGGGTCTTCACTTCGGAGATCGTCGCCGCTCCGTGGTGGGGGTAAACGACTGTCTCGCCAACCTCAAAAAGCATGAATGGATGTCCTTCCGTGACCTCTAGGATACCACAGGGGGTATGTGGTAAGGCTGACCTAACCAGACCCTCGAGGCGCGCCCGTTGTAGGCTGAAGCCAAAGCGTCGACGACTCTGGAGGGTCTTGTGAGAGCTCGGTTCGCGGCATCCGTTCTAGTTGGTGCCCTGCTCGTGTTCGGCACCGCGGGGTGCGCGTTCGTGACCCCTCAAGCCACCACGGAGATCGTCGAGGCGTCTGATGGGGTGAACGCCGACACCGGCGACGTCGCCATCCGCAACGCCATCGTCATCAGCGAGGACGGCACGCTCGGCAGCCTGCTGGTCTCGTTCGTCAACAACGGCTCGTCCGCGACCCGCGTGACCGTGCAGTACGAAGACGGCGAGAGCGGCGAGCGCGTCACCCAGACCGTCTCGGTCGAGGGCGGCGGGGCCATCACGAGCTTCGGCGACTCGGATCGGGAGGACATCCTGCTCTCGAACATCTCGGAGCCCGGCAGCCTCGTGCCCATCTACTTCCAGGCCGGCGATGCCGAGGGTGTGCAGGTGCTCGTGCCCGTGCTCAACACCTCGCTGCCGGAGTACACCGGGCTCGCGCCGACGGTCACGCCGACTCCGACGCCGACCCCCACGCCCACTCCGACCCCCACGGTCGAGCCCACCCCGGCTCCCACGGAGGGCGCCCCGGCCGAGGGCACCGAAGGCACCGACCCGGCCGAGTAGCCCTCTCGGCTACCCCTCGAAGCGGTAGCCGAGACCCCGCACGGTCACGAGCAGCACGGGCTCGGAGGGCACCGACTCGATCTTCGAGCGGATGCGCTTGATGTGCACGTCGAGCGTCTTGGTGTCGCCGAAGTAGTCGGATCCCCAGACCCGGTCGATCAGCTGACCGCGCGTCAGCACGCGACCGGCGTTGCGCAGGAGCAGCTCGAGCAGCTCGAACTCCTTGAGCGGCATCGCCACCTCCTTGCCGCCGACCGACACGGTGTGCCGCTCGACGTCCATCGACACGGGGCCGGCCGACAGCAGCGGCTCGGCGGCGTCGATGGCCTCCACCTGGCGGCGGAGCACGGCGCGGATGCGCGCGAGCAGCTCCCTGGTGGAGTACGGCTTGGTGACGTAGTCGTCGGCGCCGAGCTCGAGCCCCACCACGATGTCGATCTCGGAGTCCTTGGCGGTGAGCATGATGATGGGCACCTGCGAGCGGGTGCGGATCTCGCGGCACACCTCGGTGCCGGGGATGCCGGGGATCATGAGGTCGAGCAGGATGATGTCGACTCCCCCGCGCTCGAACTCGCTGAGGGCACTCGGCCCGTCGGGTGCCACGGTCACGCCGTAGCCCTCGCGCCGCAGCAGGTAGCTGAGCGGCTCGCTGAGCGCGGCCTCGTCTTCGACCAGAAGGATGTGGGTCATCGTTGTCTTTCTCCTCGCGACGCGGCCGATTCGGCCGTGGCTTCGGGTAACCGGATGGTGAAGGTGGAGCCCTGCCCGATCTGGGACCAGGCACGGATGTCGCCGCCGTGGTTCTGCACCACGTGCTTGACGATGCTGAGACCGAGGCCCGTTCCGCCGGTGTTGCGCGAGCGCGCCTGATCCACCCGGAAGAACCGCTCGAAGACCCGACGCAGATCGGCCTCGGGGATGCCGATGCCCTGGTCAGTGACCACGAGCTCGACCACGCCGTCGGCGTGGTGCACACCCACGCCGATCCGCGAGCCGTCGGGCGAGTACTGCACGGCGTTGGCGATGAGGTTATTGAGGGCGAGGGTGAGCAGCGTCTCGTCGCCCATGACCTTGACCTTCTTCGACCCGCCGACCGCGATCGTCATGCCGCGCGCATCTGCCACCACGTGGTTCTGGTCCACGGCGGCCGAGACGATCGCGCTGATGTCGACGACCTTAGCCGTGGCGAGCACGTCGGTGGACTGCAGTCGCGAGAGCTCGATGATCTCGCGCGTGATCTGGGTGAGCCTCAGGGCCTCTGTACCCATGCGCTTCGCGAAGCGGCGCACCTGCTCCGGGTCGTCCGAGGCCGGCTCGAGGGCCTCGGCGAGCAGCGAGATCGCACCGATGGGCGTCTTGAGCTCGTGGCTGATGTTCGCGATGAAGTCGCGGCGCATCTCCTCGAGCCGGTAGGCCTCCGTGCGGTCCTCCGCGAGCACGAGCAGGTAGCGGGCACCCAGCCGGGCGACCTGCACGTCGAGGTGGATGAGCGCGTCGCCGAACGGACCGCGGGCGAGGGTGACCTCTCTGCTCCGCGATTCCCCCGTGGTGCGCACCTCGGCCACCATGGCGAGCATCTCCTCGTGCACGAGCAGGCCATTGGAGACGAGTCCGTAGGTATAGGCGATCTCGGAGGCCTTGACCACGTTGTTCGAGGGGTCGAGCACGAGCCCCGCGAAGTCGAGGGCGTCGACCATGTGCCCGATGCCGTCCGGCACTCCGCTCGCCGCGACGGCGACGGCGTCGTTTCCCCGCCGTTCAGCCAGGTGGAGCACGATCACGAAACCTGCGCCGACGAAGAGGCCGAGTGCCAGAGACAACAGCACCAACCAGCCTGTTTCCATACGCACTAGACTAATGAGTCGCCGAGCCCCGGGTTTCCTTCCCGGCCGCGCGAGGCTCCCGCTTCGTCGAGTGTTCAACTGCGCGGCACCCGTCGTTAACCTGGCCCGGCGAGTATGGCCGTACCGAAGAAAGGACCCTGCACGCATGCGTGAGGTATTCCAGCAAGAGCTGCGTGAGGTACAGGAGCGTCTCGTCGAGATCTCCGAGCTCGTCACAGTCGCTATCACCAACGCCACCACGGCATTCAACGAGTCCAACGTGACCCTGGCCGAGACGGTCATCGCGGAGGACCCCAAGATCGACTCGCTCGCCGCGAGCCTCGACGAGCTGGCCATCAACATCCTGGCCCTGCAGCAGCCGGTCGCACGCGACCTGCGCATCGTCGTGACGGCGCTCCGCGTGAGCGCCTCGCTCGAGCGGATGGGCGACATCGCGGAGCACATCGCCCAGCTGGCGCGCTACCGCTACCCCGACAAGGTCGTGAAGAAGAGCCTGCGAGCGACCTTCTCCGAGATGGGCCGGCTCGACGTGGAGATCGCGAAGAAGCTCACGGTGCTCCTCAAGACGGAGGACGTGGCCCTGGCCGACGAGATCCGCAACGACGACGACCAGATCGACGAGCTGCACGTGAGCGTCTTCGACGCCGTGCTGGGCGCGCACTGGAAGGGCGAGGCGGTCGACACGGTCGACGTCACGCTCGCCAGCCGTTACCACGAGCGCTTCGCCGACCACGCGGTCTCGATCGCCAAGAAGGTGCAGTACCTGGCAACGGGCGAGTGGCCGGGCGGCACCTCCAACCCGTAACCGCGCGTTCACCTTCGAAGCCCCCGGCTGCTGCAGAGCACCGGGGGCTTCGTCGTGCGCGGCACCCCTCACATCACGATGATGGCGCGGCCGGTGATCTCACCGCGGTCGAGCAGTGCGAACGCCTCCCCCGCCTCCTCGAGCGGGACGCGGCGGGTCACGGCGTCGCTCACGAGCTCGAAGGTCTCAGAGCGGCCCAGCGCCTCGAAGGCCACGTGAACTCCCTTGCCTCCCGTGGCCTCGCGCACCACGGCGAGCGCATCCTCGGTGCGGGAGTTGACGACCACGTCGGCCCCGAGCTCGCGGGCGGCGGCGAGTGGGGGTGGTCTCCACGCTGAGCGGGAGACCCGTGCCGTTCCAGATCGCGGCCCTCATCGACTCCGTTGTCGACTCGGCCACGGTGCTACTTCTTGCCCTGCGCGGCCACGGCGGCCGCTCCGGCGGCGGCGGCCTCCGGGTCGAGGTACTCGGCGGGGCCGGTCGGCACGAACGAGGCGTCGAGCCGGTAGACGAGCGGGATGCCGGTGGGGATGTTGAGCTCGGCGATGTCGTCGTCGGAGATGCCGTCGAGGTGCTTCACGAGCGCGCGCAGCGAGTTGCCGTGGGCCGTGACGAGCACGCTCTTGCCGAGGGCGAGATCCGCCGTGATGTCCGACTCCCAGTAGGGCAGCATGCGGTCGATGACGTCTTTGAGGCACTCGGTGCGGGGCACGTCGTCGCCGAGGTCGGCATAGCGGGGGTCGCCCACCTGCGAGTACTGGTCGTCGTCGGCGATGGGGGGCGGCGGCACGTCGAACGAGCGGCGCCAGGTCTGGAACTGCTCAGGACCGTACTCGGCGAGGGTCTGCGCCTTGTCCTTGCCCTGCAGGGCGCCGTAGTGGCGCTCGTTGAGGCGCCACGAGCGCTTGACGTCGATCCAGGAGCGGCCGGCCTCGGCGAGCGCGAGCTCCGCCGTGCGGATGGCTCGGGTGAGGCGCGACGTGTACAGCACGTCGGGGAGGATTCCGGAGGCCGCCAGCAGCTCACCCGCACGGGTGGCTTCGCCGACGCCCCGCTCGGAGAGATCGACGTCGACCCACCCGGTGAACAGGTTCTTCTGGTTCCAGTCACTGTTTCCGTGGCGCAGCAGGATGAGGGTGTAAGGCTCTGTGGGCATGGCTCCATACTATGGGGAGCATGCCGATCGGTGCCGTGACCCGTGGGACGACGAACACCAACCGGCTGCGTCGGGTGGACCGGTTCATCACGACCCTCCCCGTGCTCAGCCGCACCGCGGATCCGCTCGTGGTCGACCTCGGCTACGGGGCCAGCGGCGTGACCGCCTTCGAGCTGCAGGCACGCCTCGCGGCCGTGCGGCCCGACGTCGAGGTGCGCGGGCTCGAGATCGCGCCGGAGCGCGTGGCCACCGCCACCGCCCAGCTCGAGGAGGTGCGCGAGGGGCGCTCGACGTTCGCGCCGGATGCGCGGGTCGACTTCGCGCTCGGCGGCTTCGAGGTGCCGTTGCCCGCCGGCCGGAGGGCGGCCGTCATCCGCGCCTTCAACGTGCTGCGGCAGTACGACGAGTCGGAGGTGGCGGGAGCGTGGGACCTCATGGTCTCGCGCCTGCAGCCGGAGGGCGTGCTCGTGGAGGGCACGTGCAACGAGGTGGGGCGCGTGGGCAGCTGGGTGGCGCTCGGCCACGACGGGCCGCGCACGTTCACGATCTCACTGCGGCTGGCGGGGCTCGAGCACCCCTCGATCGTGGCCGAGCGACTGCCGAAGGCGCTCATCCACCGCAACGTGCCCGGCGAACGGGTGCATCGCCTGCTCGTCGATCTCGATCGCTTCTGGCAGCACAACGCCGCCCTGGCGACCTACGGGCCGGTGCAGCGCTGGCTCGCCACCGTCGCCGCTCTCGCCGACGCGGGCTGGCCCGTGCAGACACCCAAGCGCCGGCAGCGGCTCGGCGAGCTCACCCTGCCGTGGTCGGCGGTGGAGCCCGCCTGATCCGCCGCTCGGGCACTCCCCTACTTGATGGGGAGCTCGACCTCCTGGTCGCCGACCCGCACGGTGAGGGGCTCGGTGGTGGTCACGAAGTCGGGGGTCCAGAACACCGAGGTGTGCGGCACGAAGTCCATGGTGCAGATCTGGTCGTCGGCCTGCGGCACGGTCGTGATCTCGACCGTGTTGCCCTCCCCGGCGGGGTCGACCACGATGATCTGCGAGCCGATCACGGGGCACGTGGAGCTGCCGGAGATGGCGATGCCGATCTGGGCGCCCTCGTGCAGCCAGAACGCCTGCAGCGCGGAGTCCTCGCCGGCCTCGCTCTCGGTGACGATCTGCTCCTCGTCGGGCAGACCGGAGAAGTTCTCGGTGGGGCCGGTGACCGTGCAGCCGGCCAGCGCGAAGGCGAAGGCGAGGGTGGTGACCGTGAGGGGAACGAGCTTTCGCATCTTCATGGCACTACGGTACCCAATCCTCGGCCTCGCCGATGCCATCCGGCCGCTTCCACGGCGAGGAATCCGACTACGCGCCGAGGGCGAGCGCGATCTGCGCGCCGAGGGCCACGTTGCCGCGGTAGACCTCCACGTTGACGTCGAGGCTCACACCACCGGTGGTGCGCTGCACGTAGTCGAGCAGGAACGGCGTGGTGTCGTTGCCGGAGATGCCCGCGGCGTCGGCTGCGGCGAGGGCCTCGGCGAGCACGGAGTCGTGCACGGCGGGGTCGAGCTGCTTGTCGGCGGCCACCGGATTCGCAACCAGAAGGGTCGACGCGATCTTGAGGGCGTCGCGCGCTGCGACGATGCGGGCGATCTCCTCGGGGCCGTCGACCGAGTACTCGATGTCGTAGCCGGAGTCGGAGATGTAGAAGCCGGGGTAGTCGGTGGTGCGGTAGCCCACCACGGCGAGGTTGAGCGTCTCGAGGCGCTCGAGGGTGAGCGGGATGTCGAGGATCGACTTGACTCCCGCGCTCACGACCACGAGCGGCAGGGTGGCGAGGGTGCCGAGGTCGGCCGACTCGTCGAACGTGGTCTCGGCGCCGCGGTGCACGCCGCCGAGGCCGCCGGTGGAGAAGACGCGCACGCCGGCGAGGGCGGCGAGGTAGGCGGTGGCGGCCACCGTGGTGCCGCCGTTCCACTTCTTGGCCGAGACGACGGGTACATCGCGCAGGCTGACCTTGGCCACCGCGTCGTCGTTCGAGAGGCGCACGATCTCGTCGGTGCTGAGGCCGACTGTGGGAACGCCGTCGACGAGACCGATCGTGGCGGGAACCACGCCCGCGGCGCGCACGGTCTCCTCGGCCTCGAGCGCGACCTCCACGTTGCGCGGGCGCGGCAGGCCGTGCGTGAAGATGGTCGACTCGAGCGCGAGCACGGGGCGACCCTCGGCCACGGCGGTGCGGACCTCGGGCGAGATGGCGAGGAATTCTGTGGACACGGTGTCTCCTGTTCGAAAGCTTCCCCTGAAGCCTACGAGGCGCGCGTTGATCGCAACAAGCCCACAATCGCGCCGATTGATAGGCTCACGCTATGGAATTCTCGCTGCGGCAGGTGGAGGCCTTCTGCGCCGTCGCCTCGACCCTGCACTTCGGGCGTGCCGCGGAGTCGCTCTTCGTGTCGCAGTCGGTCGTGAGCCAGGAGGTGCGCCGCCTCGAGCAGCGCCTCGACCTGTCGCTGTTCGACCGCTCCACCCGCTCGGTGGCTCTCACGGCCGCGGGTGCCGCCCTTCTGCCGGCCGCGCGCGGGCTCCTCGCCGGGGCCTCGGAGTTCGGTCGCGCCGCCGCAGCGGCAGGGCGCGCGCACTCCGGCCGGGTGGGCGTGGCGGCGAGCCCGAGCGCCATGAACGAGATCGTGCCCCGGCTGCTGCGGGTGGCCGAGGACGAGCTCGCCGGAGTGGCGATCGACGACCTCGCCGTCGAGACGGGCGACGTGGTGCACACCCTCGCCGCCGAGGAGGCCGACATCGGCATCGGCAGGTTCCTCGAGCCGGGCGAGCGACTCGTCATCGAGACCATCCGCCGCGAACCGCTGCTGGTGGCCCTCAGCACCCAGCACCGGTTGGCCGGATCCGCCTCCCTCGCGCTCGAGCAGCTCGGCGACCTGCCGCTGCTGCTGTGGCCCCGCGAGCGGAGCCCCGAGTACTACGACTTCCTGCTCGCCGCGTGCGCTGCGGAGGGGCTCGATCCGTTCGTGGTGGTGAGCCAGCCGCGCATCATCGGCAGCCGCTCGTACCTCATCGCGGAGAACCGCGCCTTCGGGCTCATCCCCGAGTCGTCGGCCGCGGTGACGGCGCCCGGGATCGAGGCGATCCCCGTGGCCTCCGGGGTGACCCTGCCGCTCGAGCTGGCCTGGCGGCGCGGTGAGTCGCGCGCCGACGTGCTGCGCGTGCTCGAGGTCGTGCGCCGACTCGGCCGGCAGTCCGCATCCGCTCTCTGACATCCCCTCGAAAGGCAGCACCATGTTCATCAAGATCTGCGGGCTGAGCACCGCCGACACCGTGCGCACGGCGGTCGACGCCGGGGCCGACGCCGTGGGCTTCGTGTTCGCCGCGGGCAGCCCGCGCACCGTCACCGCCGAGCAGGCCGCCCGCCTCGCCGAGGCGGTACCCGACGCCGTCGAGACCGTCGGCGTCTTCCGCGACCAGCCCCTCCGCGAGGTCGTCGCGATGGCTCGCGCGGCGGGCCTCGGCACCGTGCAGCTGCACGGATCGGAGCCCGACGAGCACCTCGAGGCACTCGCCGACGAGGGGCTGCGGGTCATCCGCGCGCTCTCAGCCGCAGACTACGCGCGCTCCTCGGTCGAGCGCCGGCGCCTCCTCGACTCGCACCGGCTCATCATCGACGCCGCGGAGCCCGGGGCCGGCGTGACCTTCGGCGAGGCCGAGCTCACCGAACGGCCCGAGGGATTCTGGCTGCTCGCCGGCGGTCTGACGCCGGAGAACGCCGGGCGCCTGGTGGGTGTCTTCCGGCCATCCGGCCTCGACGTGTCGAGCGGGGTCGAGAGCAGCAGAGGGGTGAAGGATCCCCGGCTCATCGAGGCGTTCATCGCCTCGGCACGCGCCGCCTCCTGAGCATCACACCGTGATGTCGGGCAGCGCCCGTCTGGCCTCGTCGAGGGGCATGCCGCTCGCCGCGAGCAGGTCCAGCACGAGCGGCCGGATCGACACCACCACCGAGGCCTCGGAGTAGGGCTCACCGGGGATGAGGCTCCGCGGATCGAGCCTGATGGCGATGAGCACGAGGCTCTGCCGCACCACAGGTCGCAGCTCCGGGTGGTCGATGCTCTGCGCGAGCATCGACGAGGCGCTCTGGATGCCCGCGAGCAGCTCGGCGAGTTCCGGGCGCGCCCGGTCGCCCGGCAGCACGCTCACCCGGCGGCTCACCACACGCAGGTTGCGGGTGGCGTGGTCCATGTGCAGCTGCATCACCTGCAGAGCCGCGAGCTCGGCGCGGTGGCGGCGGAGGAACGGCGAGATGCGCGCGACCGCCGCCGCGGAGTCGAGCGAGGCCCTCCACTGCTCGATGAGGCCCTGGGTGTCCCTCGCGCGACCGAGCACCATCTCGGCCGTCGCGCGGTCGCCGATGCGCAGCACCGTGGTGAGGGAGGAGACGATGGCGGTGAACGCACTGAAGAACTTGAGCGCCTCGCGCCTCGCCGCCCTCCGCGGGTCGCGAGGGAGCAGGGCCGTGCAGGCGATCGCCACGGCGCCGCCCACCAGGGCGTCGACGGTGCGGGTGAACGGCCCGCCCTCCGGCAGCGGCATGAGCGCCACGAGCGAGCCCTGCACGGCGGCGAGGATGGGCAGGCCAGGCACCGGTGAGAGCAGCCGTGTCACCAGGAGCGCCGCGAGCACGGTGACGGCGAACTGCCAGAGCCCTTGACCGGTGGCGAGCAGGATGAGCTCGCTCACCGTGATGCCGACGGTGACCGCGATGGCGAGCTCGAGCACCCGCCTGGGCCGGGCGTCGAGCACGAGGCCGAGGCTCGAGAGAGTGACCATGACCGCAGCAATCGGGTACTGGTGACCGATCAGGTATGGGCGACGGAGTAGGCGACCGTGGCCGCGACCACGAGCTGCAGGATGGCGGGCAGACTCGACGCCACCCGGTCGAGGGAGACGCGAGCGCCCGCCACGGCGCGTTGGGAGCGCGACGCCTCGCTCAGCGCGTCTTCCGGGCGCCGAGTCGCGGGAGCCGGGGCACGCGGCCCACCGCCGCACCGGCGTCGGGCGAGACGATCTCGTCGGCGCTCGCGGCTATCTCGCCGTCGGCCGAGCGCACCCGGAGCTCGGCGGCGGGATCGAGCTGCCGCTTGACCACGGCGAGCGCGATGGGCCCCCACTCGTGATGCAGCGCCACCGTCGTGAGCGTGCCGGAGGTCTCCTCGGCACCGGCCACCGCCACCTCGTCGCCTGCCGCGGGCAGTGAGCCGTCGGAGCCGTCGAGGTGCAGCAGCACGAGCCGGCGGGGCGGGTGGCCGAGGTTGTGCACCTTGGCGACCGTCTCCTGACCGCGGTAGCAGCCCTTCGAGAGGTGCACGGCCGAGCGCATCCAGTCGAGCTCGTGCGGAATGCTCTTCTCGTCGACCTCGGTGCTGAGGCGCGGGCGCCACGCGGCCACACGCAGCGCCTCGGCCGCGAGGAGCCCGGCGATCTGCAGGTCGCCACGCAGCACGGCGGTCACGAGACCGCCGAACTCGGAGCGCGGCACGAGCGTCTCGCGCCACCACCAGTCGGCGCCGGGGTGCTCGTCGGTCTGGGCGTACTGCACACCACCCGTCACGACCTCCGGCCAGGGGTCGCGCCAGGTGAGGAGGCGCGTGCCGCCCTCGGCATCCGGCGCGGTGGCGGCCACCTCGGCGAGAGCGGGGGCCGCTTCGCCGTCGGGCCCCGCCGCGAGCCAGCCCACCGTGGCGAACTCGGCGGAGCGGTCGGCGATCTCGACCCGCAGCATGAAGCGCATGCGCTGCAGCCAGGCCTCGAGCGCTTCGGTCTCGCCGGAGTCGACGAGCAGCCACGCCGTCTCGCCGTCGTCGAGCACCCTGATGGCGTGCTCGATGCGGCCGTTGGCCGACAGCAGCAGGGTCTCGGCCGACTCGAACGGGGCGAGCCCGCGGATGCTCTGGCTCGTCACCGAGTCGAGCCAGCTCAGCCTGTCCGGGCCCGTGACCGAGATGACACCACGATCGGAGAGGTCGACGATCACGGGCGGGGCCCCGGCATCGCGTGCCCCCGAGCCCGCACCGGCTGCACTGTCTGCACCGAGACCGGCGGATCGCGCCGCATCGAGCATCCGCTGCTCACCGAGCGGGTTGCCGTAGTGCGCGGCCACGCCGGAGTCGGCGCCGGAGCCGGCCACCGCGCCCGGGAGCGAGAGCAGGGCCGAGGTGGTGAAGGGAGCGGGGAGTGGTGGCACAGGTGCCTCCGGTCGGGTCGAGGCGTCGTTCACGGCGCTCAGTCGGTCTTGGCGAGGCGCGCCGAGGCGTGCGTGCGCAGGTCTTGGCCGAGGGCCGCGATGTCCCACGCCCACAGCAGGTGGTTGTCGACGAGCCCGTAGATGCGGGTCGCCGCGGTGTACTCCTTGGCGGTGCGGCTGCGCACCACGGCATCTGTGGCGAGGTCGATGCGCGGGCCCTTGACCTGGCCGAGGTAGAGCTCGCTCACGCCCGTGGGGTGCACGATCGAGACCTCGATGTCGAAGCCCTCGGCCGAGTTGCGCAGCGTCTCGACCGACTGGGCGGTGTTGAACGGCCGCGCGCCGACTCCGGGGAGCATGCCGGGGCCGACATCCCCTTCGATGTGCAGGCGGCTGAGGCGCCAGTAGCCGGTCTCGGCGGTGAGGGGGGTGGGTGTGCCACCGGTCGCCGCGTCGCCGGCGCCTGCGCCGGTCTCGTTCTCGGTCTCTGTCTCTGTCTCTGTGCCCGCTTCGGAGGGAGCGGCGTCGATGCCGGGTATCTTCTCGGCGGCGTCTGCATCGCCGAGGAGCCACGTGTACGAGCTGTAGTTGAGGTAGGGCAGTCCGTCGTGGCTGAAGCTCACGCGCTGGCCGAACTCACGCGACACCCGCTCGGCGGAATCGCCCTCGCCGATCGTGTAGTCGAGCACTCCCGTGCCCTCCCACACGCCGATGAGCCAGGAGAGGGGCACGAGTTCAGCGGGGAGGCCCGTGGGGATCTCGATCATGAGCGCGGCTCGAGGCAGCGGATCAGCGCTGGCCGCGGAACAGCTTGTAGATGACCATTCCGGAGACCCAGGCGATTGCGAGAGACGCAAGCCCGAGGAGGCCGATGAACAGGAGTTCGAGCGCGACGTAGGACATGACTAGATCTTAGTGCTTGCCGCGAAGGCGAGGGGCCCGAGCACCACCGTGGCCACGGCCAGGATGAGCACGGCGCCGCCGAGGCTCGCCGACACCCTGTCCACGAATCCCTTGCGCACGGGCACGATGAGCTGGATGCCGAAGGTCACCACGAGCGCTGCGCCGAGCACCACGGGGAGGAGCACGAGATAGCTGGCGGCCGACGCCAGCACGCCCACGGCGACGACCCCGATGATCGTGAGGATCCAGACCGGGACTACGCTTCTCATGAGCAGACTCATACCCGCCATTCTGCCCGACTAGTATGTACCGCAGGCGTTCTCTGGAGGATCTTACGTGGCGCAGTTGTTGATCCTGACCTCTGCGGTCGACCGAGAGGTGTTGCCCGCACTCTCTCTGCTGAGCCACCGCACGCGTCAGATCCCTGCTGAACCCGCGCAGCTCGTGAACACTCCGAACAGCGATCTCATCTTCGTCGATGCCCGTCACGACCTCGCCTCGGCGCGGTCGCTGTGCAAGATCCTCAGCACCACGGGCATCGGGGTGCCCGTCGTGCTCATCCTCACCGAGGGCGGTCTCACGGCCGTGAGCGCCGAGTGGGGCGCCGCCGACGTGGTGCTCGAGACGGCGGGGCCCGCCGAGGTCGACACGCGCATCCGCCTCGCCATCGGGCGGCAGGTGCAGGATCAGTCGACGTCGAAGATCCAGGCCTCCGGCGTGGTGATCGATGAGGCGAGCTACTCGGCGCGTGTGCACGGCCGACCGCTCGACCTCACCTTCAAGGAGTTCGAGCTGCTGCGCTTCTTCGCTATGCACCCCTCCCGCGTGTTCACGCGCGAGCAGCTGCTGAGCGAGGTGTGGGGCTACGACTACTTCGGCGGCACCCGCACGGTCGACGTGCACGTGAGGCGGCTCCGCGCCAAGCTCGGCGACCTCGAATCCCTGATCGGCACCGTGCGCAACGTGGGGTACCGCTTCAACTTCTTCGAGGACGACAATGAGCGGCTCGCTCACACTCTCGGTCAGTAGTCCCGACGAGGCGCGCGAGCCCTTCCTCCGACTCGTCGCCCGAGCGGAGCTCGTCGACGGCCAGCACCCCTTCAACGACCAGGCGCTCGTCGACATCGGCAAGGGCGCCCGATCGCTGCTGCTCGCCGAGCGCCGCGTGGCCGGGGGCGGGGTCACCGTGGTGGGGGCCGCCATCGTGGGGCAGGGCGAGCTCGAGTTCGTGATCGACCCGGAGTGGCGCGGTGAGGGCCTCGGCCGTCAGCTGCTCGAGATCGTGCTGCGCAACCCGCCCGCCGCGGCCGCTCCTGCCGCCGGGGGCTCGGGTGCCGGCGTCGGTGCGGCAGCGGACGGTGCTCGGATGCTGGCCTGGGCGCATGGCGACCACCCCGCGAGCCGCCGACTCGCCGCGACGCACCGGTTCGCCGCCGTGCGCACCCTGCTGCAGCTGCGCCGGGAGCTCGGCGAGGCGGGCACCGCTGCTCCGGCCGACGCCGCGGAAGCGGGTCTGGCGCTCCCCGAGGGCTACCGTCTCGACACCTTCCGCGGGGGCGACGACATCGACGACTGGGTCGAGCTCAACGCCCGCGTCTTCGCCGACCACGACGAGCAGGGCGGCCTCACCGCCGACGACCTGCGCTTCCGGCTGTCGGAGTCGTGGTTCGACCCCGACGACTTCCTGCTGCTGCGCGCGACGGACGGGCACCTGGTCGGGTACAACTGGCTCAAGATCGAGCCCTCCGACCCGCGGGTGGGCGAGATCTACGTGATCGGCGTCGAGGAAGGCCACGCCGGCAAGGGCCTCGGCCGCATCCTCATGAACCACGGGCTTGCCCGACTGCGCGAGCGGGGGTGCACGCAGGCCGCGCTCTACGTCGACGGCGACAACGAGCGCGCCGTGGCGCTCTACCGCTCCCTCGGCTTCACCGATCACACGATCGACGTGCAGTACGAGCACCGCCCCGGCCCGCTGCGGCGGTGACCGCCTCCACGATCGAACTCGTCCTCGCCGACGCCGCCCGCTCCGGATTCGAACTCGACCCATCACAGCTGCGGGTCCTCAACCGCCTCGCCGAGCTGGCGGCCGCCGCATCCGCCGATCCGCCCGCGACAGGGCACGGGGAGTTCACCGACCGGCCGCGGGGCGTCTACGTGTGGGGTCCGGTGGGGCGGGGCAAGACGTGGCTGCTGGATGCGGTCACCCGCACGCTGCCCCCCGACCGCGTGCGCCGGGTGCACTCGCACCGCTTCTTCGACGAGCTGCACCGTCGCCTGCACGCCCACCGCAGCCATCCCGTGCCCGTGCCCGTGCTCGACGCGGAGGAGCCACAGGAGCCGCCGCAGGTGCCGAGCCGGCCGCACCGGCCGCTCGAGCGCGAGGTCTTCGAGCAGGCGGTCGAGGACGTGGTGGGCACCGCGGGGCTGCTGGTCTTCGACGAGCTGCAGATCAACGATCCGGGTGACGCCGCCCTCATGACGAGGCTGCTCGAGCTGCTCGACGAGCGGGGCATCGCCCTCGTGGTGTCGTCGAACTCGGCGCCGGAGGATCTGCTGCCCGACCCGGTCTGGCACCGGATCATCGAGCCGGGCATCGCCCTCATCCTCGCCGGCATGGACGTGGTCGAGCTCGCGGGCGCCACCGACTACCGCACGGTCGAGACGCCCAGGGCGATCGGCGGCGGATCGGGTTTCGCGTCCGGTGCCTGGCTGCACCCGGAGGCGCTCACCGCGCACGGGCTGCGGCCACCCTCGCCCGAGGAGCGCACCCGGCTCGCCCTCGGCGGCCGGGAGTTCTCCGTCGACGCCGCCCGCGAGAGCGAGGGCGAGCTGTGGGTCTCGTTCGCCGAGCTCTGCGACCGACCGCTCTCCACCATGGAGTACCTCGACTGGGCCGGCCGCTTCGGCGAGCGCTGGGTCATCACGGGGCTGCCGTCGTTCGCCCGCTCGCCCCGCTCGGCGCAGCGCCGGTTCCTCATGGCGATCGACGTGCTGTGCGACTCCGAGATCCCCACCGTGCTCGTCTCCTCCGTCGACCGGCAGCAGTACCTCACCGAGGTCCTCGCCCGCCCCTCCGCGGCCCGCCTCGCCAGCCGCCTCTCCCTCCTCCGCTCCGCGTGAGCTACCCTCAACGGAACGGCAGGGGTGCTGAGGGAATGGGTGCGATGACGACGACGATGCGTGCACGTGGGATCGCACTGGCCGTGACGGTGGCTCTGCTGCTCGTCGGGGCGACCGGCGGCGCCGCCGCAGCCGACGTGCCGGTCCCCACCGAGAGCGCGATCGCCGAGACGGACCCCGCCACGTCCGCGGCTCCGGACGAGGCTGCGGACGCCGGCGTCGACGTGAACGTCGCAGCGGCCGAGGCTGCCGCTACGCCTGCCCTTCCGTTCGGGTCGCACGCCGTTGCCTACCCGAGCGGGGCGGCGGTGTCGCCGGGCGGTGTCGCGGTGGCGGACTCCGCCACCGCCGCCGCCTACGACAGGTGGAAGGCCGCCTACGTGCGGCAGGGCTGCGGAACGGGCCGCTACTACGTCGACGCCTCGAGCTCGGTGGCCGCCGGCAAGCGCGTGGTCTCGGAGGGCCAGGGCTACGGCATGGTCATCACCGCGCTCATGGCCGGGCACGATCCGCAGGCCCGCACCGTCTTTGACGGGCTCTTCCGCTACGCCGACGACCACCCGAGCGCGAGCGACGCCGACCTCATGGCCTGGCACCAGAACGCCTCGTGCGCGAGCACGCCCGGCGACAACAGCTCGGCCACCGACGGCGACCTCGACATCGCGTTCGGCCTGCTGCTCGCCGACACGCAATGGGGATCCGAGGGCACCATCGACTACGCGGCCGAGGCGCAGCGCATCATCGCGGCCATCAAGCGCAGCGAGATCAACCCGCAGACGTTCCTGCCGAAGCTCGGCGACTGGGTCTCGCCCGAGAGCCCGTACTGGTTCGGCACGCGCACCTCCGACCTCATGCTCGACCGCTTCACGGCCTTCGAGAACGCCACGGGCGACGCCTTCTGGGGCCAGGTGGGCCGGGCGACGTCGGCGCTCGTCACCGAATTGCAGACCACGTACTCCCCCGGCACCGGGCTGCTCCCCGACTTCGCGGTCGGCACCGTGCCGGCGCCGGCTCCCGCCGCTCCCGGCTACCTCGAGTCGCCCTACGACGGCGACCACAACTGGAACGCCGTGCGCACTCCCTGGCGCCTCGCGTCGAGCGCCCTCCTCGTGGGCGACGCCTCGTCGCGCGCGGCGGCCGAGCGTGTGAGCTCGTGGATCATCGAGTCCACCAGCTCTCGGCCCGACCGCGTGCGCGCGGGCTACGAGCTCGACGGAACGCCCCTGCAGACCTACGGCAACCTCGCCTTCACCGCCCAGTTCGGCGCGGGGGCGATGGCCGACGGGCGGCAGCAGCGCTGGGTGGATGCGGTCTGGACCGCCATCCGCGACGCACCAGCAGCCGGCTACTACGCCGATTCCCTGGCCTTGCAGAGCATGCTCCTGATGTCGAACAACTCCTGGCTCCCCACCCTCAGCGCTGCGCCCTCCGTGCAGCGGATCGGCGGCGCGGACCGCTACGCCGTCTCCGCGGCGGTCTCGGCCTCCACGTTCTCGCCGAGCACCGCCACGGTCTACGTCGCCTCCGGTCAGGTCTTCCCCGACGCCCTCTCCGCCTCCGCCGCGGCCGCAGCCGTCGGCGCCCCCGTGCTCCTCACCACGCGCGACGCCCTCCCCGCCCCCGTGCAGGCCGAGCTGGCGCGCCTCACCCCCGAGCGGATCGTCGTGCTCGGCGGGCCCGCCACCGTCTCCGGGGCCGTCGCCGCGGCCCTCGGTGCCACCGGCGCCGACGTCGTGCGGGTGGGCGGCGCCGACCGCTACGAGGTCTCGGCGGCGATCTCGGCCATGACCTTCGACGACGAGGCTCCACGCACGGCCTACGTCGCCTCCGGCCAGGTGTTCCCGGATGCGCTCTCGGGATCCGCGGCAGCCGGCGCCGACGGCGCCCCGGTGCTCCTCACCGCCGGCGATTCGGTTCCGGCCGCGATCGGCACCGAGCTCGACCGTCTCGATCTCGAGTCGATGGTCGTGCTCGGCGGCGTGAAGACGGTCTCGGCCCAGACGTTCGCCGCACTGAACGCCAGGGCTCCAGCCACCCGCGTGGGAGGTGCCGACCGCTACACCGTGGCGGCGGCCGTCTCGGCCCGCACGTTCTCCCCCGAGCGCGTGCACACCGTCTACGTGGCCTCCGGAGCCGTCTTCCCCGACGCCCTCTCAGCCTCGGCCACCGCGGCCGCGAACCACGCGCCCGTGCTGCTCGTCACGAGCGATTCCGTTCCGGAGTCGACCGCGGCCGAGCTCTCGCGCCTCGCGCCGTCGCGCATCGTGGTGCTCGGTGGCACCGCCACGGTCTCCGACGCGGTGGCAGCACGCCTCGCCGACTTCCTCGACCGCTGATTCAGAAGCGCTGAGTCACAAGCGCCCGGTCACAAGCGCCGGATCAGGAGCGCTGCTGCTCCTCGCGAGCACGGATGAGGTCGGCCACCGTCACGCGATGGGCCCGCTCGGGGAGCATGTCGGCCGTCATGCCGTCGAGCAGCACCGCGGGGTTCAGATTGAGCGCCCCGGCGATGCGAAGAATGGTGTGGAGAGACGGGTTCGCCTGGCCTCTTTCGATCTTGCCGAGGTTCGTGAAGTGCAGCGCGGCGAGGTCGGCGAGCTCCATCTGGTTGATGGCGAAGCGCTGGCGCTCCTCCCGGATGCGCGAGCCCAGCAGACGGGCGGCCTCGGAATTGACTGAACTCACACCACATGCTTACCTGCCGCATGCTCCTGTATACAGAGTGCAGGATCCGCATGCGTTCCAGCCACAGGTACAAACACTTCAGGAGAACGTCGGCCGCGACTCAGTGCATCCGATTTCGAGCATACCTCATCCCTCCCGCAGTTGATCGGAGTTCACCCACCAGTGACATGATGTGGGGATGGACGACGACATGATCTCGCTCGATGCCGGAGTCGGAACAGACTTCGACGACGACTACGACGAGCTGGCCGTGACCGCTGCGGGGCCCGCCCTGCCCGACGGTCGCTACCTCGACCGCGAACTCAGCTGGCTGGCGTTCAACACGCGAGTGCTCGAACTCGCCGAGGACAGGTCGCTCCCGGTGCTCGAGCGCGCGAACTTCCTCGCGATCTTCGCCTCGAACCTCGACGAGTTCTTCATGGTGCGCGTCGCCGGCCTCAAGCGCCGCATCCTCACCGACCTCGCCGTGCCCACCAACGTGGGCCGCCGCCCCACCGACGTGCTCGACGACATCTCGGTGAAGGCGCACGAGCTGCAGCTGCGCCACGCCCACGCCTGGAAGGATCTCGTCTGCCCGGATCTCGCCGAAGCCGGCATCCGGGTCATCACCTGGGACGACCTCGACGAAGCCGACCGCGAGAACCTGCACGACATCTTCTCGCAGCAGATCTTCCCCGTGCTCATGCCGCTCGCCGTCGACCCGGCGCATCCCTTCCCCTACATCTCGGGACTCTCGCTCAACCTCTCCATCCGGGTGCGCAACTCGAAGACCGGCAAGGAGGAGTTCGCTCGCCTCAAGGTGCCGCAGGTGCTCAACCGCTTCATCCGCGTCGACGACCGCGAGACCCCGGACGAACTGCGCTACATCGCCCTCGAAGACCTCATCTCGAGCTTCCTCGGCGACCTCTTCCCCGGCATGGAGATCGTGGAGCACCACGTGTTCCGGGTCACCCGCAACGAGGACGTCGAGGTCGAGGAGGACGAGACCGAGAACCTCCTGCAGGCGCTCGAGAAGGAGCTGCTGCGGCGCCGCTTCGGCCCGCCCATCCGCCTCGAGATCAGCGACGACATGGATCCGGTGACCCTCGAGCTCATCGTGCGCGAGCTCGACATCACCGAGCAGGAGGTCTACCGCCTGCCGTCGCCGCTCGATCTCGGCGGCCTCTTCGACCTCACGCGCATCCCGCGGCCCGACCTCAAGTACCCCAAGCACGTGCCCACCACGGCGGCGGCGCTGCTGCCGCCCGAGCCCAACGCCAAGCCCGACATCTTCAAGGCCATCTCGCGCGGCGACATCCTGCTGCACCACCCCTACGAGTCGTTCGCCACGAGTGTGCAGGCCTTCCTCGAGCAGGCCGCCGCCGACCCGAACGTGCTCGCCATCAAGCAGACGCTCTACCGCACGAGCGGTGACAGCCCCATCGTGGAGGCGCTCATCGATGCGGCGGAGGCCGGCAAGCAGGTGCTCGCCCTCGTGGAGATCAAGGCCCGCTTCGACGAGCAGGCCAACATCTCGTGGGCACGCAAGCTCGAGAAGGCCGGTGTGCACGTGGTCTACGGCCTCGTGGGGCTCAAGACGCACTGCAAGCTCGCCCTCGTGATCCGCCAGGAGAAGGGGCGGCTGAAGAGCTACAGCCACATCGGCACCGGCAACTACAACCCCAAGACCTCGCGCATCTACGAGGACCTGGGGCTGCTGACCGCCGACGACCAGGTGGGCAAGGATCTCACGAGGCTCTTCAACGAGCTTTCCGGCTACGCCATCGAGAAGAAGTTCAAGCGACTGCTCGTGGCGCCCCTGCACCTTCGGAAGGGTCTTCTCAAGCGGATCGCGACCGAGGCGGAGAACGCCCGCAACGGCCTGCCGTCGGGCATCCGCATCAAGGTCAACTCCATCGTGGACGAGGCGATCATCGACGGCCTCTACCGGGCCAGCCAGGCCGGGGTGCCCATCGAGGTGTGGGTGCGCGGCATCTGCGCGCTCAAGCCGGGGCAGGAGGGCCTGAGCGAGAACATCCAGGTGCGCTCGATCCTCGGCCGCTACCTCGAGCACTCGCGCATCTTCTCGTTCGTGAACGAGGGGGATCCGCAGGTCTTCATCGGCAGCGCAGACATGATGCACCGCAACCTCGACCGCCGCGTCGAGGCGCTCGTGCGACTCGTCGATCCGCAGCACCTCGCCGAGATCGACGACCTGTTCACGCGGGCCATGAGCGACACGGTGGCCTCCTGGTCGCTCGAAGCCGACGGCACCTGGGTGCGCAACGACGTCGACGCCGAGGGAGCTCCGCGCATCGACCTGCAGGACGAGCTCATGCAGCGGATCAGCAAGCGCAAGCGGCCCGGAACCACGCGGTGACGGTCTTCGCGGCGGGGGGTGTGGTGTGGCGGCTCGTGGAGGGCCGCATGATGGTGCTCGTCATCCACCGCACCGCGCACCGCGACGTGTCGCTGCCGAAGGGCAAGGTCGACCCTGGCGAGACCCTGCCGCAGACCGCCGTGAGGGAGATCGAGGAGGAGACCGGGCTCGCCGTGACCCTCGGCGTTCCCCTCGGCGTCACCCACTACACGATGCCCAACGGCCGCGAGAAGACCGTGCACTACTGGGCGACCGAGGCGACGGACAAGTCCGTGCGCGCCTCCACCTTCGTGCCGAACGGTGAGGTGGCGGCGCTCGAGTGGCTGCCGATCGCTGAGGCGGCAGCGGCGCTCACCTACGAGCGCGACGCCGAGATCGTGGAGCGCTTCGGCATGCTCGTCGATGACGGGGTCACCCGCACCTTCGCCATCATCGCGCTCCGGCACGCCAAGGCCACCCCGCCCTACCAGTTCGCCGGCACCGACGCCGAGCGACCGCTCACCGAGCGCGGACTCGTGCAGGCGCGGCTGATCGCGCCCAGCCTCCAGGCGTTCTCCCCGCAGAAGCTCGTGACGAGCACGGCCAGGCGCTGCCGCCAGACCGTGGCCCCCGTGGGCAAGCTGCTCGGGATCGAGCCCAAGACCACCGCGCTCATCAGCCAGGAGTCCTACGAGGAGGGCACGAGCGACGTGCGCGAGATCGTGGGCAAGCGCGTGCGCAAGCGCGTGAGCGCCGTGATCTGCAGCCACGGGCCCGTGCTGCCGGATATCGTGCGGGAGGTCGCCCTCGCCACGGGCACGGCCCCCGCCGCCACCATCTCGCGTGCGGCGGATCTGCCCGTCGCGGGTTTCTCGGTGCTTCACCTCTCGGTCGACCGCCCCGGCTCGGGCATCGTCGCGATCGAGACGCACGTACCCCAGTAGCCGCAGGCCCCTCCTCACGAGCGATCCGGTTGTTCACCTCCCGTTCACCCCGGGGCGGCAGTCTCGTAAGTCCCGTCGCTTAGCGTCTAGGTCGGGCCCGCACCGGCCCGAACTGAAATCACTCCGAAAGGGATTCCTCGTGAAGCTCAAGCGCTATGCCGCCCCCGCGGTCATCGCCCTCACCGCCGCCCTCGCCCTGAGCGCGTGCGCCTCGAACGAAGGCGGCGCCCCCGCCGCTGAAGGAACCGACTCCGGTTCCACCCTCTCCGGCACCCTGACCGGTATCGGCGCCTCCTCGCAGGGCTCGGCCCAGGAGGCCTGGATCGCAGCCTTCCAGACCGCCAACGAGGGCGTCACCATCAACTACGACCCCCAGGGCTCCGGCGCCGGCCGCGAGAGCTTCATCTCGGGTGCCGCCGCCTTCGCCGGCTCGGACTCGTTCCTCTCCGACGAGGAGCTCGCCGGAGAGTTCGGCAGCTGCGTCGCCGACACCGGCGCGATCGACCTGCCCGTCTACATCTCGCCGATCGCCCTGATCTTCAACGTCGAGGGCGTCGACACGCTGAACCTCGACGCGACCACCGCGGCGAACATCTTCAACGGCAGCATCACCACCTGGAACGACCCGGCCATCGCCGCGCTCAACCCGGAGGCGACCCTCCCCTCGGCGAACATCACCGCCGTGCACCGTTCGGACGACTCGGGCACCACCGAGAACTTCACCGACTACCTCGCTCAGAACGCGGGCGACGCGTGGGGCGAAGAGGCATCCGACACCTGGCCCTTCCAGTCCGGTGAGGGCGCTCAGGGCACCTCCGGTGTCGTCGACGCCGTCACCAACGGCGTGAACACCATCGGTTACGCCGACGCCTCGCGCGCCGGTGAGCTCGGCGTCGCCGCCCTCAAGGTCGGCGAAGAGTTCGTGGACTACACCCCCGAGGCCGCTGCAGCCGTCGTCGAGGGCTCGCCCCGCGTCGAGGGCCGTGGAGACAACGACATCGCCATCGAGGTCAACCGCACCACCACGACCGCCGGCGAGTACCCCCTCGTCCTGGTCAGCTACATCATCGCCTGCCAGGAGTACACCGACCCGGCCTCGGCCGAGCTGGTGAAGGCCTACGTCGGCTACATCGCGAGCGACGAGGGCCAGGCTGTCGCAGCCGACGCCGCCGGCATCGCGCCGCTGTCGCCCGACCTGTCGGCCGATGTCGCCGCAGCGATCGAGTCGATCAAGTAAGACTGCTCCACCCACTCTGTCCGGTTCCGTTCTCTCGAGATACGGGACCGGACAGAGTCGGGTCCGGCCCCAAGCCGCGACCCACCCCCTCGCACACACCCGCTCCTAGTCCGATGTCAGGAGACCAGGTCCTATGACCATCGCCCCCGCGAAGCAGGAAGCACCGCGTCCGATCAAAGCGAAGCAGCGCCCAGGTGACGCCATCTTCTCGGCCTCCACCGTCGTGGCCGGATCGCTCATCCTCGTGGTGCTCGCCGCCGTGGCCATCTTCCTGATCGCCGAGAGCATCCCGGCGTTCACCGCAGGGTCCGACGACCTCAAGGGCGGTGCGGAGAACTTCTGGTCCTACGTCGCCCCCCTGGTGTTCGGTACCGTCTGGGCCGCGTTCCTCGCGCTCCTGATCGCCGTGCCGCTCGCCATCGGCATCGCCCTCTTCATCTCGCACTACGCCCCGCGCAAGCTCGCGCAGGGCCTGGGCTACATCATCGACCTGCTCGCCGCCGTGCCGAGCGTCGTGTTCGGGCTCTGGGGCATCACGGTCCTGGCCCCCTTCGTGCAGCCCTTCTGGGCCACGCTCACCGAGCTCTTCGGCTGGATCCCGCTCTTCGCCGGACCCGTCTCGGGCACCGGCCGCACCGTTGCCACGGTGGCCATCGTGCTCGCGGTCATGATCCTCCCGATCGTCACGGCGCTCTGCCGCGAGATCTTCCTGCAGACCCCCAAGCTCCACGAGGAGGCCGCGCTCGCGCTCGGTGCCACCCGCTGGGAGATGATCCGCACCGCGGTGCTGCCCTTCGGTCGCGCCGGTATCGTCTCCGCCTCGATGCTCGGCCTCGGCCGCGCCCTCGGCGAGACGATGGCCGTGGCCATGGTGCTCTCGCCGCAGGTGCTCATCTCCTTCGCCCTGCTGCAGTCGACGAACCCCACCACGATCGCCGCGAACATCGCGTTGAACTTCCCCGAGGCCAACGGCGTCGGCGTCAACGTCCTGATCGCGACGGGCCTGATCCTCTTCGCCATCACCTTCGCCGTGAACTTCATCGCCCGCGCCATCGTCAACCGCCGCAAGGCCTTCTCGGGAGCCAACTAGATCATGTCGACGATCACCACTCCCCCGCCGTCGAAGACCTCGGCGCCGATCGCCAACACCCTCACCTCCGGCATCCTGCCGAAGCCCGTGCCGTGGATCCTGCTCGGCGCGAGCCTCGTGATCATGGCCGCCGTCTTCGGCATCCTGCTCGCCGCGGGAGTCAACGAGAGCTACAACGTCATCGGGGCCGTGTTCTTCGGAACCGTGCTCTGGGTGATCGTGAACTACGCGGTGTCGCGCTCGTTCGAGGGCGCACGGCCCGCCATGAACCGCTTCATCACCTCCCTGGTGACACTCGCGTTCCTGGTGGCGCTCCTGCCCCTGATCTCGCTGCTCTTCACCACGATCTCGAACGGCCTGCCGAGCTTCAACCTCGACTTCTTCACGGGGTCGATGCGCAACGTGGTCGGCGAGGGCGGCGGCGCCCTGCACGCCATCATCGGAACGCTCGAGATCACGGGCATGGCGACGATCATCTCGGTCCCCGTCGGCCTCCTCACCGCGATCTACCTCGTGGAGTACGGTCGCGGCCACCTGGCGCGCGCCATCACCTTCCTCGTCGACGTCATGACGGGCATCCCGTCGATCGTCGCGGGCCTCTTCGCCTTCGCCTTCTTCGCCCTCGTGCTCAACCAGCCCGGCATCCGCTTCGGCTTCGGTGGAGCCGTGGCCCTCTCGGTGCTCATGATCCCCGTGGTCGTGCGCTCGAGCGAGGAGATGCTCAAGCTCGTGCCGAACGAGCTCCGCGAGGCCTCGTACGCGCTCGGTGTGCCGAAGTGGCTCACGATCGTGAAGGTCGTGCTCCCCACCTCGATCGCCGGCATCACGACGGGTGTCATGCTCGCCATCTCCCGTGTCATCGGTGAGACCGCGCCGCTGCTCATCATCGCCGGCTTCACGCAGAGCATGAACTACAACCTGTTCAACGAGCGCATGATGACCCTCCCGGTGTTCGTGTACACCCAGTACGCGAACCAGGGTGTGCCGGCGGAGGCCTACATCGACCGGGCCTGGGCGGGTGCGCTCACCCTCGTCGTGATCGTCATGCTGCTCAACCTGGTCGCGCGAGTCGTCGCCAAAGTCTTCTCCCCCAAACTCGGCCGCTGACGCGGAACTGAAACCCGAAGGAACCCTCGTGTCAAAGAGCATCGAAGTCAACGACCTCAACGTCTACTACAGCAGCTTCCTCGCCGTCGAAGGCGTCTCGCTGCGCATCGAACCGCGCACGGTCACCGCGTTCATCGGCCCGTCCGGTTGCGGCAAGTCCACCTTCCTCCGCACGCTCAACCGCATGCACGAGGTCATCCCCGGCGCTCGCGTCGAGGGCGAGGTGCTGATCGACGGCAACAACCTCTACGGCCAGGGCGTCGACCCCGTGCTCGTGCGCCGACAGGTGGGCATGGTCTTCCAGCGCCCCAACCCGTTCCCCACCATGTCGATCGGCGAGAACGTGCTGGCGGGCGTCAAGCTCAACAACCGGCGCATCTCGAAGTCGGATGCCGACGACCTGATCGAGAAGTCGCTGCGCGGTGCCAACCTCTGGAACGAGGTGAAGGACCGCCTCGGCCTGCCGGGTTCCGGTCTCTCCGGCGGTCAGCAGCAGCGTCTGTGCATCGCCCGCGCGATCGCCGTCTCCCCCGACGTGATCCTCATGGACGAGCCCTGCTCGGCCCTCGACCCGATCTCGACGCTCGCCATCGAGGACCTCATCGAGGAGCTCAAGTCGGAGTACACGGTCGTGATCGTGACCCACAACATGCAGCAGGCCTCGCGCGTCTCGGACCGCACCGCGTTCTTCAACATCGCGGGCACCGGCAAGCCGGGCAAGCTCATCGAGTACGACGACACCACCACGATCTTCTCGAACCCCACGGTTCAGGACACCGAGGACTACGTCAGCGGCCGCTTCGGTTGATCCGCAGCCTCACAGCGAAGAACCCCCGCGCCCTTCTGGGTGCGGGGGTTCTTCGCTGCGTGCTGCGCTCTGTGATTCGTGCGGTGCAGGATCGGGTTGCGGCTAGGCCGACTCGACAACGATCACGGGGTCGGTGGTGGGCGACTCGGATCCGCCGGCGGGTTCGACCGTGACTCCCACCGTGACGCCCTCGGCCATGGTGCCGTCGAGCACGTGCCAGGCGGTGCCCGATCCGGCGGTGAACGTGCCGGCGGGCACGGCGCCCTCGGCGTCGATGTACCAGGCCTCGTAGACCTTGTCGTCGGGCAGGGCGGGCAGACCGTCGGCCACGACGGCCGAGCGGCCGAGCTCATCGGACCACACGAGGGTGGCCGTTGCGCCGCCCTCGAGCTCGACCGTGGTGCGCTGGGCGTCTGAGGCCGCGCTGATCTCGGCGAGCTGGGTGGCCGAGGCCTCGGAGACGGTCGGGGTTCCGGGGCCGGAGAGCGATCCGCCCACCACTCCTCCGCCCACGAAGAGGGCGGCAGCGGCGGCCACACCGGCCACGAGGCCGACCGGGCCGGCGAACCAGCGACGGCGCGCCTTGGCCTCGGCGGCGGTTGCGACAGGGGCCACGAAGACATCCCGATGCGCGTCGTCGACGGGCTCCGGAACGATCTTCTGCTCGGCCACCGGCATCTCCGTGGGCGTCGTCGACGTCGCGGTCGGCTTCTCCACCGGCAGCTGGGGGGTCATCGCGATCTTCGCCATCAGGTCGGCCTTCAGCCGCTCTGAGGGCTGCACGGGCGGGGCGGAGAGGGCGAGCACGAGCGCGGTCTCCCGCAGCTCGTCGGCCTCGGTCTGCAGCGAACCCGCTGCATCGGTGGCTCGTTCCACGGCGGCGCGCTCGTCGGCGTCCACCGCATCGAGGGCGTAGGCGCCCGTGAGTTCGCGCGGGTCGATGGCATCTCGGCGGTCGTTCATGAGCTAACCCCCATTTCATCTCGAAGTCTGATCATTCCGTCGCGCAATCGCGTCTTGACGGTTCCCACCGGTATTCCCAGAAGCCCCGCCACCTCGGTGTGGCTGTAGCCGCCGTAGTAGGCGAGCGAGATCGCCTGTCGCTGGAACTCGGTGAGCTGGGCCATCGCCTTCTTCACCCGCTCGTGCTCGATCCTGATCTCGACCGCCTCGGAGACGTGGTCGTACGAGGGCTCGATGTCGCGGAGCCCGATCCGCTCGTCTCGGTCGTGACCGGACTGCGAGGAGCGCACCCGGTCGACGGCCCTGCGGTGCGTCATCGTGAGGATCCACGACATCGCACTGCCCCGTGTGGGCTCGAACCTCGTGGCCGTGCGCCAGATCTCGAGGAAGACCTCCTGGGCCACCTCTTCGGACTGGGCATGGTCGACGAGCACGCGCTTCACGAGACCCAGCACCCGAGGGGCTGTGCGGTCGTAGAGCTCGGCGAACGCCGGCTGGTCTCCCCCGGCGATGTCGTGCATCAGCGATTCGAGCGACACCTCAGGCTCTGAAGCATCGTCTGGCCCTCGATCGGAAGTCACGAGTTCAAGCATGACAGGACTCGCTCTCTCTTGCTGATCCGGCACGGTGGTCGTGCACGATCGTTATTCGGAGAGGAGCCGGGATCGGATTGGCCGCGCGGCGGAGATGCGCCCGGGGGAATCACACCGGAGATGACACCGGGCCGCAGAAACGCCTCTCGGCGGAAGGCCGCTCGTAGCGGCGAATTTTGGAGCCCGGGGTTACTGCGGCCCGGCGAACACCATTCTACCGATCAGTCGAGGCTGTCGTGTCGCCAGAGGGTGGCGGAGTGCGCCAGATCGGCGGCGATGCTCTCGAAGCGCAGGGCTCGGGTGGTGAGTGTCGAGGCCGTCTCGGGGGCGCCGATCTCCGCGTCGTCGGCGATCGCGGCGCATCCCTGCGCCATGATCCGGCAGAAGGCGGCGGCCCGATCGAGGGCCACCGCAAAGTCCCCTGTGAAGAGTCCGCGCAGGATCTGATCGGCCAGATCGATGATCTCCTTGGGCCCCGTCGGCGACTCGGCGCCGGCCAGCACGGGGTCGATGCCGCGGAGCACCGTGCTGCCGCGCTCGTAGAAGTAGCTCGTCTGCTCAGGGTCCTGCCTGATGAGCACACGCAGCAGGTAGATGCGCCAGAGGCTGCCGGGAAGGCTGTGCGCGCTCGCCCGCGACCACAGCTCGGCGACCGCGTCGATGCCGTGCTCGTCGGTGAAGGTGAGCAGCCGTTCGATGATGTCGGGCTGCGGATCGTCGCGCACCCGGCTCAGCAGCGCACCGGCGGTCTCGTGTGCGACCCGGTTGATCTGCGCGGGATCCTCGCCGCCCTTGAAGGCGTCGAGCGCCCCGCTCTCGAACAGAGCAGGCTTGTGGAAGTCGTCGGCCATGGCGTCCATCCTGCCCCTTCTCCCCGCGCGTCGGACCCAGCAGCAGGCGCTAGTCTGGAACCGAGGGCCTGTAGCTCAGTTGGCAGAGCATCGGACTTTTAATCCGCGGGTCGAGGGTTCGAGCCCCTCCGGGCCCACCAACCTCTCCGGCACCTGCCACCGGAATGTCACCGAGCCCCCGACATCCGCAGCCGACGCCGACGCCGATCTCAGATGCTGCCGGCGGAGCGATCCCGCGTCCCGCATAGATCGAACACCTTGACGAGGGCAACGTAGAGCACCGCAATGAGCGCGGTGAGAACGAGAACCAGAACGATCGCAGCCACGACGAACGCGACGTAGACAGCACTGCTCATCCCCATGAGCCGATCGTATCCGACCCGCAACCAGCACGGTCTCGACGCCGGTCCGCCACGAACTCTGATCATCGGCCTCACGCCGACCTCGTCAGAACAGGCACTTCCAGCGCCGATCTGAGGGCGGAGGAACTCCGCACCGAGGCCCTTCCGTGTGCGCGGGTCGGCCCTTATAGCCATCAGCACCTCGGGTGGGTCTAACGCTCACATTGCGACCGCAGCCGTTCCAATCCTTCCAAGGAGTCCTCCTCCAGTCGGCGCATCAGTCGAAGCGGCTCCGTTTAGTCCGGACGGTCAGGGGGCTCGCGGGCTAGAGGCGGGGCCCTGCGCATCGAGGGTGGCTTGGAGGTGGGCTATCTGGGCGGAGAGGGCCTGGAGGTCGCGGCGCGTGGCCGCCGCGTCGTCATCCTCGCGGTGGGCCACCTTCTCGACGATCCACGAGGCGATCGTGGCCGTCACGACTCCGAGCAGCGCGATGCCGCCGAGCATGAGTCCCACGGCGATCAGGCGCCCCTCGACGGTGACGGGGAAGTAATCGCCGTAGCCCACGGTCGTGATCGTCACGAAGGCCCACCACAGAGCGTCTCCGAAGGTCTCGATGCTCGATCCGGGCGCACCCCTCTCGGCGTCGAGCACCGCGAGCGAAGCGACGAAGACGAGGAGAGCCGAAGCGCCCGCCACGTAGATCACGACCCGACCGCGGAAGGCACTGCCCGCTGTCCGGTTCAGGATGCTGAGGAGGGTGACCAGCCGGAGCAGCCGGAGCGGTCGGAGCATCGGGAGCACGACGATGGCGAGGTCGAGGAGATGCCGGGAGAACCATCTCCACCGCTGCCGCGCGAGGGCGAGGTTGACCAGGTAATCGACGACGAAGACGAGCCAGGTGATCCCGATGACGGTCTCGGTAATCACCGCCGCGGGGCCGGAGAGGTCGGCGATGATCTGCCAGGCGTAGACGAGGAGGAAGAGGGCGGCGACCCCGGCGAGGGGCCATTCCGTGAGACGCCGCCATCTCTCCTGGGTCATGCGCGAGCTCGCTGACCGACGCGGGTCAGCGGGGGGTTGCTTCTACCGTGAGGCGGGCCTGCTCCTGGAGGAGCTCGTCGAGGATCGTGACCGTGTAGGGGCCCGGGCCGATGTCGTAGCCGACCTGGCCCGTCGACCTGTCGCCGACCGGGACGTCGCCGGATCCGAGGGGCGTCTGCAGCGCGATCGCGTAGCCGCCCTGCACGCCGTTCGCATCCTTCGCATCGAAGTAGAACGGGTTCGACGACGTCACACCCTCGCTCGTCTCCCACAGCACATCGAGGATGAGATAGCCGCCGTTGCTCGCGGGGATGTCGAAGTCGCTGCCGGTCGTGGGGCCGTAGGTGGCTCTCAGGATGGTGATCTGCGCCACTCCCCCGCTCTGCACGAGCTCGATCGGCACACCGATCTGCAGCTCCTCGCCACCGGGAGACGGCTCGGTCGAGGTCTCGGGCGACGGCTCGATCGATGGTGCCTCGGTGGGGAGCACCGGCACCGGCTCCGGGGTGTACGACGAGATCGCGTCGTCGATCGACGTGATGGCCGCTCCGGCGAGCAGGAACGCGTAGACGAACGTCATGACGATGGCGAGGATGAACGCCAGCCCCGAGAGGATGGTGCCGATGAGCGCCCGCGTCTTCGCAGGCCCCTTCTTGATGAGCGCGATGATGCCGATGATCACGCCGGCCAGCGCCACGACGACCGCGAACACCGACACGGCCGGGATGAACGCCATGACGATCGAGACGATGCCGAGGATGAGCGCGGTCGTCGCCAGCCCGGTGCCCGCCTTCGGCGGCTGCGCCGGGGGCTGGCCCTGGGGCTGGTAGGGCTGCTGCCCGTACCCCGGATGCTGCTGCTGCGGCTGCTGGTACCCCGGCTGCTGGTAGGGCTGCTGCGCCTGGTAGGCGGGCTGCATCGGCGGCACGGGCGGCTGCGACTGCTGCGCCGAGGCGAGGGGCCTGCGCTGCTCGGTCCACGCCGATCCGTCCCAGTACCGCTCGGATGCCTGCCCCTGTTCCGGATACCACCCGGCGGCGGGTCGAGGACTCTGTGGATCGGTCATGGTGTTCCCCCTTGTAGCTGTGCTGCCCACCCTAGCGGCACCCTCCTCCCGACGATCCCCCTGGTGGGGCCTGTAGCGTGCGGGGGTGGATGACGTGCGCATGATGTGGGAGCTGCTGCTCGAGCGGGCCGCGGCGCCCGTGGGGGTGTCGGTGCTCGTGGCGGCCGGGATCGCGCTGCTCGTGGTGGCGATCACGCCGATCTGGCGCGTAGCGCGGTACGCCGTGACGCTCGCCCACGAGGGAGCCCACGCGATCGTGGCGGTGCTGGCGGGGCGCCGGTTGAGCGGCATCCGCGTGCACTCCGACACGAGCGGACTCACCATCTCCCGAGGGCGACCGCGCGGGCTCGGAGTCGTGCTGACCTTCGCGGCCGGCTACCCGGGGCCCGCGATCATCGGCCTCGCCGGAGTGTGGCTCACGGCCGCAGGTCAGGCGGTGGGGGTGGTCGTGGGGCTCGTGGTGCTGCTCCTCCTGGCCCTCGTCCTCGTGCGCAACGTCGTGGGCGGGGTGGTGGTGCTCGCGGTGGGGGCCGTGCTCGTGGCCGGTCTGCTGCTGCTCCCGATCGGAATCGGATCGGCGCTGCCGCTCCTCCTCTGCCTCGTGCTCGTGGCGGGATCGGTGCGCTCGGCGATCGAGCTGGGGTTCACCCGCCGGCGGCACCCGGGCACGTCCGACGCCGATGCGCTCGCCCGGCTCACCCACATCCCCGCCGTGGTCTGGGTCGCCGTCTTCGTGGTCCTCACCACCGGCGGCGCCGTCGCGGCCCTCGCGGCGCTCCTGACGACCACGGCGACGGCGACGGCCGTCACGGCTGCGGCTACGGCTGCGGCCGTGATGTGAGACGGATCCCCCAGCTGAGCGTCCACTCCTCCCCCGGCACGAGCCAGCGCAGACCCTCCCCCGAGTTGAGCGCGTTCGCGGGAGCGGTCATGGGCTCGAGCGCCACGGCCAGACGCGGGCCGTCGATCGAGGCGAAGTTCGGCGGCGTGAAGGCCTGCAGGTAGCGGAAGTTCTCGTCGGCCCACAGCTCGACCCGCCGCCCGTCCGGCGCATCCAGGGTCTGGCTGCTGCGGCCGTCGGTGAGCCGCACGCCGCCGAACCCGTGATCGATCGAGAGGTCTCCCACCCTCCGCCCCAGCGCGAGATCGAAGTCGGTGCCGGCCACGGCCTCCTGCGACACCGGGATCTGCTTCTCGTCGGTGAGGAAGCGGGTCTCCACGTCGAGCGTGAGCACGAGGTCGGAGCTCGGCACGTCGCCGATCCGCAGGTACGGATGCGCCCCGACCGCCACGGGCGCCGCCTCCGCGGAGTCGTTGCGGATGGTGTGCGTCACCGTCAGCCCGTCGGCCACGAGCTCGTGCTCCACGGTGGTCTCGAGCAGGAAGGGGTAGCCGTGCTGCGGATGCACGGTGGCCGCCTGCCGCACGCGGTGCCCCTCGTGCGCCAGCAGCCGGTAGCCCGTGTTGCGCAGCAGCCCGTGGGTGGCGTTGCCCTTCGCGGGCTCGGTGAGGTCGAGCTGCTGCGGCTCGCCGTTCAGCTCCCAGCGCCCGCCCGCGACCCGGTTGGGCCACGGCACGAGCACGATGCCCGCGGCCCCGGGAGGTGTGGCCGATTCCGCGAACGTCTCCACGAGCGCCGTGCCGTCGACCTCGAGCACGCGCAGCCCCGCCGCCAGCTCGGTCACGACCGCCGTGACGACGGATCCCCCGCTCTCGAGGCGGAGCGGGTACTGGGTTCCGGTGGGCGCGCGCACGCTCCCAGCCTAATCAGCGAGCGGCCCGGCGCTCCGCTTCGGCCACGACGTTCTCGACGAGCATCGCGCGCGTCATCGGCCCCACTCCCCCGGGAACGGGCGACAGGAATCCGGCCACCTCGGCCACTCCGGGGTCGACATCGCCGATCAGCCGCGCCTTGCCCGTGGTCTCGTCGACCACACGCGTGATGCCCACGTCGAGCACGGCCGCGCCGGGCTTGACCCACTCGGGCTGGATGAGGCCGGGCACGCCCACGGCGGCGATCACCACATCCGCACGCCGCACCTCCTCGGCCAGGTTCGTGGTGCGCGAGTGGGTGAGGGTGACCGTGGCGTCGATGCCCTTGCGCGTGAGCAGCAGCCCGAGCGGGCGGCCCACCGTGAGACCGCGACCGACCACCACCACGTGCTTGCCCGGCAGCGAGACGCCGTACCGGGTGAGCATCTCGACGATGCCCGCGGGCGTGCAGGGCAGCGGCGAATGCAGCTCGCCTGCCACGCCCAGCACGAGCCGGCCGAGGTTGGTGGGGTGCAGCCCATCGCTGTCTTTCGCGGGGTCGATGAGTTCGAGCATGGCGTTCTCGTCGATGCCCGCGGGCAGCGGGAGCTGCACGATGTAGCCCGTCACGGCGTCGTTCTCGTTGAGCGCGGTGATTGCATCCCGCACATCCTGCTCCGAGGCGGTGGCCGGGAGGTCGACGCGCACCGACTCGATGCCCACCTCTGCGCAGTCGCGGTGCTTGCCCGCCACGTACGAGAGCGATCCGGGATCGTCGCCCACCAGCAGCGTGCCGAGCCCGGGCACGATGCCCTGGGCCTTCAGACCGGCCACGCGCGAGGCGATCTCGGACTTGAGGGCCGCCGCGGTCGCGTTGCCGTCGAGCTTGGTGGCTACCACTCTTCGAGCCCCGGGTAGAGCGGGAAGCCGTCGGTGAGGGTGAGCACGCGAGCACGCAGCGCCTCGACATCAGGAGACGGCTTGAGCGCACTGCCGATGATGTCGGCCACCTCGGTGAACTCGACGTCGCCGAAGCCGCGCGTGGCGAGGGCCGGCGTGCCGATGCGGAGGCCGGAGGTGACCATCGGCGGGCGCGGGTCGAACGGCACAGAGTTGCGGTTGACCGTGATGCCCACCTCGTGCAGCACGTCCTCCGCCTGCTTGCCGTCGAGCGCGGAGTGGCGCAGGTCGGCGAGCACGAGGTGCACGTCGGTGCCTCCCGTGAGCACGTCGACGCCGGCGGCGCGGGTGTCGTCTGCGGTGAGGCGCTCGGCCAGGATGCGGGCTCCGGAGAGGGTGCGCACCTGGCGATCCTTGAACTCGGGCTCGGCCGCGAGCTTGAAGGCCGTGGCCTTGGCCGCGATCACGTGCATGAGCGGGCCGCCCTGCTGGCCGGGGAACACGTTGGAGTTGAGCTTCTTCGCGAGCTCGGTGTCGCGGCTCAGGATGAAGCCGGAGCGCGGGCCGCCGATGGTCTTGTGCACGGTGGAGGAGACCACGTCGGCGTAGGGAACGGGCGAGGGGTGCAGGCCCGCGGCCACGAGGCCGGCGAAGTGCGCCATGTCGACCCAGAGCTTGGCGCCCACCTCGTCGGCGATCGCGCGGAACGCGGCGAAGTCGAGCTGGCGCGGGTAGGCCGACCAGCCGGCGATGATGACCTGCGGCTTGTGCTCGAGGGCCTTGTCGCGCACCACGTCCATGTCGACGAGGAAGGTCTCGGGGTCGACGCCGTAGGCGACGGCGTTGTAGAGCTTGCCCGAGAAGTTGAGCTTCATGCCGTGCGTGAGGTGGCCGCCGTGGGCGAGCTCGAGGCCGAGGATGGTGTCGCCGGGGGTGGCGATCGCCGAGAGCACGGCCGCGTTGGCCGTGGCGCCGGAGTGGGGCTGCACGTTGGCGAACTCGGCACCGAAGAGCGACTTCGCGCGAGCGATGGCCAGCTCCTCGGCGATGTCGACGAACTCGCATCCGCCGTAGTAGCGGCGCCCGGGGTAGCCCTCGGCGTACTTGTTCGTGAGCACGGAGCCCTGGGACTCGAGGATGGCGCGGGGCACGAAATTCTCGGAGGCGATCATCTCGAGGGTGCCGCGCTGGCGGCCGAGCTCGAGCTTGAGCACCTCGGCGATCTCGGGGTCGACCTCGCTCAGCGGGGCGTTGAAGGTGGAGGGTGTCGCGGTGGCGGGGTCGGACATGACGGGCTCCTTTTCGGCGTGACGGACGTAGGGGTGATGTCGGGATCCGTATCGACCCAGGCGCGCGGCCGAATCCCTGTCCGTCGCTTCCCGATGGTGACCATCTGAACGCCAGTTGCGACGAGCCCAGCCTACCTCAGGAGCGCTGGGCGCGGCGAGTGAGAGCGGGGGTCGCCACGAGCAGTGCGAAGCCGCAGACGAGGCCGATGAGGTAGATCCACGGCAGCGAGGCGAGGCCGAACGAGTCGAGGAAGATGCCGCCCACGAGAGCGCCGAGACCGATGCCCGCGTTGAACGCCGTGGAGTAGAACGCACTGGCCGAATCGCGGATGGCCGGGCTGGCCTCGTGCATGAGCCTCGTCGGCAGCAGGGTCGGGATGACGCCGAACGCCACGCCCCACACGAAGAAGGCGCCGATGGCCACGACGGGGTTCGATGCGAACAGGGCGATCGCCAGCACCGAGGCCCCTGTGGCGCCGAGGGCGATGAGCAGCCCCGTGGTGGGTCGGCGGCCGAACACGGCGCCCGCCGCGATCACACCGAGCGCACCCGCGGCCCCGTAGACGAGCAGCAGCAGACCGATCTGCCCCTCCGGCACTCCCATCTCACCGATCATGAACGGCGCGATGTAGGTGTAGAAGGAGTAGTTGCCGATCATGATCACGGCCACGAGGATGCAGATGAGGGCGACCACGGGGATGGTGGGGTCGAGCGGGCCCTTGCGGCGCTGGGCGCGCAGGGCCGCCGTGCTGGTGGAGACCTCGAGGTGCTTGCGGTGGTCGACCCGAGGCAGCAGCACCCAGATGAACACCGCGCCGAGCAGGGCGAGCACACCGATGCCGAGGAACGGCACGCGCCAGCCGAAGGCGTGGCCCACCGCGGTGGCGAGCGGAACGCCCAGCACGAAGGCGAGCGTGCCGCCGCCCGTGGTGATGGCGACCGCACGGCCGATCTGCTCCTTGGGCACGAGGTGGGCGGAGTAGGCGCCCACGACGCCCCAGAACACGCCGTGCGCCATGCCGCCCACGATGCGGGCGACCACGAGCACCTCGAAGCTGGGGGCGAGCCCGCCCACGATGCTCGAGGCGGCGATGGCCACGAGCACCATCATGAGCAGCAGGTGCCTGGGCACGCGGCGGAAGAGGAAGGTCAGCGGAACGCTCGTGAGCACCACGGCGAACGCGAAGAAGCTGATGAGCAGGCCGACCTGCGACTCGGAGACGCTCAGCCCCTCGCTCATCTCGGGCAGGAGGCCCGTGGGGATCATCTCGGCGGTGACCGAGAGGAAGACGGAGACGGCGAGCACGAGCAGGCCGCCCCAGGGGAAGGGCTTGACGGCGGGAACGGATCCCGTCTTGGGCAGAAATGTGGTCACGGAGGCGCACCATTCGAAGACAACTCGAAATTCGGCGGACAGAGGAGGCTCGAGTGCCAGTCCTGACGACCTGAAGCACCGATCCGCTGCATCAGCGGGGACCACCACGATTACCGCGTGATCAGCTCGGCGACGACTTCGTACATGCCCGTGGCCGAACGATGACCGTGCGACCACTGACTATTCTAGCTGAGAGCCGCTCGCTGGCAAGAGGAGAACCGCATGACCCTTCCGCACAACCACCTGGTGCTGACCTTCGTCTGCGCCGACCTGCCCGGCATCGTGCACGCGGTCAGCGGAGCGGTGGTGCAGTCGGGGGGCAACATCACCGAGAGCCAGCAGTTCTCCTCGGCCGACACGGGTCGCTTCTTCATGCGGCTGCAGGTGGAGGCGCAGGCCGGTCGCGACGTATTCGAGGCCGCTCTCGCCCCCGTGGTGGAGCGCTACGACATGAACTGGCGGCTCGACGAGGTCGGTCGCCCGCTCCGCACGCTCGTGCTCGTCTCCACGGCCGCCCACTGCCTCAACGACCTGCTGTTTCGGCAGAGGGCGGGCCAACTGCCGGTCGAGATCCCCCTCGTGCTCTCGAACCACGGGGTGCTGCGCGATCTCGCGGGCTTCTACGACGTGCCGTTCGAATCGCTCCCCACGGTCGACGCCGCCTCGAAGGCCGCGTTCGAGGATCGCGTGATCCGCGCGGTGGAGGAGCACGACATCGAGCTCGTGGTGCTCGCCCGCTACATGCAGATCATCTCGCCCGAGCTGTGCGAGCGGCTCGCGGGCAGGCTCATCAACATCCACCACTCGTTCCTCCCGGGCTTCAAGGGCGCCAACCCCTACAAGCAGGCGCACGCGCGCGGGGTGAAGCTCATCGGCGCCACCGCGCACTTCGTGACGAGCGACCTCGACGAGGGGCCGATCATCGAGCAGAACGTGGTGCGTGTCGACCACTCGCGCACACCCGCCGAGCTCGTGGCGATCGGGCAGGACGAGGAGAGCCGCACGCTCACCCAGGCCGTGAAGTGGTTCGCCGAGGACCGCGTGCTGCAGGACGGCGCGCGCACCATCATCTTCCGCTGACCCTCGGGGTCCGCCCCTCGGGAGACGGGTCTCAGACGATCACGGGGTCCCAGGTGGGCTTCTGCGCGAACGCGTCGCGGTAGTACTCCTGCTCCGCGAGCATGCTCGCGGCCTCCTCGTCGACCACCACGGTGGCCCGCGGATGCAGCTGGATGGCCGAGGCGGGCAGACTCGCTGTGAGCGGGCCCTCCACCGCGGCGGCCACCGCGTGGGCCTTCTGCGCCCCGAAGGCGAGCAGCACGAGCCGCTTCGCCCGCAGGATGGTGCCGAGACCCTGCGTGATGCTGTGCACGGGCACCTCGTCGATCGAGTCGAAGAAGCGGGCGTTGTCGGCCCTGGTCTGCCTCGTGAGCGTCTTCACCCTCGTGAGCGAGGCGAACGACGATCCCGGCTCGTTGAAGCCGATGTGGCCGTCGGTGCCGATGCCGAGCAGCTGCAGATCCACGCCGCCCGAGGCGCGCAGGGCGTCTTCGTACCGCTCCCCCGCGGTCTCGATGCCGAGCGGCCGGCCATCCGGAACATGGACGGCCGCGGAGTCGAGCCCGAGCGGCTTCACGACCTCCCGCTCGATCACGCTGTGGTAGCTCTCTAGGTGGGTGGCGGGCAGCCCCACGTACTCGTCGAGCGCGAAGCCGCGCACGCGCGAGAGGTCGAGGCCGGCGCGCACCCTCTCGGCGAGGGCGCGATAGACCGGCAGCGGGGTGTCGCCCGTGGCGAGCCCCAGCACCGCGTCGGGCTTCGAGCCGACGAGCCGCTCGATGGCCTCGGCCACGAGGGCGCCTGCCGCTCGACGCGAGCCCAGGATGATGACTTCAGCCATGGGAGATCCTCTCCACCTCCGGCGCCAGCGGCGCACCCACGAGCGCAGCTCCCACCGCCGCCACCGGGAATCCGGCGGGCACGAGCAGCACGCGCCCGTCGAGGCCGAGGGAGGCGAGGAACGGCGACTCCTCGGCCCAGGATGCCAGAACGCCGCGCACGTCGTCGAGCAGCCAGGGTCCGAGGTTGCTGAGACCTCCCCCGATCATCACGGTCTCCACGTCGACCGTGAGCACGAGGGTGCGGATGGCCGCGGCCACACCCTCGACGAACCGGTCGCGGATGCGCACGGCCGTCGCGTCGCCCCCGCTCGCCGCCGCGAGCAGGGAGAGCACGGGAATGGGGTCGTCCGTCGCCCACTCGCGCGCGATGGCGGATCCGGAGGCCACGGTCTCGAGGCAGCCGCGCTGCCCGCACGGGCACAGCACGCCGGCAGGATCGACGGGGATGTGGCCGATCTCGCCCGCGGCACCACGGGCCCCGCGCCAGAGCTCGCCGTCGATCACGAGCCCCGCCGCGAGCCCCGTGCCGAGGTTGAGGTAGGCGAGGGAGCGGGCGGCCGCCGTGGGGTCGCCCGCCGAGGTCATGAGGCGGTAGGCACCGAGAGCGGCGGCCTTGACGTCGTTCTCGACCTTGACCTCGCGGCCGAGCAGGGCGGAGAGCCGCCCACCCACGTCGAGCTCGTCGAAGCCGAGGTTGACGGCGTGCGAGACGATGCCGCTCGTGGTGTCGACCTGGCCGGGGATGCCCACCCCGATCGAGGTGAACTCGCGCACGTCGTGCCCGGTCGCCGTGGCGATGCGCCCGACGCCGTCGAGGGCCGTGCCGATCACGGCGTCGGCCCCGAATCCCGTGACGAGCCGCACACGCTCCACGATCGACCCGCCGTCGTCCACGGCGACCGCATCGGTCTTCGTGCCGCCGATGTCCAGTCCGATCCTCACGCCCGCACTCCTCTCGCGCTCAGCAGTCCGGCGAGCGCCTCGCCCACGAGCGAGGAGGCCCCGAAGGTCGCCACCTCGGCGTAGGAGCTGTCGCCTCCCGGCCAACCCATGTCGACGGCGACCACGCGGGAGTGTCGACCCCGCAGAGTGTCGATGAGGCTCCGCACCCAGGGCCGTCGTTCGTTGTCCTTGCCCACCACGAGCACGTATGCCCCTTCGGGAATGTCATCGATGCGGGCGGCCCACCCGTCTTCGTCGACGGCGATCACGGGGAGACCCGATCCGCTCTCCTCCCAGCTGCGGAACGGCCCCCACGGCACGTCGCCGACCGCGATGTTCGCCTCGGTGTCGACGCGCACCGCCACCCATCCTTCGTCACGGAGGGTGTCGGCCGCAGTGGGCGCGACGGCGAAGGCGGCGACAAGGCGATCGACGGCGGGAGGCTCAACCGACGTGCGGCCCATGCCCGGCTGCGACCCGGTCAGCGAGCGCACGAGCGCCTGCACCCTGCCGAAAGCCTCTTCCACGCGGGCCCGGTCCAGTCCGGGAGCCGACTCGACGCGCGCCACGATCTCCTCGAGCTGCGCCTCCGTGTTCTTCGTGCCGATGCAGAGCAGGTCGCAGCCCGCGGCGAGCGCCCTCACCGCGGCCGTGGGGATGCCGGTCTCGGCACTCGCCCCCGCCATGTCGAGCGCATCCGACACGATCACACCGGTGAAGCCGAGCTCGCCGCGCAGCAGGCCCTGCAGGATGGCGGGCGAGAACGTGGCGGGCGCCTCGGCATCGATCGATGGCACGAGGATGTGGCTCGTCATCACGGTGAGCGCTCCCGCGCGGACGCCGGCCGCGAACGGCGCGAGCTCCCGCGCGCGCAGCTCGTCGGCGCCCACATCGATCGAGGGCAGCGCGAGATGCGAGTCCTGGGCGGTGTCGCCGTGCCCGGGGAAGTGCTTGAGGCTCGCGGCCACGCCCGTGGACTGCAGCCCGTCCGTCCACGCCGCGGTGTGCCTGGCCACGAGAGCGGCCTCGGCGCCGAAGCTGCGCACCCCGATCACGGGATTCCGCGGGTTCGAGTTGATGTCGGCGTCGGGGGCGAAGTCGAGGTTCACGCCCACCGCCCGCAGCTCGAGCCCCACGGCCACGGCCACGGCGCGAGTCGCGTCGACGTCGTCGGTCCGTCCGAGCAGCGCGTTGCCCGGGAACGGCGATCCGTGACGGTGGTGCACCCGCGTCACGTCGCCGCCCTCCTCGTCGATGGCGATCACGGCTGCGGGGTTGGCGGCGAGGATGGCGGAGGTGAGCTCCCGCAGCTGGCCCGTGGAGACCACGTTCTCGCCGAACAGGCACACACCCGCGAGGCCGTCGCGGAGCATCCGCTCCACCCAGTCGGGCAGGGTCGTGCCCACGAAACCGGGTAGCAGGGTGCCGAGCACGGCCCGGCGCGAGGCCCCGCTCATCCCTTCACCGCCCCGCTCACGAGACCGGAGGTCATCCGGCCCTGCACGAACAGGAAGAACACGATCACGGGGATGGCCATGAGCGTCGACCCCGCCATGATGGCGGCCCAGTTGGTGGTGCCGGTGACCTGCTGGAAGGTGCGCAGCCACACGGGCAGCGTCATCATCTCGGGCCGCGAGTTCACCACGAGGGCCAGCAGGAACTCGTTCCACGCCTGGATGAACCCGAACACACCGGTGGCCACGAGACCGGGCGCGAGCAGCGGGAACGTGATGCGCCAGAAAGCACCGGTGCGCGAGCAGCCGTCGATCATGGCGGACTCCTCGAGCTCGATGGGCACCCCGTTCACGAAGCCGCGGAGGGTCCAGATGGTGAATGGCAGCACGGTCGCCACGTACACGAGGGTGAGGCCCACGATGGTGTTGAGCAGTCCCCAGCCGTCGAGCACGCGGTAGGTCGAGACGATCATGGCCTCGGCGGGGATCATCTGGATGATGAGGATGACGAAGATGAACGTCTTGCGGCTCTTGAAGCGGTACCTCGTGACCGCGAGCGAGGCGAGGAACGCGAAGACCAGGGCGATGACGACCGTCGAGATCGTGACGAGCAGCGAGTTGCCGAGGGCCGGAAGGAAGGGAGCCCGACCCGGATCGAAGATCACGGTGGCGTAGTTGTCGAGGGTGGGGTTCGCCGGCACGAAGTTGGGCACGCTCCCCCGGATCTCGTTGTTGGGCTGGAGGGACGTGTTGATCATCCAGTAGACGGGGAACACCGAGAAGGCGAACACCACGATCGAGGCCGCACCGAGCAGGATGCCCGTGAGTCGTTTGCGGGACAGGGTCACTGCTCCTCCTCCTTGAGGCTCCGGCGCACGTAGAAGATCGAGATGGCGACCATGAGGATGACCATGATCACCGCGATCGCGCCGCCGGTTCCGTAATCGCCCTGACCGAGCGAGGTCTGATAGATGTACACGCCGAGCGTGGAGGTCTGCTCCTTGATGCCGCCGATGCCCTGCAGGGCGAAGATCTGGGTGAACACCCGCAGATCCCAGATGACCTGCAGGATGACGACCACCACGAAGATCGAGCGCAGATACGGGAACACGATGAGCCGGAAGCGCTGCCACGCGCCCGCGCCGTCGAGCTGGGAGGCCTCGAGCACCTCCTCCGGCACTTGCGTGAGGCCCGCGAAGATCGTGAAGGCCACGAAGGGCACGGCCCCCCAGGTGACGATCACGGTCGCCACCACGAAGAACGAGAACGGATCGATGAGCCACGAGTGGTTCGAGTAGTCCTGCCCCGAGACCGCCTCGAGCAGGAAGTTGACGACCCCGTACTGGGTGTCGAACATCCAGCCCCACACGATCGTGGCGGTGAGCGCCGGCATGGCCCAGGCGAGCAGGAGGCCCACCGAGACGAGCACCTTGAAGAAGCGGTTGACCCGGTTCATGAGCAGCGCCACGAGGGTGCCGATCACCATGGCGGTCACCACGTTGGCGAGGCAGAACAGCACGCTGCGGCCGAGCACCGCCCAGAACTGCGGATCGCTCAGCACCCTGGCGTAGTTGTCGAAGCCGATGAACGGGGCGGGGGCCCCGAACACCTGGGCGCGGCCGAACTCCTGGAACGACATCACGAAGAGCTGCACGAGCGGCCAGCCGATCACGACCCCGAGCACGAGCAGGGCCGGCAACAGCAGGGTCACCGGCGTGAAGCGGCCGGCCCGCCGTCTGTTCGTGCCGCGGCCGCGGCCGAGCTCGGGCGGCAGCTCCTGCAGCCCGCCCGATTCGTGCTCCCTGATGAGGGTCACCGTCGAGGTCATCCTGGGTCCTCCCGTTACGATTGCGGGGTGCCTCTCACCTTCCTAGGGCGATGGGCATCTGGGCCGGCGGTGGCCGCTGTTCGCGCAGCGGCCACCGCCGTTTCTCGTCTTGCTCCGGTGCCGTCGTCGACGACGACGACCCGGTGCGCTACGAGTTGAGGATGCCGTCGATCTTCGCGTCGAGCGCGGTCGCGAGCTCCTCCACGTCGCCGCCCTGGGCGATCGAGACGAAGAAGTCCTGCAGCGCTCCGGAGGCCTCCACGTCGGCCCACTTCGGCGACGCCGGGGTGAGCTTGCTGTTGGCCGCGGCCTCCGCGATCGCCGTGGCGACCTCGTCGGTGCCGAGGGTGTCGGCGAGCGAGACCTTGGCGGGCACGAGGCCGTTCTCGCCGAGGATCGACTGGTACTCGTCGCTCAGCATGATCTCGAGCGCGTCGGTGGCGAGCTCGGGGTGGGCCGACTTCGCGGCCACCGCGATGTTCGAGCCACCCGCGAACACGTGGGCGGCGCCGCCGTCGGCGCCGGGCAGCGCGTAGACACCGAGGTTGGCCTCCTGCTCGGGGCAGCCGGGCGCATCGGCGTCGGCGGGTGCGAGGATCGAGCCCTTGAGCCAGCTCGGTGCGGAGAGGTTGGCCACCACTCCCTCGCAGAACGGCACCTGCGGGTCGGTCTCGTTGCAGTCCTTCGCGGCCACCGAGGCCTTCGTCATGACCTCCTGCACCTGCTTCAGGCCCTCGATCGATTCGGGGCTCGAGAAGGTGGAGGTCCAGGTGTCGCCGTCCTGCTCGGCGATCTCGCCTCCGGCCTCCCAGATGTAGGGCAGGGCGTTGTACCAGTCCTGGCCGGGGAAGTAGATGCCCGAGACGCCGGGGTTGGCCTCGGCGAGCGCGATGCCGTTGGAGACGTACTCGTCGAGGGTGGTGGGCACCGAGAGCCCCGCGTTCGCGAGCAGGTCCTTCTTGTAGAACACGAGTCGGGCGCCCGAGTAGTAGGGAGCGGCGTACAGCGTGCCGTCGTAGGTGCCGGCCTCCACGAAGCCGGGCAGCAGGTCGTCGCCGCCGATCTCCTCGTAGACGTCGGTGAGGGGCAGGAACGCGCCTGCCGAGGTGAAGGCCGCTGCCTGGGTGTTGCCCACCTCCACCACGTCGGGGCTGTCGCTGCCGGAGAGGTTGGTGGTGAGCTTGTCCACGAGGCCCGTCCAGCTCTGCTCCTCGATGGTGAGGGTGCTCCCGGGGTGTTCCTCCTCGAAGGTGGTCTTCAGGTACTCGCGGGCGGCGTCCGGGGTGTCGGTGCCGTTCAGCCAGACCCGGAGCTCTGCAGAGTCTCCGCCTCCGGAGCCGTCTCCGGAGGTGCCGCCGCCTGCGCAGCCGGCGAGCGCGAGCGCGGCCGAGACTCCGAGGGCGGTGACGGCGAGTGTCGTCTTCCTCATGGTGTTCTACCTTTCCTAGGGCGATGGTCGCCGGCTGGGCACCGGCCTGTGAGTGCGTGTGGAGCTGTGCTGCTGATGGTGCTGTGGTGCGTCAGGAGACTCCGAGTCGCGCGGAGAGCACCATGACGGCCGCACCGCGCAGAACGATGTCCTGCCCGAGCGCGGTCATCCGGAGCGAGACGGAGCCGTGGAACGCGGCCATCGTCCTGCTGCGGAGGGTCTCGAGGGTGGCGCTCGCGAGAGTGCCGTCGAGAAGTTCGGTGGGGCCGCTCAGGATGACCTCGCCGAGGTCGAGCGCACCCACCACGGGGGCGAGCGCGATGCCGAGGCGCTCACCCGCCTCGCGGAGCACGGCGTCGCGTTCGCGCGCGTCGACGTTCTCCGGGCGGCCGAGCCGCTCGATGAGGTTCGGGATGCTCAGCCAGGTCTCGAGGCAGCCCCGCTTGCCGCAGGCGCAGACGGCCCCGCCGTCGGTGCCCACCACGACGTGGCCGATCTCACCCGCGGCGAAACGGCTGCCGAAGAGCGGGGTGCCGCCGAGCAGCAGGCCGCCACCCACACCGTGACCGATCTTCACGAGCATGGCGTCGCTCTCGGCACCCCCGAAGCTGTGCTCGGCGAGCATGGCGGCGTTCGCGTCGTTCGACACCACCACGGGCACACCGAAGCGCTCGGCGAGCAGATCCTGCAGGGGCACACCGCTCCAGCCGAGGTTGGGAGCAGACAGCACCACTCCCGCGAGGTCGACCACGCCGGGCGACCCGACGCCGATGCCGAGCACCGGGGCGGTCGCCTCGGCGAGCAGGCGCTCGGCGAGGGCCACGACCTTCTCCACCGCCTCGTCACCGGTGGAGCCCGCGAGCTCGACCTCGGCCCGGGACGAGATGGCGCCGTCGAGGTCGAGAAGGGCGCCCGAGAAGGTGGAGTGCTCGGAGAGGTCGAGGCCCACGATCACGAAGGCCGACCGATCGAGGTCGAGCAGGGTCGCGGGCTTGCCCGGCCGGGTCTCCTCGCGCTGGCCCAGCTCCACGAGCAGGCCGTCGGCGATGAGCTCGGCCACGAGGGCGCTCACGGTCACGCGGGTGAGCCCGGTCTCGCGCGCGATGTCGGCGCGACTGCGCCGGCCGTCGCGGTACAGGGTTTGCAGCACGAGCGAGCGGTTGTGGCCCCTCGTGTACTCCGGCAGCACCTTCGAGCTCGGCCTCAGTGCCTTCCGCATCCCCGTCATGTTTGTTAGTAAAGCTTACGAACATAATCGGATCAAGAGTCGTCGAGGAATTCGTTCGCACACTTTACAAACCCGTAACTTCGGCGCAGTCGAGCATCTAGCATGGAGTCCGTGCCAGATCAGACCCGTCAGAGCAGTGTGAGCATCAACGACGTCGCGCACCTCGTGCTCACGCTGTTCCTCTTCGTCACCCTGGGTGTCTGGGGGTTCGTGGCCTGGCCGTTCCCGATCAACATCGCCGTGGGCATCGGAGCCCCGCTGCTGGCGATCGTGGTCTGGGCGCTGTTCCTCTCCCCCCGGGCCGTCATCGCCATCGACTCGTTCGGCCGGGCGCTCGTGGAGATCGCGCTCGTGATGGCCGCGGCGCTGGCCTGGTTCACGCTGGGCCAACCGATCGTCGCCGTGGTGTTCGCGGTGCTGGCTGTCGCGAGCGGTGTCGTGGCGGGGCGCAAGGCGCTCCGGTGAGCCTCCTCCTCCACGGGGCGCGGAAGCTCGATGCCGACGGGATCGTCGACGACTTCTGGCTCCTCGTGGAGGGGGACCGCATCGAGGCGGTCGGCACGGGCGACTCCTGGCGCACTCGCGTCCCCTCCCCCGACGGCGGCGAGACTCGGTCGTTCGAGATCGTCGACGCGGCGGGTGCCTGGCTGACGCCCGGCTTCATCGACCTGCACGTGCACGGCGCCGGTGGCCACTCGTTCGACGACGGGCACGACGCCATCCTCGCCGGCCTCGCCGTGCATCGACGGCACGGCACCACCCGCTCGGCCGTCTCGCTCGTGGCGAACCCGCCGCACGAGCTCGAGGCGAGCCTCGACGCGATCGCCCGTCTCGCGCGCGTCGATCCGCTCGTGCTCGGCGCACACCTTGAAGGCCCCTTCCTCGCGCCCGCCCGCAAGGGCGCCCACGATGCCGCGTTCCTCGGCCACCCCACCCCGCACCTCGTGCGCGACCTCGTGGCAGCCGGTCAGGGCAGCCTCCTGCAGATCACGATCGCTCCGGAGCTCCCGGATGCGCTCACCGCGATCGCGACGTTCGCAGAAGCGGGCGTCGTGGTCGCCGTGGGCCACACCGACGCCTCCTTCGACGAGGCGCGCGCCGCCTTCGACCGCGGCGCCACCCTGCTCACCCACGCCTTCAACGCCATGCCGGGCATCCACCACCGCGATCCCGGCCCGCTCGTGGCCGCGTTCGACGACCCGCGCGTGGTGCTCGAGCTCATCGCCGACGGCGTGCACGTGCATCCGGCGGTCGTGGAGCTCGCCTTCCGCAGCGCTCCCGGGCGCATCGCGCTCATCACCGATGCCATGGCCGCCACCTGCTCCTCCGACGGCGACTACCGGCTCGGATCCCGCGAGGTCACCGTGCAGGTGGGCCGCGCGCGGCTGACCGGCACCGACACCATCGCGGGCTCCACCCTCACGCAGGACGCGGCCCTGCGCACAGCCGTCACCGCGGGCGTCGATCCGGTTGCCGCGATCACCGCGCTCACGGCCACTCCCGCCCGCGCGATCGGCCGCCGCCACGAGCTCGGCGCCCTGCGCCCCGGCCTCGTCGCCGACCTCGTGCTGCTCACGCCCGCCTTCGAGGTGGTCGACGTCATCGCCGCCGGGCAACGGCAGAGCCCCCGCCCGGTGTGACCGGGGCGGGGGCTCTGTCGAGGTGCGTGCTGAGGGTGCCTAGGCGCCCATGCGCTCCTTGAGGTTGGCGTCGAGGGTCGCGAGGAACTCCTCGGTGGTCTGGTACGGCTGGTCGGGGCTGACCAGCAGAGCCAGGTCCTTCGTCATCTTGCCCGACTCGACCGTCTTGATCACGACGTCTTCGAGGGCGAGCGAGAAGTCGATGAGCGCCTGGTTGCCGTCGAGCTTGCCACGGTGGGCGAGGCCACGGGTCCAGGCGTAGATCGAGGCGATCGGGTTGGTGGAGGTGGGCTTGCCCGCCTGGTGCTGGCGGTAGTGGCGCGTCACGGTGCCGTGCGCGGCCTCGGCCTCCACGACCTTGCCGTCGGGAGTGGCGAGCACGCTCGTCATGAGGCCGAGCGAGCCGAAGCCCTGGGCCACGGTGTCCGACTGCACGTCGCCGTCGTAGTTCTTGCAGGCCCAGACGTAGCCGCCCTCCCACTTCATGGCCGAAGCGACCATGTCGTCGATGAGGCGGTGCTCGTAGGTGAGGCCGGCTGCGTCGAAGCGCTCCTTGAACTCGGCCTCGAAGATCTCCTGGAAGATGTCCTTGAAGCGACCGTCGTAGGCCTTCAGGATGGTGTTCTTCGTCGAGAGGTAGACCGGGTAGTTGCGCGTGAGGCCGTAGTTGAGCGAGGCGCGTGCGAAGTCGCGGATCGAGGCGTCCTGGTTGTACTGCACCTGGGCGATGCCGTCGTCGGGCGCGTCGTAGACCTCGAACTTCATCGGCTCCGAGCCGTCCTCGGGGGTGAACTCGACCGTGAGCTTGCCCTTGCCCTTGAACACGAAGTCGGTGGCGCGGTACTGGTCGCCGAAGGCGTGACGGCCGATGATGATCGGCTTGTTCCAGCCCGGCACGAGGCGCGGGATGTTCGAGATGATGATCGGCTCGCGGAAGATGACGCCGCCGAGGATGTTGCGGATGGTGCCGTTCGGCGACTTCCACATCTTCTTGAGGCCGAACTCCTCCACTCGCGCCTCGTCGGGCGTGATGGTGGCGCACTTGACGCCGACGCCGTGCTTCTGGATGGCGTGCGCCGCGTCGATCGTGACCTGGTCGTCGGTCTGGTCGCGGTACTCGATGCCGAGGTCGTAGTACTCGAGGTTCACATCGAGGTACGGGTGGATGAGCGTGTCTTTGATGGCCTGCCAGATGATGCGAGTCATCTCGTCGCCGTCGAGTTCGACGACCGTGCCTTCAACCTTGATCTTCTGCAATTCAGCTCCTTGGCGGCCGCCGGAAATTAGGCCGCTCCCCAGTTTACCCGGTCCGTCAACTATCTCGACATAGAGATATCTTGGCGCCCGGGTGGGGCAGCGGATAGCCTGAGTCCATGAGCGAACTGAGGCTGGAAGAACTCGCGGCGTCGAACATCGTCGCGGCCAACACCCTCACGCTGAAGCCCGGCCAGGAGCAGTACGTGGCTCCCGTCTCGCACTCCATCGCCGAGGCCTACGTCAATCCCCACACCGCGTGGCCGCGCGTGGTGATCGAAGACGACGAGGTGGTCGGCTTCATCATGGGCAACTTCGATCCCGATGCCACCGAAGACGTGTTCCGCGGCTGCATCTGGCGCATCAACGTGGCGGCGAGCGCCCAAGGGCACGGTGTCGGCCGCTTCGCGGTGCTCGCGCTGGCCGACGAGGCGCGCAGTCGCGGCTTCGAGCGGATCACCGTGATGTTCGAACCGGGCGAAGACGGCCCGGCCGCGTTCTTCGAGCGCATCGGCTTCGAGACCATCGGCGAGACGCCCTACGGCGAGACGATCGCCGCGCTCACTCTGTGAGGCGAGTGCTGTGAGCTTCGTCGACGACGTCCTCGACGTGGTCGACTCCATCCCCTCCGGCCAGGTGCTGAGCTACGGAGACGTCGCCGCGCTGCTCGGCTCGCGCGCCGCACGGGCGGTCGGTGGGGTGCTGCGCGCCTACGGCCACGCGCATCCGTGGTGGCGGGTCGTGCGTTCCGGAGGCCTCCCGCCGACGGGCCACGAGGCCACGGCCCGCCCGCACTACGAGGCGGAGGGCACCCCGCTCCGAGCCATCTCGCGGGAACCGGGGTATGCCGTCGACTACGCTGTAGCTCGGTGGCGGCCGTCGCATCCGGCCGCTCAGCACGAGAGGACCGACCACAGCAGATGAGCAAGCGCGCACTCCTCGCCGGAATCACGGCGGCAGGCCTCCTGGCCGCGCTGTCCGGCTGCTCCCTCGCGACCGCCATCACACCGCCGGTCGAGTCGCAGCTGTACCCCACCATCGCCGAGGCCCGCGGGCCCGACGCCACGATCGCCATCCCCGACTGGGTTCCGGATGACGCGGTGGGCATCCGCATCAAGGAGAACGCCGAAACCGGCGACGCCATCATGCAGTTCGGCGACCCGGCCCCCGAGACCATCGGCACGGCGTGCGACGCCTCGGTGGCCGGCAACACGGCGCCGCTCGACGACACGTGGTGGCCGCAGACCCTGCCGCCGCCCGAGGAGATCACGTGCCAGGACGGCTGGCACATCGCCTTCCTCTACGGCTCGCAGTTCTTCGCCTGGAAGCCCTGACCCGCAGCTGACCTGCGGCTAGACCAGCGACTCCCGCCACGACGCGTGCAGCTGGGCGAAGCGCCCGGTGCCCGCGATGAGCGCCTCGGGGGTGCCGTCCTCCACGATGCGGCCGTGCTCCATCACGAGCACGCGGTCGGCGATCGAGACCGTCGACAGGCGGTGCGCGATGATCACGGCCGTGCGGTCGGCGAGCAGCGTCTGCAGCGCCCCCTGCACGAGGCGCTCGCTCGGGATATCGAGCGAGGCGGTCGCCTCGTCGAGGATGAGCACGGCGGGGTCGGCGAGGAAGGCGCGCGCGAACGAGATCAGCTGGCGCTGACCGGCCGAGACCCGCCCGCCGCGCTTGTTCACATCCGTCTCATACCCGTTCGGCAGCCCTCGGATGAACTCGTCGGCGCCCACGGCCTTCGCCGCGGCGATGATCTCGTCGCGTGAGGCCTCCGGCTTGCCGATGGCGATGTTGTCGGCCACGGTGCCCGAGAAGAGGTACGCCTCCTGGGTCACCATCACGATCGCGCGGCGCAGATCCTTGGGGTGGAGCTCGCGCAGGTCGATGTCGTCGAGCGTGATGCGCCCGCCGGTGGGGTCGTAGAAACGCGAGATGAGCTTGGCGAGGGTCGACTTGCCCGCTCCCGTCGACCCGACGAGCGCGATGGTCTGGCCGGCGGGGATCTCGAGATCGAACTCAGGGAGGATGGGCCGCCCGGCGGTGTAGCCGAATGAGACGCCGTGGAACTCCACGGCGCCCTTCGAGGTCCACAGGTCGACCGGGTTCTCGGGGTCGGGCACGCTCGGCTGCTCCTCGAGCACGCCGGAGATCTTCTCGAGCGCCGCGGTGGCGCTCTGGTAGCTGTTGTAGAACATCGCCATGTCCTCCATCGGATCGAAGAACCGACGCGTGTACAGCACCGCCGCGAGCAGCACGCCGATCTCGAGCCCTCCATCGATCACCCGGAAGCCGCCGATGAGCAGCACCACGGCCACCGCCACGTTGCCGATGAGCACGAGCCCCGGATCGTAGATGCCGAAGAGGCGGATGACTCGCGCGTTGGCCTCGCGGTTCTTCTCCACGAGGCCCGCGAACTCGTCGCCGTTCCGCTTCTGGGTGCGGAACGCCTTGACGGCGCGCACACCCGTCATGGTCTCCACGAAGTGCACGATCAGTCGGGCCGACGCCACCCTGGTGCGCCGGAACATGCGCTGCGAGCGCACCTGGAACCAGCGGGTGAGGATGCCGAGCGGCACGAGCGCGGCGAGCAGGATGAATCCGGACTCCACGTCGAGCAGGAACAGCGCGATCGCCGTGAAGAGCATGTACAGCACACCCTGCACGAGCTGGTTGATGCCGGAGTCCAGCAGCTCGCTGATGGCGTCGAGGTCGCTCGTCTGCCGCGAGATGATGCGGCCCGAGGTGTAGCTCTCGTGGAACTCGAGGCTCAACCGCTGGGTGTGCAGGAACACCCGTCGGCGCAGGTCGAACAGGATCGCCTGGCTGATCTGCGCCGAGAGCACCGTGAACCAGGCGATGAGCCCTGCGCCCACCACGCCGGCCAGGAGGTAGGCCACACCCGCGAGTGCCACGGGCATCCAGTCGTTCGCGAGCAGGGCGGGGAGGCCGGTGTCGATGCCGTAGGCGATAATCGAGGGGCCGGCGACCTGCGAGACCGTGCTGATGACGACCACCACGATGCTGAGCACGAGGCGCGCGCGGAGCGGGTGGATGAGCGAGCCGAGCAGCCGCAGCGAACGGCGGCGGATCTGCGTGCTCTCGGCGCGCGAGAAGTCGTCGCGCTCCTCGCCGGAGACCCCGGAGACGGACGTGGTGCTCATCGGGGGACCTCCTCGGTGGTGGGCGCGGTGCTGGCTGCGTCTGTGTCTGTGTCGGTGCTGGTGTCTGTGTCCGGGGCGTCGAAGCTCGAGATCACGAATCGGTAGTGCGGGCTCGTGGCGAGCAGCTCGGAGTGGGTGCCCACGGCCGTGATGCGCCCGTTCTCGAGCAGTGCCACCCGATCCGCGAGCGCCACGGTCGAGGGCCGGTGCGCCACGATGAGCGCGGTCGTCGTGGCGAGCACCCGCCTGAGCGCCGCCTCCACGAGGGCCTCGGTGTCGACGTCGAGCGCGGAGAGCGGATCGTCGAGCACGAGGATCTCGGGGCGCGCGGCGATGGCCCGTGCCAGCGCGAGTCGCTGGCGCTGGCCGCCGGAGAGGCTGAGCCCCTCCTCCCCCACCATCGTGTCGAGGCCCTCGGGCAGGTCGTCCACGAAGCCGGCCTGCGCGATCTCGAGCGCCTCGCGCAGGTCACCCTCCGAGGCCTCCGGCCGGCCGAGCAGCACGTTCTCCCGCACGGTGCGGCTGAACAGCGTGGCCTCCTCGAAGGCCATCGCGATCCTGGCGCGCAGGTCGTCGAGCGTGAGGTCGCGCACGTCGACGCCGTCGACCCGCACCGATCCGCCCGTCACGTCGTAGAGCCGCGTGGTGAGCGCGGTGAGCGTCGACTTGCCGGATCCGGTGAGCCCCACGAGCGCCATCGTCTCGCCCGGTCGCACCGTGAGCGAGACGCCGTCCACGAGGTCGGGGAACGACTCTGGCGCATCCTGGTAGCGGAAGTGCACGTCGTCGAAGACGAGCTCGCCACCACCGCGCGCGGGAGAGGCGGGTCGATCCGGATCCTGGATCGTGTTCTCGGAGTCCATCACCTCGAAGAAGCGCAGCGTCGCCGTCTTGGCGTCGAGGGTCATGGCGAGGAAGTAGCCGAGCGACCAGATGGGGAAGAGCAGCACGGTGCCCGTGGCGAAGAACGCCACGAGCTCCCCCACCGACGACTGCCCGGTGGAGGCGAGCCACACGCCCACCACGAGGCACACGCCGAAGGCGAGGTCGGGGATGAGGGTGAGGTAGAGCCAGATGCCGGCGATCGCCTTGGCCTTCTCGATCTCGGTGCCGCGCAGCTCCTCGGCCTGCGACTCGAAGCGCTTGAGCGCGTAGCGGCCGCGGCCGAAGGCCTTGAGCACGCGGATGCCGTGCACGGCCTCCTCCACGCTCGTGGCCAGGTCGCCCGTCTGGTCCTGGCTGCGGCGCGCGACGTCGGAGTACTTGCGCTCGAAGCCGAAGCTGTAGAGGATGACCGGCACCGCGGCGGCCACGAAGATGAGGCCGAGCACCCAGTTGAGGCTCACCAGGATGACAGCACCGCCGATGATCGTGAGCACGTTCACCACGAGCAGCACGAGCCCGAACGACAGCCAGCGGCGGATGAGGTTGAGGTCGCCCACGGCGCGCGAGAGCAGCTGACCGCTCGGCCAGCGGTCGTGGAACGCCACCGGCAGGTTCTGCAGGCGCTCATAGAGGCTGTTGCGCATGCGAGCCTCCACGTGCGTGCCCGGCGTGAGCACGAGGGCTCGCCTGGCGGCGATGAGCGCCGCCTCGATCACGCCGAGGACGAGCACGATGCCGGCGGCGATCCAGATCTCACCTGCGTCGCCGTCGGCGAGCGGGCCGTCGACCATCCACTGCAGCACCTGCGGGATGGCGAGCGCCACGGCACTCGCGAGCAGCGACACCACCATGGCGATGTAGATGCGCGGCAGCGCCTCGCGCACGTAGGGTCGCAGGCGCGACAGCACGGCGACCGTCCCCACGGCCGACTTGGGGTTCGTGGGCTCTGGCATGATCCGTTTCCTCGTAAGCAGCCTTACAGAATACGTTCGCGCGCGGCCGCCTGCAAGTCGACGGCGGAGGTCAGCGGATGCGCACCGAGAGGCAGGTCACGCAGCCCTCGAGCTTCTCGAACTCCGAGATGTCGACCGAGATCACCCGGTAGCCGAGCCCCTCGATGAGCCGCGCGGTCTCGGGCGCGGAGGAGGCGATGAGCACGGTGTCGTCGGCGAGGATCACGACGTGCGCGCCGCTCGGCTCGGGCACCTCGAGAAAGCGGTCGTAGACGAACGGGTCGTCGACGAGCGGCCGGTAGCCGATCACGGTGCCGTCCGGCAGCGCCGTCACCGTGCTCTTGAGGTGCAGGGCCTTGGTGAGCGGCACCGCCACCACCGAGTAGCCGCGCGGCGCGAGGATCTTGCGGAGCTGGCGGATGCCGTCGGAGTTCGTGCGCCCTCCGCGCCCCACGAAGACGGTCGTGCCGATCTTCAGCACGTCGCCACCGTCGAGGGTGCCGGGTTTCTCGATGCGCGTCACGTCGACGCCGAGGGCCGTGAGGCTCGCCTCCACGCCCTCGAGCTCGCCCTCGCGCTCCTTCGCCCCCGGGCTCCCGAGCACGGCGAGGGCACCGAACATCACCACGGCGTCCTCCACGAACACCGAGTCGGGCAGCTCGTCGGCCGACTCGACCTCCACCGGGTCCCAGCCCGCACCCGTGAGGGCGGCCACGTAGGCCTCCCACTGCTCCTCGGCGAGCTCCAGATCCACCGGCTCGCGCTCGATGTGCGTCACGATGCCGTCCTCGAGGCGGGCGGCGGGGCGGCGCACGAGCACGTACCTCTTGCGCAGCACCTCCTCCTCCTCGCTGAGACCGACCCTGGCGTGGATGCGCGGTGCCAGCGTCACCGAGGCCACCACCGCGCCCAGCACGAAGATGAGGTTGTTGCCCACAAGCGTCGCCACGAGCGGGGCGAGCAGGTCGCCGAGCTGCACACCCATGACGAGCGCCGAGACGCCCGTGCCCACGAGAGCCGCCACCGCACCGGAGACGAGGCCCGCGATGAGCGCCGTGTACCAGCGGCGGAAGGCGCCGACGAGGCCGAAGACGGCCACGAGCAGGAACAGCACGAGCGTGGAGTTGAGGAAGTACTCCGTGTAGACGGTGAAGACCTGGGCGTTCTGGGCGTTGCCCACGAAGAACGCCAGATCCGCGACGGCCAGGGCCACGACGGCCACCACGAGGGCCGCGACGATCGAGGCGATGACCGAACGGAGCCGGAAGGATGACATGGACACGACCTTAAACGAGCCTGGCTGGACGAATTCGGTGCATCGGCTGATGCTCAGGGGGGTCAGTGGGTCTTCAGTGGAAGAAGTGCCGCTCACCGGTGAAGTACATGGTGACGCCGGCCTTCTGCGCCGCCTCCACGACCTCGGAGTCGCGCACCGACCCGCCGGGCTGCACGACGGCCTTGACGCCTGCGGCGAGGAGCACCTCGAGCCCGTCGGCGAAGGGGAAGAAGGCATCGGAGGCGGCCACGGACCCCGCGGCCCGGTCACCCGCCCGGCTCACGGCGAGCTGACACGAATCCACGCGGTTCACCTGGCCCATGCCCACTCCCACCGAGGCGCCGCCGTGCGCGAGCAGGATGGCGTTCGACTTGACCGAACGGCACGCCTTCCAGGCGAACTCGAGGTCGTCGAGGGTAGCGGCGTCGGCGGGCTCCCCGGCCGCGAGCGTCCAGCTCGAGCGGTCGAGACCCTCGAAGCCGTCGGGAGTCTGCGCGAGGAAGCCGCCGCTCAGCTGCCGCAGCTCCACCGCCTCGCGGCTGAAGCCCTCTGGCAGGGTGAGCAGCCGCAGGTTCTTCTTGCCGCTCAGCACCTGGAAGGCGTCGGCGTCGAAGCCGGGGGCCACGAGCACCTCGGTGAACACGTCCTTCACCGACTCCGCCATGGCGAGGGTGACCGTGCGGTTCGCGGCGATGACGCCGCCGAACGCCGAGACGGGGTCGCAGGCGTGCGCCTTGGCGTGCGCGTCGGCGATGCGGTCGGGGGCCGTGGCCGTTCCCACGGCGATGCCGCACGGGTTGGCGTGCTTGATGATCGCGACGGCGGGCTCGTCGAAATCGAAGGCGGCCCGCACGGCGGCATCCGCATCCACGTAGTTGTTGTAAGACATCTCCTTGCCGTGCAGCTGCACCGCCTGGGCGATGCCGTGGCCGTCGGCGAGCGTGTAGAGAGCCGCCTGCTGGTGCGAGTTCTCGCCATAGCGGAGGGTCGCGGCACGCGAGGCGGAGACGGAGAGCTCGGCGGGGAACCCGGAGGCGTCGCCGGCCTGCGCTGCATCGCCGGCCTGCGCTGCGTCGCCGGCCCGCTCTGCGTCGGCCCCGAGCTGCTCGGCGAACCAGCCCGCCACCGCGGTGTCGTAGGAGGCGGTGTGCGCGAACGCCTGGGCGGCGAGCTCGCGGCGGAGCCCCAGCGAGGTGCCCCCGGCGATGATCGCGGCCGTGACGTCGGAGTAGCGCTCGGGCGAGACCACGATGGCCACGTTGGCGAAGTTCTTGGCCGAGGCGCGCACGAGAGCGGGCCCGCCGATGTCGATCTGCTCGATCACGGCATCCGGGGCCGCCCCCGATGCGACGGTCTCGCGGAATGGGTAGAGGTTCACCACCACGAGGTCGAAGGCGCGGATGCCGAGCTCCTCGAGCTGGTGCTTGTGCGACTCGAGACGCAGGTCGGCGAGGATGCCGGCGTGCACTCCGGGGTGCAGGGTCTTCACGCGGCCGTCGAGCGACTCGGGGAACCCGGTCACGCTCGAGACCTCGGTGACGGCCACACCCGCGTCGGCGATGGTCTTGGCGGTGGAGCCGGTGGAGACGATCTCGACCCCGGCGGCGGCGAGCGCCTGCACGAGCTCCACGAGCCCGGTCTTGTCGCTGACCGAGATGAGCGCCCGCGTGGCGGGCACGACATCGCGGTGGGTGTAGAGGCTCGGGTCGTGCTGGGGGCCACTCATCGTGCTGCTGTCTCCTTGAGGTCGACTACTCCGTCGGCGATGTCGCGCACGGCCTGCACCAGCAGCTCGCGCTCCACCACCTTGATGCGCTCGTGCAGTGCGTGCTCGGTGTCGCCCGGCAGGACGGCCACCTCGCGCTGCACGATGACAGGGCCGGTGTCGACGCCTTCGTCGATCACGTGGACGGTGACCCCGGTGGTCTCGACTCCCGCGGCCAGGGCGTCGCGCACGGCGTGCGCGCCGGGGAAGGCGGGGAGGAGGGCGGGGTGGGTGTTGATGATGCGCGGGGCGAGCGCGGTGACCACGGCGGGCGGCAGGATGCGCATGAAGCCCGCGCACACCACGAGGTCGGGCGACCAGTGCTCGATCTGGGCCAGGAGCTCGGCCCCCCACGCCGCTCGGTTCTCGAACGAGGAGGCGAGCACGGTGAAGGTCGGCACCTCGAACAGCTCGGCGTGCGCGAGGCCCTCGGCCTCGGTGTCGGAGCCCACCGCGATGACACGGGCAGGATAGGCGTCGTCGCTCGCGGCCTCGAGGAGCGCCCGGAGGTTGGAGCCTCCCCCGGAGATCAGGACGAGGAGCGTGAGCACCGTCACAGTGTATCGGCAGCGCCGCCCGAGCCCGTGCCCTGCACGCGGTCGCCCTGTGTGCGCTCGTTCTGGGCGCGATCGTTGTGCGCCCGCTCGTTGTGGGCGCGGTCCCGTCCATCCCGTCGCACGGCCCCCGCCACGAAGCCCAGGAGCATCGCCACGGTGAACTCGCCGAACGCGCACAGCCACACCCAGCCGGCATCCGGCCCCACATCGGCCAACCGGCCCGGCCCGGCGGCGCCCTGAGACCAGAGGGCGAGCAGCGCGATGATGGTCGCCCCGACAGCGCCGGCGAGGACGGCCGTCACCACGGTGCGCCACACGGATCCCGCCCGGCCCTGCACCCGCTGGGTGAGCGCGGGGCGCAGCACCGCCGCGGCCAGGAAGCCCGCCGCCACGGGCACGAGCAGCCCCACGAAGCCGAGGGCCGGCGTGTCCTGCGGCAGCGCTCCGAGCACGGGGAGCGACGGCACGAGGCCGAGCTGGGTGCCGAGGGGCGAGACGGCGGTGCCCGTGCCGAGTGCGAAGCCGGGGCCCACGAACCAGCTCGCCGTCCACACGATCAGGTTCGGCAGCAGGGCGAGCTGGGCCACGGTGAGGGTGATGCCGCCGAGCACTCCCGCCTGCAGGCTCTCGTAGAGCGAGACGATGGGCGAGAAGTTGGTCACGAGGATGATCGCCATGGCGACCGCCGAGAAGCCCACCACGGCGGTGGCGGCCACCGTGCCGGCGCGCAGGGCGACTCCGATGAGTCCGCGATCCCGATCGTCGAACCGTTCGAGGGCGGCACGCGCCTGCCGACGGATCGCCGAGCTCGAGCCGAACTCGAGGGGCGCCGTGCGGCGGGCGTTCGAGGCGTAGCCCACGGCGAGCCCGAGGGCGTAGACGAACCCGGGGAGCACGGCGCTCTGCGGCAGCGACGGCGCGGCACCCTCCGCCGTCGAGCCGAGGGCCACGAGCACGCCGAGCCCCGCGAACACGAGGGTGCCGGCCACGGCACCGGTGACGGGGAACTCGGTCGCACCGAGCCTCCGACCGGAGCGCACGCCCAGCAGCACCGTCACGAGCGCGAGCCCGAGGGGCGCGATGCCCACCACGAAGGGCACGTCGGCGCCCGCCACCCCGAGCTGCTGGGCGAGAGCGGGGTCGAGCACGAGCGAGAGGTCCACGCCGTTGCCGAGCAGCCAGAGGTCGCCGGAGGCGCGCCAGAAGTCGAGCCAGTCGACGGCGAGCTCGAACTGGATCGCCCACAGCAGGGTGAGCGGGATGAGCGGGATCCCCAGGCCGATGGCGACGACGATGAGCGCGTCGAGAGCGGCGAGAAGGGCGGTGACTGGGCGATTCATGCGTGGCGAGCCTACCCCGCCGTCCGGCCGATCCCGTGGCGGCACGACGTCAGTGCAGAACGACCTTCAGCATGATCACGGCGAGGCCCAGGAGACCCGTGGCGAGGCCTCCCACGACGCACGAGTACCACTTCGCCCCGCGCTCGGCGAAGGCCAGCACGCCGAGGCCTGTGAGGATGAGCACCGAGGTGAGGAGCGCGAGCACGTAGGCGAGATCGTCGTCGATCAGACCGCTCGCTCCGAGGGCGAGCATGCCGATGGGCAGGATGGCCGAGACGGGCAGACCGGCGGCATGGCGCACGGCACGGGCGAGGGCCTCGCCGAGCGGGATCTCCACGCCGTTGCGCTTGCCGTGGGTGGCCACGGTGGCGGCGAACACGTGCGCGATCCAGAACACGAAGACCGTGATGGAGACGGAGGCGATCATGTCGAAGTCGGTGTCGCCGTCTTCGATGAGCACGATGAGGGCGGCCACGATGATCGTGCCGTAGATCGACTCGGGAGTCACGAACTCGTGCCGCAGCCGCCGCCACAACCCCCCGCCGGCCGCCCCGCTCACCTTCGTCACGCCTCGATCATGCCAGAACTCGCGCACTCAGGGCCCCGCCGCTCGAACCACGCAACAGGCCGTACTCGCCGACCCAAGGTGAGTGCGCGGCCGCGAAGCGACCGCACGCGAACATATCGCCCGCGCCGCAGAAGCGGCGGCGCGGACCGAGGGGATCGCGCGAAGCACGATCCCCTCGGCAGAATCACAGCGCCGCGATGTGCCTATGGTTCGCCGCCTAGAGGGCGGCGAACACCTCGCGCAGGAGGGCTGCGGTCTCGCTGGGCGTCTTGCCCACGCGCACTCCGGCGGCCTCGAGGGCCTCCTTCTTCGCCTGGGCGGTTCCTGCCGAGCCGGAGACGATGGCGCCGGCGTGGCCCATCGTCTTGCCCTCGGGAGCGGTGAACCCTGCCACGTAGCCCACGACGGGCTTGGTGACGTTGGCCTTGATGAAGTCGGCGGCACGCTCCTCGGCGTCTCCACCGATCTCGCCGATCATCACGATGGCCTTGGTCTCGGGGTCGGCCTCGAACGCGGCGAGGGCGTCGATGTGGGTGGTGCCCACGATCGGGTCGCCGCCGATGCCGATGGCGGTCGAGAAGCCCAGGTCGCGCAGCTCGTACATCATCTGGTAGGTCAGGGTGCCCGACTTCGAGACGAGGCCGATGGGGCCCTTGCCGGTGATGTTCGCGGGCGTGATGCCCACGAGCGACTCACCGGGGCTGATGATGCCGGGGCAGTTCGGCCCGATGATGCGGGTCGTGTTGCCCTTCGACTTGGCGTAGGCCCAGGCCTCGGCAGAGTCCTGCACGGGGATGCCCTCGGTGATCACCACGAGCAGCGGGATCTCGGCGTCGATGGCCTCGAGGATCGCATCCTTCGAGAAGGCGGGCGGCACGAAGGCGATCGACACGTCGGCGCCGGTGGCCTCCATGGCCTCCTTCACCGAGGCGAAGACGGGCAGCTCCACGGCGTTGCCGTCCTTGTCGGTGTGGCTCACGGTGGTGCCGGCCTTGCGGGCGTTCACGCCGCCGAGCACCTGGGTGCCGGCCTTCAGCATGAGGGCCGTGTGCTTGGTGCCCTCGCCGCCCGTGATGCCCTGGACGATGACCTTGGAATCCTTGTTCAGAAAAATCGACATGCTCTCTCGTCCTTTGCTTACTTCGCCGCGGCGGCGAGCTCGGCGGCCTTGTCGGCGCCGTCGTCCATCGTGAGGGCCAGGGTCACGAGGGGGTGCGCTGCCTCCTCGAGGATGCGGCGGCCCTCCTCGACCTTGTTGCCGTCGAGGCGCACCACGAGGGGCTTGGTGGCGGTGTCGCCGAGCACCTCGAGGGCGCCCACGATGCCGTTCGCCACGGCGTCGCACGCGGTGATGCCGCCGAAGACGTTCACGAACACGCTCTTGACCTGCGGGTCGCCGAGGATGACGTCGAGACCGTTGGCCATCACCTGAGCGGAGGCTCCGCCGCCGATGTCGAGGAAGTTGGCGGGCTTCACGCCGCCGTGCTTCTCACCCGCGTAGCTCACCACGTCGAGGGTCGACATCACGAGGCCGGCACCGTTTCCGATCACGCCCACCTCGCCGTCGAGCTTCACGTAGTTGAGGTCGTTCTGCTTGGCCTTGGCCTCGAGCGGATCGGCGGCCTCGGCGTCTTCGAGGGCCTCGTGGCCCGGGTGGCGGAATCCGGCGTTCTCGTCGAGCGAGACCTTGCCGTCGAGGGCGATGATGTCGCCCTCCTCGGTGAGCACGAGCGGGTTGACCTCCACGAGAGTGGCGTCCTCGCCCTTGTAGACCTCCCACAGCTTCACGAAGACGGGGGCGACCTTGTCGACGAGCTCGGCCGGGAACTTCGCGTCGATGGCGATCTGCTTGGCGGTCTCGAGGTCGATGCCCTTGATCGGGTCGACCTCGATGCGCGCGAGCGCCTCGGGGCGCTCCACGGCGAGCTGCTCGATCTCCATGCCGCCCTCGTAGCTCGTGAGCGAGAGGTAGGAGCGGTTGGCACGGTCGAGCAGCACGGAGAAGTAGAACTCCTCGGCGATGCGGGCGCCGCCCGCCACCATCACGCGCTTGACGATGTGGCCCTTGATGTCGAGGCCGAGGATCGACTTGGCCGCTTCCTCCGCCGCATCGGCATCCTTGGCGACCTTCACGCCGCCGGCCTTGCCGCGGCCGCCGACCTTCACCTGGGCCTTCACCACGGTGACGCCGCCGAGCTTCTCGGCCGCCGCCCTCACGTCCTCAGGGGTATCGGCGATGATGCCCGGCAGAACCGGTACTCCATAGCTCTCGAAGAGGTCTCGGGCTTGGTACTCGAATAGATCCACGCTGGTCTTCCAATCCGCTTTCAACTCGTCGTCCCGGAGGGAAAAACGGGACATGACAGACGGCGCGACGAATGGGATGTCCCCTCCATCGCTCCGGACACCATCTAGAACTCTACCCCTGTGCGCCCCGGCCCCCATGCCGTCGCTCCCAGCCGCGACTGCTCCTCCCCCGCGGGCGTCTGCGTACGCGCTCTCCACAGATGGGGTGCGCGCGGCCCGCGCCGGAGTGCGTGCCGGGAGGCTGTGCGCATGACTCGATGCCTCCGACTTCTCTGCACGTCCGCGCTCGCCCTGCTGGTCCTTCCCCTCGCACTCCTCGTCGGTGCGCCACCGGCCGTCGCCGCTACGGCGCTGGCGCACGGGCAGGGTGTGCTGTGGGCGGTCGACCGCACGTCGTGGCTCGGCAACTACGTGCTCGACGACGGGCTGCACGGCTACTGCATCGACGTCGAGAAGCCGCCTCCCCTGGGGTCGGCCGTCGACTACCTGCCTGGCCGCGAGGCCGCCTGGTTCGGGCTCGACGACTCGGCCAGGCTCGCGTTCATCTCGCGGGAATGGGGCGATCCGGCCGATCCGCTCACCGCGGCGGCCGCGCAGCTCGCGACCTGGACGGTCACGGGGCTCGCCGGCCACGACCAGGCGTACTTCGCCCGGCGCGCGAACGCCGACGCGGATCTCGTGCTGACCGCGGCGAACCACATGCTGCGCATCGCCGACGGCACGGCGGGGGCCTCGCGGGGCGTGACCGCCACGGTGCAGCTCGACCTCGAGGGCCACGGCGGCCGCGTCACGTCGGATCTCGTGGTCGACTACCTGGGCGGCGCGCGCTCGCCCGCTCCGCGCTCGTTCTCGGCCACCGTCACGCTGCGCGGGGCCGTGTTCGCCGACGGGTCGCGCACGGCGTCGGTACCCAACGGGGTCTCCCTGCCCATCAAGCCCGATCAGGCGGGCGCCACCGAGAAGGTGGCGGTCGATGTCGTCTATCGCAACCTGCCCTTCGGCGCCGACTACCGGCTGGGGCGCAGCGCAGGAGACACGCAGAGCCTCCTGGTGTCGAACCCCTACCCGGCGGAGGCCCGCGCGTCGGCCTCGGCGACCGCGCCGAACGAGCTGCCGTTCGCGCCCAGGGTCGTCACCACCACGAGCGAGGCCATCGCCGCCCCCGGCACCGAGCTGAGCGACATCGTCACCCTCTCGGCGCATCCGGAGTCGGCCACGGGAGCGGAGTGGGGCCGCTACCGAGCTCGCGACGGCTCGCTCGAACCCATCCCGGTCGTCATCGAGAGTGTGCTGTGGGGGCCGTTCGGCGCCCCACCCGCCCTGACCGACCGGGCGCCGTCGGGCGCACCGCAGGTGTGCACGGTCGAGCTGCTGGTCGAAGGAGGCCCAGGCACGTACCGTACCCCCGCCTGCACCATCGACGCTCCGGGTTTCTACGTCTGGACCGACTCGATAGATCCCGCACGCACTCCCGGCTGGCAAGGAGGCGATCGCTTGCGCCCCTGGAACTCCCCCTTCGGCGTGACATCGGAGACGACAGTGGTCCCCGCGTCCCCCCGCATCACCACAACCGCCTCCCACCACCGCCTCACAGCCCCCGCTTGCGTCAGCGACACCCTCACAGTCACCGGCCTCCCCGAGGGCACAGCGCCCCTCGCGGTCACCTCCACGCTGCTCGGACCACTCGAGCACCGTCCGCCGAGCGGCGCGACGCCGCCGGGGTGGGAGGAGTTCCCGGTGGCAGGCGAGGTGGTCACGGCGATCGACCGCGACGGCGAGCACGAGTCCCCCTGCATAGGAGTCTTCGAACCGGGCTTCTACTACTTCGTCTTCTCCTCCCCCGGCACGTCCCGCTCCCCCGCAAGCCCTTCGGCGGCGGCCTCTGCCCTGACGTCGGCGCTGGTGCCGCCGTTCTCCGACACCCGGGTGCACGACGCGGAATCCCTCGAGTTCGTGGCGCCCGCGCCAACCCCGCCGCCCACCGCGCCGCCGGCCGGCCCACCCACGCCGCCCGCCACACCACCCGCTGTCGTTCCACCGCCCGCGCCGCCCATCACCGAACCACCCGCCACCGCGCCGCCCAGCACCCCGGCCACCCCGCAGGCCCAGCTCCCGCGCACGGGCTCGATGCCCCCGGCCCTCTCCACCGCGCTAGCGGTCGCCGCCGTGCTGGCAGCCCTCGCCGGCCTCGGCTTCGCCCTCAGGCACCGCTCATGACCGAGCAGCCACCACCGTGCCCGGCGCCTCGGCGTTCGGACCCTCTCGGGCCTCAGGTCAGAGCTTCTCGATGGGGGCGATCTTGATGAGGAGCTTCTTGGGGCCGGCCGCTTCGAAGTTCACGTGCGCCACGCGCTTCGACCCCTCGCCCGTGACCTGGTTCACGCGGCCCTCACCGAAGTCGGTGTGCCGGATGCGGTCACCGGGAGCGAGTTCGAGGTCGCCGTTGTCGCGCACCTGGCCGGTCACCCGGTTGGCCCACTCGGTCTTCACCCGGGGAGCGGCGGGCGGCAGCCCGAACGACGAGTCGCTGTTCCACCGCGATCCGCCGCCCCCGCCACCCGATCCTCCGTACGACCGGCCGCCGCGCGAGGCGTTCAGCGCGCGCGGCTCCGTGCCCCCGCGCGACGTGGCCATGCCGGGCGACTGCACCCAGTCCATGAGCTCGGCCGGGATCTCCTGCAGGTAGCGGCTCGGCATCGCCACCGCGGTCTCGCCGAACTGCGCCCGGGTCATGGCGAGCGAGATGAAGAGCCGCTGCTTGGCGCGCGTGATGCCCACGTAGAAGAGCCTCCGCTCCTCGGCAGGGCCGCCCGGCTCGCTCGCCGACATGCGGTGCGGCAGCAGATCCTCCTCCACACCCGTGAGGAAGACGGCGTCGTACTCGAGCCCCTTCGCGGTGTGCAGCGTCATGAGCGAGACCGTGCCGCTCGAGTCGTCGAGGTCGTCGACCGCCGCCACGAGCGACACCTCGGTGAGGAAGTCGATGAGCGTGCCGTCGGGGTTGTTGCGATTGAACTCCTTCGTCACCGCGAGGAGCTCCTCCACGTTCTCGGCCCGCGCCTCGTCCTGCGGATCGCGACTCGCGCGCAGCAGCGTCACGTAGTTGCTCTTCTCCATGAGCAGAGAGAGCACCTCGCTCACGGGGGCCTCGCCGCCGGGGCGCTCGGGGTCGTTGAGCGCCGTCGCCTCGTCGAGCAGCCCGGCGAGCTGCAGGATGGCGCCCGTGACCTTCGGCCCCATGCCCAGCTCGCCCGCACGCCGCATGGCGTCGCGGTAGCCGATGCCCTCGCGCTCGGCGAACGCGGCCAGCTGCGTCTCGGTGGCCGGCCCGATGCCGCGCTTCGGCGTGTTCAGGATGCGCCGCAGGGCGAGCGCGTCGAACGGATTGGCGACGCTCGTGAGGTACGCCATCGCGTCCTTGATCTCGGCGCGCTCGTAGAACTTGGTGCCTCCCAGCACCCGATAGGGCAGCGCGGAGCGGATGAAGATCTCCTCCAGCGCTCGCGTCTGCGAGTTGGTGCGGTAGAAGACGGCGATCTGGTTGTACGCCATGCCGCCCTCGCGGAGCTTGGCGATCTCGTCGGCCACGAACTGCGCCTCGTCGTGCCCGGAGTACCCGGTGAACCCCACGATCTTCTCGCCGTCGCCCACGGCCGTCCACAGCTTCTTGTCTTTGCGGTCGAAGTTGTTCGAGATGACGGCGTTGGCCGCCGAGAGGATGTTCTGGGTCGAGCGGTAGTTCTGCTCGAGCAGCACCACCCGCGCACCGGGGAAGTCGCGCTCGAACTCCACGATGTTCCGGATGTCGGCCCCGCGGAACGCGTAGATCGACTGGTCGGAGTCACCCACCACCGTGAGCGAGGCCCCACCGCCGCCGAACGCCGGCAGGCCCGCGAGCTCGTTGGACTGCGGCGGCCGGGTGAGCTCGCGGATGAGGGAGTACTGCGCGTGGTTGGTGTCCTGGTACTCGTCGACCAGGATGTGCCGGAAGCGGCGCTGGTACTTCTCGGCCACCTGCGGGAAGGCACGGAACAGGAAGACGGTCTGGCTGATCAGGTCATCGAAGTCGAAGGCGTTCGCGTCGCGGAGCGCCCTCGTGTAGGCCCGGAAGACCTCCACGAACATCGCCTCCTGCGGATCGGAGAAGTTCGCCTGGCGAGCGTAGCTGTCGGCATCGCTCAGCTCGTTCTTGAGCTTCGAGATCTTGCCCGTGACCTGCGAGACGGTGAAGCCGTAGGTGTCGGCCTGCAGATCTTTGATGATCCGCTTCACGAGCGCCCTGCTGTCGGCCGAGTCGTAGATGGTGAAGCTCTTCGTGAAGCCGAAGTTCTCGGCCTCCCGGCGGAGGATGCGCACGCACGCCGAGTGGAACGTCGAGATCCACATGCCCTCAGCCACCTGCCCCAGCAGGTGCCCCACCCGCTCGCGCATCTCCGCGGCGGCCTTGTTGGTGAAGGTGATGGCGAGGATCTGGCTCGGCCACGCCTCGCCGTTGCGGATGAGGCTCGCGATCCGGTGCGTTAGCACCCTGGTCTTGCCACTGCCGGCCCCCGCCACGATGAGCAGTGCGGGGCCCCGGTGCACGACCGCCTCACGCTGCTCGGGATTGAGCCCTTCGAGCAGCTCGTCCTCCTCCTCGGATCGGGAGTCTCCGACCACGATGGGGGTGATGCGCGGGTTCGATGCGGTGGTTTCGCTCATGCTGCGTCAAGTGTAGGCCGCACCTCCGACGCTGCTGCGAGCGGCGACGGCGAGATCGGGCTGGTCGGCGAAGACGCCGTCGACGCCCGTGGCGAGGATGGCCCGGAACTCGTCCTCCCACCTTCCGAAGGCCGCCTTGTCGCGCCCGATGCGATAGTTGCGGGGCAGGAAGCGGTTCTCCGCCCGGAGCGTCCAGGTGAACACCTCGAGACCCGCGGCGTGGGCCCGGTCGACCACGTCGGAGGCGTCGTGGGCGGCACCCAGGGCATCCCGCGGCAGGATGGTCGCCTTGTCGAGACTGATTCCGTCGACCGATTCCGCGAGCACCCGCAGACCCTCGTCGGTCAACTGGTCGGCGTACCGGAGGGCCTCCCTGCCGTCCCTGGCCAGGAGATCGAACGGCGCACCGGAGTCCTCGAGCAGATAGATCCAGCGGGCCTCGAGGCCCGTCGCCCTCAGCTCGCCGAGCACAGTCTGCTCGAACGACTCCACCACGAGCGCATCCCGCCCGGCCGAGCCCCACCCGGCCTCCGCGATCTCGCGGGCCACAGCGTCGGCGAGCGGCAGATCGGCGGCGGCGAAGTGGGTGGCGTGCTTGAGCTCGACCACCGCACCGCCCCCGGCCTTCTCCGCGATGCGCAGCACATCGGCGAGCCGCAGCAGCCCGAACCGGCCGTCGAAGCTCGCGCTCGAGGGCCTCGTGCCCGGCAGTCGCTCCACGGCGCGGAGGGTCTGCAGCTCCGCCCACGTGAAGTCCTCGGTGAACCACCCGGTGTGCAGAGCGCCGTCGACCTCGCGCGTCGTGCGCCGACCGGCGAACTCGGGGTGCGACGCCACGTCGGTGGTGCCCGAGATCTCGTTCTCGTGCCTCACCACGGGCACACCGTCTCGAGAGAGCACCACGTCGGGCTCCACGGCATCCGCGCCGAGCGCGAAGGCGAGCTCGTAGGCCGAGGCCGTGTGCTCGGGGCGGTAACCGCTCGCCCCGCGATGTCCGATGATCCGTGTCCGCTGCTGCACGATCCACACGCTACGCGCCCCTGCCCCGGCCTGTTCGCCGAGGGCGTGCAGAACCGCCGTATGGCGGCGGACTTCCAGCGAATTCAAGCGAACCGTGCACTACCCTGGGAGCACCACGTTCACGTTCCCACGACAGATTGAGACTGACATGGCAGGCCCCGCGTCCTCCAGCAATCCCGCCTTCTCCCGCAACCCCGTGTTCAACGGCAAGCAGGTGCAGAACATCTCGGCCGAGGGTCTGCAGACGATGTACGAGAAGCCGTCAGCCACCCCGTCGCAGACCGACCGCATGAGCTACGACGGCGTGATCGTCAAGACCGCCGGCATGTTCGTGGTGCTCCTCGTCACGGCCACCGTGAGCTTCCTGGTCAACCAGCCGGTGCCCACCGTGCTGGGCCTCGGCCTCACCGTCGGCGGCGCCATCATCGGCCTCATCCTCGGTCTCGTCAACGCCTTCAAGCGCGAGCCGTCGGTGCCGCTCATCATGCTGTACGCGGCGTTCCAGGGTCTCTTCATCGGCGGCATCTCGAGCATCTTCGAGTCGCAGTGGTCCGGCATCATCGTGCAGGCGGTGCTCGCCACCCTCGCGGTGTTCGGCGTCACCCTCGCCCTCTTCGCGAGCGGCAAGATCCGCGCCTCCAAGCGGGCCACCAAGGTCTTCCTCATCGCGATCATAGGCTACGGGCTGTTCTCGCTGCTCAACGTCGTGCTCATGATCACCGGCGTGGTCGACGACCCGTTCGGTCTGCGCGGCGCCACGATCTTCGGCTTCCCCGTGGGCATCGTGATCGGCCTCTTCGCGGTGCTGCTCGCGGCCTACTCCCTCGTGCTCGACTTCGACTCGATCCAGCGCGGCGTGAAGAGCGGCGCTCCCCGCAAGTACGAGTGGTCGGGAGCGTTCGGCCTCGTGCTCACGCTCATCTGGCTCTACCTCGAGCTGCTCCGGATCATCGCCATCTTCCGCAACTAGGGCGGGCGAGAGCCGGCGCACAGGCGGAAGCCATCGACATCACGAACGGGGTCGTCCTTCAGGGCGGCCCCGTTCGCCGTTCCCGCGGCACCGGAGGCGCGTGACGGCCCCCGCGCGCCGCCGCATCCTCGGCCTCGACACCGCTCGCGGTCTCGCCCTGCTCGGCATGCTCGCCGCCCACACCGTTCCCGAGGGCGAGGAGGAGGCGCTGTGGGACGGCCGTTCCTCGGTGCTCTTCGCCCTCGTGGCCGGCATCTCGCTCGGCCTGCTCGCCGGCGGCACCCGGCGCCCCCACCCCGGCACACGGGCCCGCATGGCTCGCATCGTCGCCCTCCGCGCCCTCCTCCTCGTCATCCTCGGCATCGCCCTCACCCTGCTCGAGACGCCGATCGCCATCATCCTCGACACCTACGGGTTCCTCTTCGCCGTGGCCATCCCACTGCTCTTCGCGCCGCGCTGGCTGCTCGGGGTGGTGGCCGCGCTGAGCGCCGTCGCCGGCCCACCACTCGTCACCTGGCTGTCCGACGCGGCCACCGCCGCGGAATCCACCGGAGGTCCGGCCGCCCAGCTGATCGGCAGCCCGTGGGCGTACTTCCCCGAGGCGTGGCTCTACGGCGTCTACCCCGCGCCCGTCTGGCTCGCCTACATCGCCACGGGCATCCTCATCGCCCGCTGCGACCTGCGCCGCCGACGCACCCAGGTCGGCATGCTCGTCACCGGGGCCGTGCTCGCCGCCATCGGCTACCTGGGCGGGGTGCTGCGCGACGATCCCGTGATCGCGCACACGAACACCACGGCCGAGGTGGTGGCGACAGGCGGGCTCGCGGTCGCCGTGGTGGGCCTCGTGCTGCTCGTCACCGCGCCGGGAGAGTCGACCCGAGCGAGATGGGCACGCGTCATCGCGCATCCCGTCGCCGCGGCGGGCTCGATGCCGCTCACCCTCTACACGGCGCAGATCGTGGTGATCGCCATCATCGTGCGCACCGTGCCGGGTGCCGAGGTGGGCCTCGACTGGCAGACCACTCCGCTGTTCTTCGCTCTCGCTGTTCCCGCGCTGGCCGTCGCGACCCTCTGGAGCCTCCGCTTCGAGCAAGGTCCCCTGGAGTGGCTCTTCAGCCGGCTCAGCACGCAGCGCCCCTGGCGCGCACCGACACGAGAACCCTCAGCACCTCAGGAGTGAAGGGCCGACACCTCAGGAGCAACGGGTCGATGCCTCAGCGGGCGACCCGCCATCACTCCCACTCGATGGTTCCCGGCGGCTTCGACGTGACGTCGAGCACGACCCGGTTGACCCCGGCCACCTCGTTGGTGATGCGGTTCGAGATGCGCGCGAGCACGTCGTAGGGGAGCCTCGTCCAGTCCGCGGTCATCGCGTCCTCGCTCGAGACGGGCCGCAGCACGATCGGGTGCCCGTACGTGCGACCGTCGCCCTGCACGCCCACGGAGCGCACATCGGCCAGGAGCACGACGGGGCACTGCCAGATCTCGGCGTCGAGACCGGCCGCGGTGAGCTCGGCGCGCACGATCGCATCGGCGTGCCTCAGCAGTTCGAGGCGCTCGAACGTGACCTCGCCCACGATCCGGATGCCGAGACCGGGGCCGGGGAACGGCTGGCGCCCCACGATGACCTCGGGCAGCCCGAGCTCGCGACCGATCGCCCGCACCTCGTCCTTGAAGAGCGCACGCAGCGGCTCCACGAGTTCGAACTGCAGGTCCTCGGGCAGACCGCCCACGTTGTGGTGGCTCTTGATGTTGGCGGTGCCGCTGCCGCCGCCCGACTCCACCACGTCGGGGTAGAGCGTGCCCTGCACGAGGTAGCGGATGGGATCGCCGTCAGCCGCGGCCTCCGCGAGGAGGTCGGCCTGCGCCTGCTCGAACGAGCGGATGAACTCCCGGCCGATGATCTTGCGCTTCTGCTCGGGGTCGCTCACTCCGGCGAGTGCGCCGAGGAACTGCTCCCGCGCGTCGATCGTGACGAGACGCACACCCGTGGAGGCCACGTAGTCCTCCTCGACCTGCCGGCGCTCGCCCTCGCGGAGCAGCCCGTGGTCGACGAAGATGCAGACCAGCTGATCGCCGACGGCCTCGTGCACGAGAGCGGCGGCCACGGCCGAGTCGACCCCGCCAGAGAGCCCGCAGATGACCTTGCCCGTGCCCACCTGGGCGCGGATGGCGGCGACCTGATCGGCGATGACGTTGCCCGGGTTCCAGTCGGCCGGGATGCCGGCGGCGCGGTGCAGGAAGTTCTCGATCACGGCCTGCCCGTAGGGCGAGTGCTTGACCTCGGGGTGCCACTGCACGCCGTAGAGGCCACGCCCGGTGTGGGCGAAGGCGGCCACCGGGGTCGAGGAGGTGCTGGCCAGCACCTCGAAGCCCTCTGGCGCCTGCACCACGGAGTCGCCGTGGCTCATCCAAACCGTCTGAGCCGACGGCTGCTCCCCCAGGAGCGAGCTCCCGGGAGCGTCGAGCGCCACGTCGGTCGAGCCGTACTCGCGCGCACCGGTCTTGGCGACCTCGCCGCCGAGCGCCTTGGCCATCACCTGGAAGCCGTAGCAGATGCCCATCACCGGAACACCGAGCTCGAGGATGGCGGGGTCGAGCGACGGCGCCCCCGGCTCGTACACGCTCGAGGGCCCACCGCTCAGCACGATGCCCACGGGGTTCTTCGCCGCCACCTCGGCCGCCGAGATGGAGTGCGGCACGATCTCGGAGTAGACACTCGCCTCGCGCACGCGCCTCGCGATCAACTGGGCGTACTGCGCCCCGAAGTCGACGACGAGCACGGGCCGGGTGAGCTCACCGTGGTCGGGGGTGGTGTCCTCGCTAATGGGTTGCCTCCACGGAGTCGGGTCGAGCGGTGCCCGGCCTGTCGGAATCGGGTCGGGCCTCGGCTTCGCGCGCGGCCAGATAGGTCTTGACGCGTCGTGCCACCGAGGCCTCGAGGAAGAAGGAGAGGAAGGGGATGACACCGCCGAGCGCGATCACGAGGAAGGCCCAGAACGGCCACCTCATGAGGCTCCAGAGGCGGAAGTCGGAGAAGAGGTAGACCACGTAGAACCAGCCGTGGGCGATCAGGATGCCGGTGCTGAGGTTGACCGCCACCACCGTGCCGGCCGGCACGAGCGCGAGCAGGCCGCGCGGCCCGCCGAACTCCACCTCGAGGCCGAGGGGCGTGTACTTCAGCAGCATCTCGGCGCACAGGAGCAGCAGCATGACGCCCGTGATGACGGAGGCGACCTGGTAGAACTTCAGCGCCCCGCGGATGCGCGGGAAGTCCTTCTGTTTGGGTGCGAGGGCCATGGATCGAGTCTACCGGCGCAGCTCGAGGGCGCCGCCCTCGCCCACGTCGCCGAGCTCGTCGTCATCCTCGTTCTCGCGCTCCCACGCGTCGCGCACCAACCGGTACCAGAGGTACACGGCGAAGCCCGCGAACACGACCCACTCGGCGGCGTAGAAGATGTTGAGCCAGTTGAGCTGCACCGAGCGGTCGGGCTCGGGCGAGATGATGGCGGTGAGCCCCTCGGGCGGGTCGTCGAGCACGAGGTAGCCCCCGTAGACCTCGGCGCCCTCGTCGAACTCCGTCCAGCGGTTCACGAGCGAGGCGACCGACATGGTGGTCTCGAGCGGCGAACCGTCGAGCGAGGTCACTCCCTCGGCGGGCTCATAGAGGTCGGAGGCCTGCGGCGCCTCGGTGGGCAGGTAGCGGCCCGAGATCGTCGTGAGCACGTCGAGGCCGCCGCTCGAAAGCCCCTCGGCCACCTCCCTGGCCTCGTCGGCGTCGGCCGACCAGCCGAGCGCCACCGCGAGGTAGGTGTCTGCGGGGTCGTCGACCTCGAACTGCCCGATCACCCAGTAGCCGCCCTCGTCCCCGTTCAGGCGGTCGCCGATGATGTCGTAGCCGGTCGTCACGAAGCCACCCGTCGCCTCGGCCCGCTGGGCCGCCTGCGATTCGAAGACGGGAGCCTGGGGAACCCCCACCTCGGTGAGCGGGCGCACGGTCTCGCTCTGCGTGCCGACCACCTCACCGCTCGAGACCGCGCGCTCGAGCTGCCACTGGCCCAACAGGGCGAAGCCGGCCGCCACGGCGAGCGCGAGCACGAGCATCGCGATCCAGCGGGGTCGGCGCATCACCTCGAACACGGTCGATCCCGTGCGGGTGGTCTCAGCGGTGCTCAATACTCGTCATCCCTCGCTCGCGGACCGTCTTCATCCGACTGCTGCATAGCCTGCTCGATCAACCTGTCCGTCTCCCGGTCGCCGCTCGAGACCACCGAGACGGCCCCGGTCGGTGTCTTCGCGGGTGCCGGATCCCGCCCGGGCACGGCGTCGGCGGCCTCCATGAGGGCGATGGCCTCGGCCGCCTCCTGCTCGCGTCTCGACGCGAAGGCCGCCGCGGCCCGCTTCTTGCGGGTGGTGCCGAGCACGACGGCGCCGATCCGCTCGGAGTTGACGGCGAGGATGGGCCCGAGGATGGCCATGATGAGCACGTAGAGACCGGCGAAGGGCTGGATGCGCTCGTCGAGCCCCGCGGCGAGGGCGAGGGTCGCGAGGATGAGCGCGAACTCCCCCCGGTTCTGCAGGATGGCGGTGGTGTTGATGCCCGCTTGCGGCCCCAGCCCGTTGAGCCACGCCACGAACTGGCCGGCGATGATGTTGAGCACCATTGTCATCGCCACGGCGCACAGCACGGGCACGATCACGGCGGGGAACTTCGAGGGATCGAGCCCGAGCCCGAAGTTGAGGAAGAAGAACGCGCCGAACACGTCGCGGAGCGGGATGGCGACCTGCTCGATCCGGTTGCGGTAGCGCGTGGCGCCCAGCACGAGACCGATGAGGAACGCGCCGATCGCATCCGTCACCCCGAGGATCTCGCCGAGCCCGCCGAAGGCCAGCGCGAGCCCGAAGAAGAGGATCGTGAACAGCTCGTCGTCCTTCGTGCGGAACAGCCGCGACACGAACTTGCCGCCCCAGCGCGCGATCGAGAACATCACCACGAGGAAGAGGAACGAGACCCCGAGCTTGCCGATCACCGGCCAGATCTCGGTCTCGCCCGAGAGCACCACCGAGACGATCGCGAGGTACACCGCGATGAAGACGTCCTCCACCACGGTCACGCCCAGGATCATGGGCGTCTCCTTGTTGGCGAGACGGTTGAGCTCGATCAGGAGCTTGGTCACGATGGCGCTCGACGAGGTCGCCGTGATGCCGGCGATGATGAGGGCCTCGCGCGTGCCCCAGCCCACGAGGAACCCGAAGGCGAAGCCCACGAGCATGTTGATGAGGATGTACGAGCCGCCCGAGATGAGCAGCTTGCCCGCATTGGAGTAGAACTCGTCCTGGTCGAACTCGAGACCGAGGTTGAACAGCAGCAGGATGAGTCCCACCACCGCGATCAGCTCGATGTACTCACCGTGCTCGAACGAGATCGGGAACCAGCCGAAGTAGGGGCTCGCGAGCAGCCCGACCACCATGTAGATCGGGATGGCGGGGAGGCCGATGCTCTTGCCGAGGCGTCCCAGCACGTAGGCGATGACGAACAGCACGCCCAGGACGAGGAGGTCGGGGCCGAGGTGCATCCGGCGGGCCTAGCCGATTCCGGGCGGGGAGTCCGAGATCTTCTTGAGCTCGCCCGTGCGGAAGAAGTTGAACGCCTTCGCGACCTTCTCCGGCGACCCCGCCACCACGAGGATGTCACCGGGGAAGACCTTGAAGTCGGGGGCGGGGGCGGGGTTGGCCGACTCTCCGCGCACCACGGCCACCACGGTGAGGCCTGCGATGCCGCGCTCGGCGGTGTTGCCGAGCGGCTGGCCGGCGATGTGGTCCTCGTAGTCGACCGTGAACCAGTCGATGCTGAGTCCGGGCACCTGGTCGAGAGCCGAGAGCGACTCGGTGATCTGGGTGCCGCCCAGCAGCTCGGCGAGGGTGTGCGCCTCGTCTTCGGAGAGCCGGAGCGAGACCTTGGTGGAGTCGGGGCCGTCTTCGTCGTCGGCGAACGTGATGAGGTCGCTGTGGCCCGAGCGGTGCGCGATCACACCCACCTTGCCGCCGTCGGAGGTGATGAAGGTGTGAAGCACCCCCACCCCGGGAAGCTTGACTCGCCGAACATCGACCATGGCTGTCTCCTCGCACGAAACGCCGCCAGGACATCACGGTGAGATCGGCGGTGACTCCAGTTTAGCCAAGCCCCGGGAGGGCCCGGGTCGCGTTCGCAGTGAGCGCACCCGGGCCGACCGCCGTCAGTCGGCGGGGACGATGTCCGGTGCCTCGAGGCGGATGCGCTCGGCCGACTCGTCGTCGGGCTGCTCCTGGCTCGCGCGCTCGGCCGCCACGCGCTCGAGGTAGAAGGCCACCTCGCGCTCGATCTGCTCGTCGTCCCACCCGAGCACGCCACCCATGAGCTTCGCCGCCACGGGAGCCGCCGAGACCCCGCGGTCCCACGCCTCGATCGAGATGCGGGTGCGGCGGGCGAGCACGTCATCGAGGTGCAGCGCACTCTCGTGCGAAGCGGCGTAGACCACCTCGGCGCCGATGTAGTCGTCGGCACCTGGCAGCGGATCGGCGAGCGACGGATCGTCGAGGATCAGGTCGAGCAGCTCGTCGGTGAGCGTTCCGTAGCGGTTGAGCAGGTGCTCGATGCGCACCGAGTGCACGCCGAACTTGCGGGCGATCTTGTGGCGCTTGTTCCAGGCGGCCTGGTAGCCCTCCGCGCCGAGCAGGGCGATGTCCTGCGTCACCGAGGGCGAGACGCGGCCGTCGAGGGCCGAGACCGCGGCGTCGATGGCGTCCTTCGCCATGATCCGGTAGGTCGTCCACTTGCCGCCCGCGATCACCACGAGACCGGGCACGGAGTGCGCCACGAGGTGCTCGCGCGAGAGCTTGGAGGTCTGGTCGGACTCACCCGCGAGCAGCGGACGGAGGCCCGCGTAGACACCCTCGACGTCTTCTCGCGTGAGCGGCACGGCGAGCACCTTGTTGACGTGCTCGAGCACGTAGTCGATGTCGGCGGCCGTGGCGGCCGGGTGCGCCTTGTCGAGGTTCCAGTCGGTGTCGGTGGTGCCGATGAGCCAGTGCCGGCCCCACGGGATCACGAAGAGCACGCTCTTCTCGGTGCGCAGCAGCAGCCCCGACTTGCCCTGGAAGCGGTCGCGGGGCACCACGAGGTGGATTCCCTTCGACGCCCGCACCTTGAACTGGCCGCGCTCGCCCACCATGGCCTGGGTCTCGTCGGTCCAGACACCCGTGGCGTTCACCACCTGCTTCGCGCGGATCTCGAACTTCTCGCCCGACTCCAGGTCGTGCGCGTGCACTCCCACCACGCGCTCGCCCACCTTGATGAACCCCTCGACCTTCACGCGGCTCGCCACGTGGGCGCCGTACGACGCGGCGGTGCGCGCGAGGCTCGAGACGTAGCGCGCGTCGTCGACCTGCGCGTCGTAGTAGGTGATGCCGCCGATGAGCGCATCCTTCGCGAGGCTCGGCATGAGGGCCTGCACCTGGCGCTTGGAGAGGTGGCGGTGGTGCGGCACACCGGGAGGGCGACCGCCCGAGTAGCTGAAGATGTCGTAGAGCAGCATGCCGGCGCCGATGTAGGCCCGCTCGATCACGCGCTTGTTGAGCGGGTAGAGGAAGCGCACGGGCTTCACGAGGTGCGGGGCGATGCGCTGCAGCAGCAGCCCCCGCTCGGTGAGCGCCTCGCGCACGAGGCGGAAGTCGAGCTGCTCGAGGTAGCGGATGCCGCCGTGCACGAGCTTGGAGGAGCGGCTCGACGTGCCGGAGGCCCAGTCGCGGGCCTCGACCATGCCGGTGCGGAGCCCGCGGGTCACCGCATCGAGCGCAGCGCCCGTCCCCACGATGCCACCGCCCACCACGAGGATGTCGAGCTCTTTGTCCTTCAGGGTCTCGATGGCGGCTGAGCGCTCCTCGGGACCGATCTTGGTGGAGTGCGAGACGGAAGACTTCTCGGGCATGGTGCTCTCCTTCGCTGCAGAGCGGCGGGCTGGCCGCATCCGCTTCCCACGCTAGTCAACCCGGTAGGGAGCGACAACCACTTCGATCCTCTGGAACTCCTTCAGATCCGAGTAGCCCGTGGTCGCCATCGACCGACGCAGGGCGCCGATGAGGTTGGCGGTGCCGTCGGCCACGGGCGAGGGGCCGTAGAGCACCTGCTCGAGCGGGGCCACGGAACCCACGTGCACGCGGTTGCCGCGGGGCAGCTGGTTGTGGTGGGCCTCGGGGCCCCAGTGCCAGCCGCCGCCCGGCGCGTCGCTCGCACGGGCGAGGGCGGTGCCGAGCATCACGGCGTCGGCGCCGACCGAGATGGCCTTCACGATGTCGCCCGAGGTGCCGAGGCCGCCATCCGCGATCACGTGCACGTAGCGGCCGCCCGACTCGTCCATGTAGTCGCGGCGGGCGCCGGCCACATCGGCCACCGCGGTGGCCATGGGGGCGTGGATGCCGAGGGTCGCGCGGGTCGTCGACGCCGCTCCCCCACCGAAGCCCACGAGCACGCCCGCTGCACCGGTGCGCATGAGGTGCAGCGCCGCGGTGTAGGTGGCAGCGCCTCCCACGATCACGGGCACGTCGAGCTCGTAGATGAACTTCTTGAGGTTGAGCGGCTCGACGGTCTTCGAGACGTGCTCGGCCGACACCGTGGTGCCGCGGATGACGAACAAGTCGACACCCGCCGCCACGACGGTCTCGTAGAGCTCCTGGGTGCGCTGCGGCGAGAGCGCTGCGGCCACGGTGACGCCGGCGGCACGGATCTCGGCCAGGCGCTCGGTGATGAGCTCGGGCTTGATCGGCTCCGAGTAGATCTGCTGCATGCGCTCGGTCGAGCGGCCCTCCGGCAGGTTGCGGATCTCCTCGAGCAGCGGCTCTGGGTCGTCGTACCTGGTCCAGACGCCCTCGAGGTCGAGCACACCCACGCCGCCCAGCTGACCGATCATGATGGCCGTCCGCGGCGAGACCACGGAGTCCATCGGCGCGGCGAGCACCGGGATGTCGAACTGGTAGGCATCGATCGCCCAGCTCACCGAGACGTCTTGGGGGTCGCGGGTGCGCCGTGACGGCACGACCGCGATGTCGTCGAACGCGTACACACGGCGGGCGCGCTTGGCGCGGCCGATCTCGAACTCCATACTCACCCCCCAACCCTACCCAAGGGTGCCGCCGAAGCGGCGCAGGGTCAGCGGCGGTAGTTGGGCGCTTCCACGACCATCTGCACGTCGTGCGGGTGCGACTCCTTGAGACCGGCCGCCGTGATGCGCACGAAACGGCCCTTCTGCTTGAGCTCGGGGATGGTGCGGGCACCCACGTAGAACATGGACTGACGCAGGCCGCCGGCCAGCTGGTACGCCACGTTGCCGAGCGGGCCGCGGTAGGGCACCTGGCCCTCGATGCCCTCGGCGATGAGCTTGTCGTCGGAGGGCACGTCGGACTGGAAGTAGCGGTCCTTGGAGTAGGAGGTCTTCTCGCCGCGCGTCTGCAGGGCGCCGAGCGATCCCATGCCCCGGTAGTTCTTGAACTGCTTGCCGTTGATGAAGACCAGGTCGCCCGGGCTCTCGTCGCAGCCCGCGAGCAGCGAGCCGAGCATCACGGTGTCGGCACCGGCCACGAGCGCCTTGGCGATGTCGCCCGAGTACTGCAGACCGCCGTCGGCGATCACGGGCACACCGGATTCGCGCGCCGCGAGCGACGCCTCGTACACGGCGGTCACCTGGGGCACGCCCACACCCGCCACCACGCGCGTGGTGCAGATGGAGCCGGGACCGACACCCACCTTGATGGCGTCGGCACCCGCATCCACGAGGGCCTGCGCGCCGGAGCGGGTGGCCACGTTGCCGCCGATCACGTCGACCTCGGCGAAGGCCGGGTCGCCCTTCAGCCGGCGGATGATCTCGAGCACGCCCGCGCTGTCGCCGTTCGCGGTGTCGACCACGATCACGTCGACGCCTGCGTCGAGCAGATTGGTGGCGCGCTGCCACGCGTCGCCGAAGAAGCCGATGGCGGCACCGACGCGCAGCCGGCCGGCCGCATCCTTCGTGGCGTTCGGGTACTTCTCGCTCTTGTCGAAGTCCTTGACGGTGATGAGGCCGTTGAGACGGCCCTGCGCATCCACGATCGGGAGCTTCTCGATCTTGTGCTGCGCGAAGATGGCGACGGCGTCGTCGGGATCGACCCCGACCTGCGCGGTGATGAGCGGCATCTTCGTCATGACGTCGCGCACGAGCGTCGTCGACTTCTCGAACTGGGAGACGAACCGCATGTCGCGGTTGGTGATGATGCCCACGAGCACACCGCTGCCGTCGACCACGGGCAGCCCGCTCACGCGGTACACGCCGCACAGCGCGTCGACCTCGGCCACCGTGGCGTCGGGCGTGGTGGTCACGGGGTCGGTCACCATGCCGGACTCGCTGCGCTTGACCCGGTCGACCTGCTCGGCCTGGTCCGAGATGGAGAGGTTGCGGTGCAGCACGCCGAGGCCGCCCTGGCGGGCCATGGCCACCGCCATGCGGGACTCGGTGACCGTGTCCATCGCCGCAGAGAGAAGAGGAGTGGCCACCTCGATGCGCTTGGTCAGGCGAGACGTGGTGTCGGCCTCACTCGGGATGACGTCGGTGTGCCCCGGCAGGAGCATCACGTCGTCGTACGTCAATCCCACAAAGCCGAACGGATCCGCCTGGTCCATCGTTCTCCTCTACGCCCATTTACTCGTCAATGGTAACGGTTAGGCACTGGCGACTATTCCGTGTAGAAATGACCGACATCGAATTAGGTGGCCACATGAAACACCGTGGACACAATTCGTATGTATGGTCTACCACTGTCGCTACGACCGAAGACATGGAGAGGCGCCACCACCCCCGGTGCCCTCCCCACAGGAGGTGCTGTCTTGATCGCAGGTATCCGCATCGGACCAGGAGTCCGTCTCATCACGATGGTCCTGGCCGCGCTCGCGCTGTGCTTGGGTGTTGTGCTCGGTTCCGGAGCGCTGACCGCTTCGGCGTCGGCCCCCGCACCCACGCCCACTCCCACGAGCGACTTCACGAACACACTCACCATCGGCGGCGTGCTGCGCGATGGTGACACCGTGGTGGAGGGTGCCGAGATCACCGTCGAGGGAGCCTCCGGCTTCTCCGAGGTGGCCACGAGCGACGACACCGGCCGCTGGTCGGTCATCGTGCCCGAGAAGGGCGACTACACGGTCTCGATCGACCCAGAGACCCTGCCCGACGGCGTGGAGCTGCGCGATCCCGACCGCGACACCGCCACCGTCTCCTCCACCGAGTGGCAGACCAACTCGATCACCAGGTCGTTCCCGCTCGGCGCTGACACGCGTCAGACCACGGGCTTCTTCGAGCAGTTCCTGCAGCGCCTCGTGGCCGGCCTCAACTTCGGTCTGCTCATCGCCCTCGCGGCCATCGGCATCACCCTCATCTTCGGCACCACGGGCCTCAACAACTTCGCCCACGGCGAGATGGTGACCTTCGGCGCCATCATCGCGTGGATCGTGGCGGTGCTGCTCGGCGTCAACATCTTCGTGGCCATGCTCGCCGCCCTCCTGCTCGGCGGTGTCTTCGGCTACGTGCAGGACTGGTTGCTCTGGAAGCCCTTGAGAAGAAAGGGGGTGAAGCTCGTCCAGGCGATGATCGTGTCGATCGGCCTCGCGATCGCGCTCCGCTACCTCTACCTCTTCTTCATCGACGGCACCACGAAGACCATGAACGTCGGCCTCTCCGACGCCATCGTGATCGGCCCCGTGCGCATCACCACCGGATCGATCGTGAGCATGGTCATCTCGGTGGTCACACTCCTCCTCGTCGGCCTCTTCCTCACCCGCACCCGCGTGGGCAAGGCCACCAGGGCGGTCTCGGACAACCCGTCGCTCGCAGCGGCCTCCGGCATCGACGTCGACCGCATCATCCGCATCGTCTGGGTCGTGGCCGGCGCCCTCGCCGCACTCGCGGGCGTCATGCTCGGCCTCTACCGCCAGGTGTCGTGGGACATGGGCTTCCAGGTGCTGCTGCTCATGTTCGCGGCCGTCACCCTCGGTGGTCTCGGCTCCGCGTACGGCGCTCTCGTGGGCTCCCTCGTGGTCGGCCTCTTCGTGGAGCTCTCCACGCTCATCATCCCGGCCGACCTGAAGTACGCCGCCGCGCTCGTCGTGCTCATCGTGGTGCTGCTCGTCAGACCACAGGGCATCCTCGGCCGTAAAGAACGAATCGGTTAAGGGAGGAGACACTCATGGACTGGGGAAACATCTTCGGCAACGCCATCGGCGAGATCATCAGCCCGACCACGGCTGCCTACGCTCTCGCGGCCATCGGCCTCGGCGTGCACTTCGGCTACTCCGGCCTCCTGAACTTCGGTCAGGCCGCCTTCCTCCTCATCGGCGCCTACGCCTTCGCCATCCCGACCCTCGCGGGCGCCCCGCTCATCGTGGCCGTGCTCTCGGCGATCATCTGCTCGGTCATCTTCGCGTTCATCCTCGGCATCCCCACGCTGAGGCTCAGGGCCGACTACCTGGCCATCGTCACGATCGCGGCGGCCGAGGTGGTGCGCTACATCGTCACCACCACGGGCCTCACCGACGTCACGGGTGCCGCCAACGGCCTCTCCGGGTTCAAGGGCACCTTCGCCGCCATCAACCCGATCCCCGAGGGCCGCTACGGCTTCGGTCCGTTCGTCTACAACGAGTACGACTGGTGGATCCGCATCGTCGGCTGGACCCTCGTGGTGCTCGCGAGCATCCTCGTGTTCCTGCTCATGCGGAGCCCCTGGGGTCGCGTGGTCAAGGGCATCCGCGAAGACGAGGATGCGGTGCGCAGCCTCGGCAAGAACGTGTTCAGCTACAAGATGCAGGCGCTCGTGATCGGTGGCGTGATGGGCTCCATCGCGGGCATCATCTTCATCCTGCCCCGCGCGGTGCAGCCGGCGAACTACACCACCGGCCTCACCTTCTTCATCTGGACGATCATGCTGCTGGGCGGTGCCGCCACCATCTTCGGCCCCATCGTGGGCGCCATGATCTTCTGGGTCGTGCTCTCGCTCACCCAGGGCATCCTCTACGGTGCGATCGAGTCGGGTGTGCTCGGCTTCATCGACACCACCCAGGCAGGGCAGATCCGCTTCATCCTGGTGGGTGTGGCGCTCATGCTCCTCGTCATCTTCAGGCCGCAAGGCATCTTCGGAAACAAGAAGGAGCTGTCCTTCAGTGTCTAATCTCGACAAGAGCCCCGTCTCCTCCCCCGTCGCCACGGCGACCCATCCGCTGGTCAAGGGCGAGGTCAAGCCCGGGTGCGCGAAGGTCGACCCCATCGTCATCGCCGACCACGTCACCCGCCAGTTCGGCGGCCTCAAGGCGGTCGACGTCGACCACCTCGAGATCCCGCGCGGCCAGATCACGGCCCTCATCGGCCCGAACGGCGCCGGCAAGACCACGATGTTCAACCTGCTGACGGGCTTCGACAAGCCCAACACGGGCACGTGGGAGTTCGACGGCAAGTCCCTCGCCGGGGTGCCCGCCTTCAAGGTGGCCCGCGCCGGCATGGTGCGCACCTTCCAGCTCACCAAGTCGCTCGGCCGGCTCTCCGTGCTGCAGAACATGCTGCTCGGTGCCACCGGCCAGCGCGGCGAGGGCCTCTTCAGCGCTCTGATCAAGCCGCTGTGGCGCGCACAGGAGGAGCACAACACGGCTCGCGCCGACGAGCTCCTCGCGCGCTTCAAGCTCGACGCCAAGCGCGAGGACTACGCCGCCTCCCTCTCGGGAGGCCAGCGCAAGCTGCTCGAGATGGCTCGGGCCCTCATGTCGAACCCCGAGCTCATCATGCTCGACGAGCCGATGGCGGGCGTGAACCCCGCGCTCACCCAGTCGCTGCTCGGGCACATCAAGAACCTCAAGTCCGACGGCACGTCGGTGCTCTTCGTCGAGCACGACATGCACATGGTCATGCACATCTCCGACTGGGTGATCGTGATGGCCGAGGGGCGCGTGGTGGCCGAGGGGCCGCCCGAGTCCGTCATGAAGGATCCCGCCGTGATCGACGCCTATCTCGGCGCCCACCACGACACCGACCTGGGCGACCTCATGGAGGACGGCCCCAACCCCGTCACCGAGGCCCTCGCGGCCGAGCGCAAGGCTCACGAAGCCCACAGCGAGGAGAAGTAGTCAGCATGAGCGACATCGATCCCAACGAGGTCAACGCCGAGACGAACGAGCTGGCGGCCGAACGCGCCGCCGCTCGCACGGCGGCGCCCACCGACCGCGGCGAGGTGGTGCTGAAGACCGACAACCTGGTCGGCGGCTACCTGCCCGGCGTCAACATCCTCAACGGCTGCACCATCGAGGCCTACCCGGGTGAGCTCATCGGCATCATCGGCCCGAACGGCGCCGGCAAGTCCACGGTGCTCAAGGCCATCTTCGGGCAGATCAAGATCCGGAGCGGTCGGGTCATCCTGAAGGGCGAGGACATCACGGGCCTCAAGGCCAACAAGCTCGTGACCAAGGGCGTCGGCATGGTGCCGCAGAACAACAACGTCTTCCCGAGCCTCACCATCGAGGAGAACCTCGAGATGGGCCTGTTCCAGAAGCCGTCGATCTTCTCCGAGCGCTTCGACTTCGTCACCACGCTCTTCCCCGAGCTCGGCAAGCGTCGCAAGCAGCGCGCCGGTTCGCTCTCGGGCGGTGAGCGCCAGATGGTGGCCATGGGCCGGGCGCTCATGATGGAGCCCTCGGTGCTGCTGCTCGACGAGCCCTCCGCCGGCCTCTCCCCCGTGCGGCAGGACGAGACGTTCATGCGTGTGCACCAGATCAACCGCGCGGGCGTCTCGGTCATCATGGTCGAGCAGAACGCCCGCCGCTGCCTGCAGATCTGCGACCGCGCCTACGTGCTCGACCAGGGCCGCGACGCCTACACGGGCACCGGCCGCGAGCTCATGAAGGACCCGAAGGTCATCGAGCTCTACCTCGGCACCCTGGCTGCCGACCAGGGCCACTAGAGCACCGGATGAAGGCCCGGCCCCGAGAGGGCCGGGCCTTTTCTCATGCCCGCGCCCGGCTGCGGCGAACGGCACAAGGCCGCGCAGCACACGCGGACAGCAGAAGGCCCGGCACCCTCCGAGGAGGGGCCGGGCCTGCGGTGTGCGGGGTGGGGAACTAGCCCGCGAGCGAACCGAACTCGACGTTCAGCGGCGCGTAGGTGTTGTCCTGACCGTACTGGTAGATACCGATGTAGGCCTCGGTCGGGTCACCGTTCTCATCGAACGTGATCGGGCCGGAGATGCCTTCGTAGTCGATGTCGGTGCCGGGGGTGGCCAGCAGGTCGGCGCATTCCGCGAACGAGGTGCACTTGGTGCCACCCTCGGAGACGGCCTGCATGTTGGCCTGGATGGTCGGACCATCGGCGGCGCCACCGGCGACGGCGGCGAGCGCCATCAGGTTGACAGCGTCGTACGACTCGGCAGCGTAGCTGTAGTCGTTCAGGTCGGGGTTGATGCCGAGCAGCTTGGCCTTGAACGCGTCATCGGCCAGCACGCCGGGCAGGGTGCCCTTGGCGCAGTTCAGGGTGCCGGCGTCGAAGTCCTCGTCGTAATTGGACAGGTTGCCGTCCACGAAGTAGACCTTGCTGCCGTCGAAGCCCTTGGTGCCCACGAGCTCGGGGATGATGACCTTGGTCTGGTCGAACGCGATGAGAGCGATCGAGTCAGGGTCTTCGGCGAGCACGGCGTCGATCTGAGCGCTGAACTGGCTGTCGCCCTCGTTGAACGCCTCGGAGGCGACGACGGTGCCGCCGGCGTTCTCGATGGCGGTCGTGACGTTGGACTCGAGGCCCGAGCCGTAGGCGTCGTTGAGGTAGATGATGCCCACGTTCTCGGCACCGTCGTTGACCATCAGGTTGCCGAGCACGCGGCCCTGCAGCACGTCGGAGGGAGCGGTACGGAAGTAGTACCCGCCGTCGGCGTAGGTCGTGAAGTCGGGCGAGGTGTTGGCGGGCGAGATCTGCACGACCTGCGCACCCGTCACCTGGTCGATGAAGGTGAACGACACACCGGACGACGCAGCGCCGACGATGCCGGAGACGCCCTGGCTGAGCAGGTCGGTCGCCGACTGGGTCGCGATGTCGGTCGTGGTGTCACCGGAGTCGCGGTGGATGACCTCGGCGTTGCCGCCGAGGACGCCTGCGGACGACGCGTTGATCTCGGCGATGGCGAGGTCGACACCGGCGATCTCGGGCGGGCCGAGGAAGGCCAGGGTTCCGGTGGTCGGCAGGATCGAGCCGATCTTGAACTTCGTGTCGCGCGTCTGTGCGGTCTCCGGAGCCGCGGGGGTGATCTCGGCTGCTGCGGTGGCGGCGTCAGGGCCACAGACGGCCGCAGCGGCGGTGGTCTCTCCCCCGTCGGTGCTGGGCGTCGACGAGCAGGAGGCCAGCAGCAGAGCGCCGGCACTGAACGCGGCGATACCCGCAACGATGGAGAGGGGCTTCGAGCGCGAGGTGGTGACCTTCGCAAATACGCTCATGGTGCTCCTTATTAGAATGAGTGCAGTTTCTCGGCAGGTTCGAAGAACCGGCCACGGGGTTCACGCTAAAGGGCAATCGACCCCGGAACAATACATTGGTGTTACAGCCATGTAACACGGCCAAATCGTTACCTGGCGGTGACCTACGCGACAGCCGTCGACAACGTGCCGGTCACTCCCGTGTAGCGGATGTCGGACCGCGTGGTGAGCACGTCGAGGCAGGCGCTGTAGCTCCGGCACTCCACGGCTCCGCTCGTGACGGCGGGCAGGAACTGCGCCACCGAGGTGCGCCCGTCGTCTCCCGCGAGCGCGGCGGCGAGGGCGATCATGACCACGGCGTCGTAGCTCTCCACCCCGTACCGCGCGTCGGTCAGGGTGGGATCGGAGGTCTTGAGCCTCTCGGTGAAGGCGTCCTCGGCCGAGACGGGGTCGCCGGTGGCGCCCACGAGCGCCACCCCGGTGCCGGCGGCGGCCTCGGCGAGCGCCGGCAGCACGGCCTGGGCGTTCGAGCCCACGAACGCGTCGACTCCCCTGGCATCGAGCTCGGAGACGGAGGCGGCCGCCGTCGCGGCCCCTGCGTCACCCGAGTCGGCGTGCACGAGGCGCACGGGACCGCCGTTCACCCCGCCCGCCTGCTGGATGTCGCGCGCGGCGAGCTCGGCCCCCGCCAGCGAGGGGGCGCCGATGGCGGAATCCGCCCCCGACAGCGGCACCACGACCCCGATGAGCAGGGTGCCGTCTCCCGAGGGGATGGGCTGGGCCATGGAGGGGATGGGGGTCAGCAGGGACGTCGGCGCCGCGGCCTCCTCCGCCGTGCAGCCGGTCGCGGCGAGAGCCACGGCGGCGACGACCGCCACGGTGGCGGCGACCCGGAGGAAGGTGCGGGAGCTCATGATCGGATCACCCTATCGGTTCCTCCACGGGGGCCGCGTTCGCACCACGCGACCGCCCGGCGGCCCGCACCATGTCGACCACGAGGATGACGAGGGCGATCCAGACGATCACGAAACCGGCCCAGCGCTCGATCGGCATCGGCTCGCCCAGCACGGCCACACCGATCACGAACTGCAGCACGGGGGCGATGAACTGCACGAGGCCCACCCAGATGAGCGGCAGGCGTCGGGCTGCTGCCGCGAAGAGGAGGAGGGGTGTCGCGGTGGCGACTCCCGTGAGCACCATGAGCACGGTCGGGCCCCAGCCCTGGGTGCCGAGCACGAGGCCCTCGGGGAAGGTGAGGCCCACCACGAGGAGGATGACCACGGCCACGGGAGCGAGCCAGGCCGTCTCGAGAGTGAGGCCGCTCACCGCGTCGACGCGGGGCCCGACCTTCTTCTTCACGAGCCCGTACGAGCCGAACGACCCGGCCAGGATGAGCGCGATCCACGGCACCGTTCCGTGCCCGATCGCCAGCACGAGCACGGCGACCGCGGAGATCGCGATGGCCACCCACTGCAGGCGGCGCAGGCGCTCGTGCAGCACGAGCACTCCGAGCAGCACGGTCACGATGGGGTTGATGAAGTAGCCGAGCGAGGTCTCGACCACCTGATCGTCGAGCGTGGCGAGGATGTAGGTCTGCCAGTTGACGTAGATGAGCACCGCGGCCACGGCCATCAGTCCGAGCAGTCTCCCCTGGCGAGCGATGGCGAAGAACGGGGCCCAGGACCGCGTGACGGTGAGCAGGAGCGCGCAGAAGACGAGCGAGAAGACGATGCGCCAGCCCACGATCTCGAACCCCGAGGCGGGCCGCAGCAGCAGGAAGTAGAGGGGGAGCACGCCCCACATCGCGTAGGCGCCCACGGCGTTGAGGAGGCCGGACCGGAACTTCTCCGACTCGGTGCCTGCGATGGCGAGCGGGGAGGGTGGCACCGCGTCACTCTATCCCGGAACGAGCCCTGTCCCGGAATGCGAAGAACCCGGGCGGCCGAAGCCACCCGGGTTCTCGTCACGTCTGGAGCGGTCAGCGCACCACGACGGCGAGCACGTCGCGAGCCGAGAGCACGAGCAGGTCCTCTCCGCCGTACTTCACCTCGGTTCCGCCGTACTTGGAGTAGATGACCTTGTCGCCGACGGCGACGTCGAGCGGCACGCGGTTGCCGTTGTCGTCGATGCGGCCGGGGCCGACGGCGACGACTTCACCCTCCTGGGGCTTCTCTTTCGCGGTGTCGGGGATGACGAGACCGGAAGCAGTGGTCTGCTCAGCTTCGACCTGCTTGATGACGATGCGATCCTCGAGCGGCTTGATGGAGACCGACACGGTTGACCTCTTCTTTCTCAGTTACAAAACGTCTGGGTTAGCACCCTCACACCGAGAGTGCTAATCCCGAGTTTAGAGGCACCCTTGGCACTCGCGCAACGTGAGTGCCAGGAGAGCCTTGGTAGCGTGAGCGAATGGATTCCGCCGAACTCGCTCATCTGTTCACCGCGGAAGGGCTCCGGCTGGTCGACGATCTGCCTCCGTACTCCACGATCGACGCGGTCGCCCAGGTCTCCGCTCTGCGCAAGGCCGGCCACGCCCCCGGCCTCGTCACCGCCGTGCTCACACAGGCTCGACTGCGCGAGAAGGCGGCCGCCAAGTTCGGCGCGTTCGCCCCTCGGCTGCTCTACACGCAAGCGGGGCTCGAGCAGGCGACCAGGCTCTCGGTGGCCGCCCTGCACGCGGGCCGGTTCCGCGAGGCCGGCGTGCAGAAGGTCGCCGATCTCGGGTGCGGTCTCGGCACCGACGCCCTCGCCATAGCCGCTCTCGACATCCCCGTCGTCGCGGTCGAGCTCGACGAGGTGACCGCCGCCGTCGCCGCCTACAACCTCGCGGCGTTCCCGCACGCCGAGGTGGTCAACGCCGATGCCGAGACCTACGACCTGGATGCGGCGGGTGTCGACGCCGTCTACCTCGACCCGGCCAGGCGCACCGCGGGATCGGGGTCGACGAGCAGGCTGACCCGCCCGGAGGACTATTCCCCCTCGGTCGACTTCGCCTTCGGCCTCGCATCCTCCCGGCCGGTGGGGGTCAAGCTCGGTCCGGGCTTCGACCGCGAGCTCATCCCCGCCGAGGCGGAGGCGCAGTGGATCTCGGTCGATGGGCAGCTGGTCGAGATGGGGCTGTGGTTCGGAGCTCTCGCTCGACCGGGGGTGCGGAGGTCGGCCCTCGTGCTCGCCGGCGGCTCCTCGTCGGAGCTCACGGCGGAGGCCGACAGCGCCGACGCCGAGGTGCGGCCGCTCGGCGACTACCTCTACGAACCCGACGGCTCCATCATCCGCGCACGACTCATCGGCGCCCTCGCCGAGCGCCTCGGGGCGGGCATGGTCTCCTCCTCGATCGCCTACCTCACGGCCGACGAGCTCAAGCCCACGCCGTTCGCACGCGCCTTCCGGGTGCTCGAGCGCCTGCCCGCGGGCGAGGCCGCCCTCAAGAAGGCCCTTCGGGAGCGACGGATCGGCACGCTCGAGATCAAGAAGCGCGGCATCGACGTCGATCCGGCCACGCTGCGCACGCGACTCGCGCTGAAGGGCCCCGGTTCCGCCACTCTCGTGCTCACCCGCATCGACGGAGCGCATGCTGCGCTGCTCGTCGAGCGGGTGGACGTGTGAGCGGCGGGCCGGGGCCCTCCCTCTGTGACCGGCAGAGCCGGCCCGCGGATCAATACGTCGAGTAGGTGTACGCCGAGCTGCCCGCGGCGGCGACGATCACGACGATGAAGATGATGTACGCGATGACGAGGAGCACGGCGAGGCCGGTGAACACGTACGAGAGGATGAGCCCGGCCTTGGCCAGGCCGCGGCCCGACTCACCCGTGCGGTCGATCTGCTTGAGCGCGATGTGCCCGGTCACGATGCCCGCGACGGAGAACAGGAACGCGAGGATGATCGTGATGATCGCGAGCGTGTTCATGGGCGGGGCCGCGGGAGCCTGGTAGCCGTAGTACGGCTGCTGGGCCGGCGGCTGGTACCCGGGAGGGGCCTGCTGGTAGCCGGGGTTCGCGGGCGGTGCCTGGTAGCCACCGGTCGGCGGCTGCTGGTAGCCGCCAGGAGCCTGGGGCTGCTGGTAGGCCGGGGCCGCGGGAGCCTTGTCCAGGTTCGGCGCCGAGGGGGCGGCCGGGTAGCTCGGGGGCGGGGTCTGGCCGGGTGCCGCCGGGGCACCGGACTGGCCGGGAGGGGTGACGGGGGGAACGGGAGGTTCTCCCGAAGACGGGGTGGAGTTGTTGGTGTCGCTCACGGGGAACGCCCTTTCGCACGGTGGCCGAGTGGCCGTGGACTGCCGGTCGGTTAACAGAGTAGGCGCAGGCGGCGCTGTGGCCACCTGCGCCCGCAGATCTCAGTAGGTGTCGATGGTGGTGCTCGCGGCGCCGAGGGCGATGGTCGCGATGATGACGATGATGATCAGCACGATCGAGATCGCACCGATGACGATGCCGGCGATGGCGAGGCCACGGCCGCTCTCGCCGGTCTTCTTGATCTGGTTGAGGCCGATGGCACCCAGGATGATCGCGATGACGTTGAAGCCGAGGATCGAGGCGACGAGCGAGACGATCGCCAGCACATTCGTCTTCTGCGCGGCGGGAACCGCTGCGTAGCCGGGGGTGGGTTCAGTCAAGGGAGGGCTCCAATTCGCCTAGATGACAATGACGGCCCTATCGTGACAGGCTCCCTGAGAAAGTGTCAATGACGTCGGCAACACTTGTTCATGACGTTCCGGTGCCGGCCACCTGGATCTCGGTGACCGGGAGCGTGGAATCGGCCCCGAACCCGAGCGTCGAGGGAGCATGCCCCGCCATCACGAGCTGAGCGCCGAGAGCGGCGATCATGGCCCCGTTGTCGGTGCAGAGAGCGAGCGGGGGGATCCGCAGGGCGACGCCCGCCAGCTCCGCGCGTCTGGCCGCTTCCTCGCGCACGCGGGCGTTGGCGACGACCCCGCCGCCGAGCAGCAGTCGGGGTATGCCGAACTCCTCCGTGGCCCTGAAGGCCTTCGTGAGCAGCACGTCCACCACGGCCTCGCGGAAGCTCGCGGCCACGTCCGCCACCGGCACCTGCTCGCCCGCGTCCTCCGCCCGCTCCACCCAGCGCGCCACCGCCGTCTTGAGGCCCGAGAACGAGAAGTCGTAGCGGTGCGCGGCGTCGTCCTTCGGCAGCAGCAGCCCGCGCGGGAAGCGGATGGCGGTGGGGTCGCCACCCATGGCGGCCCTGTCGATCTCGGGGCCGCCGGGGTAGGGCAGGCCCAGGATGCGCGCGACCTTGTCGAAGGCCTCGCCCGCGGCGTCGTCGATGGTCTCGCCGAGCAGCTCCACGTCGCCCACGAGGTCGCGCACCACGAGCAGGGAGGTGTGCCCGCCCGAGACGAGCAGGGCGATCGTCGGGTACTCGAGCGGCTCGTCGGCGAGCACGTCCGCCCCCACGTGGCCCACGAGGTGGTTGACGGCGTAGAGCGGCCGCCCGGTGGCCACGGCGAGCGCCTTCGCGGCCCCCACCCCCACCATGAGCGCTCCCGCGAGCCCTGGACCGCTCGTCACCGCGATCGCGTCGACGTCGCCGAGCGCGATCCCGGCCTCGACGAGGGCGGCTTCGATCGTGGGGTTCATGGCCTCGAGGTGCGCCCTGGCGGCCACCTCGGGCACGACCCCGCCGTAGCGGGCGTGCTCGTCCATCGACGAGGCGATCACGTTGGCGAGCAGGGTGCGGCCGCGCACGATCCCCACCCCCGTCTCGTCGCACGAGGTCTCGATGCCGAGCACGATCGGTTCGCGCGTCATGACGGGTCTCCTTGGGCGGTGGCGAGAGCAGGGGTGCGACCGGCCAGGTCGAGCTGCATCACGATCGCATCGACGCTGTCGGGTTGGTAGTACTTCGGGCGTCGGGCGATGTCGATGAAGCCGAGCGAGACGTAGAGGGCGTGCGCCACGGGGTTGTCGGCGCGCACCTCGAGCAGCACGCTCCTGGCACCGCGATCCGTCGCCTCGGCGATGAGCCGCATCATGAGCTGACGACCGAGACCGCGGCCCCTGGCCGACTCGGCGACGGCGATGGTCTGGATGTCGGCGATGTCCGTGCCGGGCGGGCAGAGCAGGCCGGCGTAGCCCTGCAGCGCGCCGGGGTCGGCGGCGAAATCGGGGTCGGGCGCCTCGGCGTCGAGCCCCACGAGGTAGTAGCCGTACGGATGCGCGATCTCGCTCGCCATCGACTCCCGCGACCACGCATCGTGGGCGAAGGAGGCGTTCTCGAGCGCCATCACGGCGTCGAGGTCGGTCACGGTGGCCCGCCGGAGACGCCAGCTCATCGGGTCACGCGCTTCCTGGCTCCCGGCATCGTGACGTCGGGCGAACGCAGGTAGAGCGGCTCGGCGAGGTCGGGCTGCTGCCCGGCCAGGGATCGCGTCACCCGACCGAGCGCCCCCGCGCTGATCTGCGTCGCGTCGACGCGCTCGAACTCGGGGTACGGCAGCTCGTCCGGTCGGCAGAGCGCCGGGCCGTCGCTCCGCACCATGCCGGCATCGTCGAGGTCGTAGCTCGACCAGTACACCTCGCGGCGGCGCGCATCCGTGACCACGAGCACAGGGCCGCGCACCCCCGCAGACCATTCGTCGAACGCCACGGCGTCGTGACTCACGGCGGGCACGAGGGGGCGGCCGATGCCGAGGGCGAAGGCCCGGGCCGCGGCGATGCCGACCCTGAGGCCCGTGAAGGGGCCGGGGCCCATGCCCGCCACCACGAGGTCGATCCCGCGGGGTTCGACCCCGGCCTCGGCGAGCACGTCGCGGATCATCTCGCCGATGACCTCGGCGTGCCGCATCGTGTCCTCGGTGGAGCGCTCGGCGAGCACCAGGTCGCCGTCCACGACGGCCACGGAGGTTCCGGCGGAGGTGTCGATCGCGAGTAGCACCCCACGAGCCTAACGCCGCCGCGCGGGGCCGGGGCCGGGTCAGCAACGATGCAGAGCCGGGTCAGCGCCGGCGCGCTCCCGCGGGTGTGATCCGCACGATCCGGGGCTCCACGGGTGCGTCGCCCTCGTCGAGGCCCTCGTCACCGCCGCCGTGCGGGCGCTCGATGTCGATCGCCAGGAACGACTGGGTCAGCGCCTCGATCAACCCTCTGCCCCATTCGACGACCACCACGGAGCGCTCGAAGTCGATGTCGAGGTCGTCGAGCTCGAGCGCGCTGCCGAGCCGGTAGGCGTCGACGTGCACGAGAGCGGGGCCGCCCACGAGCGACGGATGCGTGCGGGCGAGCACGAAGGTGGGGCTCGTCACGGGGCCGCGCACTCCGAGGCCCTCGCCGAGGCCCCTCGTGAAGGTCGTCTTGCCCGCGCCGAGATCGCCCGAGAGCACCACCACGTCGCCCGCGCGGAGGCCCTCCCCCACGCTCCTGCCGAACTCGTGCATCTCCTCGGGGGTCGCGATCGTGCGCTCCTCCACGGCCTCGTGCAGGTGGATCCGCTCCACTCGGGCGCCCACTCGCGCCACGATCTCGTCGCCGATCGTCGAGGCCCAACCGGCCCACTCCTCGGCGGTCGGCTCGCCGAGGTCGCCCTCGCCGAACACCACCACCTCGTCGCCGACCTCCACCGGGGTGTCGCCCAGATCGACCACGAACTGATCCATCGCCACCCGTCCGGCGATCGGATGGCGGCGACCGCCGATCCACACCTCCGCGGCGCCCGATGCGATGCGCGGGATGCCGTCGGCGTAGCCGAGCGGCACGAGCGCGAGGGTCGACTCCGCCGCCGTGCGGTAGGTCAGGCCGTAGGAGACACCGTGGCCGGCGGGCACCCGCTTGGTCGAGACCACGCGGCTGCGCAGCGTCATCACGGGCCGGAGCCCCAGGTCGCGCGCGGTCTGGTCGTCGAAGGGAGAGACCCCGTAGGCGGCGATGCCGAAACGCACCATGCCGAGCCGCGCCTCCGGCATCCGGATGCCCGCCGAGGAGGCCGCGAGGTGCACGAGCTCGAAGCGGGCACCGAGCTCCTCGGCCACCGCCACCGCGCGGTGCAGCCGATCGAGAGCCGCCCTGTCCGCCTCCGTCGAGGCGTCGGCCAGGTGCGACCACGCGGCGTACAGTCGCACAGCACCCGCAGCGTCGTAGGCGAGGGCCGACCGCACGAGCTCGGGCCAGTCGGCCTCCGTGGCGCCGTTCCGGCTCAGCCCCGTGTCGATCTTGAGGTGCACCCGCGGAGCCCGTGAGGCCCCCGCAGCCGCGATCGCGTCGAGCTGCCAGACGGCGGAGATGCCCAGATCGACATCGGCCTCGGCGGCCTCACCGAAGAGCGCGTCGGGATCGTGCATCCACGCGAAGATCGGTGCGGTGATGCCGGCAGCACGCAGCTCGAGGGCGGCCGGGATGTCGAGCACCGCGAGCGAGGTCGCCCCCGACTCGAGGGCCGCTCTCGCCACTTTCACCATTCCGTGCCCGTAGGCGTCGGCCTTCACGGCGAGCATCGTCGTGGCCGGTGCGGCGAGCCCAGAGAGCACCCGCACATTGTGCCGGAACGCGTCGAGATCGATCACGGCCTCGCGGTCGGGGGACGCGCCGCTCATCGCTCCACCCGCTTAACCCGGCGGCCGAGCCGCGTCACGATCTCGTAGTTGATGGTCGAGGCGGCACGACCCCAGTCGTCGGCGGTCGGCTCGCCCCGGGCGGCATCGCCGAAGAGCACCACGCGGTCGCCCACCTCGGCGTGGTGCTCGCCGAGATCCACCACGAACTGGTCCATGGCCACCCGGCCCACGATCGGGTGGAGCCCTCCGCCCACTTGCACGTGCCCGGTGTTCGAGACGTGGCGGGGAATGCCGTCGGCGTAGCCGAGCGGCACGAGACCGAGCCACGTGTCGCGCTCCGTGCGATAGGTGTAGCCGTACGAGACGCCCGTGCCCGCCGCCACCCGCTTCACCGAGAAGAGCCTGCTCTCGAGGCGCATCGCGGGCCGGAGTCCGAGCTCCGCCGAGGTGCGGTCGTCGAAGGGCGAGAGTCCGTAGGCGCCAATGCCGAGCCGCACGAGGTCGAGCCTCGTCTCGGGCAGTCGAAGGGCCCCGGCCGTCGAGGCGAGGTGCCGCAGACCGGGGTCGACGCCGAGGCTCCGCAGCAGCTGCTCCGCCTCGAGGAAGGCGGCGAGCTGGGCCCGGTCCTCGTCGTCGTCGGTGTTCGAGAGGTGACTGAAGAGACCCTCGAGACGGATGCGACCCTGCTCTACGGCGTCTCGCGCGGCCTCGAAGACGGCGCGCCACTCGGATCGCTGCACCCCGTTACGGCCGAGACCTGTGTCGACCTTGAGGTGCACGAGCGCAGGCCGATCCGCCGTGCCCGCCTGCATGGCGCGCTCGAGCTGCAGCGCCGTGCTCACGCCCACCGAGACGTCGGCGGCCACGGCAGCCTCGAACGACGGGTCGTGACCGTGCAGCCACGCCAGCACGGGAACCTCGATGCCGGCGGCCCGCAGTGCGAGGGCCTCGTCGACATCGGCCACGCCGAGCCACGTCGCTCCGCCCGCGAGGGCCGCCCGCGCAGCCGTGAGCGCTCCGTGACCGTAGCCATCGGCCTTCACGACCACCATGACCTCGGCGGGCGCCACGAGGGAGACGACGTGAGCCACGTTCGCGGCGATGGCCTCGGAGTCGATGACGGCCCGGCGGAGCGCCTCGCTCATGAGCCGGACTCCGCCACCACGAAGGCCATCGCGTGCCCTCCGTCGTGCGTGAGGCTCAGGTGCACCCGGCTCGCCCCGATGCCGGCGACCGCAGCGGCGACACCGCCGGAGAGCGCGAACCCGGGGTTGCGGTGCTCGTCGGAGACCACTTCCATGTCGTGCCAGCGGAACTCCGCCGAATGCCCCACGGCCTTGATGAGCGCTTCCTTGGCCGCGAAGCGGGCCGCGAGCGATCGCAACGGCAGCCCGCGTTCGCCAGGAGCGAACAGCCGATCGCGCAGTCGGGGGGTCCGCTCGAGAGAACGCTCGAACCGCGCGACGTCGACCATGTCGACTCCGACTCCGACGATCACGGCGCCTACTCGACCGTGACGGACTTCGCGAGGTTGCGCGGCTGGTCCACGTCGAGGCCCTTGGCGGTCGCGAGCTCCATGGCGAAGAGCTGCAGCGGGATGACGGTCAGCAGCGGCTCGAAGAGCGGAGCCGCGAGCGGGATGCGGATGACCTCGTCGGCGAACGGCAGCACGGCCACGTCGCCCTCCTCGGCGATCGCGAGGATGCGGGCACCGCGGGCGCGGATCTCCTGGATGTTCGAGACCACCTTCGCGTGCAGCGAGTTCGGGTCGCGCGGGCTCGGCACCACCACGAACACGGGCTGCCCCGGCTCGATGAGGGCGATCGGACCGTGCTTCAGCTCACCGGCGGCGAAGCCCTCGGCGTGGATGTAGGCGAGCTCCTTGAGCTTGAGCGCGCCCTCGAGCGCCACGGGGTAGCCCACGTGGCGGCCGAGGAAGAGCACGGCCCGACTGTCGGACATCCACTTCGCCAGTTGCGTGATCTCAGCGCCGTTCGTGAGCACCTTCGCGATCTTGGCGGGGATGTTCTGGAGTTCGGCGAGCTGCTCGGCGGCGACGTCGGCATCGAGTGTGCCGCGCACGCGCGCGAGGTGAAGACCGAACAGGTAGAGCGCGGTGATCTGCGCCACGAAGGCCTTCGTGGAGGCCACAGCCACCTCAGGGCCGGCGTGGGTGTAGACCACGGCGTCGGACTCGCGGGCGATCGTGGCGCCCTGCGTGTTGCAGATCGAGAGCGTGCGGGCGCCGTTGGCGATGGCGTACTTCACGGCCATGAGCGTGTCCATCGTCTCACCGGACTGGCTGATCGAGATCACGAGCGTGCGCGGGGTGAGCACGGGCTCGCGGTAGCGGAACTCGTGCGAGAGCTCGACCTCCACGGGAACGCGGGCCCACTTCTCGATGGCGTACTTTCCGAGCATGCCGGAGTAGGCCGCCGTGCCGCAGCCGATCACCACGATGCGATCGATGTCGGTCAGCACGTCGTCGATGTCGGCGAGCTCGCGCAGCACGACCTTGCCCTCGTCGACCCGGCCGAGGATCGTGTTCGCCACGGCCTCGGGCTCCTCGCTGATCTCCTTCGCCATGAAGCTCGACCAGCCGCCCTTCTCGGCGGCGGAGGCATCCCACGACACCTCGAACTCGTCGACCTCCACGGGGTTGCCGTCGAAGTCGGTCACCGTGACCTCGTCGGGCGTGATCACGACGATCTGGTCCTGCCCGATGGCGAGCGCGCGGTGCGTGTGCTCCACGAACGCTGCCACGTCGGAGCCCAGGAAGTTCTCGCCCTCGCCGAGCCCGATCACGAGCGGCGAGTTGCGGCGGGCGCCGACCACCCTGCCCGGCTCGTCCTGGTGCAGGGCGAGCAGCGTGAAGGCGCCCTCGAGACGCGAGACCACGCGGGCGAGTGCATTGGGGAGCCCGTCGCCCACCTCGTACTCGCGGCCGAGCATCTTGGCGGCCACCTCGGTGTCGGTCTCGCTGTCGAACACGAAGCCGTCTTCGAGCAGCTCCTGCTTGAGCACGGCGAAGTTCTCGATGATCCCGTTGTGGATGAGCGCGATGCGACCGTCGGCCGAGAGGTGCGGATGCGCGTTGCCGTCGGTCGGCCCGCCGTGCGTCGCCCAGCGGGTGTGACCGATGCCGGTCTGACCGTCCGCCATCGGGCGCGCCTCGAGGTCATCGGCCAGCACGGCGAGCTTGCCCGCGCGCTTCCTGGTCGAGAGCGATCCGTCCTCACCGATCACGGCGACACCCGCGGAGTCGTAGCCCCGGTACTCCAGTCGACGCAGTCCACCGAGGAGCACCTCGAGACTGCTGTTGCTGCCGACATAGCCCACGATTCCACACATGCCCACGAGTTTAGTCGAGCCCACCTGGGGGTCCGTCAGCGCCGGATGCGCCGCGCCGTGCGTGCGGTGGCCGGCGATCGGGCAGAATGGGAGGTCTATGCCCGATTCCGCCGCCACTCCCGGACTCGCGCAGTTCAGCCCCTTCGTCGAATTCGACCGGGCGCACTGGGCGGCTCTCGCGCCGACCACGCCGCTCCCGCTCAAGGAGACCGAGATCGTGCAGCTGCGCGGCCTCGGCAACCCGCTCGACCTGCGCGAGGTCACCGAGGTCTACCTCCCGCTGGCCCGGCTCATCAACCTCTACGCCTCGAGTGCGCAGCAGCTGCACCGGGCGTCGACCGACTTCCTGGGCGAGAAGTCCAAGTCCACCCCGTTCGTGATCGGGGTCGCCGGCTCGGTGGCGGTGGGCAAGTCCACCACGGCGAGGCTCCTGCGCGAGCTGCTCGCACGCTGGTCGGATACGCCACGCGTGGAACTCGTCACCACCGACGGGTTCCTGCTGCCGAACGCCGAGCTCGAGCGGCGCGGTCTCATGCAGCGCAAGGGCTTCCCCGAGAGCTACGACCGCCGTGCCCTGCTGCGCTTCGTGAGCGCGGTGAAGAGCGGCAATCCCGAGGTGCGGGCGCCCTTCTACTCCCACCTCAGCTACGACATCGTGCCCGAGGCCCAGATCGTCGTGCGCCAGCCCGACATCCTCATCGTCGAGGGCCTCAACGTGCTGCAGCCGCCGTCGCACAGCAACCGGTTGGCCGTGAGCGACCTCTTCGACTTCTCGGTCTACGTGGATGCGCGCACACGCGACATCGCGAGCTGGTACGAGACGCGCTTCCTGGCGCTCCAGCAGGGGGCCTTCGCCAACCCCAAGTCGTACTTCCACCGCTACTCGAGCCTCTCCGAGGTCGAGGCGCGCGAGACGGCCCGCTCCATCTGGGAGTCGATCAACCTGCCGAACCTTCTCGACAACATCCGGCCCACCCGCTCGAGGGCCACCCTCGTCCTCCAGAAGGATGCAGACCACGCAGTCAACAAGGTGCTCCTGCGCAAGCTCTAGCTCAGTAGGACTGCTCTACTCCCGTGCTGAGGCGCTGGCGGACCACTTCTGCCAGCTGCTCGGCTATGCGGTCTGCCGTGGCCTGGTCGCCTGCTTCCACCATCACGCGCACGAGGGGCTCGGTGCCCGAGGGGCGGAGCAGCACTCGGCCGGTCTCGCCGAGGTCGGCCTCGGCTTCTGCCACCGCAGCGGCCAGGACTCGGTCGGTGGCCACGCCCTCCCGGTCGACGCCGCGCACGTTCACGAGCGTCTGCGGATAGACCTTCATCACCGAGGCGAGCTCGGCCAGGCTCTTGCCCGTCGCGGCCATGCGGCTGAGCAGCTGCAGACCGGTGAGGATGCCGTCGCCCGTCGTGGCGTAGTCGGCGAAGATGATGTGGCCTGACTGCTCGCCACCGAGGCTCAACTGCTTCTCGTTGATGGCCTCGAGCACGTAGCGGTCGCCCACCCGGGTCTCGAGCATCGTGATGCCGTGCTGCGCCATGGCGAGCTTGAGCCCGAGGTTCGACATCACGGTCGCCACGAGCGTGCTCTCGCGGAGCACTCCCCTGTCGAGTGCGCCGAGCGCCAGGATGGCCATGATCTGGTCACCGTCGATCGTGTTGCCGTGTGCATCGACCGCGAGGCACCTGTCGGCGTCGCCGTCGTGCGCGATCCCCACGTCGGCACCCGCGGCCACGACGGCCTCGGCCAGCTGACCGAGGTGGGTCGATCCGACCCCGTCGTTGATGTTCATGCCGTCGGGGTCGTTGCCGATCACCGTGATGGTCGCGCCCGCCTGGCTGAACGCCTCGGGCGAGACCCCGGCGGCCGCGCCGTGGGCGCAGTCGAGCACCACGTGGATGCCCTCGAGCCGATGGGGCAGCGTCGTGAGCAGGTGCACGACGTAGCGGTCCTCAGCATCGGCGAACCGACGGATGCGACCGATGTCGCCACCCAGCGGAGTGAGCTGCGGGTGCTCGAGAGCGGCTTCGATGCCGATCTCGATGTCGTCGGCCAGCTTCTTGCCGCCCGCGGCGAAGAACTTGATGCCGTTGTCGGGGGCCGGGTTGTGCGAGGCCGAGATCACGACGCCGAAGTCGGCGCCGATGTCGGCGATCAGGAACGCGGCCGCCGGGGTCGGCAGCACACCGGCGTCGAGAACGTCGACGCCGGAACTCGCGAAGCCCGCCGAAACGGCGGCTGCGATGAAATCACCGGATTGGCGGGGGTCGCGGGCGACCACGGCGACCGGTCGTCGACCGGCCGCCCGGGCCGCTTCACCCAGAACGCGTGCACCGGCCTGTGCGATCCGCAGAGCGAGATCGGCCGTGACGTCCTGGTTCGCGAGCCCCCGCACACCATCGGTGCCGAAAAGGCGAGCCATACGCTAAGCGTAGAGCCGAAGCGCGATCAGCGCTTCGAGAACTGCGACGCCTTACGGGCCTTCTTGAGACCGGCCTTCTTGCGCTCGATGACACGCGAGTCGCGAGAGAGGAAGCCGGCCTTCTTGAGCTGAGCGCGGTTGTTCTCGCGGTCGATCTCGTTGAGGGCACGAGCGATGGCGAGGCGGAGTGCGCCGGCCTGACCCGAGGGGCCACCACCGGTGATCTTCGCGACCACGTCGTACGAGCCCAGCAGGTCGAGCACCTTGAAGGGGTCGTTGATGAGCTGCTGGTGCAGCTTGTTGGGGAAGTAGTGCTCGAACTCACGGCCGTTCACCGTGAGGGTGCCGGCACCGGGGACGAGGCGCACGCGGGCGATGGCCTGCTTGCGACGGCCCACGGCTGCGCCGGAGACGTTGAGCACGGCACGGGGGGCGCTGGGCGCCTCGTCGGCCGGGGTTTCGGTGGAGTAGCTCTCGGGAGCCACGTCAATCTGGTCTGCGATCTTCGCCACGGTAGTTATGTGTCCTTTGTCTGAGTCTGCTGAAGCGAGGGACGCTACTGGGCGACCTGGTCGATGGTGTACGGGGTGGGCTGCTGGGCAGCGTGCGGGTGCTCTCCACCCGAGTAGACCTTCAGCTTGCGGAACTGGTCACGACCGAGCGAGGTCTTGGGCAGCATTCCGCGGATGGCCTTCTCGACGGCGCGCTCGGGGTTCTTCTCGAGCAGCTCGGAGTACGAGACGGCGGTGAGTCCACCCGGGTAGCCCGAGTGGCGGTAGGCCTTCTTCTGAGCCAGCTTCGAACCGGTGAGCGCGACCTTGTCGGCGTTCACGATGATCACGAAGTCGCCCATGTCCATGTGGGGCGTGAAGGTGGCCTTGTTCTTGCCACGGAGAATGGCGGCCGCGTGGCTGGCCAGACGGCCGAGAACGACGTCGGTCGCGTCGATGATGACCCAGCCCCGCTGGATCTCACTGGCTTTCGGGGTGTACGTGCGCGTCACAGGAGTGCTGCTTTCTTGGTCGAGGTGAGGAGTTCGTGAATCCCACTCCGGTGGGTCTTCCTCATCAGAACGATGGGGAAGGCAGCCGATGGAGGGCTCAACTTCGGGCGGCGCACCTGGGCGCGCACACCAAGGGTCTACGTTACGCGATACCACCCCTGGGCGTCAAATGAGCTCGCGACGCGCCCTCGTCTGCTCGGCACGCAGGGCGAGTGCGTCATCCGGTGGGTAGCCCACCTCTGTGAGCACGAGCCCCTTGGCCGGCATCACGAGGAACTCCCCCGTCCGTGCGCGCTCGTCCCTGAGCCTCAGGATGTCCTCCGCCGAGAGCGCCCCGTCGCCCACCGCCACCGTGGCCCCCACGAGCGACCGCACCATGCTGTGGCAGAACGCATCCGCTTCGAGCGACGCGATGAGCACGCCGTCGCCTCGACGCCGCCACGCGAACGAGCGCAGCGTGCGGATGGTGGTGGAGTGCGGCCGCGGCTTGCAGAAGGTGGCGTAGTCGTGCAGGCCGAGCAGCGCCCTCGCCGCGGTGTCCATGGCGTCGACGTCGAGCTCGGTGGGGTGCCGCACGGTGCGCCGACGCTCGAGCGGATCGTGCACGGCGGCGGCATCCGCCACTCGATAGCGGTAGCGGCGCCAACTGGCCGAGAAGCGGGCGTCGAAGCCGGCAGGGGCGAGCACGGATCGTGTGACCACCACGTCGGAGTCGGCGCCGAGCACGCCGTTGATGCGCTGCCCGAGCAGCAGTGCGAGCTCGCCCTCGCCGATCGAGGCGGGCGCCCCCCTGCGGCGGAGGCTCGCGAGCTGGCCGGGGGTGAGGTCGACGTGCGCCACCTGGCCCGTGGCGTGCACACCCGCATCGGTGCGCCCGGCCACGTGCAGCACGGGCTGCGGCGGATAGCGGCGGAGGATGACCCCCATGGTCTCCTCGAGCACCCCCTGCACGGTGCGGAAGCCCGGTTGCTTCGCCCACCCCGAGAAGTCGGTGCCGTCGTAGGCGATGTCGAGGCGCAGTCGCCTCGTCCCCGTCTCCTCGTGCATCACGTCCTCCATGTTAACGAGGAGGGCCCCGTCATCCTCTCGGATGCGGGGCCCTCTCGTGCAGGTGCTGCTACTTGGTCTCCTCCGCGGGAGCCTCGTCGGTGGTCTCCGCCTCGGCCGCGGCGGGAGCCTCGGTCTCGGTGGACTCCTCGACGACGGTCTCGTCGGTGCTCGCCTCGTCGGCGGTGGTCTCCTCGGCGGGAGCCTCCTCGACGAGAGCGGCAGCGGCGGCCGGTGCGGCCTTCGCGGTCGACTTCTTCTTCGGGGTCACGGGCTCGAGCACGAGCTCGATCTGCACCATGGGGGCGTTGTCGCCCTTGCGGAAGCCGAGCTTCGTGATGCGGGTGTAGCCGCCCTCGCGCTCCGCCATGAGCGGAGCGATCTCGGTGAAGAGCTCGTGCACGACCGACTTGTCGCCGATCACGCCGAGAACCCGACGACGAGCGTGCAGGTCACCGCGCTTGGCGAACGTGATCAGACGCTCGGTCAGCGGACGCATCCGCTTGGCCTTGGTCTCGGTCGTCTTGATGCTCTTGTGCGTGAACAAGGCAGCAGCCAGGTTGGCGAGGAGCAGGCGCTCGTGCGCCGGTCCGCCGCCGAGACGGGGTCCCTTGGTTGGCTTGGGCATTTCTTATCTCCAGATGTGGGTCAGTGTGTCGGGTGGGTCAAGCGGACGAGGAGACGTCTCAGACGTTCTCTTCGTCGTAGCCGCCGTAGAAGTGGGCGCCGTCGAAACCGGGAACGGTGTCCTTCAGCGAGAGGCCGAGCTCCACGAGCTTGTCCTTCACCTCATCGACCGACTTCTGACCGAAGTTGCGGATGTTCATGAGCTGCGTCTCCGAGAGGGCGACGAGCTCGGAGACCGTGTTGATGCCCTCGCGCTTGAGGCAGTTGTACGAGCGCACGGACAGATCGAGGTCCTCGATCGGAACCGACAGCTCGGACGACAGCACGGCGTCGACCGGCGCGGGGCCGATCTCGATGCCCTCTGCGGCCGAGTTGAGCTCGCGGGCGAGCCCGAACAGCTCGGTCAGCGTGCGACCGGCGGAGGCGATGGCGTCGCGCGGCGTGATGGCCGGCTTCGTCTCGACGTCGACCACGAGGCGGTCGAAGTCGGTGCGCTCACCGGCACGGGTGGCCTCGACGCGGTAGGTGACCTTGAGCACGGGCGAGTAGATCGAGTCGATCGGAACCTGACCGGCCTCGGAGAACTCGCTGCGGTTCTGGGTCGCCGAGACGTAGCCGCGACCGCGCTCGATGATGAGCTCGAGCTCGAACTTCGCCTTGTCGTTGAGGGTCGCGATCACGAGCTCCGGGTTGTGGATCTCCACACCGGCCGGAGCCGAGATGTCGGCCGCGGTGACCTCGCCGGAGGCGTGCTTGCGCAGGTAGGCGGTGATCGGCTCGTCGTGCTCGCTCGAGACGACGAGACCCTTGACGTTGAGGATGATCTCGGTGACGTCTTCCTTCACACCGGGGATCGTGCTGAACTCGTGCAGCACGCCGTCGATGCGGATGCTCGTGACGGCAGCTCCCGGGATCGACGAGAGCAGCGTGCGGCGGAGCGAGTTGCCGAGGGTGTAGCCGAAGCCGGGCTCGAGCGGCTCGATGACGAACCGCGAACGGAACTCCGAGATGTTCTCCTCGGTGAGGGTGGGGCGCTGTGCAATGAGCACTGTTATTCCTTTCGGCTGAGTGTCCGCTATATGACACTCACGTGACGAGGTATTGAGTTGTGAACGACTTCACCGGCGGGGCCCCGAAGAGCCCCGCCGGTTCAGCGCGGAAAGGTCAAACGCGGCGGCGCTTGGGGGGACGGCAGCCGTTGTGCGCCTGCGGGGTCACGTCGTTGATCGAACCGACCTCGAGGCCTGCGGCCTGGAGCGAGCGGATCGCGGTCTCGCGACCGGAGCCCGGTCCCTTGACGAAGACGTCGACCTTCTTCATGCCGTGCTCCTGAGCCTGGCGGGCAGCCGACTCGGCAGCGAGCTGCGCGGCGAACGGGGTCGACTTGCGCGATCCCTTGAAGCCGACGCCACCGGAGGAGGCCCAGCTGATGACGGCACCGGTCGTGTCGGTGATCGACACGATGGTGTTGTTGAAGGTCGACTTGATGTGGGCCTGGCCCACGGCGACGTTCTTCTTCTCTTTCTTGCGCGGCTTGCGGACGGCCGACTTGGGGGTTGCCATGTATATCTCCTGGAATCCTGGTCAGTCGGCGCGCTTAGCGGCCGGCCTTCTTCTTGCCGGCGACGGTGCGCTTCGGGCCCTTGCGGGTGCGAGCGTTGGTCTTGGTGCGCTGTCCGCGCACGGGGAGGCCCTTGCGGTGGCGGACGCCCTCGTAGGAGCCGATCTCGACCTTGCGGCGGATGTCGGCGGCGACCTCGCGGCGGAGGTCACCCTCCACCTTGTAGTTGCCCTCGATGTAGTCGCGGAGAGCGACTAGCTGGTCGTCACTCAGATCCTTGACCCGGATGTCTCCGGAGATCTCGGTGTCGGCGAGGGTCTTGAGCGCACGCGTGCGCCCGACCCCGTAGATGTACGTGAGGGCAACTTCCACGCGCTTGTCGCGGGGAATGTCAACTCCTGCTAGACGTGCCATTGTGGCTATCTCCTGTTGATGAGTGGAGGTCTGTGACAGTGAATGTGCTCCGGCCTCCGACCGAAGGTGTCCACCGCCCGGTTCTCACCGGGCGGCTTCTGACACTGCCATTAGTTGTGGTGCGGGTGTTCAGCCCTGGCGCTGCTTGTGGCGCGGGTTGCTCTTGCAGATGTTCATCACGCGGCCGTTGCGGCGAATGATGCGGCAGTGCTCACAGATGGGCTTGACGCTGGGGTTGACCTTCATTGACTTTTCTCTCTTCGCTGTCCTCGTACCCCTCGGAACGCCGTGGGGCCGTTACTTTCCAGCTGCCATGATCTGGCGCTATTTGTAGCGGTAGACGATCCGGCCACGGGTGAGGTCGTAGGGGCTCAACTCCACGATCACGCGGTCCTCCGGGAGGATGCGGATGTAGTGCTGGCGCATCTTGCCCGAGATATGGGCAAGCACCTTGTGGCCATTCGTCAGCTCCACCCGGAACATTGCGTTCGGGAGAGCCTCGACGACTGCGCCTTCGATCTCGATAACACCGTCTTTTTTGGCCATACACTCACTGTCGCTATAAATAGATTTCTGCTGGTCTTGCGGAGAATCGGGCTTCCGCCGTCGGCTGACAACAGGCCCAAAACACCAAAGATCGAGCCTACGCTAAGAACGGCCCTTGCGCAATCAGCGATAGGAGTCTATGGACCGCACCACGGCTACGAGACCATCGTGCAGGGGGTGGCCGGCCTCGATGCCGCACACCTCCGCGGTGAACTGCTCCGGCGAGAGGCGCGCGAGCAGCTCGGCGAGCTCCGCGCTCTGCGGGTCGCTCGGTGCGTCGAACCGCAGCGCGGCACGCACGGCGCGGAGCAGCGCCTCGTGCGGCAGTCCGCGTTCGGCGAGCTCGGCGGCGGGGCCGATGAAGCGCTCGTTCCTGCTGATCTTGCGGAGCGGCTGGCGGCCGACGCGCTCGGGGGTGTCGGTGAGGTACGGGTTGGCGAAGCGCACGAGGTTCTTCTCGAGGTACGCCTCCTGCGTGGCCGGATCGAACTCGTGCTTGGCCACCAGGAGCGCCTTGGTCTCGGCGAGCACGGCCTTGACCTCGGCGAACACCTCCGGGATCGAGAGCGCGTCGGCCAGGGTCGGGGCCCCCTCGACCCAGCCGTGGTACGCCGTCGTGGCGTGGCCGGTGTTGACGGTGAAGAGCTTGCGCTCGATGTACGGAGCGAGGTCCGAGACGAAGTGGGCGGCCGGGATGCTCGGAACGGCGCCCTCGAAGGGGCCCTCCTCGATGGCCCACTCGAAGAAGTCCTCCACCGTCACATCGAGACCCGCATCCGCATCCTGGTTCGGCACGATGCGGTCCACGGCGGTGTTGGCGAACACGGCGCGACCGAGGGCGGCGGAGGCCTCTCCCCCGTCGAGCCTGCCGACGATCTCGGCCTTGAGCGCATCCGTGGCGTTGATGGCGTTCTCGCAGGCCATCACGTGCAGAGGGGGCAGCGAGTCGTCGCGCGCCTCGAGGGCACGGGCGATGACCGGGGCCACGAACTTCAGGATGTTCGGGCCCACGGCCGTCGTCACGAGCGAGGCCGTGGCGATCTCGGCGACCACCGCGTCCTCGTCGCTGCCGCTGTTGAGGGCGCGGTAGCCCGTCACGGTGCGGGTGGAGGACTTCTCGCCCACCGCGTGCACGTCGTAGCTCGTGGAGGCCGCGAGGGCGTCGATGAGCTGCGCGTTGACGTCGGCGAAGACGAGCTCGTAGCCCGCGTCGTGGAGGATGAGCCCCACGAAGCCCCTGCCGATGTTCCCGGCTCCGAAGTGGACGGCTTTCATGGGTACTCCTTTAATCGGTGTTACTCGTTGACGTCGCCGAGGATCTCGAGGATCTCCTCCGGCGTGCCGGCCGCGAGCAGTTTCGCGACCTCGTCGTCATCGCTGAAGACGATGGCGATCTTGGTGAGGATGTCCATGTGCCCGCCGTCCTTGCCGGCGATGCCCACGACGAAGCGAACATCCTCGCCACCCCAGTCGAGGGCCTCGTCGTACCGCACGAACGAGAGCGCCGACGCGAGGATCGTGTCCTTGCCCTCGTTCGTGCCGTGCGGAATGGCGAGGAAGTTGCCCATGTACGTCGAGACGGTCTCTTCACGCTGGAGCATGAAGTCGTGGTAGTCCGCGGTGACGGCCCCTGCTCCCACCAGGATGGCGGAGGCCTCGGCGATCGCGTCCTCCTTGGTGCGGGCGGTGCCGCTCAGTCGGATCTGCGACGGTTCCAGGACGGCCATGGGCTTCTCCCTCTCGATCGGTGCGCGTCGCCTACTCGGCGCCGTGCTGGTGCTTGAGCTTCGCCACGAGCTCTTCGTAGCGAGGGCTGTTCATGAAGTTGTCGACCGAGACGTGCTCGGCGCTCGGGGTGCGCTCCTGCGCCCTCTGCGTGAGCTCGCGCTGGGTGATCACGAGGTCGACGTCGTCTTCGAGGCTGGCGATCGACTTGTTCACCACGGTGACGCCGTCGATGCCGGCCTTCTTGATCTTATTGCGAAGCACGGAGGCGCCCATGGCGCTCGAGCCCATTCCGGCGTCGCAGGCGAACACGATGTTCCTGATCGGTCGGGCGTCGGTGAGCAGCGCGGTGCCGTCGGTGCCGGCCGAGGCCGCGACCTCGGCGTCGCCCGCGGGCACGCCTTCGGCGCGGAGGTTGCCGAGCACGCTCGACTCCTTGCCCTTGTTGGCCTCGGTGCGGGCCACGGCAGCCGCCAGGTCGCCGTCGTCGCCCCGCTCCAGGTCGCGCTTGCGGCTGGCACGGAGGATGACCGAGGTGATGAGGAACGACACAGCTGCCGAGACGAGCACGGAGAGCGCGATGCCGACGTAGCTGTCGGGGGCCGCGTTGATCATGATCGCGATGATCGATCCCGGCGAGGCGGGAGCGCGGAGACCGGTGTTGAACAGCACGTTGACGGCCACACCCGCGGCGCCACCGGCCATGGCGGCCACGATGACGAGGGGCTTCGAGAGCACGTAGGGGAAGTAGATCTCGTGGATCCCGCCGAAGAACTGGATGATGACGGCTCCCGGCGCGCTCGCCTTGGCGAGACCGATGCCGAAGATCGAGAACGCGATGAGGATGCCGACACCGGGGCCGGGGTTCGCCTCGATGAGGAAGAGGATCGACTTGCCGGTCTCCGCCACCTGGGTGGCACCGAGTCCCGTGAACACACCGTGGTTGATGGCGTTGTTGAGGAACAGCACCTTGGCGGGCTCCACGAGCAGGCTCACGAGCGGCAGCAGTCCGAGGTCGACGAGCCACTGGATCGCTCCCTGCAGCAGCGCGGTGAGACCCGAGATGAGCGGGGCGATCCCGAAGAAGCCGGCGATGGCGAGGATGGCTGCCACGATGCCGGCCGAGAAGTTGTCGACCAGCATCTCGAAGCCGGCCTTGATCTTGCCCGCCCAGATCTTGTCGATCTGCTTGATCAGCAGAGCGCCGAGCGGGCCCATGATCATGGCGCCGATGAACATCGGCACGGAGGCGCCGACGATGACACCCATCGTCGCGACCACGCCGACCACTCCACCGCGGGGGCCGTAGACCATGCGGCCACCGGTGTTGGCGATGAGGAGCGGCAGCATGTAGGTGATCATCGGGCCCACGAGGCCCAGGTACACGTTGAAGTTCTCGCCGTCCTCACCGACCGCGATCTGGGTGGCAGCGCCCTGCCAGCCGATCGCATCGGCGTTGCCGAAGCCGCCGAGGATGCCGTTCGGGAGCCATCCGGTGGCGATGAAGAGGCTCGTGATGAGACCCCACGCGATGAACGCGGGGATGTTGGGCATGACCATGCCGCTGAGGAAGGTGCCGAAGCGCTGCACGCGCACACGGGCTCCACCTCCCTGCTTCGTTTCTGACGTCGTTGTCATGACGACTGCTCCATTTCTGTGGTGTTCGGGGTAAGGGGTGGGGAGTGCATTGCTAGGTGCTGGTGATGCAGGTGGTGCGGGTGATGCGGTCAGGGGGTGGCCGCCGAGGTCACCGCGGCGCGGGCCTCCACGGCGCTGTTGGCCGAGAGCGCGAGCTCGGCGAACCGGCGGGCGTCCTCGAGGGTGAAGCGGGCGAGCTCGGCGCGCACGTCGGCGAGCGCGGAGGGCGACATCGAGAGCGTGGTGGCGCCGAGACCCACGAGCACCACGGCGAGCAGCGGATCGGCTGCCGCCTCGCCGCAGATGCCCACGGGCTTGCCCGTCGTGCGGCCGGCCTTGCCGACCTCGCCCACGAGACGCAGCACGGCGGGGTGCCACGGATCCTGGAACGAGGCCACGGAGCCGAGCAGGCGGTCGGCCGCGAGCGTGTACTGGGTGAGGTCGTTGGTGCCCACCGAGGCGAAGTCGGCATCGGCGAGGATGCGGTCGGCGAGCAGGGCCGACGACGGCACCTCCACCATCACGCCGGCGGTCTTCAACCCGAGCTGGCGGGCGAGGGCGGTGAAGTAGCGGGTCTCCTCGACGGTCGACACCATCGGGGCCATCACCCACACCTCGGCGTCGGTCTCGGCGTCGGCCTCGGCGAGCGCGCGCAGCTGGTCGCGCAGGATCGGCTCGTTGGCCCGCAGGGCGCGCAGGCCTCGGAGTCCGAGCGCCGGGTTCTCCTCAGCCGCGTCGTTCAGGAAGCTGAGGGGCTTGTCGGCACCGGCGTCGAGCGCGCGCACCACGACCTTCTTGCCGGGGAAGGCCTCGAGCAGTCGCTTGTACTGCGCCTTCTGCTCCTCCACGGTCGGTGCGGTCGCGGCGTCGAGGAAGAGGAACTCGGTGCGGAAGAGGCCGACGCCCTCTGCGCCCTTCTCCACGGCATCCGCTGCGCCGTCGGCCGATCCAAGGTTCGCGAGCAGAGGCACGGGGGTGCCGTCGGCGAGCGCGCCGGGGCCGGTGGCCGCGCTCCTGGCGGCCTTGAGCTCCGCGGCGCGGGCCTCGGCGGCGGCGCGCGTCTCGGCGTCGGGCGCCACGGTGACGTCACCGGTCGAGGCGTCGACCACGATCTCCACGCCGTCCTCGAGCTCGAGGGCGCCTGCCACTCCCACCACGGCCACGATCGACTTCTCGCGGGCGAGGATGGCGGTGTGCGAGGTCGGCCCTCCGTCGCTCGTCACGAGGGCGAGCACCTTCGAGAGGTCGAGCAGCGCCGTGTCGGCGGGGGCGAGGTCGCGGGCGATGAGCACGAACGGGTGCTCGGGGTCGGGCACTCCGGGAGCGGCGACGCCGCGGAGGTGGGCCACGACCCGCTGCGACACGTCGTCGAGGTCGGTGGCGCGCTCGCCCATGTAGCCGCCCATGCTCACGAGCAGGTCGCGGAAGGCCGCGAAGGCCTCGTAGACCGCGCGCTCGGCGGTCTTGCCGCCGTCGATCCGCACGCCGACGTCGTCGATGAGCGTGGGGTCCTCGGCCATGAAGGCCTGGGCCTCGAGCACCTCCTTCGCCGAACCGCCGGCGCGCTCACCGCGGTGGCGGATGATGGCGGCGGTGGCGGCGAGCGATGCGCGCGCCCGCTCCTTCTCGGCATCCGGAGTGAGGGTGCTCGCCTCGTCGGTGGGCTCGGGCAGCGGATCGGGCATGCGGAGCACGGTGCCCACGGCGATGCCGCGGCCGATCCCGGTGCCGTGCAGCGTTCCGGCGGCCATCAGGCGGCGTCCAGATCGGTCGAGAGCAGCGCGGCGAGCCGGTCGAGCAGCGCGTCGGCGTCGTCGGCGTCGGAGACGAGGGTCACGGTGTCGCCGTGCTCGATGCCGAGCGAGATCACGCCGAGGATGCTGGCGGCGTTGGCGGTCTTGTCGCCCTTCGAGATCTGCACGGGCAGGCCGGCCTCGGCCACGGCCTTCGTGAAGAGGCTCGCGGGTCGGGCGTGCAGCCCGTGCTCGGATGCCATCTGGACGGTTCGTTCAGCCATCAGTCGTTCTCCTTAGCTCTGCTCATCCCTGAGCGAGGTTCTGCGAGTCCCGCGACGCATCGAGGAGCTCTGTGACCAGGTCGGCGGCGATCTCCGCACCCTCGGGTCCGAACACGGTGTCCGGCAGCAGGGCCGCTCGCACGCCCGCCGCTCGCGCACGGGTGTTCAGTTCGTCGAACACCGAGGCGAGAGGGGGGCCGACCAGCAGCACGCTCGTGGCGGCGAGCCTCTCGTCGACGTCCGACAGCGTGCCGGCCTCCACGATCAGGTCCAGTCCGCGCTCTCGCGCGATCCGGCGCAACCGGAGTGCCAGGAACGTGCTCGATGCTCCCGCACCGCACACGATGAGCACCTTGTCCACGCACGCCTCCTCGCGTCCTGCTTCGATCTCCCTAGATCCTCCGCCTTCCTCTCCCCCACCTCCACCACCTTTCCTTCCGCACCCCCGGAAGCCAGGGCCCGGGTTCCGCGGAAGCGCCTAGGGTGAAGGGTGATGAGAGCGAAGTACGAGCGATTGCTGGATCACCTCGCCGCGGCCGACGACTGGGTCACGGCGGGCGAGCTCGCCGACCGACTCGGCGTGACCACGCGGAGTGTGCGCAGCTACGTCACGAGCGTCAAGACGGCGGCCAAACCGCTCGAGGTGATCGCGTCGTCGACGAGCGGGTACCGGCTCAACCGCGATGCCTATGCCTCGTTCGTCGCCTCCCGCCGCTCGCGCGACGCCGATCCCGGGAGCCCCAGGGAGCGCGTGCACGTCATCATCCGAGCGCTCGGTGATGCGCCGGCGGGCATCGACGTCTACGACATCGCCGCCAACCTCTTCGTGAGCGAGTCCACGGTGGAGGCCGATCTGCGCAAGGCGAAGCTGCTCGTCGACGACGCCGGCCTCTCCTTGCGGCGCCGAGGGAGCACGGTCTCGCTCGTCGGCAGCGAGCTCAACCGGCGCCGACTGCTCAGTCGCGTGTTCCGCGACGAGAGCGCCCAGGGGTTCCTCGACCTCGAGACCATCCAGCGCGAGTTCTCCTCGGAGGACCTCTCGGGCTTCAAGTCGCTCCTCATCGAGATGCTCGACGGCAGCGGCTACTTCGTCAACGAGTACTCCATCGACAACGTTCTCCTGCACATCGCGATCGCGGTCGACCGCGTCGGCAAGAACCAGTCGATCGAGCCCGCGGAGGGCCCGCAGGCCTCCGAGACCATCCGCGAGGTCGCCGAGAACCTCGATGCGCTCATCCGCTCCCACTTCGGTGCCGCCCTCGGCGTGCGTGAGCTGAGCTACCTCTCGGTGCTCCTCACCACGCGAGTGCTCACCCCTGGGCACGACTCCCCCACCGAGCACGTGGCCGAGACCTACCTCGGCGCCGAGGATCTCGCCGAGATGCGTCGCATCGTGCGACTGGCGAGCGAGGAGTACCTCGTCGATCTCGACGACGAGGACTTCACGGTGCGACTCGGCCTGCACATCCGCAACCTCGTGGCCCGCGCCCAGGAGAACTCGTTCTCCCGCAACCCGATGACCCGTTCCATCAAGGGCTCGTTCCCCATGATCTACGAGCTGGCCGTCTTCATCGCGAGCCAGGTCCAGCGGGCCTACGACATCGTGGTCACCGAAGACGAGATCGCCTACATCGCCCTGCACGTCGGCTCCCACCTCGAGAGGCAGAACCTCCGCCAGGAGCGGGTCAGCTGCGCCATCGTGAGCCCCAACTACTACGACATGCACCTGGCGCTGCGCGAGCGGCTCGAGACCGAGCTCGGCTCGGAGCTCGAGGTCGACGTGGTCATCACGCGCGCCGACGTCGACTGGAACGCCCTCTCCTCCGACATCGTGGTCACGACCATCCCCGTGCCCGCCGCGCGCGACAACGTGGTGGTCGTGCCGCCCTTCCTCACCGACGCGGATGTCGATGCGGTGCGCAGGTCGATCGCGGTCGTGAGACGCCACCGCCGGCGCATGCGGCTCAAGGACGAGCTGCTGCAGTACTTCGACGAGCGGCTCTACTGGAGCAACCTCGACGCCGCGTCGGAGCCGGAGATGATCCGCACGCTCGGTCGCGCGATGGTGGGGCTGCGCCTCATCGACGAGAGCTACGTCGAGGGCGCCATCGAGCGCGAGCGGATGTCATCGACCGCCTTCTCCGACACCATCGCCGTGCCCCACGCCATGACCATGAGCGCCACCCGCACGGCCATCGCCATCGTGGTCAACGAGACGCCCATGCAGTGGGGCGAGAACCGGGTCAACGTCATCGCGCTCATCGCCTTCAGCGAGAGCGGGAGACGCGCGTTCCAGACCGTCTTCGACCAGCTCGTCGAGGTGTTCTCCGATCGCGACGACGTGCAGCGGATCGTGCGCAACTCGAGCGACTTCGCGTCGTTCATCGACGAGCTCGTGCACGTCATGGAGGACTGAGCGGCAAACAGGTGGAGCAGGCTACGGGATGGGTACCGGAGTCACACCGAGAGGCGCGAGCTGAGCCGCCCCGCCGTCGTCGGCCGTCAGCACCCAGATGCCGTCTTCGTGCACGGCCACGGAGTGCTCCCAGTGGCTCGACATGCTGCCGTCGGCCGAGGCCACGGTCCACTCGTCGTCGCGCACGAACGTCTCGGTCGTGCCGGCCGTGATCATGGGCTCGATGGCCACCACGAGTCCGGGCTTCACCTCGGGGCCGCGCTGACGCACACGGTAGTTGAACACCGGCGGCGCCTCGTGCATGCTTCGGCCGATCCCGTGCCCGATGTAATCGGTGAGGATGCCGTACGCGGCTCCCGCGGCGACCGACGGGTGGTCCTCGACGTACTCCTCGATCGCCTCGCCCACCTCGTTGAGGTGACGCGCGGTCGCCAGCCGGGCGATGCCGCGCCAGAGCGACTGCTCGGTCACCTCGGAGAGCAGCCGCCTGGCGGCCACCTCGGCCGGCCGGGACGGGTCGTCGAGCACCACGGTCATGGCGGAGTCGCCGTTCCAGCCGCCGATCTCGGCGCCGCTGTCGATCGAGACGATGTCACCCGGCTGCAGCAGCCTGTCGTTCGGGATGCCGTGCACGATGTCGTCGTTGACCGACGCGCAGATCGTGTGGGCGTACCCGGGCACGAGCTGGAAGTTCGACACCCCTCCGCGCTCCCGGATGACCCGGTCGGCGAGGGCGTCGAGTTCGAGCGTCGAGACCCCCGGCGCGATGGCCGCTCGCACGGCGGCGAGCGATGCCGCCGTCGCGAGGCCCGGTGCGACCATCAGCCGCAGCTCGGCGGGCGTCTTGTAGATGCCCTTGTTCTTGCCGAACATCCGATCAGCGGCCGGAGAGCGCGCTGACGATGCGCTCGGTGACGGCTTCGATCTCGCCGAGGCCGTCGACCTCGAGCACGAGCCCTCGGCCGGCGTAGACCTCCACGAGGGGAGCGGTCTGCTCCGCGTAGACGTCGAGGCGCTTGCGGATGACCTCTTCCGTGTCATCGCTGCGACCCTGCTCGGCGGAGCGCTTCAGCAGGCGGGAGACGACCTCGTCGGTGTCGGCGGTCAGCACGACCACCGCGTCGAGCGAGTAGCCCGCCACCCCGAGGATGTCGTCGAGCTCCTCGACCTGCTGCAGCGTGCGGGGGTAGCCGTCGAGCAGGAAGCCGTCTTCGGTGTCGGACTGGCCGAGGCGGTCGCGCACCAGGTCGTTGGTGAGCGAATCCGGAACGTACTGGCCTGCGTCCATGTAGGTCTTGGCCTGCACACCCAGCTCGGTGCCGTTCTTCACGTTCTCGCGGAAGATGTCTCCCGTCGAGATCGCGGGGATCCCGAACGCCTCGGAGAGTCGGGCCGCCTGCGTGCCCTTGCCCGCACCGGGCGGACCGATGAGGAGCAACCGCTCCCCGCCGCTCTCCCCCGCTGCTGTCATCGCAGCAGTCCCTCGTAGTGCCGCTGCTGCAGCTGCGAGTCGATCTGCTTCACGGTCTCGAGGCCGACACCCACGATGATGAGGATCGAGGCGCCACCGAACGGGAAGTTCTGGTTGGCCCCGACCGCGACCAGCGCGATCAATGGCAGCAAGGCGATGAGACCCAGGTAGATCGATCCCGGCAGCGTGATGCGGGTGAGCACGTAGTCGAGGTACTCGGCCGTGGGGCGACCGGCACGGATGCCGGGGATGAATCCACCGAACTTCTTCATGTTGTCGGCGACCTCTTCGGGGTTGAAGGTGATCGCGACGTAGAAGTAGGTGAAGCCCACGATGAGCAGGAAGTACAGGAGCATGTAGAGCGGGTGATCGCCGCGCACGAGGTAGTTGTTGATCCACGTCACCCAGCCGGCGGGCGTCTCGCCTGCGGCGGGCTGGTTGAACTGCGCGATGAGCGCGGGCAGGTACAGCAGCGACGACGCGAAGATCACGGGCACCACACCGGCCATGTTGACCTTGATGGGGATGTAGGTGTTGTTGCCCCCGTACGTGCGTCTGCCCACCACGCGCTTGGCGTACTGCACAGGGATCCGCCGTTGGGACAGCTCCACGAACACGACTGCCGCCATGACCGCGATCCCCACCGCCAGCACGAGCAGGAAGGTCTCGAAGCTGCGGGTCTCGGCGATGAGCCAGAGCGAACCGGGGAAGGTCGAGGCGATCGACGTGAAGATGAGCAGCGACATGCCGTTGCCGATGCCGCGCTCGGTGATCATCTCACCGAACCACATGATGACGCCGGTGCCCGCGGTCATGGTGATGACCATGAGCAGGATGGCGTACCAGGCGTCGTTGGTGATGAGCTGGCCGCACTCGGCGACGGTCGAGGTGCCGAACAGGGCGCCCGAGCGGGCGACCGTGATGAGCGTCGTCGACTGCAGCACACCGAGGGCGATGGTCAGGTAGCGCGTGTACTGCGTGAGCTTCGACTGACCGGCCTGGCCCTCCTTGTGGAGGGTCTCGAAGTGCGGGATGACCACGCGCAGCAGCTGCACGATGATCGACGCCGTGATGTAGGGCATGATGCCCAGCGCGAAGATCGACAGCTGGAGCAGCGCGCCACCCGAGAAGAGGTTGACGAGCTCGTAGAGGCCCGACGTGCCCTGGTTGGCGGTCAGACAGGTCTGCACGTTCCCGAAGTCCACGAAGGGAGCGGGGATGAATGATCCCAGACGGAACAGCGCGACGATGCCGAGCGTGAAGCCAATCTTCCTGCGGAGGTCCGGCGTACGGAAGATCCTCGCGACGGCTTTGAACAAAAAGGGCCTCCTGCGTTCGTGTGGCTCAATGCCAAGAAAGCCGGTGACCCGATTCGTGGCCTCGACAGGCTACCTCATTCTCATGACGCATCTGTGCTCGACCGACGGATCGGGTCACCGGACCAGTGATACCTACTTGACGGAACCACCTGCGGCGACGATCTTCTGCTCAGCGGAGCCGGAGACCTTGTCGACCGCGACGGTCAGCTTCACAGCGATGTCGCCATCGCCGAGAACCTTGACCTTCTCGTTCTTGCGAACCGCGCCCTTGGCCACGAGGTCGGTGATGGTGACATCGCCGCCCGAGGGGTAGAGCTCCGCGAGCTTGTCCAGGTTCACGACCTGGTACTCCACGCGGAACGGGTTCTTGAAGCCGCGGAGCTTCGGGGTGCGCATGTGCAGCGGCATCTGCCCACCCTCGAAGCCGACGCGCACCTGGTAGCGGGCCTTGGTGCCCTTGGTGCCACGACCGGCGGTCTTACCCTTCGAGCCCTCACCACGGCCGACACGCGTGCGTGCCTTCTTGGCGCCGGGGGCGGGACGGAGGTGGTGGACCTTGAGGACCTGCTCGCGCGGGGCGGCGGGCTCGTCGGCCTTGGCAGCGGCCTTGGGCGCCTTGGTGGCGGCCGGAGCCTTCACCTCGGCGTCGCCGGACGTCGCAGCCTTCGAGGCAGCGGCCTTGGGGGCAGCAGCCTTCTTGGGGGCGGCGGCCTTCTCGGTCGTCGCCTTCTCAGCCGGTGCCTTCTTGGGGGCAGCAGCCTTCTTCGGAGCCGCCTTGGCGGTCTCCTTGGCTTCTTCTTCAGCCATCAGTCAATCTCCTCGACCTTCACCAGGTGTGCGACGGTGCGCACGTAGCCCCGGTTCTGGGCGTTGTCTTCTCGAACGACACTCTGGCCGATCTTCTTCAGTCCGAGGCTGCGCAGCGTGTCCCGCTGGTTCTGCTTCTCGCTGATCTTGGACTTGATCTGGGTCACCTTGAGGTTCGCCATCATGCACCTGCCTTCGCAGCTAGAGCGTCGGCCTCTGCACGCACGAGGCGGGCAGGGGCGACGTCTTCGAAGTCGAGGCCACGGCGGGCGGCGACGGCGCGCGGCTCTTCGAGCTGCTGCAGTGCCTCCACGGTCGCGTGCACGATGTTGATCGTGTTCGACGAGCCGAGCGACTTCGAGAGGATGTCGTGGATCCCGGCGCACTCGAGCACGGCACGCACCGGACCACCGGCGATGACGCCGGTACCGGCGGCGGCGGGGCGCAAAAGCACCACACCGGCGGCCGCCTCACCCTGGACCGGGTGGGGGATGGTGTTGCCGACGCGGGGAACGCGGAAGAAGTTCTTCTTCGCCTCCTCGACGCCCTTGGAGATGGCGGTCGGCACCTCGCGGGCCTTGCCGTAGCCGACGCCCACCAGACCGTTGCCGTCGCCGACGACCACGAGAGCGGTGAAGCTGAAGCGACGACCACCCTTCACGACCTTCGACACGCGGTTGATGGTGACGACGCGCTCCAGGAACTGGCTCTTGTCGGCATCCCGGCTGCCGCGGTCACCGCGGTTGGGGTTGCGCTCACGACCGCCACGGCGGGCCTCGCGGGGCTCGCTCTGGCTGTTCTGACCACTCGATGCAGCCGTCTCGACGGGCGCCTCGGTGATTGCTGCCACGTCGGGCTCCTTGATGTTCTCGCTCACAGGTTCAGACCGCCCTCTCGTGCTCCATCGGCGATCGCTGCGACACGACCGGCGTAACGGTTACCACCGCGGTCGAAGACCACGGCCTCGATGCCGGCCAGCTTGGCGCGCTCGGCGACGAGCTCGCCGACCTTCTTGGCCTTGGCGGTCTTGTCACCGTCGAAGCTGCGGAGATCGGTCTCGAGGGTCGATGCCGACGCGAGGGTGTGGCCCTTGCTGTCGTCGACGACCTGCACGAAGACGTGACGAGCCGATCGGGTGACGACGAGACGCGGACGAGCCGGGGTCCCCTCGACCTTCTTGCGGAGTCGCGTGTGCCGGCGTTCGCGGGCTGCGGACTTGGACTTTCCTCTGGTAACAGTAGCCATGGCTTACTTACCACTCTTTCCGGCCTTGCGGCGAACGACCTCGCCGGCGTACCGCACACCCTTGCCCTTGTAGGGCTCGGGCTTGCGCAGCTTGCGAATGTTGGCGGCAACCTCACCGACGGCCTGCTTGTCGATGCCGTTGACCGTGAGCTTGTTGTTGCCCTCCACGGTGAACGTGATGCCCGCAGGCGGTTCGACCGAGATGGGGTGGGAGTACCCGAGAGCGAACTCCACACCGGAGCCCTTGGCGGCGACGCGGTAACCCGTGCCGACGACCTCGAGGCTCTTGGAGTAGCCCGTGGTGACGCCGATGATCTGGTTGGCGATCAGCGTGCGGGTCAGGCCGTGCAGCGAGCGCGAGGTGCGCTCGTCGTCTGGGCGGGTGACGAGAACCTGGTTCTCCTCGACCGTGGCCGCGATGGGCTCTGCGATGGTGAGCGCGAGCTCACCCTTCGGTCCCTTGACCTGGACACCCTGGCCGGCCACCGTGACGGTGACTCCGGCGGGGATGTCGATGGGAAGACGTCCGATACGTGACATTGTCGGTTACCACACGTAGGCGAGGACTTCCCCACCCACGCCCTTCTTGCTCGCCTGACGGTCCGTCAAGAGACCCGAGGAGGTGGACAGGATCGCGACGCCGAGGCCACCGAGGACGGTGGGGATCTCGGTCGACTTCGCGTAGACACGGAGACCGGGCTTGGAGACCCGCTTGATCCCGGCGATCGAACGCTCGCGGTTGGGGCCGAACTTGAGGTTCAGCGTCAGCGTCTGGCCGACCTTGGCGTCGGCGACTTCCCAGCCGGAGATGTAGCCCTCCGCCTTGAGGATGTCGGCGATGTGCGACTTGAGCTTGGAATGCGGCATCGACACGGTGTCGTGGTGTGCCGAGTTCGCGTTGCGCAGTCTGGTCAGCATGTCTGCGACCGGATCTGTCATTGTCATTGTGGTGCCTTTCGCGCCTGGTTTCGGTCACGCTTTACGAGCGAGCCGACCTGTGGTCGTCGTGGGTGGGGTGGTGCTTAGGAGTTTTCGGCCGTCTTGAAGGGGAAGCCGAGCGCCTTGAGCAGCGCGCGTCCCTCGTCGTCGGTCTTCGCGGTGGTCACGACGGTGATGTCGAAGCCACGCACGCGGTCGATCTTGTCCTGGTCGATCTCGTGGAACATCGACTGCTCGTTGAGACCGAAGGTGTAGTTGCCACGGCCGTCGAACTGCTTGTCCGAGAGACCGCGGAAGTCGCGGATACGGGGAAGCGCGAGCGACAGCAGGCGGTCGAGGAACTCCCAGGCGCGGTCGCCACGGAGCGTGACGTGGGCGCCGATGGGCTGTCCCTCACGCAGCTTGAACTGCGCGATCGACTTGCGGGCCTTCGTGACCTGCGGCTTCTGGCCGGTGATCGCGGTGAGGTCCTTGACCGCACCGTCGATGACCTTGCCATCGCGGGCGGCCTCGCCGACACCGGTGTTGACCACGATCTTCACGAGTCCGGGCACCTGGTGCACGTTCGTGAAGTCGAAGTCCTTCGTCAGCTGAGCGACGATCTCGTTCTTGTACTTCTGCTTCAGGCGCGGCTGGATTGGGCCAGCGGGCGCGGCAGTCTCGGTGCTCATCAGAGGTCTTTTCCTGACTTCTTCGCGTAACGAACGCGGACCGTCTTGGTGACGCCGTCCTTCGTGACTTCTTCGTTGCGGTGGCCGACGCGGGTCGGCTTCTTGGTCTCGGGGTCGACCAGGGCGACGTTCGACACGTGGATCGGCGCCTCCATGGTCTCGATGCCGCCGGTCTTGGTGCCGCGCTGGCTCTGCCCGACGCGAACGTGCTTCGTGACGAAGTTCACGCCCTCGACGATCACGCGGTCCTTCTCGACCTGCACCTCGATGACGCGACCCTGCTTGCCGCGGTCGCCGCCGCGGTCCTGGCTCGCGCCGGAGATGACCTGCACGAGGTCACCCTTCTTGATGTTCGCCATGACTAGATAACCTCCGGTGCCAGCGAGATGATCTTCATGAACTTCTTGTCACGGAGCTCACGGCCGACCGGTCCGAAGATACGGGTGCCACGGGGGTCACCATCGTTCTTCAGGATCACGGCGGCGTTCTCGTCGAACTTGATGTACGAGCCGTCGGAGCGACGGGTCGACTTGACGGTGCGGACGATGACGGCCTTGACCACATCGCCCTTCTTGACGTTTCCGCCGGGGATGGCGTCCTTCACGGTCGCGACGATGACATCGCCGAGACCCGCGTAGCGACGACCGGATCCACCGAGCACGCGAATCGTCAGGAGTTCCTTGGCGCCGGTGTTGTCGGCCACCTTGACTCGTGATTCTTGCTGCAGCATGTTACTTCGCCTTCTCCAGGATCTCGACCAGGCGCCAGCGCTTGGTGGCGCTCAGCGGGCGGGTCTCGTTGATGAGAACCAGGTCGCCGATGCCGGCGCTGTTGGTCTCGTCGTGCACCTTCACCTTGGAGGTGCGGCGGATGACCTTGCCGTACAGGGGGTGCTTCACGCGGTCCTCGACCTCGACCACGATGGTCTTGTCCATCCGGTCGCTGGTCACGAGACCACGGCGGGACTTGCGGTACCCGCGTGCTGCCACGTCCTTGACGTCATGGGCGGCGGACTCGTGTCCGGCGTCGGTGACCTTCTCTTCAGTCTTAGCCATTACTTGCTGGCCTCCTCAGTCTGGGCGGCCTCATCGGCCTCAGCTGCGGGGGCCTTGGCCTCTGCTGCCTTCTTGGATGACTTCTTGGTCGCCTTGGCCGGAGCCTCGACGGGGGCGGGCGTGGCACGGATGCCCAGCTCGCGCTCACGGATGACCGTGTAGATACGAGCGATGTCGCGCTTCACGGAGCGAAGACGCCCGTGGCTTTCGAGCTGCCCGGTTGCCGACTGGAAGCGCAGGTTGAACAGCTCTTCCTTGGCCTTGCGAAGTTCCTCGAGAAGTCGGGAATCTTCGAACGTGTCGAGCTCCGCCGAGGCGAGCTCCTTAGAACCGATCGCCATTACGCGTCGCCCTCCTCGCGCTTGATGATGCGTGCCTTGAGAGGCAGCTTGTGGATTGCTCGGGTGAGCGCCTCGCGAGCGATGGTCTCGTCGACCCCGCTCAGCTCGAACAGCACTCGGCCCGGCTTGACGTTCGCGACCCACCACTCGGGGGAACCCTTACCGGAACCCATGCGGGTCTCGGCGGGCTTCTTGGTGAGCGGACGGTCGGGGTAGATGTTGATCCACACCTTTCCACCACGCTTGATGTGACGGGTCATCGCGATACGAGCGGACTCGATCTGACGGTTGGTCACGTACGCGGGGGTGAGGGCCTGGATGCCGTACTCACCGAAGTTCACCGTGGTGCCGCCGGTGGCCTGGCCACTGCGACCCGGGTGGTGCTGCTTGCGGTGCTTGACTCTACGGGGGATAAGCATGGTTACGCCTCAACTCCTGCTGCGACCGGGGCCTTCGCCTTGGGGGCGGAGTCACGGCGCGGACGGTCACGGTCGCCGCGCTCGGGGCGCGACGACTTCTGGTTGGCCTGCTCGCGGGCGAGCTCCTTGTTGGTGATGTCGCCCTTGTAGATCCAGACCTTCACACCGATGCGGCCGAACGTCGTCTTCGCCTCGTAGAAGCCGTAGTCGATGTTGGCGCGGAGGGTGTGCAGCGGAACGCGGCCCTCGCGGTAGAACTCGGAACGGCTCATCTCGGCGCCGCCGAGACGGCCCGACACCTGGATGCGGACACCCTTGGCGCCGGCGCGCTGAGCGCCCTGCAGGCCCTTGCGCATCGCGCGGCGGAATGCCACACGAGCGGTGAGCTGCTCGGCGATGCCCTGCGCCACGAGCTGTGCCTCGGCCTCGGGGTTCTTGACCTCGAGGATGTTCAGCTGGATCTGCTTGCTCGTGAGCTTCTCGAGGTCGGAGCGGATGCGCTCGGCCTCGGCGCCACGACGACCGATCACGATGCCCGGACGGGCGGTGTGGATGTCGACGCGGACGCGGTCACGGGTGCGCTCGATCTCGATCTTCGCCACTCCGGCGCGGTCGAGCGAGGTCTTCAGCAGGTTGCGGATCTTCACGTCTTCAGCCACGTAGTCGCTGTAACGCTGACCCTTCTTCGTGCTGTCGGAGAACCAGCGCGACACGTGGTCGGTGGTGATTCCGAGACGGAAGCCGTACGGATTGACTTTCTGGCCCATTACTTGCTCACCTTCTTGCTCGCAGCGCCGGCTTCGACATCGTCAGGCGTGGCCAGGACGATGGTGATGTGGCTGGTGCGCTTGAGAATCTGGAACGCTCGTCCCTGGGCACGCGGCTGGAAACGCTTGAGCGTGGCCCCCTGGTCGACGAACGCCTTCGTGATGAAGAGATCCTGCTCGTCGAGATAGCTGTTCGTGGCGTCCGCCTTGACCCGTGCGTTCGCGATCGCCGAGGCGACCAGCTTGTACACGGGCTCCGAAGCGCCCTGAGGGGCGAACTTCAGGATGGCCAACGCCTCGACGGCCTGACGGCCGCGGATCAGGTTGACGACACGACGGGCCTTCATGGGGGTGACGCGGATGTGACGCACGCGTGCGATCGACTCCACCATTACTCTTCCTCCTTCACGTCGCCGCGGTTAGCGGCGACGGCCCTTCTTGTCGTCCTTCACGTGTCCACGGAAGGTGCGGGTCGGGGCGAACTCGCCCAGCTTGTGACCCACCATGGTCTCGGTGATGAACACCGGGATGTGCTTGCGGCCGTCGTGCACGGCGATCGTGTGCCCGAGGAAGTCGGGGATGATCATCGAGCGACGCGACCAGGTCTTGATGACGTTCTTCGAACCGGCTTCGTTAGCGGTGACGACCTTGCGGTACAGGTGGTCGTCGACGAAGGGGCCCTTTTTGAGACTGCGTGGCATTTTCTAAGACTCCTACTTACGCTTCTTGCCGACGGTCCGGCGACGCACGATGAGCTTGTCGCTTTCCTTGTTGGGGTGACGGGTACGGCCTTCGGCCTGACCCCACGGGCTGACGGGGTGACGTCCACCGGACGTCTTGCCCTCACCACCACCGTGCGGGTGGTCGACCGGGTTCATGGCGACACCACGCACGGTCGGGCGGATGCCCTTCCAGCGGTTGCGGCCGGCCTTGCCCCAGTTGATGTTCGACTGCTCGGCGTTGCCGACCTCGCCGATCGTGGCGCGGCAGCGCGCATCCACGTTGCGGATCTCGCCCGACGGCAGACGGAGCTGCGCGTAGGGGCCGTCCTTCGCCACGAGTCGCACGGAGGCACCGGCGGAACGGGCCATCTTGGCGCCACCGCCCGGCTTCAGCTCGATCGCGTGGATGACGGTACCGGTGGGGATGTTGCGCAGCGGCAGGTTGTTGCCGGGCTTGATGTCCGCGCCTGCACCCGACTCGATGATGTCGCCCTGCGACAGCTTGTTCGGGGCCAGGATGTAGCGCTTGGTGCCGTCCACGAAGTGGAGCAGCGCGATGCGCGCGGTGCGGTTGGGGTCGTACTCGATGTGAGCGACCTTGGCGTTGACGCCGTCCTTGTCGTTGCGACGGAAGTCGATCACGCGGTACTGGCGCTTGTGGCCACCACCGATGTGACGGGTCGTGATGCGACCCTGGTTGTTGCGTCCACCGGTCTTGGAGAGCGGGCGGAGCAGCGACTTCTCAGGAGTCGAGCGCGTGATCTCGGCGAAGTCCGAGACGGAGGAGCCGCGACGACCAGGGGTCGTGGGCTTGTACTTGCGAATAGCCATGTGTCTTTTCCTCTAGCTTCCGGGCCTAGCCGACGGCCGTGAAGATGTCGATGGATCCGGACTTGAGCGTCACGATCGCGCGCTTGGTGTCCTTGCGCTTGCCCGGCCCGAACTTGGTGCGACGGGTCTTGCCCGTGCGGTTCAGCGTGTTGATCGACGCGACCTCGACCGAGAAGATCTTCTCGATCGCGAGCTTGATCTCGGTCTTGTTCGAGCGGGGGTCCACCACGAAGGTGTACTTGCCCTGGTCGATCAGGCCGTAGCTCTTCTCGGAGACGACGGGAGACAGGATGATGTCGCGCGGGTCCTTGTTGAACGCTGCGTTGCTCATGCGGAAACCTCTTCCTGCTTGGTCTTCGAGGCGACGAAGGCGTCGAAGGAGCCCTTGGTGAAGACGATGTCGTCGGAGACGAGCACGTCGTAGGCGTTCAGCTGGTCTGCGGGCAGAACGTGAACCGTGGGGAGGTTGCGCACGCTGCGGAGGCTCAGCTGGTCGTCGCGCTCGAGCACGATCAGCACGTGCTTGGAGCTGGCGACGGTGGTGAGGAACGCGTTGACGGCCTTGGTCGACGGGTTCTCGCCCTGGGCGAGAGCCTCGACGACGTGCACGCGGCCACCGCGGGCGCGGTCCGAGATGGCGCCGAGCAGAGCTGCGGCGATCATCTTCTTGGGGGTGCGCTGCGAGTAGTTGCGGGGCACGGGTCCGTGGACGATGCCACCACCGGTCATCTGAGGAGCACGGATCGAGCCCTGACGAGCGCGACCGGTTCCCTTCTGCTTGAACGGCTTGCGGCCGGCACCGGAGACCTCACCACGACGCTTGGTCTTGTGGGTTCCCTGGCGAGCGGCGGCGAGCTGAGCGACGACGACCTGGTGGATGAGCGGGATGTTGGCCTGCACGTCGAAGATCTCGGCGGGCAGCTCGACGGTTCCGGACTTGTTGCCGGCGACGTCGAGGACATCGAGCGTGTGAGTTGCGTCAGTCATGGACTACGCCCCCTTCACTGCGTTGCGAACGAAAACGAGACGGCCCTTGGCGCCGGGAACCGCACCCTTGACGAGCACCAGTCCCTTCTCGGCGTCGACCGAGTGGACGACCAGGTTGAGCACGGTCACGCGCTCTCCACCCATGCGGCCAGCCATGCGCATGCCCTTGAAGACTCGGCTGGGCGTCGAGGACGCACCGATCGAGCCGGGCTTGCGGTGGTTGCGGTGCGAACCGTGCGAAGCGGAGACACCCTTGAAGTTGTGGCGCTTCATGACACCGGCGAAGCCCTTGCCCTTGGAGGTGCCCATGACGTCGACCTTCTGGCCGGCCTCGAACACGCTCTCCGCGGTGAGCTCCTGGCCGACGGTGTAGTCGGCGGCGTCCGCGGTGCGGATCTCGGTGAGGTGGCGGCGCGGGGTGACCCCGGCGGCCTCGAAGTGACCGGCGCTGGGCTTGTTGACCTTGCGCGGGTCGATCTGGCCGGCGGCGATCTGGACGGCTGCGTAGCCGTCCTTCTCGGGCGTGCGGATCTGGGTGACGACGTTCGTCGAGATCTCGACGACGGTCACGGGGATGAGACGGTTGTTCTCGTCCCACACCTGGGTCATGCCGAGCTTCTTGCCGAGCAGACCCTTGGAAGTCTTAGCTGCGAGAGCCATAGTGATTACCTAGTCCCTTCGCGCTCAGAGCTTGATCTCGATGTTGACGTCGGCGGGCAGGTCGAGACGCATGAGCGAGTCGACGGCCTTCGGCGTCGGGTCGATGATGTCGATGAGGCGCTTGTGCGTGCGCATCTCGAAGTGCTCGCGGCTGTCCTTGTACTTGTGGGGCGAACGGATCACGGCGATCACGTTCTTCTCGGTCGGAAGCGGCACGGGGCCGACGACCGTTGCTCCTGCACGCGTGACCGTGTCCACGATCTTGCGCGCCGAGGAGTCGATGACCTCGTGGTCATACGACTTAAGTCGGATGCGGATCTTCTGTCCCGCCATGTGTGACTCTCTCTCTGTCTCGCGTCATACAGCCTCGACTGCATTGGACGCCCACTGTTCTGCTATCAAGCACTCCGCACACCGCACTGCGACTGGCACAGTCTTCTCCCAAGAGAGAAGAGGTGGCGATTAAGCTGTGTTCTGCTGCCTGCGGCCTAGCTTCTGGAGCTATGCACTGCCAAGACAGTGATCAAGACACACACACGGCGGCCTCGAAATGTTGAACTAGACGAGTTTGCCACATTCCCGGGCTACATGCAACCCGGGCGTGTCGCGCGTGATCACGCGGCTCCGGCACCCAGCTGCAGCACGGCGCCCGCGGCCCTCTCGAGCTCACGTCCGTAGCTCGGGCCGTGCCCCACCGCGTGCACCGCGAGGGGGAACAGCTGGTGCAGTGGAACGCGAGCGTGCCACCCGGGGGCGAGCGGATGCGCCTTGTCGTAGCCGCCGAGGATGTCGTCGAGGAAGGGTGCTCCGAACAGCACGAGCATCGCCAGATCGGTCTCGCGGTGCCCTCCATGTGCTGCGGGATCGATGAGCACGACCCCTGTCGGGGTCCACATCACGTTGCCCGACCAGAGGTCACCGTGGAGTCGCGCAGGCGGTTGGTCGTCGTCGAAGATGCCGGAGCGGATGAGGTCGCAAGCGCGCTGCACGGTCTGGAAGCCGTCCGCCGACAGGTTGCCCCTCGCCACGGCCTGCTCGGCGTACGGGCGCACGCGCAGCTCCGGGTAGAACTCGCTCCACTCGCTGAACTCCCCCACGGCCATGGGCCGGCGCCCGATGAAGCACTCCCCCTGCCAGGTGGGCGGCGGAGAGCCGAACGCGGGCGCGCCGGCAGCGTGGGTGCGCGCGAGCAGCTCGCCGAATCGGCGTGCGGCTTCTCGACTCGGCCTGGTGCTCCGGAGCTCCTCGAGCTCGATGGACTCCGATGTCACGGCCTCGACGCGCACGACGGGCACCCCACCGGCATCGCGGAGCCAGCTGAGACCAGCGGCCTCGGCCTGGTAGAAGCCCTCCGGCACCGAAGGATCGAACTTGCGGAACACGCTTCCACGCTAGGCCTGCCGCGTTTCGACCGCATGTCGGGGAGGGAACGTTCTTACGGGAGAACCCGGAGCCCAGTCGTCAAATCCGCTGGTCGCTCACGGCCTAGCTCTGTTCGCAGCGTCTGGCGGCGGGCCTCCCGTAAGAACGAGTGCCCCTATTCTGCTCTTCGCGATGAAGAACACAAGACTTGACTTCTACCGGAAGAGCAGGGCACGGAGCTCGGATTCCGGGCGTGCGGGGTCGATGACGGCCCCGGCGGCGTAGTGGTCGAGGAGTCGCGGATCCACGTAGCTCGACTTGGCGATGGTGGGGGTGTTGCTGAGCACGGCGGCGGCATCGCGCATGGCCTGCGCCACCGCCTTCGCTCGAGCGGTCTTGCTGGCCTGCGGCCCGCTGCGGGCGAGGCTCACGGCGGCGGCCGCCGTACCGTGCAGCGTGCGGAAGTCCTTCGCCGTGAAGTCGCCTCCCGTGCGCTCGCGCACATAAGCATTGATGTCGGTGGCGTCGACGGGGTTCCACCGGCGCCCGTTCTTCCACGCGAGCAGACGCGCGTTCGGCCCGCGCCGCTTGAGGCTCCTGACCAGTACGGCGAGATCGGCATCCTTGATGTCCGAATCCCACTCCTGCCCGCTCTTTGCCGGGAAGCGGAGATGGACGATGTCTCCGTTCGTGGACGCGTGTGCGCACAGCAGCGTCGTGAGGCCGTGACTGCCGTGCTTCTGGGCATACCGCTCGCTGCCGACCCGCAGCGAGCCGGTGTCGAGCATCCGGAAGCCCCCGGCGAGCACGCGCTCCCTCGTGAAGCCGTCGCTCCGGAGGTCGATCGTGACCTGGCGCCTGGCGGTCGGCAGCGACTCCGCGAGAGCCATCGCACGGTCGTATTTGATGCGGTCCTTCTGCTGCCGCCACGTCGGGTGGTAGATGTACTGACGTCGGCCGGCACCGTCGATGCCGGTGGCCTGCACGTGCCCGTTCGGATACGGCGCGATCCAGACCTCCGTCCAGGCCGGCGGGATAGCGAGGTGCTCGATGCGAGCCCTCAGCTCCTTGTCGGTCACGATCTCACCCGCGTCGTCGCGGTACGTGAACCCTGTGCCGGATTTGAGGCGGCGGATGCCGAGACCGGAGGAATCAGAGCGACGCAAGCGGGGCATGCGTCAATCCAACTCCTTAAATGACGAGAGGCCAGCCCGAAGGCTGGCCTCTGTCAAAGTAAGTCCGGCGGTGTCCTACTCTCCCACAAGGTCCCCCTTGCAGTACCATCGGCGCAGAGAGTCTTAGCTTCCGGGTTCGGAATGTGACCGGGCGTTTCCCTCTCGCTATGGCCGCCGAAACAC
>NZ_JBHFHG010000004.1:0-850829 GCF_041927495.1 Herbiconiux liukaitaii | reverse complement strand
GCGAGAGCGTCGGAGAACTTCAGCCCCGTCGCGAGCAGCACATGATCGGCGGTGTCGAAGAACGCCGCGTTGATCGTCCGCGACGCCTCGTACCTGTCGGCACCACCCAGGCGGGTGGTGTCGGCGATGGCTGCGGCATCCGTCTGGATGCCCGCCGTCACCGACGCCTCACCACCGGCGATCGCGATCTCGGTCACACCCAGATCGGTCAGCAGCTTCTTCGTCGCCGCATCCAGGGTGGACAGCGCACCGTTCACCAGGATCACCGGGCCCGCACCATCCAGCGCGGCACCTGCGGAGAGCGCGTCCGGGAACTTGCTCCCGTCGGCCAGCACCGCGATGTCGGCACCGTCGGGGAACGCGGCCTTCGCGATGTTCCGCGATGCCTCGAACCTGTCAGCACCACCGATCCGGGAGACCGTGCCGAGAGTCGCGAGCGACGCCTCGACCATCGTCGACACCGTGGAGGTGCCACCGACGATCACGATCTTCGTCGCGCCCAGCCGCTGGATCTCGGCCGAGACCGAGGTCGGCAGGTTCGCCGCCGTGGTCAGCAGGATGGGAGCACCGGCGACCGTGGCTGCCGGAGCCGCGGACAGCGCATCCGGGAACACCTCACCCGACGCGACGTAGACCGTGTCGGACCCCTCGGGGAACCCGGCCTTCGACGTGTTGACAGCGACCTCGTACCGATCCGTACCCGCTATCCGATCCACCACGGGGTCCGTGGGCTCGGGGTCGGTGCCCGGGATCTCCTGCGGAGCGACACCCTCGAGAGTGGGGGTCACCTTCTGCATGAGCCCGGTCTCGGGGTCGAAGGTCAGCTTGTCGATGGTGGTCTCGCGGTGCTGGCCGTCACCGCCCGGGATCTGGAACCGGTGGTAGGCGATGTACCAGTCATCGGTGCCCGGAACGTTGAGCACCGAGTTGTGGCCGGTGGCGAGGATGCCCTGCGACGGATCCTTCTCGAGGATGACGCCGCGGTAGGTCCACGGCCCGTCCACGCTCGTCGCGGTGGCGTAGCCCACCTTGTAGTTCTCCGAGCCGGTGTCGTCGATCGAGTACGTGAGGTGGTAGAGACCCTCGCGGTAGTTCACGAAGGAGCCCTCGCGGTAGTCCGTGATGCCCTCCATGCGCTTGATCGTGCCCGCCTTGATCGACAGCATGTCGTCGGAGAGCTCACCGTAGAGCGGCGATCCGTTGCCCCAGAAGAGGTAGCTCTTCCCGGTGGCCGGGTCGGTGAACGTGGCCGGGTCGATGGCCTGGCCCGAGGTCACGGCCTCGTTGTTCAGGATCATCGCCTCGGGCTGCGCGGTGAACGGCCCCTCGGGGCTGTCCGCCACGGCCACGCCGATGGTCTTCCTGTCCAGCGCGATGTTGTGCCCGCTGAAGTAGAAGTAGTACTTGCCGTTCTTCTCGGTGATGGTCGGGGCCCAGGCGTTGCCCGCGGCCCACGGCACGTCGCCGTTCGCCCCGTCGAGGGTGAGGAAGGGCTCCTCCGAGCGCTCCCAGTCCACGAGGTTCTTCGACGTCCAGACGTAGAACTCCTTGCCGCCCCAGCCGGGGTAGCCGTCGGAGGTCGCGTAGATGTAGTACGTGTCGCCGAAGGCCGCGATGTTCGGGTCGGCGTAGAGCCCGGGGAGGCTCGGCGTCTTCATCTCGATGGCCGTGAAGGTCCAGACGACGGGCTCGCCCGTCTCAGGGGTGAGGGTGACCTCGACGGGCTCGGTCAGGTCGACCGTGGTGCCGGAGGCGGGTGAGGCCTCCACCGACGACGACGTGGTGAACACGGGCGTGAGCGCGCTCGCGTCGGTGCCCGGCACGAGCGGGAAGGTGACCTCGCGCGCCTCGGAGTCGACGATCGGCGCGACCTTCAGCACGTCCTCCTCGAGGGTGACCCCGGAGATCGCCGTGGTGTTGCCGGAGGCCTCGAGCACCTCGGTGGCCGAGAGCGCCCGGTTGTAGAGGGCGAACTCGCGGTAGGAACCCTTCAGTCGGTTGTCGCTGTCGTAGTTGGAGCGGCCCAGGTAGTTGGCGCTCGTCCAGCCGCCTCCGATGTCTCCCGGGTCGGAGGTGACGGTGCCGGAGCCCACCTCGATGCCGTCGAGGTACAACGTGGCCGTCGTGTCCTCCAGCGTGTAGGTGAGATTCGCCCAGCGGCCCCTCGTGAGGTCGGAGCCCTGCGAGACGGTCTGCTCGGTGGTCCAGTTCGCGGTGGCGAGACTCGTGCGGTAGGCGTTGCCCGTGGTGAACAGGTACCCGTTGCCGGCGCCGCCGGACGTGTTGCCGAGCCCGTAGATGAAGTACGGGTTGGGCTGGGTGGGATCGATCCACACCTCGGCCTGCACCGTGATGTCCTCGACACCCGCGAGGATGTCGTTGGGCAGCTTCACGTAGTCGTCGCCGCCGTCGAGGGTGAGAGCGCCGTCGGCGAACGCCGCACCGCCCATGACCTCGGCGTCGAGCTCGTTGCCGGAGCTGTCGCTCAGCGTGGTGCCGGTCGAGTCGGTGAAGTCGTAGCGCACGATCTCCCCCTCCTCGTTGGCGGGCACGGGCTCGGGCTCGCCGCCCAGGCTCTCGTTGAGGAGTTCGAGCTCAGCCGCGGTGACCGGCACGACGGTGCCGTGCCTGGGGCTCGCGGGCAGGTCGTAGGTCTCGGAGACCTTCCAGTCCGGGTTCGCGATGTCGGCGGTCTCGAGCGGGATGTAACCGCGTCCGCCGTACTCATCGACGAAGAGGTAGAACTTCTCGCCGTTGACGTCACCGGGGTTGGCGGCGAAGGCCGTGGGGCCCTCGACGGCGCTCGTGCCGGCGTCGCGGCCGATGCACGAGTCGAGGATCGTCCACGACTCCAGCGTGGCCCGCAGCTCGGTGGAGCTCTCCTGGATGATGTCGGAGCAGCCGGTGCCGCTCGCGCCCTCGTCCTTGGTGAAGCGGTAGTAGGTGTCGCTCTCCTTGATCACGGTGGAGTCGATGCGGGCGAGGCCCTCGTCGTCCTGCCAGATCTGCGGTTCGCTGAAGGTCACGAAGTCGCGCGTGGTGGCGTACATCATGCGGTGGTAGCTCGAGCCCGTGTGGTCGGGGTCGTCGTCGCCGTAGAGCGAGGAGGCCCAGAACACCACGTACTCGCCGATGGTCTCGTCGTAGAAGGCCTCGGGCGCCCAGGTGTTGCCGGCGTTGTCGGGGGCGACCTTGACGTGCCGCTGCTCCGACCAGTTCACGAGGTCGTTCGACTCCCAGACCTCGATGTAGTGGCTGCCCTGGCGCACGGAGTCGCCCCAGGAGGTGCCGCTGCCGATGGAGAGGTCGGTGGCGATGAGGTAGAAGGTGTCACCCTCGGGCGAGCGGATGAGGAACGGGTCGCGCAGGCCCTTGGTGCCCTCGCTGGAGGTCAGCACCGGTCGCCCGGCGTTGAGCTCGTTCCAGTCGAGGGCGTTGTTGCCCTCGCTCGCGGCCATGTAGATGTTCTCGCCCTCGAGCGAGTTGCCGGTGAAGTACGCGAACGTGTAGCCCTCGTACTCGGGGGTCGGGATCGCCTGGCGCACAGTGGCGGCGAACTCGCGCGTGGCGACGGCGTCGCCCTGGCGGAGGGTCGCAGTGAGGGTCACGGCGGTGTCGGCCGCGCCACGCGTGACGATGCCGTCGGTCGTGATCACGGCGGTGTCGGACGACGCCCACTCGATCGCGATGCCGGCCTGCGAGGCGGGCAGCGTGATGTTGCCGCGCACGTCGTCGATGCTGACGAGGGCGATCGCCGCAGCGGCCGTGTCGACGTCGTACTGGTCGCTCGGCTCGGCCACGACGGTGACCGTGAAGTCCTTCGTGGTGCTCGACCCGCCACGGGTGAGCGTGGCGGTGAGGGTCACCGTGGCGTCGGGCTGGCCGGATGCGGGACGGGTGACGGCACCGGTCGTGGAGACGAACTCGGGAGCGCTCGAGGCCCAGGTGACGGCCGACCCGTTGGGGGCGGTCGCGGGGAGGGTGAGGTTCGACTGCACGGCCGAGGTGTCGCCGATGCTCAGCTGGGCGGCGTCGCGCTCGATGCGCACGTCGTCAGCGGCCTGCAGCTCGGCGACCTCGCCGGCGGTGAGCGCCGTGTCGTAGAGGCGGAAGTCGCGCACGCTGCCTGCGAGGTAGCGGTCGGTGGCGTAGTTGGAGCGCCCGATGTAGTTGGAGATGGTCGTACCGGCACCGAGCTCTCGGGGCTTCACGGTGACGCCGGTGTTCTCGGCGACCTGCACTCCGTCGAGGTAGACGCGTGCCGTGTCGGTCGCGTCGTCGAGGGTGTAGCTGACGGTCTTCCAGACGCCGCGCGCGAGGTTGGCACCGGAGTTGGCGACCTGCTCGCCGCTCCAGTTGCCGGTGGTGATGCCCGCCCGCAGAGCGTTGCCGGTGGCGAAGAGGTAGCCGGATCCGGTGTTGCTCGTGGCGGGGTTGCCGAGGCCGAAGAGGAAGTACGGGGTGGCCTGCGCGGGGCGCACGAGCACCTCGAGGCTCACCGTGACCGAGTCGAGCCCGGCGAGGATGTTGCCGGGCAGCGCCACGTGGTCGTCGACGCCGTCGAGGGTCGCTCCCGCGCCTCCGCCGAGGGCGGGGCCGCCGGCGTAGGTGGCGTTGCGGTCGTTGCCCGAGCTGTCGAGGGCGGTGGTGCCCTCGGTCTCGTCGAGGGCGTAGTGCGCCACCAGGTGCTCATCGGAGGCGAGGGGTGCCGCATTGGCGGCCGACGCCATGGTGGTGCCGGCGAGCGGCACCACCAGCGCCGCGACGGTGGCCGTGACCATCGTCTTCAGGGACAGGTGTTTCATGGGGGTTTGTACTCCTCTTTCGGCTTCGTCGTCGAACGGGGTGATGGATGGGATGGTGCGGATCAGGTCTTGCGTTTGCGCGAGACCACGAGCCGCTGCAGCAGCACGAACACCAGCAGGATGCCGCCGGTGATGATCGTGGTCGCTTCGGGCGGGATGCTGCCGTCGCGCGTGATGAGCACGTTCATGAGGCCGAGCACGAGAGCTCCGATCACGGAGCCGAGCACGAAGCCCGCGCCTCCCGTGAGCAGGGTGCCGCCGATGATGACGGCCGCGATCGCGTCGAGCTCCCAGCCCACACCGGTGATGTTCTGCGCGATGCCGAGCTTGGAGGTGTAGACCACGGCGGCGAGACCGGCGAGCGTGCCGCTGATCACGTAGACGAGGAGCTTGGTGCGCACCACGGGGAGACCCATGAGGAGCGCCGACTGCTCGGATCCGCCGATGGCGTAGACCGTGCGTCCGAGCCGCGTCTTGTGCAGCACGAAGAAGGCCACGATCACGACGGCGGCGGCGATGAGCACGTTGGGAGTGGTGATGAGGTCGTCGATCTTGGGGCCGTCGATCACCTTCCACTCGGTGGAGAGGGTGCGGATGGCCGAGTCGTCGGCGAGTCGCTCCGGGGTGGTGCTCAGCATCGAGGCGAGACCTCTGGCCAGGAACATCATCGCCAATGTCGCGATGAACGGTTGCACGTTGAAGTACTGCACCAGGATCCCCGAGGCGATGCCGAAGGCCGATCCGATGAGGATCATCAGCACCATCACGACGCCGGGGTTCCAGCCCGCATTGGCGAGCATCACCCCCACGAGACTGCTGATGGCGATGACGGCACCGACCGAGAGGTCCACACCGCCCGTGAGGATCACGAAGGTGAGACCCACGGCGAGGATGATCAGGTAGGCGTTGTTGATCAGGAGGTTCGAGATCGTGCTGAACTGCACGATCCGGCCGTAGGCGATCTCGCCGTAGATGACCATTCCGATGAAGATCACGACGGCGGCCAGCGTGGGCAGGCTCTCGAGGTTCGGGGTCAGGCGCGAGCGCAGCGAGCGCTTGGGTGCTGCCGGGGCGCCCGCGGTGGGGCGATCGATGAGGGTGCTCATGCCGACACCGTTTCCTTTCGCGTCGGGACGGGCGCCGAGGGCGTCGTCCGGGTTCTCCGCCTAGCGAAGAGGGCTCTCACCCGCTGCGACTGGAGGAGGCAGATGGCCACGATCACGATCGCCTTGAACGCCGGCGTGGCCGACGACGGGATGGAGAGGAAGACGATGGTCTTGTCGAGGGTGGCGATCAGCAGGGCGCCGATCACACTGCCGGTGAGCGAGAACTTGCCGCCGGCCAGGGAGGTGCCGCCGATCACGACGGCGAGGATCGCATCCATCTCGGCGTTGAGGCCGGTTCTCGAGACCTCGACCGTCATCACGCTCGCCGTGCTGAAGATGCCCGCGATGCCCGCGAGCACCGCGCTCACGATGTAGACGGAGATGAGGATGCCGATCGGGCGGATGCCCGCCATCCGGGCCGCGCGCGGGTTGATGCCGATCGACTCGATCATGAGGCCGAGGGCTGTGCGACGCACGAGCACCGCCACGATCGCCACGATCACGGCGCCGATCACGAAGATCACCGGGAACCCGAACACGGTGCCGTTGGCGATCCAGTTGAAGGGCTCGTTGGTGGCCGAGGTGTTCTGGCCCGAGGTGATGACCTTCGCGAGTCCTCGACCGGCGAGCATCGTGATGAGGGTCGTGATGAAGGGCTGCAGGCCGACGATCGAGACGAGCACGCCGTTGACGGTGCCGAGGATGGCGCTGATGCCGAGCGCGAGGCCCGCCGCCATGAAGGCTGTGCCTGCGTCGTTGCCGCCGGAGTTGTTCATGAACTCCATCGACACGGCACCGGAGACCGCCATGACGGAGCCGACCGAGAGGTCGATGCCCCTGGTGGCGATCACGAGCGTCATGCCGATCGCGATCATCATGATCGGTGCGCTCGCTCGGAGGATGTCGATGACGTTGCCCGAGAGGTTGCCGGTGCTCTCGTTGACCGAGACGCCGAGGTAGGTCGGATCCTTGATCAGGTTGATCACGAGCAGCAGCAGGAGCGTGGCGATCGCCCAGATGTAGGGCTGGTGGATGATGGTGCCGATGACCCTGCGGGCCGAGCCCGAGGAGCTGTCGGGGCCCGATCCCTTCGGCGCCGATCGCGGCGGAGCGGAACTCGGAGTGGCGGCGCTCATGACGCGTTCCCTTCGGTGGCGATGAGGTCGACGATGGTGTCGGCGGTGACGTCGGGCCCGTTGATGATCTCACCGATCTTGCGGTGGTCCTTGAGCACGACGATCCGCTCGCTGAGGCGCACGACCTCCTCGAGCTCGGACGAGATGAAGACCACGGACATGCCGTCTTCGGCGAGGGCCGCGATGGCCTCCTGGATCTCGGCCTTGGCCCCCACGTCGATGCCGCGGGTGGGCTCGTCGAGCACGATCAGCTCGGGGTTGGTGGCGAGCCAGCGGCCCAGCAGCACCTTCTGCTGGTTGCCGCCGGAGAGGTTCTTGATGGGCAGCTCGGGGTTGGAGGGGCGCACGTTGAGCTCGAGCAGGTACTTGTCGCACAGCTCGTTCTGCTCGCGGCGGGAGAGCGGACGCGCCCAGCCCCTGCGGGCCTGCACGGCGAGGATGAGGTTCTCGCGCACGGTCAGGTCGCCGATGATGCCCTCTTCGCGGCGGTTCTCGGTGGAGAAGGCGATCTTCTTCGAGAGACCGGCCATCGGGGAGTGCACCTCGGAGGTGACGCCGCCGATCGTGACCTCGCCGCTGTCGGGCTTGTCGGCGCCGTAGATGAGACGGCCGAGCTCGGTGCGGCCGGAGCCGAGGAGACCGGCGAGGCCGACCACTTCACCCGCGTGCACCTCGATGTCGACGGGATCGATCGAGCCCTTGCGGCCGAGATCCTTGGCGCTGTAGAAGGCAGGGGCGTCGGCGACGGCGGTGCGCCCGCGGTTCGAGCCGAGTGCCGCGAGGGTGCCGTAGTCCTTGCCGATCATCTTGGAGATCAGCTCGGTGCGGTTGAGCTCGGGGGTCATGTACTCGCCCACGAACTCGCCGTTCCTCAGCACCGTGAGGCGGTCGCTGATGGCGTAGACCTGGTCGAGGAAGTGCGAGACGAAGAGGATGGCGACGCCCTCGTCGCGGAGTCGACGGATGACCTGGAACAGGCCCTCGACCTCGTTGGCGTCGAGACTCGAGGTCGGCTCGTCGAGGATGAGCACCTTCGAGTTGGTGACCATGGCGCGGCTGATGGCGACGAGCTGCTGGAGCGCGAGCGAGATGCTCGAGAGCGGCTTCTGCGGATCGATGTCGCCGAGACCGAGGCGCACGAGGGCCTCATGGGCTGCCTCGTGGGTCTTCTTCCAGTTGATGCCGAAGGGGCCGCGGACCTCGTGGCCGAGCATCACGTTCTCACCCACGGTGAGGTTGTCGCAGAGGTTGACCTCCTGGTACACCGTCGAGATGCCGGCGCTCTGCGCATCCGCTGTTCCACTGAACGAGCGGGGGCCGCCTGCGACGCGGATGGTGCCGGAGTCGATCTTGTAGACGCCCGTGAGGGCCTTGATCAAGGTCGACTTGCCGGCGCCGTTCTCGCCCATGAGGGTGTGGACCTCGCCGGGGAAGAGGCGGAAGCGCACGTTCTGGAGGGCCTTGACGCCGGGGAACTCGATCGAGATGTCCTCCATCTCGACGATCGGCTCGGTGATTGCCATGGTCTGCCTGGTTCTGCCGGGGTGCCCGGCGTCGTCGGTGGGTGGCGGTGGTGCTGCTGGTGCTTCGTGCTGGTGGTGGTGCTGGTGCTGGTGGTGCTGCTCCCGGTGCTGCGGGGAGCGGATCAAGCCGGTCGGCCGGCAGCGTAGTGGCTGCCGGCCGACCGGCCGGGGTGCTGCTTAGAACGCGCGGTCGGGCAGAGCCTCGGCCGCCGCCTCGGGCGAGTCGAAGGTCACGCTCGGAACGACGATCTCGCTCTCGACGGTCTCACCGGCGAGCGCGGCCTCGACGACCTCGATGGCGGTGTCGCCGAACAGCGGGTTGTACTCGGCCACGAAGCTCAGGCGACCGGCGGCGAGCGCCTCGAGGGCGGCCTTGGTGCCGTCGATCGTGATGATCTTCACGTCGGTGCCGGGGGTAAGGCCGGCCTCTTCGACGGCGAGAGCGGCGCCGAGGCCCATCTCGTCGTTCTGTGCGAAGACGAGCTGCACGTCGTTGTTGTTGGCCTTGAGGATGGTCTCGAAGACGCTCTTGGCCTCTTCGGTGGACCAGTTGGCCGACTGCGACTCGAGCTTGGTGAAGTTCGAGGCGATGGACTCGTCCCAGCCCTTGTTGCGGTCGTTCACGACCGAGAGGCCGGGAGGGCCCTCGAGCACGACGTAGTTGGCGCCGTCGGGGAACTGGCCGTTCGCCCACTCGGCGGCCGAGGCGCTGATGCCCACGTTGTCGGGAGCGATGCGGCTCGTGTAGAGCTCGGTGTCGTTCGGCTCGATGCCGCGGTCGAGGAGCACGACGGGGATCTCGGCCTCCTTGGCGCGCTCGAGCACGCTCTCCCAGCCGGTGGCCTCGGTGGCCGACAGCAGGATGGCGTCGACACCCTCGTCGATGAACGACGTGAAGGCGGTGATCTGCGAGTTCTGGTCGCCGTTGGTGGCGGGGGCGTACTTGAGGTCGAAGCCGTTCTCGGCCGAGAACGAGTCCTGGATGTTCTGCTCGTTCGCCGTGCGCCATCCGCCCTCGGGGCCGACGGCCACGAAGCCGATGGTGGTCATCTCGCCGTCGGTGCCGCCGCCTTCAGCGGCCGTGTCGGATCCGCCGCCTGCGCAAGCGGTGACGCCGAGCACCATGGCTCCGGCGAGTGCGATTCCCGCGAATGCGCGGAAGGGTGCTGTCTTGAACATTGATCTCCTCCTCGAGATCCGCCTGCCCGTCGTCGGGGGAGCGGTGTGAATGTGCTGTTCTTGATGTGAGATCGGGTGAGCGTTCTTGTGAGCGCTCACATCCGGGCTGTGCTGAACGATATCCATGGCCCGGCGCTCTTGTCAACACGTAATGTGAACCCTCACAATTAGCGGATGCCGACGTCGCCGATCATCGAGCTCTCCGGGGTCTCGGTGAGCTTCCCCGGAGTGAGGGCCCTCGACGGTGTCGACCTGCGGCTGTACCCCGGCGAGGTGCACTCCCTGATGGGTGAGAACGGAGCCGGCAAGTCGACCTTGATCAAAGCTCTCACCGGCGTCTACCGCACCGACGGCGGCACCATCCGCGTCGACGGGCGCGAGGTGTCGTTCTCGGGAGTGGCCGATGCGCAGGCCGCCGGCATCAGCACGGTCTACCAGGAGATCAACCTCCTGCCCAACCTCTCGGTCGCCGAGAACGTGCTGCTCGGTCGGGAGCCGAGGCGGGCGTGGGGCGGCATCTCGTGGCCGCTCATGCGCGAGCGCACGCGGGAGCTGCTCGACTCGGTGGGGGTCGAGATCGATCCGTCGTCGATGCTGTCGGATCATCCGCCCGCCATCCAGCAGCTCGTCGCCATCGTGCGCGCCATCGCCGTGCGCACGCGGGTGCTGATCCTCGACGAGCCCACCTCGAGCCTCGACAACGACGAGGTGACCGAGCTGTTCCGGGTCATCTCCGTGCTCAAGTCGGAGGGGGTCGCGATCCTCTTCATCTCGCACTTCCTCGACCAGGTGTACGAGATCTCCGATCGGCTCACAGTGCTGCGGGAGGGCCGGCTCGTGGGTGAGTACCTGCCGCAGGAGCTGCTGCGCATCGATCTCGTGCACAAGATGATCGGCAAGGAGCTCTCGGCGTTCGACGAGATCAGGCGGCGCATCGACGCGAGCGACGTGGAGGACTCGCTCGACGACGAGGAGCCCTACGTGGAGGCCATCGGCATCGGGCGCTCGGGGGCCATCGAGCCCGTCGACCTCAAGATCTACGAGGGCGAGATCGTGGGCATCGCGGGGCTGCTCGGCTCGGGGCGCACAGAGCTGGCGCGGCTGCTGACGGGAGTGGATCGGGCCGACAGCGGCTCGCTCGCCGTCGACGGCTCCCCCGCCAGGCTCGGCACACCCCGGCGAGCACTCAAGCGGCGGATCGCCTACGCCTCGGAGAACCGGCGCACCGAGGGCATCATCGGCGAGCTCAGCATCCGCGAGAACATCGCGCTCGCGCTGCAGGCCGACCTGGGGTGGCTCAGGCGCATTCCGCGGAAGCGGCAGGAGGAGCTCGCGGCGAGCTACATCCAGGCCATGGACATCAGGCCCGCCGACCCCGAGGCGCTCATGAAGAACCTCTCGGGCGGCAACCAGCAGAAGGTGCTGCTCGCGCGGTGGCTCGCGATCGCACCCCGACTGCTCGTGCTCGACGAGCCCACGCGCGGCATCGACATCGGGGCCAAGGCCGAGATCCAGAAGATGGTGACCGACTTGGCCGAGAACGGGCTCTCGGTGGTGTTCATCTCGGCCGAGCTCGAGGAGGTGCTGCGCATCAGTCACCGCGTGGCGGTGCTGCGGGAGCGGCGCAAGGTCGCGGACCTGCCGAACCACGATCTCTCGGTCTCGGGGCTGCTGGCGGCGATGGCCGAGGGGCCGGACGAGGCGGAGCTGGCTGACGGGGCGGGGCTGGCTGACTGGGCGGAGCTGGCGAACGGGGCGCCTTCACCGGGCGAGGCGGGCGGAGATCATGGCTGACACCCCGCGCCAGGCCACCATCTTCGACGTCGCGCGACTCGCGGGCGTCTCGCACCAGACCGTCTCCCGTGTGCTCAACGACCTGCCGAACGTGCGGCCGGCCACCAAGGCGCGGGTGGAGGAGGCCATCAAGCAGCTGCGGTACGTGCCCTCCCCCGCGGCCCGCGCGCTCGTGACGAAGCGGTCGCGCACCATCGGGCTCATCGCCACGGGGGGCACCGAGTTCGGTCCGTCGTCGTCGGTGCTGCACTTCAACGCGGCCGCGCGGGATGCCCGATGGTCGGTGTTCACGGCCAACATGGTCGACAGCGATCCGGGATCCGCGCGGGCGGCGGTGGAGGCGTTCCTGCGGCAGAACGTGGAGGGCATCGCGGTGATCAGCGGCCGCGAGGGTGTGACCGACATCGTGGCCGGCATGGAGCTGACGGTGCCGCTCGTGGCGCTGCAGGCCACGGAGCGCACGGGCATGATGACGGTCGGGGTCGACCAGTACTCTGGCGGGCGGGCGGCCACGGCGCACCTCATCTCGCTCGGTCATCGGCGCATCGCGCACCTCACCGGCCCGGCGGACTCCGGTGACGCCAACGAACGCGAGCGCGGCTGGCGCGACGAGCTCGCGGCGGCGGGGCTCGCGGCCCGCGTAGTGGGCACGGGCGACTGGACGCCCGCGTCGGGCTTCGAGTTCGGTCGGGGCCTCGCTCCGGATGTCACGGCCGTGTTCGCGGCGAACGACCAGATGGCGCTCGGGCTCATCCACGCGCTCACCGAGCGGGGGCTGACCGTGCCGGGGGACATCAGCGTGGTCGGTTTCGACGACATCCCCGAGGCGGCGCACATGGCGCCACCGCTCACCACGCTGCGGCAGGACTTCGAGCGGGTGGGGCGCGACATGCTCGTGACCCTGCTCGCCCGCATCAACGGCGACCCGATCGAGCCGCCGCCGCCCTCGCTGCCGCTGCTCGTGGTGCGCTCGTCGACCGCGCCTCTCGGCGCCGCCACGCCGACCGCCGGCGCGGGCGTGCGCACCCGCACCCGCCCCTGACGCCCGACGCCGCCGGGGCTGCGGGGGCGCTGGGGCGGGGCACCCGGTGGGATCGCCGAGCGGGGATCACTGGGTGGGGACGCTGGGTGGGGACACCGGGCGGGATCACCGAGTGGGGCACCGGGCGGAATCACCAAGTGGGGGTCATCGGGTGGGGATCACCGGGCGGGGGTCACTGGGTGGGCGGGGTCACTGGGTGGGGATCACTGGGTGGGGGTCACTGGGTGGGCGAGGTCACTGGGTGGGCGAGGTCACTGGGTGGGCGAGGTCACTGGGTGGGCGAGGTCACTGGGTGGGCGAGGTCACTGGGTGGGCGAGGTCACTGGGTGGGGATGGCCGGGAAGTCGCCGCCGGTGAAGTCGGGGACGCCGCCGCCAGGCACGGTGGTGGTGTCGGAGCCGCCGAGGCCTGCGAGGCCCGTGCTCTCGGTGTCCTCCACTGAGGTGTCGAGCACGTCGGCGTCGAGGTCGGCGAGCACGATGGTGTCGCCCTCGGTGAGGCCGTCGGCGATCTCGGTGAGCTCGGATCCCATCGCACCGATCGTCACCGGCGTGCTGCGGGGCACGCCGTCGACGAGCACGTCGACCGTGTAGTCGGCTCCCGAGCGGTGCACGGCCGAGGTGGGCACGGTGAGCACATCGGCCTTCGAGGCCACGTCGACCTCCGCTTGCGCCGAGGCGCCGTTGAGCAGCGACTCCTCGGTGGGGTCGAGGGCGATCGTGACGTCGTAGCTCGGGGTGGAGGAGTTCTCCGAGGTGTCGAGCACGCCGATCGAGCTCACCACACCGGTGAGCGCGCCGGCCGATGCGGCGTCGGCGCTCGGGAGGGTGACCGTGGCGGTCTGGCCCACGGCGAGGGTGGAGACGTCGGCGAGGGTGGCCGTGGTGGTCACGACGTAGCCGTCGTCGCCGATGACGGTGATGACCGCCGTGGTCGAGGCTGCCGTGACGGTGTCTCCGGCGGCGATCGAGACCGCGGCCACCGTGCCCGCGATGGGACTCGTGAGGGTCGCGAGGGTGAGCTGCTGCTGCGCGATGGCCAGCTCGGACTCCGCGACGTCGATGTCGGCCTGGTCGGCGACGATGGTCTCGGCGGTGATGGTGGCGGAGGTCGCGCCCGAGGCGGCTCCGGTGCCCGTGCTGGTCTCCGCGGTGCCGGATCCCGTACCCGAGGTGGGGTCGGCCGCGGTCACCGCAGAGGCGAGCTGCACCACGAGGCCGGTGGAGGCAGCGGTCGTCTGCGCTGCTGTGGTCTGCGCTGCTGTGGTCTGCGCTGCCGTGGTGTCGGCGGTGGGTGCGGAGGCCAGGGGCGTGTATGTGGGTTCGGGGGTGGGCGTGGTGTCGTCGGATCCCGTGGCCTCGGTGAGGGCCGACTGGAGGGTGGCGACCGCCGCGTCGAGCTGGTCCATGAGCAGGAGCACCGCCGACTGGGCGTCGTTCGCGGTCGACTGCTCGGTCTGCACCTGGGTGATGGCGGACTGGCAGGCCGCGAGATCGGCCTTGATGGCATCGAGGGCCGCGGTGTCATCGGGGTCGGCGGCCGCGGGATCGGCAGCCGGATCTGCGGCAGCCGGGTCCTCGGCCGCGGGGTCCGACCCATCCGTCGCCGTGTCATCGGCGGTTCCGCTCGACAGCGAGTCGAGGGTGGCCTCGAGGAACGGGCGGCAGGTCTCGTCGGAGGACGCGAGAGTCTGTTGGGTCGTGGCGAGAGCCTCGGTGGCCACGGAGTGCTGGGCGAGAAGAGCCTGCTGCGCCGCGGTGACCGCATCGGCAGCGGCCTGCAGCGCCTCGGTGTCCACGGTGCCGCCGCCACCCGACCCGGGGTCGTCCGGATCGGAGCCGCCGGGATCGGACCCGTCGGGATCCGAGCCATCCGGATCGGTGCCATCGGGGTCGGAGCCATCGGGCGCGGACCCGTCCGGAGCAGTGCCGTCCGGCGCTGCGCCTCCGGTGCCTGTGCCGGTGCCCGTTCCGGTGCCGGTGCCGCCCTGCGTCGTGCCCGTGGCGTCGGATCCCGTGCCCGACGTGCTTGTCGACGTCGACGACTGCGCCTCGAGGTCGGCCTCGAGCTGCTCCTCCGCGGTCGTCACGGCGTCGGCTGCGGCGTCGACCGCGTCCTGCAGGTCGGAGGTGTCGAGGGTGGCGAGCTGCTGGCCCGCGGTGACGGTGTCGCCCACCGCGACCGAGACGCCGTTCACGGTGCCCCCCACCTGGAAGGCCGCGTCTCTCCGGGTGGCCGAGGCCACGGTGCCGCTGAGATCAAGGGTCTGCTCGACGGAACCGAGCGCCGCCGCGGTGGTGCGGTACGAGCCCGTCGGCAGCTGAGCGATCGCGAAGGCCGCCCCTCCCCCGACGGCGCACAGCACCACGGTCGCAACGGCACCGGCGAGGACGCGTCGACGCCGCTTGCGCCGCGCCTCGAGCTTCTTGGGGCTGAGCGGCCGCCCGCCGCCCGCCTTCGTCGCGGTGGACGCGGCCACCGCCGACCCCCCGACCCCGGCACCCGCCGCCTTCGTGCCGTCCGCGGCATCCGCCGCCTTCGTGCCGTCCGCGGGCTTCATACCACCCGCGGCCTTCGTGGCATCCGCCGCCTTCGTGCCACCCGCCGCCTTCGTGCCACCCGCCGCCTTCGCGCCATCCGCGGTCTTCGTGGCATCCGCCGCCTTCGTGCCACCCGCGGCCTTCGTGCCACCCGCGGGCTTCGCAGCAGGCGCGGCCGAGCCGGACTCTGCTGGTCCAGAAGCGGCAGAACGAGCGCTGACTGGGCTCGCAGGGCTCGCGGAGGCGTCGGGCTCCCCGGATCGGGGCGGGGTGGGGGTGGAGTCGGTCACGGTTCAGCTTCCGGTCGAGGTGGTCAGCAGGGTGGAGTGGGCGAGGTCGGTCGCGCCGCGATCAGGCGCCGGGTGGTCGGGTTGCGTTCGAGCGCGGTAGTCGGGAAGCGATCGAGCGCCGGTGGTCGGGAAGCGATCGAGCGCCGGTGGTCGCGACGCGATCAGGCGCCGGTGGTGTCGGTCGTGGTGTCGTCGCCGGAGGCGTCGGGGCGCTGGCCCGCTCCCCCGCCCGCACCGGAGCCGCCGGGGCCGGCGATGGTCGAGCATCCGGAGTCGGTCGGCTCGGAGAGCGAGAGAGCGGTCGCCGCCACCGCACCGCTGTCGTCGGACTCGCCGAGCGCCGTCACGCACAGCCCCACCGCGAGAGCCGTCGCATCCGCTGCCTTCGTGGCGGTGTAGGTGGTGCTGTCGTCGACGGCGACCTCCGTGGTGGTCGCGGTCCCGTCCTCGGCCGTGGTCTCCACGGTGATCGACGTCGCCGTCACCGCCGTGACGAGCCCCGAGCTGAAGCCGCCGAAGCCGCCGGCCGACCCGGCGCCGTCGGGGGCACCCGTGGGGGCACCGGTCATGCCCTCGGGAAGGTCGGCGGGGGGCGTGGCGCCCTCGGGCAGCTCGCCGCCGCTCATCCCGCCCCCGGCCATGCCGCCCATGCCGCCGAGGCCCGCGATCTCGCACGTGCCGTCGACGGCCGCGGAGATGCTCACCATGGTCGCGGCTGCATCCTCATCCGTGGAGGTCGCGGACTCGTCGTCATCGGCGCCGCCCGGGGTGAATCCTCCGCTGATGGTCGTCACGCACACACCCGCCTGCACGTCGGCGAGCGCAGCGGCCACGGTCTGCGTGATGGTGGTCGAGTCGCTGTAGTCCACGGCGGTCTGCGAGTCGGATCCCTGCACCTGCAGCGTGGTGCCGGTCACGGCCGCGATCTCGCCCGAGACCCCGCCTCCGCCCTCGGCCGGGGCCGATTCGGCGGGCGCCTCTGTGGCCGGTGCCGAGGAGTCGCTCGACGCGGCCGTCGCCGAGCACGCCGAGAGCGCGAGCACACCGGCCGCCGCGAGCACCACGCCGAAGCGCAGGGCGAGCGGACGTCGCTTCGCTGCCGCCGGGGTGGGAGTGGAGGTGGGAGTGGTGGAGTTCATGACTGTCCTTCTGGGTGGGAGACGGAGGGGAAGATTCGGGAGGGGGCGGGCGAGGGGACGAGGGCGGGGAAGACGGCGGGGAACATCACGGCACCGGGCGTCACTCGCTCCGGAGCGCATCGATCGGAGCCAGTCGCGCCGCACGTGTGGCGGGGTACACACCGAAGACGAGCCCGATGGCGATCGCGACCCCGATCGAGACCCCCACGGCGGCGGGAGAGACGATGATCGACGATCCGACGACCCCGGGCAGCGCGAGGGCCGCCCCGATGCCGAGCAGCGCACCGAGCACTCCGCCGGAGAGCCCCAGGATGGCGGCCTCCACGAGGAACTGCCTCCTGATGGCCCAGGGCGGCGCCCCGAGCGCCTTGCGCAGCCCGATCTCCCGGGTGCGTTCGGTCACCGAGACCAGCATGATGTTCATCACGCCGATCCCGCCGACGAGCAGCGAGAGCCCCGCGATGCCCGTGAGCAGCACGGTGAGGGTCTGGTAGATCGAGGTCGCGGTGTCGACGAGCGCGTTCTGGGAGCTGATGGAGAAGTCGGCCGACTCGGCATCCGAGATCGCGTGCAGATTGAGCAGCACCGCCTCGGCCTCCTGGTACGCCGCCGCGAGCTGCGTGTCGGAGGCCGCCTTGAGGTAGATCGTCGAGACCGAGCTCGAGTCCGTGCCCCCGATGAGCTGGTTCGCGGCGGTCGAGAGCGGCACGAGCGCGATGTCATCGAGGTTCGACGATGAGTCGGAACCGGCGGAGGCGAGCACGCCGATGATCTCGAAGGTGCGCCCATCGATCGAGACGGACTGCCCCACGACGTTCGTGGTGCCGAACAGCTCGGTGGCGGTCTCGGAGCCGAGCACCGTCACCGCGGCCGAGGCGTCCTCATCCGCTTCGGAGAGGAACGAACCCGATTCGAGCGAGCGCGAGCGCACGTCGAGCCAGGATTCGGTGGTGCCCGTGACGGTGGTGGTCCAGTTCGTGTCGTTGGCCTCGAGAGCGAGCGAGGTGCTCTTCTCGGCGGCGACCCCGGCGATGTCGGGAGCGTTGACGCTCGAGGCGAGGGCCTCCGCATCCGCGGTGGTGAGGGTGGCGCCCGTGCCGAAGCCACCGCGCACACCCGAGCTGTCGGTGCTGGATCCCGGTTCGACGATGAGCAGGTTGCTGCCGAGCGACGAGATCTGCTCGCTCACGTCCTTCTGGGTGCCGAGACCGAGGCCCACGGTGAGGATGACCGCGGCGATGCCGATGAGGATGCCTAGCACAGTGAGCAGGGAACGCAGGCCGTGCGATCGCACGGCGGCCCAGCTGGTGCCGATCGTCTCGCTCCAGTTCATGCCGCACCCGCCGCTCCGGCGAGCACATGGGCACGCGCCTCACCGCTCGGAGCGTCGAGCCTGAGCTCGCCGTCTTTCACCCAGACGATGCGCTTCGCCCGTTCGGCGACCTCGAGCTCGTGGGTGATGAGCACGATGGTGCGGCCGAGGCCGTTCAGTTCGTCGAAGAGCCCGAGCACGTCGGCGGTCGACACCGAGTCGAGGTTGCCCGTGGGCTCGTCGGCGAGGATCATCGTGGGCTCGCCCACGAGGGCCCTCGCCACGGCGACACGCTGCTGCTGGCCGCCCGACAGCTCGCCCGGCTTATTCGCGAAACGGGATCCGAGGCCCACTCGCTCGAGGCTGCGCTCGGCGCGGGCACGGCGTTCGGCGGCGGGCACCCTGCCGTAGAGCAGGGGCAGTTCCACGTTGCGCCAGGCCTCGAGCGAGGGCAGCAGGTTGAACTGCTGGAAGACGAAGCCGATCTCGGTGTTGCGGATGGCCGCCAGCTCGGCTTCGTCGAGGTCGTCGACGTCGTGGCCGGCCAGTCGGTAGTGACCCTCGGTGAGCACGTCGAGGCACCCGAGGATGTTCATGAGCGTCGATTTGCCGGACCCCGAGGGGCCCATGATGGCGACGTACTCGCCCTGACGGATCTCCAGATCGATGCCGCGAAGGGCTTCGAACTCGATCATTCCGGAGCGGTAGGTCTTGCGGGCGCCGGTGAGTTCGATGACCGGATCGCCGTATGCACTTTCGGGAATATGACGAGCGGCAGAGGCGTGTGTGGCTGTCGGGGTCACTGGGTGCCGCCCGTCACGCCGCCGGTGCCGCCTGCGCCGCCGGGGAATCCTGCTCCCCCGCCGCCCATCTGGCTCGGGTCGAAGCCCTCGGGCAGCTCGAAGCCGTCGGGCAGCTCGCCCCCTCCCGGCATGGTGCCGCTGTTGCCGGATCCGGGTGTGAAGGAGTTCACCTGCACGAGATCGCCCTCGGCGATCCCCTCGGTGATCTCGGTGAGCGAATCGACGGTCTCGCCGACCGTGACCGGAGTGACCGTCTCGGTGCCCTCGGCATCCACGACGGTCACGGTGCTCGCGCCATCCGCATCCGTGGTGACGGCGGCGCTCGGCACGGTGAGCACGTCGGTGCGGCGTTCGTAGACGATGGAGGCGGTCACGGAGATTCCGTCGTGGAGCCCCTCGGGGGATCCGGTGACGGCGACGGTCACGGGGTAGGCCGCGGCGCCGGAGGTGGTGGAGGGCAGCATGCCGACCTCGGAGACCGTGCCGAAGAAGGCAGTGCCGTCGTCGGTGGAGAGTTCGACCTGGTCGTCGACGGCGACGTTGGCGAGGTCGGTCTCGCCGATGGAGAGGCTCACCTGCCAGGAGTCGGTGGAGACGATCGTGAACTGGGCGGTCGAGGTGGTGGTGCCGGTCGAGCCTGTCGCGCCGGTCGCCGCGGATCCGGAGGTGCCCGTCGATCCCGATGCGCTGCCGGAGCCGGTGGTCGTGTCACCGACCTCGAGGTTCACGCTCGTGACGAGCCCGGCCACCGGGGCCACGAGGGTGGCGTCGGCGATCGCGGCGGCGGCCTTGTCGGCGGCGGCCTGCGCCTCGTCGACGGCCGCCTGGTCGGAGGCGATCTGGGCGGCCGATTCGTCGCTGCCGTCGTCGTCCGCTTCGGCGGAGGCGAGGGTCGCCTGCGCTCGGGCGAGGGAGGCCTGGGCTGCGAGGGCGTCGGCCTGCACCGTGAGGGTGTCGACGGTGGCGAGCACGTCTCCCGCGGCGACCGTCTGACCGGCGGTCACGTTCACCGCGGTGACGGTGCCAGCGACGGCGAAGTCCACGTCCTCCTGCACGGTCGGGGCGAGGGTGCCCGACGAGTCGATGGTCTTCTCGAGGGTCTCGAGGCTGGCGGCCACGGATGCCGCGGCCGGGGCGGTCTGCGCTTCGGCTCCCGAGGAGGAGGCGAGGACGGCCCAGGTGGTGCCCCCACCCGCGATGATGACGACCGCGGCGCCCGCGATCACCCAGGTGCGCACACGCATCCGCTTCATTCGTTCGATGATCTTCACGGTTCGACCGTAGGAATCGCACCTATGGGCGGTGTTGCACGAACCTTGGGAGCAGCTATGGATGCCGCCATGCACGACTCGTGGGCGGAACGGTGCGGTACGTGGCACCCAGTGGGGAGTGCCATTCGAGTTCTCGTGATCCCGGCGGTGAACCCGGTGGTCTACTGACCTTCCACCCGCCGTTGTGCTTCAGATGATGGTGACCCGAGCAGAGGTGGGCGAGGTTCGAGGCGGTGGATCGGCCCCCGTGGGCCCAGTCCTCGGTGTGGTCTAGCTCGCAACGCGCCGCCCGCCGGCCGCAGCCGGGGAACCGGCAATGCTCGTCGGCCACGATGAGAGCGTCGCGGAGCGCTGCAGGGATGCGGTAACGGCCGGCGACCTCGATGGTGTCGCCCGTGCCGGGATGTACAAGCACCTTGAGGAAGGAGGGGGCCTTCGCCGCGAGCCGCTTGGCGAGCTCGGGATCGATCGGGCCGTACCCGTGCAGCTGTGCCTGCCCATCGTCCGGGCCCTCGCACCCCGCCATCATCGCCGCGGGCACGCTGACGATGACTGTGGGGGTGAATCCCAGCGCGCCATCCGCCCGCCCGAGGATCGTGTCGGCGAGGATGTCGGACCGCAACTGCGCCTGGGTGCGCGACTCCGTGTCTGAACGAGCCGCACGCGCAGCCTTATCGAGGACGTCATGGATCGCGAGCGCATCCACCGCGGGCAGGTGATGGTGCAGAGTGGCCATCCCGTCACGCTCGGCATCGAGCCACACGGCCCGGTCTTCGTGAGCCTTCTTGGCGCGCTGGGTGATCGAGTCGGGGTGGTGGGTCTCGCGGAGTCGCCGAGCCGCATCGTCGAAGCGCGCGGGGTTGCATTCCTTGGCCCTCGGCAGAACGGCCTGCTCGAACGACGCCCGCGACTCGACCGGCAGAGAACCCGCCTGGGTGACCATCCGCCGGGCGTGAGCATAGGAGATCTTGCCGGAACCGAGCTCGGCGAGTGTCTTGGGGAGATCTGCGACGAGCGCTTCCGCGTCGGCGATGAGCCTGTCGACCGAGCCCTCCGTTCGGCGCGAAGCGTTGGCGATCTCGGCCCTCACAGAACGCCGCGCCCACGTGCGCGCATCCGGAGTCAGCCCACCCTGGAGAACCTCCGCCTTCCACTCGGACGCGGCAACAGCCTCAGCAAGAAACCGCACCTGCCGAGCCTGCAGCCGAGCGATCATCCGATCCATCCGAGCGAACCCATTCACCGCAGACCGAATCCGGTCATCAACCCGGTCCAAGGCGCGACCGGCCCGACTCGGTGTCTCTACGAATCTCGGCTTCATGAGCTTTATTCAATCACCAGCCACCGACATTGAGACGCAACACCGTCATCCGAGGGCAAGCGCGAAGCGCGCGGCAGCCCCAGTCGGCCCCCGATGATCACGAGGAGGGGGCGACTGGGGCTGCCGCGCGCTTCGCGCTTGCCCGAGATGGGATGGGTCGCCTTCTCGTAAGACGGGCCCGGTGTGTCTTCTAGGGGCAGGCCACCAGGTTCTCCACCGCTTCGGTGAGGGTTGCGGTGCCGCCCAGGAGGGTGACCTTGGTGGCGCCGAGCTCCTCGATCTGGGCGAGGGTCTCGGCCGGGATGCAATCGCTCAGCACCGTGAACAACGGCGCATCGATGCGCGGGGCGTACGCCGAGCCCGCGAGGGCGTCGGGGAACGTGAGCCCCGTGGCGAGGAGCACGTGATCCGCTTCCGTGAAGAAGTGGTCATTGATCGATCGCGAGGCCGCGAACCGGTCAGCGCCGCCGAGCCGCACGGTGGTGGCGATCTTCGCCGCATCCGCCTGGATCCCCGCCGACACCGATGCCTCGCCGCCGGCGATCGCGAGGCTCTTCACATCGAGATCCGCGAGCAGCGCCTTCGTGGCCGCATCCAGCGAGGGCTGAGTGCCGTTGACGAGGATGACCGGGCCCGCGCCATCGATCGCCGCACCCGCGGAGAGCGCATCGGCGAACGTCGAGCCGGTCGCCAGCACCGCCGTGGGCGCCCCATCCGGGAACGCCGCCGCGGCGATGTTGCGCGACGCCTCGTACCTGTCGGCACCACCGATCCGCGTCACGGTCCCGAGGGTCGACAGCGAGGCCGCGACCTTGCGCGAGACCGTGGCCTCACCACCCACCACCACGATGTCCGTGGCCCCGAGCCGCTCGATCTCGGCCGAGACCGAGGTCGGCAGATCCGTCGGCGTCGTCAACAGGATCGGCGCCCCGGCGACCGTGGCGGCAGAAGCCGCCGACAGCGCATCCGCAAAGACGGCACCTGACGCCACGTACACGGTCGACGATCCCGTCGGGAATCCGGCCTTCGACGTGTTGACAGCCACCTCATACCGGTCCGCTCCAGCGATCCGATCGACAACCGGGCCCGTGGGCTCCGGCTCCACCGCCTCGCGGACGATCCGGATGCGGTACTCCTTCTCGGTCGTGTGGTCCTGCGCCGAGGAGCGCAGCACCACGGTCGTCGGCTCCGCACCGGGGGCGACCGCGACCGTGCGACCGACCGTGTCGTCGATGAGGATCCCGTCGACGAAGATCAGGCCACTGGGCACGGCCGGGTCGACGTCGAGCACCACCGAGGTCGCCTCCACCGGAACGGTGATCGTGTAGTCGTACACCCCGTCGGCGAGGTCCGGCGACAGCGTTCCGCCCTCCACCTGCAGGGCCGACAGGTCGGCCGCGGTGTCGAAGGTCGTCGTGGTGGTGGTGTACACCCCGTAGACGCCTCCGACGAAGCTCGTGCCGTTGCCCTGGAACCGCACGGTCACGACCGGGATCTTCTGGCCCTCGGCGTCGAGCACGTAGGCGCCGTTCTGGTCGCGCTTGTAGCTGTCGCGCGAGTCGATGGCGGCCAGCACGTCGGCGGGCAGCTCGTCGTACTGCACGTACCAGTCGTCCGCACCCGCCGCGTTGGTGATGCGCTCCGACTTGAGCTTCACGTCGTTGACGTAGACGTCGAAGGTGCGCCCGTCGTCGCCACCGAAGTAGCGCACGCCCAGGTAGTTCTTCGGAGCAGACGTGTCGACCACCATGTCGTACTGGAAGTACGCATCCACGGCCCGCTGCCCGTCTCGGTAGCCCTGGCCGCGCCACACTCCCGTGGCCGACTTGCTGTATTTGTAGTTCTTGTCGGCCTCACTGTTGTTGTTGTCGAACGACACGAGCGAATCGGTCGTCATCTCGGCGATCCGCAGCTTCTCCTTCTCGCTCCGGATGAGGGCCTGCGTCTCGGCCGAGTCGGGCTCGATGAGATTCATGTAGATGGCGTATCTGGCGTCGTAGAGGCTGTACCAGGGCGTGAACACAAGCGCCTCGGAGGCCGCATCCGCGTTCTGAAGGCCGAAGCGCATCGTGACGGTGCCGTTGGCATCCGCTCCGTCGTCGAGCCGCACCAGGTTCTCGGCGATGCCCGCCTTCCAGGCTTCGGCGTCGGGCACCACGATGCTGTCGTTCACCGTCTTGTCGGCCACGCTCATGCGCACGAGCACACCCGCGAGGTAGTCGGCGTCGACGTTGTTGCGGTTGAGCTCGGTCGCGAGCAGCACGGGTCCGTAGCGGAAGGCGACCCAGTCCGGGTTCTCGGTGCCGTCGTCGACGGTGACCTCGGCGGGCAGCGTGTACTGGATGCTGTCACCCTGGCTGACCGGCACCACGAGGTAGCCCTCGTCGGTGAGCGCAGCGACATCCTGCGCCTGGCCGTTGACGGTCAGGGTGGGGGTGGAGGCCACCCAGTGCGGAATGCGCAGACGGAGCGTCGTGCCCTCGGCCAGAGCCCCGCCGTCGATGCTGTCGACCGTGAACTGCACATCGGGTGACGCCGGCACATCCGCCGTCTGCGTGAGCTCGAGGTTGTGCGGCTCGGAGGTGAACACTGACGAGCGGAACATGTTCACGTAGACGGTCGAATCCTTGCGGAAGTAGATGGAGTCCCCGAGCTTGGTGAAGCTCTCGGTGGCCGTGCCGTGGTCGCACCAGAACTCGTCCTCCGGAGCGCCGAACACCTTCGCGTACCCCGCAGCCATCGGCTGGAAGTAGGTCATCATGCCCGTCTCGGGGTTCTGCTGAGCCAGGATCGTGTTGATGTAGGTGTGCTCGTAGAAGTCCGGGTACTTGACCTGCGGGTCGACCTGGAACAGGGCGCGGGTGAGCTTGAGCATGTTGTACTCGTTGCACACCTCGGAGGTGGAGTTCTCGCCGTAGCCCGACGTGGTGCCGTTCGTGGCGTGCTCGTGCAGGGTGCCCGGTGCGTGGAAGTGCTCGGACTGGCTGTTGCCGCCGTTGGCGTAGGAGTGGTCGTCGACCACCATCTGCCAGAAGTTCTCGGCCGCGGTGCGGTACATGCCGAGGTCGTCCTTCTCCGCCTGGGTGAGCGTGGCGTAGAGCCGTGGGTTGTCGGTGAAGACGGTGTAGCGCTTCAGCGCACCGATGAGCTTCGGGATCGTGGTGTTGGCGTGGCGGCCGTTCAGCACGTCGTTGCCGGCGGCGAGCTCGCGGAACAGCGACACCTCGTCGAAGTACTCCGCCGCGCGCTTGTGCACGGGGTTCTCGGTGATGGCGTAGAGGTTGTAGAGCGCCTCGTTCATGCCGCCGTACTCGGTGTTGAGCATGCTCGAGGGATCGGCCTGGCGGGAGGCCCAGCCCTGCAGCCAGGTGCCGAAGCCGCTCGCCACGGTGAGTGCCTTCTGCGAGAGCTCGGGAGTGGCGTACTCGTGCGCATCCACGAGACCCGCGAGCACCTTGTGCAGGTTGTAGAAGGGAACGAGCAGTCCGTCGCTGCCGTGCGGCAGGTAGCTCACCGGGAACGGCGAGACGTAGCCGGCATTCGCGGGATCCTTCGCAGCGTAGGCGGTCTGCGCGCGTTCGAGGCCGTCGATCGCGATGGTGAGCTTCTCGAGCAGCGCCGCCTTCTCGGTGGGGTCTGTCGAGGAGGAATAGGCCTGCGAGAGCGCCGAGATCAGGTGGCCGAAGAAGTGGCCCTGGAACCGGGTGCCCGAGGTGCGCTCCCAGCCGCCGTAGGGCTCAGCCGTGGTGGGCAGACCGGCCTGCGTGTAGAAGCCGCTGAGGAACCGCTCCGGATCGAGGGTCAGCAGGTAGTCGACCATCTTCTGGTTGCCGTTCACGAGATACGGATCCTCGAGCAGCACCTCGCTGAGATCGGTGTCGTCGACGTAGATGGAGGCCTCGCTGCCCTGGCCGGGCACGGTCACCACGAAGTCCTTCGTGCGCGCCTCGCTGCCGCCGTAGGTCGCGGTGGCCGTGAGGGTGACGTCGGCGTCTCCTGCCTCGGGGCGGGTCACATGCGCCTGGCCGTCGTCCGAGTCGGTGGAGACGACGGAGGGATCGGAGGAGGTCCAGGTGATCTCGGCCCCGTTGGCGGCCACGGCGGAGAGCGGGAAGTCGGCCGCGGCACTGGCCGGCACCGTGAGCGAATCGAGGGCGCGCTGCGCGACCTCGGCGGGATCGAACGCGGGGTCGGTCTCCTGGGTGAGGGCCACGACATCAGAGGTCGAGGCCACGGCGTCGTAGAGCCGGTAGTCGTCGAGCAGACCGCGCACGTGGGATCCGTTGTAGGTGGGGCCGTTGTAGCCGAGGGTCTTGGTGGAGGTGCTCTCCGAACCCAGCACGCCTGTGGACGTGCCCGTCGCCGGGTACTTGACCGTGGCGGTCTGGCGTTCGCCGTTGCGGTAGAACGCCACGGCCTTCGTGGTCTCGTCGTAGGTGGCCACCACGTGGGTCCACTCATCCGCGGGGAAGAACTCCGCCCGGGGGGCGTCCACCGCGACCTGGTACGGCTGGCTGCCGCCCGGGCCGATCGACAGTGCGAGCGGCGTGCTGTCGCTCGCCGAGGTGAGGTACCAGCCGTCCGAGTTGTAGACGGTCTTGCTCCAGCTGAACACCTGCTCGCCCGTCATCGCGCCGCTCGGCTTGAACCAGAACGACGCCGTGAGACTCGAGGGCTGCAGCGAGGCCGCCGTGCCCAGCGAGATCGCACTCGAACCGGAGAACTCGAACGCCTGGCCCCGAGCTCCTTCGGCGAACGCGGCATCGCCCTTCTGCATCGTGATGGCGGTCGCATTCGGACCGGCGTCGGCGAGGTCGCCGTCGAAGCGCAGATCGAGCACCTTGGCGGCGTCGAAGGCGGGGTCGGCAGCGGCCGAGGCGCTCGGCGCCGGCGCGGCGGCCATGAGGCCGCCGGCCAGCACCAAGGGCGCGGCGGCCATGGCCACCAGCCGGAGGAATCGAGGCATCATTGACTCTTTCTTCATCGGTTCGTTGTTGGTTGTTCGGTGTTGGTTGCTCGTTGTTCGGTGTTGGTTGCTCGTTGTTCGGTGTTGGTTGCTCGTTGTTCGGTGTTGGTTGCTCGTTGCTCGTTGCTGCGGAGCTGGACTAGCTGCAGGCGACCAGGTTCTCCACGGCCTCGGTGAGGGTCGCGGTGCCGCCCAGGAGGGTGACCTTGGTGGCGCCGAGTTCCTCGATCTGGGCGAGGGTCTCGGCCGGGATGCAGTCACTCAGCACCGTGAACAGCGGCGCGTCGATGCGCGGGGCGTAGGCCGAGCCCGCGAGGGCGTCGGGGAACGTCAGCCCTGTGGCGAGCAGCACGTGATCGGCTTCGGTGAAGAAGTGGTCGTTGATCGACCTGGCCGCCGCGAACCTGTCCGCACCACCCAGACGCACGACACTCGTGAACCGAGCCGTATCCGCCTGGATGCCCGCACTGACAGATGCCTCGCCGCCGGCGATCACGACATCGGAGACACCGAGATCCTCGAGGAGGGTCCTGGTGGCCGCATCGAGCCTGGACGCCGACCCGTTGACGAGGATCACCGGACCAGCACCATCGATCGCCGCACCCGCAGCCAGAGCATCCGAGAACGTCGTTCCCGTCGCGAGCACTGCGGTCTCGGTGCCACGCGGGAACGCGGCCGCAGCGATGTTCCGCGACGCCTCGAACCTGTCAGCACCACCGATACGAGAGACCGTGCCGAGAGTCGCGAGCGACGCCTCGACCATGGTCGACACCGTGGAGGTGCCACCGACGATCACGATGTCCGTCGCGCCCAGCCGCTCGATCTCGGCCGAGACCGAGGTCGGCAGGTTCGCCGCCGTGGTCAGCAGGATCGGGGCACCGGCCACCGTTGCGGCAGGAGCCGCGGAGAGCGCATCCGGGAACACCTCACCCGACGCGACGTACACGGTGTCGGACCCTTCGGGGAACCCGGCCTTCGACGTGTTGACAGCGACCTCGTACCGATCCGCACCCGCGATCCGATCGACCGTCAGCGACGGCTCCGGATCGACGCGCTCCGGAACGACGACCGATGCGGTCACCTCGAGACGGGTCGAGCTGAACAGCTCCCGATCCGCAGCGTCGTACGCAGTCGAACCGCCGGCCCCCACCCACTGGTTGAGGTTCGCCCCGATCGACTGCACCGTGCCGGTGACCCCGTACGTGCCGGGGGTCGAGAGGTCGACCGCCGACGTGTTCCACGTCACCGGCAGCTCAGCGGTTCCACGCTCGTACGCGAGGTTCACGGCGGCCGTCGCCGGCAGCGCCGCAGCGACGTCGGCGGGCTCCGCCGACTCCGAGAGCGTCACCGATCCGAGATCGCTCTCGACCACCGACACCGCATCCGCAGCCCGCACCGTGTCGTACTGCGCCTTCGTGAGCGACACGATGCCGCCGTGCTTGGTGCTCGGGGCCATGTAGAAGTCGCCACCCGTCAGCTGGGTCCAGCCCGCCTCGAGGTCGGTGGTCTCCATGGGCCGGTATCCGGTGCTCGGGATGACGTCGACGTACAGGTACCAGCGGTCCTCGCTGTGGCTCTTGAACACCGCCGGCCCTTCCACGCCGCCCGGGTTGCCCCCGGACCACACCGCACCGATCTCGGTCTGCAGGGTGCGCCAGGTGGTGCCCGACTCCCACCAGCGCTCCGCCTCCGTGGCCTCCATGTAGATGCCGTCGCCGAACGCGTTGTCCTTCGTGATGCGGTACGTGGTGCCGTCGTCCTGGATCATCGTGGTGTCGATGGCGTCACCGCCGAGGTCCACGAACTCGCCACCGAACTCGTAGGTCTCTTGCGTGAAGTCGGGCGTCGCTCCGTAGAGCACGCGGCTGTAGCTCGCGCCCTGCTGCTCGGGGTCGGATGCCGGGAACTCCGTCGACGACCAGTAGACGACGAACGCCCCGCTGCCGTCGGCGTAGTAGTCGTCGACCCACGTGGCCTCGGGTGCCCAGGCCATGCCGAGCTCGGCGCCGAGCGCACCGGCGGCCCCGGCCCCCACATCGATCTGCCGCAGGTCGCCCCACGTCACGAGGTCCTTCGACTCCCAGATGTTGAGCATCGTGCTCGCGTTGCGCGTCCAGTGGCACCACGTGGTGCACGTGCCTGAGCCCTGGTCGCCGCCGAAGACCCGCAGGTCGGTGGCGATGATGTAGTACGTCTCGGTCTCGGGGTTGTAGGTGAGATACGGATCGCGCACGCCCGTGGTGCCGAGGTCGGAGGCGAGGATGGGCTCGCCGCCGTTCAGCGGATCCCACTGCTCGGGGTTGTCGCCCCGCGAGACGTCGAGGTAGATCTTCTCGGCGTACCCCTCGGAGTCCTCGATGAAGTGCACCATGAGGTAGCCGTAGTCGTCGGTCGCGGCGGCCTCGGGCTCGACCGTGACGTCGACCTCACGAGAGGCGGTGACGCCCCGCACGGTGGCCGTCGCGGTGAGCGTGCCCGTGAGCGCGGGTTCGCCGGCCGCGGGGAGCTCGGCCGTGACCGACTTGCCGTCGTCGCCGACGGTCACTCCGGGGAGGCTCGACGCCCAGCGCACGGCTCCACCGGCGTCGGGAAGGATGAGGCTCGAGTCGTCGATGACGACCGGGGAGAGTCCGTCCACGATCCCCTGCGCCGCCGCGGCGAAGCTCTCGGCGTGGGCCGTGGCGTCGGTGTCGCTCACGGCACCCACCTCCTCGGCGCTCAGCGCGCGGTCGTAGACGCGGAAGGCGGACACCTCGCCCTTGAACACCGGGTCGGGCCACGGAGACCGGCCGATGGTGTTGAGCGACTGGTCGGTGATGGATCCGGGGGTCAGCGTCGTGGCGGTCTGGCTCACGAGCACACCGTCCACGTAGAACGTGATGGTGTCCGCCTCCCCGTCGATCACCGAGGTGAGGTTGTACCAGCGTTCGGCGTCGAGGGCCGATCCCGATCGGGCGTTGACCTCGCCACCGCCGCCGTTGGTGGTGATCGCCGTGCGCGGGGTGTCGCGCACCGAGGCGAAGTAGTACTGCTGCGTGGAGGCATTGCCGATGTTCCAGAGGAAGTTGAACTGCGACTTCATGGAGGCGTCGAGCTTGGTCTCGGTCGTGATGGTGGCCGAGGTGGCGCCCGCGAGCACGTCGTCCGGCAGCTCCACCCAGTTGGCGGTGCTGCTCGAGGCCGCGCCACCGGTGAAGGTGAGCGAGTCGCCCGTCCACAGCCCATCGGATCCGTTGACCACGGTCGCGTCACCGACGGTGCCGTCGCCCGTGGCCGTGTTGGCGACCGTGGATCCGGAGGTCTGCGAGAAGAGGTACTCGCCGATCAGTCCGTCGGCAGGGGCGGATGCCCGCGCGGGAACGGGGGCGGCGGCCGGGGCCGCCGGGGCGGCGCTCGCGGCGCCGGTGGTGACGGCGCCGAGCCCCGCGACCATCAGCAGCGCTGCTGCCGAGGCCACGGTGACGCGCAGGCGGGAGGGTGCAGACACGTTCTGTGTTCCTTTCGAGGCGCTCACGACTGCGGTCCGCAGGCGGTGAGGTTCTGGACGGCTTCGCTCAGGGTGGCGGTGCCGCCCAGGAGGGTGACCTTGGTGGCCCCGAGCTCCTCGATCTGCGCGAGGGTCTCGGCCGGGATGCAGTCACCCTTGACCGTGAACAGCGGCGCGTCGATCGTCGGTGCGTATGCGGAACCCGCGAGAGCGTCGGAGAACTTCAGCCCCGTCGCGAGCAGCACATGATCGGCGGTGTCGAAGAACGCCGCGTTGATCGTCCGCGACGCCTCGTACCTGTCGGCACCACCCAGGCGGGTGGTGTCGGCGATGGCTGCGGCATCCGTCTGGATGCCCGCCGTCACCGACGCCTCACCACCGGCGATCGCGATCTCGGTCACACCCAGATCGGTCAGCAGCTTCTTCGTCGCCGCATCCAGGGTGGACAGCGCACCGTTCACCAGGATCACCGGGCCCGCACCATCCAGCGCGGCACCTGCGGAGAGCGCGTCCGGGAACTTGCTCCCGTCGGCCAGCACCGCGATGTCGGCACCGTCGGGGAACGCGGCCTTCGCGATGTTCCGCGACGCCTCGAACCTGTCAGCACCACCGATCCGAGTCACACTCCCGAGCTTCGCCAGAGAGTCAGCGACCTTGGCCGAGACCGTCGACGGGCCACCCACGATCACGATGTCCGTGGCGCCCAACCGCTCGATCTCCGCCGCCACCGACGACGGCAGATCGGCCGTCGTGGTCAACAGGATCGGAGCACCGGCAACAGTCGCAGCCGGAGCCGCCGACAGAGCATCCGGGAATACCGCACCCGACGCCACGTAGACGGTGTCGGACCCTTCCGGGAACCCGGCCTTCGACGTGTTGATCGCCACCTCGTACCGATCCGCACCGGCCAGACGATCCACCGTCACCGACGGCTCCGGCTCCCCGCCCGACACCACGACGTCGAGCGTCACGGTCGGCGAGACCAGCTCCTCCTCGCGCTCCATGTCGAGCACGGGCAGCCCCTCGGCCGACCAGTGCACGCGTCGCACGAACATGTCGCGGCCGCTCAGGCCGTTGTTGTCGGTGCGGGCGTGGAACACGTAGATGAGGTTGCCGTCCTCGTCCTCCGACCACATGCCGTGGCCGGTGCCGAGCTGCCAGGCGCCGTCGTAGATGCCGGACTTCTGGATGGGGTAGTCGAGCTTCGTCCACGCCTCGGGCGAGGTGAGGTCGGTGTCACCGGAGGCATCCGCCGTGGCGAGCCCCGTGGTGTAGGTGTTGCCCACGGTCGAGCCGGAGTACAGCAGCTGCAGCACACCGTCGTGGTTGATCACGTTCGGGCCCTCGGCGATCGTGTTGTCCCAGGCGAACTCGGGAACGAGGATGCGCACGGGCTCCGAGGTGAGACGGGTCGGGGCGGCGGGGTCGACCTTCGCGATGAAGAGCGCACCGAGGTGCTGCCAGATGTAGTACGCCTGACCCTTCTCGTCCTGGAAGAAGGTCATGTCGAGCGAGATGCCGGCGATCTGGTTGAGGTCGGAGCCGTCGGCGCGCAGCACCTTCTCGGGCTTCGTCCAGTTGGCCGGGACGGCCGGGTCGAGGTCGGCTCCGGATGCGTCCTGCTTGAGCTGCATGATCGACGCGCGACCCGACCACATGTCGGGGTTGCTGCCGTAGCAGGGCATGAAGAGGATCGACAGCCTGCCGTCGATCTCGTGGTACTCGGGGGCCCAGAAGCAGCCGGTCATCACGTTGCCCTGCGCATCCGTGTCGCCGCGCTTGAGGAGGTCGATCTCGGTCGCGCCCGCAGCGTCGGAGAGTCCCGTGATGGAGTCGGCGATGCGGATGGGCATCTTGGCGGCGCCCTGCTGCTCGATGTTCGAGCCGTAGAGGTCGTTCGTGGCGATCATGAGGTACTTCATGGTGCCGTTCCAGTCGTACTTGTAGACCGAGGGGTCTGCACGCTCGTCGGCGAACGGGATCGGGTAGTCGGTCTGCTTGACCGTGCCCGTCACCGTGTACGTTCCGGGGGTCGAGGCGTCGACGCCGCTCGTGTCCCAGCTCGCGACGGGGAGGGATCCGGTGGAGCCGTCCGAGTAGTCGAGGTCCACCGAGGTGGGGAGCTCGAGGGCGGCGACATCGCCGTCCTCGTCGAGGGTGACGTCGTCGAACGGCTGGTAGCCCGTGTTGGCGATGCGGCCGAAGCGCTCCTCGAGGGCGGTCACGGTGGCGGCGTCGACCGGCACGCTGCGACCGGCCACGTAGTCCTGGATGCCGGCGGCGGTCTCCACCGCTCCGGACTCGGCCACGTCGCCCGCCACGACGGCACCGCGCGTTCCGGTTCCGGTGAGGTCGGTCATCGTGGTGTACTTCGCGGTGCCGGAATCGTCGGTCCAGGCGATCAGGTAGTGCTCGGCGGCCGAATCCCAGACGACGTGCGGTGCGTTGACGCCGTTGGTCTCGCCCACGTCGAGCAGGCCGACCTCGTCGTAATCGAGCAGGTCGTCCGAGGTGGCGATGAGCACACGTGAAGTCTGGGTGCCGTCGGAAGCGCCGCCGCGGGCGGTGCGGGTGGCGATCACACCGTAGGTGCCGTCGGCGAGCATGAACACCGAGGGGTTCACGAGGCTGCGGAGGATGGCGTCCGAGGTGCCGTCGGCGGGAGGGGTCACCGAGGTCTTCGGGAAGAAGATGCCGTAGTTCTCGTTGAGCGGAGTCCAGTCGGTGGCCGCCGGATCCTTGAGGGCGAGGTGCATGCTCAGTGCCACGTCGGCGTTGTTGGCCTCGTTCTCGGTCGTGGGGGTGCGGTGGTAGCTCAGCAGCTGCTGCGTGCCGGCGGCCGGCAGAACGGTGAGGGCGAAGCGCTTCTGCACCGTCGTGCCGGGGAAGCCGGAGGCGGAGACGATCGCGTCGACCGTGCCGGTGACGGGTGGGGTCGCGTCGCCCGCCGCGGTCACGGTGCCGTCGGCGGCCACGGCGATGCCCTGCGCGTTCTGCAGGGTCACCTCGGTGCCCTCCGCAGGGGCGGGCAGCACGGTGCCGGAGGCCACGACCGGGGGCAGCGCGTAGCCGGCCGCGGCCGCATCCACCCGCTCCTGGTCGCTCGTGGGCACGACCGTGATGGTGATGCTCGTCGAGGCGGTCACGCCGCGCACGGAGCTCGTGGCGGTGGCGGTGACCGTGGCGGGGCCGTCGGCCTCGCTGGGCTGGGTGACGCGGCCGTCGGCCGAGACGATCGAGGGGTCGGAGGTCGTCCAGCTCACCCGTCCGCCCGCGGTGGGCAGGGCCACGTAGTTGCCGTCGACGGTCTGGTCGGCGAGCTCGAGCCCGTCGAGCAGGGCCTGGGCGGCCGCTGACATCTCGTCGGCGTGGATGGCGGCATCCGTCTCGGAGACATCGGCGACCTCGTCGGCCGAGAGCGCCCGGTCGTACACGCGGAAGGTCGACACCTCGCCCTTGAAGAACGGGTCGGGCCAGGGCGAGCGGCCGATCGCGTTGAGCGACTGGTCGGCGATCGAGGCGGGCGTGAGCGTGGTGTCGGCTTCGCCCACCTTCTCGCCGTCGACGTAGAACGAGATGGTGCCGGCTGCGCCGTCGATCACCGAGGTGAGGCTGTACCAGCGACCGGCCTCGAGGTTGCCGCCACGAGCGTTGATCTCGCCGGCGTTCGAGGAGGTGGTGATGGCGGTGCGCGCCGCATCCCGCACCGAGGCGAAGAAGTACGAGGTGGGCGCATCGTTGCCGATGTTCCAGAGGAAGTTGAAGGTCGACTTCATCGAGGCGTCGATGCTCACCTCGGTGGTGACCGTGGCCGAGGTCTCGCCGGCCAGGATGTCGTTCGGCAGGCGCACCCAGTTGGCGCCGCTCGTCTTGCCGCCGCCGGCGAAGGCGAGGGAGTCGCCCGTCCAGTTGGCGTCGGATCCGTTGACCACGGTGGCGGCCCCCACGGCTCCCGCGCCGGTGGCGGAGTTGGCCACCGAGGCACCTGTGGCCTGCGAGAACACGTACTCGCCGATCAGTCCGTCGGCCGGTCGTTCGGCGGCGGAGGCCGCACCGGCGGAGACGAGCCCGCTGCCGATCACGGCGAGCGACACCGCCGCGGCCATCGCTCTGGTCAGGATCCTCGACGTCATGGTCACCCTCTGCTCATCGTTGAGTACGCACACCCGACCCATTCGTGGTGCCGTGTGAGCGATCACTCTAGCCACAGGAGGGCCCGAATGTGAAGGTTCACATTTCTCGTTGACAGGTGTCACCCGAACCTCCTAAAGTTCATCGGGAGTGCAATGTGAGCGCTCACACCGTTTCTCGAGGAGGAGATCGATGTCCAGGTCCACACACGCCCGCCGATGGTGCGCCGCCCTGGTGGCGACAGTGCTGATCGGCAGTGGAGTCCAGTTCGCTTCTGCGGGCGCCGCCTCGGCATCGATCTCGCCGGCCGCCGTCGACGCCCCCGCGGATCTCGCGGCGATCGCCATCCCGTCGTCCGACGACGTGCGCGGCAACATCCACCTGCCCACCACGGGGGCGAGCGGCAGCACCATCACCTGGAGCTCCTCCGACCCCGCCGTCGTCTCCGACGCCGTGGTCACCACCGAGGGCGGCGAGATCGCACCCGGTGCCGTCACCCGCGGCACCGAGGACACGACCGTGCAGCTCACCGCGACCGCCGAGGGCGAGTCGAGGGTCTTCGACGTCACCGTCAAGGCCGCCGTGCCCGCCGCGGATCCCGAGGGCTACATGTTCACCTACTTCGCGGGCGAGTCCACCGACGCCGGCGAGGAGATCTACTTCGGCGCGAGCGAGGGCTCGAGCCCGCTCGAGTGGGACGAGCTCAACGGCGGCAACCCCGTGCTCAGCTCCTCGTTCGGCGAGGAGGGTCTCCGCGACCCCATGATCATCCGCTCCCCCGAGGGCGACAAGTTCTTCATCGTGGCCACCGACCTCAAGATCTACCCCAACGGCGACTTCGGCCGCGCCCAGCGCACCGGCAGCCTGTACCTCGAGATCTGGGAGTCCACCGACCTCGTGAACTGGTCGCCCCAGCGTCACGTGCAGGTGTCGGACGAGGCCACCATCGGCAACACCTGGGCCCCCGAGGCCTACTACGACGAGACCATCGGCGAGTACGTCGTGTTCTGGGCCTCGAACATCTACGACGCCTCGATCGCTCCTGAGGCGCGCGACAACTTCGCCACCTACAACCGCATGATGTACGCCACCACGCGCGACTTCGTGACCTTCTCCGAGCCGCAGATCTGGAGCGACTCCAACCGCGGTCGTGGCCTCGGCCTCATCGACTCGACCGTCATCCAGGACGGCGACACGTACTACCGCTTCACCAAGGACGAGGGCACCATGAACGTGCTCCTGCAGAAGTCCGACTCCCTGCGGGCCACGAGCGGCGACCCCATGGTGGTGACCGAGGATCCGAACGCGTGGTCGCTCGTGACCCGCGAGATCGGCCGCAACCAGACGTACACCGCCATCGACGGCTCCACCCGCACCTACACGGGCGGCGAGGGCCCCACGGTCTTCAAGGACGTGCAGGACGACGGCACCTGGTGGCTCTTCATCGACCAGCCCGGCTACCACGGCGGAGTCGGCTACGTCGCCTTCCGCTCCACCGACAAGGGCCTCACCTGGCAGGCGCAGGACTCCTCCGGCCTCCCCGGCGTGCCGCGCCACGGCACGGTGCTGCCCATCACGGCCGCCGAGCAGGAGCGCCTGCAGGAGGCCTACAACACGCTCGAGGGCGTGGCGCAGACCGAGTTCGACGTGGAGACGACCCCGGGAGAGGCTCCGCTGCTGCCCTCCACGGTCGCCGCGACCTACACCTCCGGTGCCACCGGCCAGGCCGAGATCACCTGGGACGCGATCGACCCCGCCGCCTACTCCGCGGTCGGATCGTTCGAGGTCACGGGCCGGGTGGAGGGCCTCGAGGCCACTCTCACCGCTCGTGTGACGGTCGCCGAGGCGCCCGGCCTCGAAGAGGGGCTCGTGGTGCACTACGAGCTCGACGAGACCACGGGCACCGTGGCCGAGGACACCTCGGGCAACGACCGCGACGCCACCGTCGAGGGCACGCCGCAGTGGGCGGGCGCCGAGGGCTTCCGCTTCACGGGCGGCACCACGGCCACGGGCAACCGCATAAAGATGCCGAACAACCTGCTCACGGGGCTCGACGACGTCTCGGCGAGCTTCGACCTCTGGGTGGATGCCGGACTCCCGCAGAACACCATGTCGTTCGTGCTCGGCAACGCCTCGACCGCCAACAGCGGGTACATGTTCGCCACCGCTCGCGACTACAACAACACCTTCCGTGCCGCCATCACCCCCACGAGCGGTGGCGCCGAGCTGAGCGCCGCCGGTCCGCAGCGACTGCCGGAGGGCGAGTGGGTGCGGGTCACCTACACGGTCTCGGGCGGCGAAGCGGGCAGCCCCGGAGTCGCTCGTCTGTACCAGAACGAGAACCTCGTGGCCACGAACGCGAACATCACCACCACGCCTGGCGCGATCGGTGGAGGGACGACCACGTTCAACTACCTCGGCCGTTCGTCGTGGGCAGCCGATCCGCTCTTCAAGGGTCAGATGCGCGACTTCCGCCTCTACGACCGAGCACTCGACACCGCCTCGGTGCGCGAGCTCGCCGGCGTGGAGGAGGTCACCGACGCGCAGCGCGTGGCGGACGACGCCGAGGCGCTCTCCATCTCGGGCTCCGAGTCCGTCGTGGGCAGCGTGACGCTCCCGGCCACAGGCGAGACCCACGGCTCGGAGATCACCTGGGTCTCCTCCGACCCCGCCGTGGTCACCGACACCGCGGCCGCCGCCGACGGCACGATCGCCGCGGGCGCCGTGACCCGCCCCGCCTGGGGCGAGGGCGACACCACGGTCACCGTGACCGCCACGGTGCGAGCCGGTGAGGAGTCCGCGACGCGGTCGTTCACGCTCACCGTGAAGGAGTCGCCGCGTGCCACTCCCGACGAGGGCTACGGCTTCGCCTACTTCGCCGGGGAGCCGGGAGGCCAGAACACGGTCGAGGGAGAGAAGATCTACCTCGCCGCGAGTGACGGCAACGACGCGCTCAACTGGAACGACGTCAACGAGGGCCAGCCCGTGCTGACCTCCACCGAGGGCACGACAGGCCTCCGCGACCCGTTCATCATCCGCTCGGTCGAGGGCGACAAGTTCTACATGCTCGCCACCGACCTCTCCATCGGCAGCGGCACCTCCTGGTACGACTCGTTCACCAACGGCAGCCGTTCGCTCGAGATCTGGGAGTCGACCGACCTCCAGAACTGGTCGGAGCAGCGCCACGTCGAGGTCGCCCCGGAGAACGCGGGCATGGCCTGGGCGCCCGAGGCGTACTGGGACGAGACCATCGGCGAGTACGTCGTCTACTGGGCCTCGCGCATGTTCTCCGACGCCACGCACAACTACGAGACCTCGCCCGGTGCCGAGCTCGCGCAGATCCTCTACTCCACCACCCGTGACTTCGAGACGTTCTCGGAGCCGCAGGTCTGGCAGGAGGGCTGGGACCGCATCGACTCCACCGTGATCAAGGAGGGCGACACCTACTACCGCTACACGAAGGAGATCGGCGAGGGCACCTGCACCGACATCATCGCCGAGAAGTCGACCGACCTGCGGGCGCCGACCGTGCGCGGTGAGGAGGGCGCCTGGACCACGGTGGCCGACTGCGTCACCAAGGAGAACACCACTCCGGCCATCACCAACCTCGTGGAGGGCCCGACCGTCTTCAAGGCCAACCCGGGCGACACCTCGGTGCCCGAGGGGTCGACGAACGGCCACTACCTGTTCGTGGACGACTTCAACGGCGGCGGCTACATCCCGCTGTACAGCGACGACCTCGACTCGGGTGAGTGGACGCAGGCCGAGGGAGCGGATCTTCCGCCCGACGCCAACCCCAACGCCGTGCCCCGTCACGGAACCGTGCTCAACCTCACCCGCGCTCAGTGGCTCTCGCTGCAGGGCTCGGCACCGGAGCGGATCGCCACCTCCGTGGCGGTCTCCACCTCGGCCGATGGCCAGGTGACCGCCACGGTCACCGCCGCCGACGGGCACGAGGTGGCCGGCGAGGTGCGCTTCACGGTCGGCGACTGGTCGACCACGGCCGCGGTGACCGCCGAGGGCGACACCTTCGTGGCGACCGCTGCCCTGCCCGCCGGTCTCACCGGCACCCAGACGGTGAAGGCCGACTACCTGGGCTACGACACCCTGGATGCCTCCACCGCGAGCGCCGAGTTCGAGGGCGCGCCGGAGGGCATCGAGGTCGATCGGATCGCGGGCGCTGACCGGTACGAGGTCGCTGTCAACACGTCGAAGGCCGGGTTCCCCGAAGGGTCCGACACCGTGTACGTCGCGTCGGGTGAGGTGTTCCCGGATGCGCTGTCGGCTGCTCCCGCGGCCACGGTCGCCGGTGCCCCGATCCTGCTGACCACGGCGGCGAACCTGCCGACCTCGGTCTCGGCCGAGATCGAGCGGCTGGGTGCGACGGACATCGTGATCGTCGGTGGCACCTCGACGGTGTCGACGATGGTCGAGGCGTCGCTCGCGACTCTCGGCACGGTCTCCCGGATCGGTGGCGCTGACAGGTTCGAGGCCTCGCGGAACATCGCGAAGGCGGCGTTCCCGCGAGGCACCGAGACCGCAGTGCTCGCCACGGGAACGACGTTCTCGGATGCTCTGGCTGCCGGTGCGGCGATCGACGGCGACGGTCCGGTGATCCTCGTCAACGGATCGGCGTCCAGGCTCGATGCAGCCACCAGGACCCTCCTCCAGGATCTCGGTGTCTCAGACGTCGTGATCGCCGGCGGCGAAGCATCCGTCAGCGCGGGCATCCAGGCGGATGCGGCTCGATTCACGAGTGTCGTGCGTCTGGGCGGTGCGGACAGGTTCGCGGCGGCCAGGTCGATCAACGACCACTTCTTCACCGAAGCCGATCACGTGCTGCTGGCGACGGGGCTGACGTTCCCCGACGCCCTCGCAGGCTCGGCCTACGCACCCCGCATCGACGCGCCGCTGTTCACCGTGCTGAGCGACTGCATCCCGGCCGAGACCCTCGCCCAGATCGAGGAACTCGGCGCCACCAAGGTCACCCTCCTGGGCGGCACCGCAACCCTCACCGAAGCCGTGGAGAACCTGGTGGCCTGCCGCTAGTCCGCTCCGCACCGCACCAAGAACGGCACCGCCCCTCGCGAAGGGCGGTGCCGTTCTCCGTCGGGGGACGACTCCGCGCTGCCCTCCGGCCCACTGCGAGAACTCCGCGCGAACTCCGCGCGAATCGACGGTGAAGTCCCCCGGATGAGCGATTCCGCTCGGATAGCCTCGCGGAGTCCGCCCGCAGATCCGGAAGCCGCTCCGCCCTTGAAGTCGCCCGCCACCGCGCCCACCCGCGCGCCCGCCACCCAGCCAGACCGCCGCGCTCCACTCGTTCCCGACGGCCCGTTCGGCGCTCTCCGACCGAGGTCGCGGTTCTGGCGAGGTGCCCTGATCGGCGTCGCGCTGCTCGCCGCCGTGGTGGCCGTGCGTGCCGCGACCGGGGAGGCGGGCGCCTGGGATCTGCCCGATCGGCTTCAGGATTTCCTCACCCTCTCGATCAGCGTGATCGTGGAGTCGCTCCCCTTCGTGGTGCTCGGCATCGTGCTCTCGATCGTGGTCCAGCACTGGCTGCCGCCCACCCTGATCGTGCGCGTGCTGCCCAGGAACGGCGTGCTCAGGCGCGTGTGCATCTCGTTCATCGGCATGCTGCTCCCCGTCTGCGAATGCGGCAACGTGCCGCTCGCTCGGGGACTGGTTCTGCGTGGTTTCACGCCGGCCGAGTCGATCGTGTTCCTCCTCGCCGCCCCCATCCTGAACCCCATCACGATCGTCACGACCTACCAGGCCTTCGGATGGGAGGGCGGCATCCTCGTGGGACGGATCGTCGGCGGGTTCCTCATTGCCAACTTCATGGGCTGGCTGTTCAGCCGGCACCCGGCTCCCGAGAGCATCCTCACCGGGCGCTTCGCCGCGGCCTGCCGTGTGCCCGAGCCCACGGTCACCGGAGGTCGGGCACGTGCCGGCGGCAGCGTCGACATGTTCGTGCGCGAGACCTCCACGATGCTGCCCGCTCTGGTGCTGGGCGCCGCCGTCGCCGGGCTCGTGCAGGTCGCCGTGCCGCGGGAGGTGCTCGTGCAGCTCGGGCAGAACCCGCTGCTGTCGATCCTCGTGATGATGGCTCTCGCGTTCGTGATCTCGATCTGCTCCAACGTCGACGCGTTCTTCGCGCTCTCACTGGGGTCGACCTTCATGCCGGGAGCGATCGTCGCCTTCCTCGTATTCGGGCCCATGATCGACCTCAAGATGATCGCGCTCATGCGCACGACCTATCGACGCACGGCGATACTCCAGATCGCGATCGTCGTGGGGCTCGCCACCGTGGTCATCGGACTGGTGGTGAACCAGCTTGCGTGAGCGCGTCTCGGTCTGGCAGGGCATCGTGCTGTGCGCCGTGCTCGTGGGGGCCACTCTCTGGTTGGCCGCCTCCGGCCGGCTGCCGCTCTACATCCACCCGCGCTACGTGGAGTTCACGCTCGCGATGGCGCTCATCGCGGCCGTGTTCATCGTGGCGGGGGTGGCGTTCGCCTGGGTGCGTGGGCGCAGCGGATCGGAGCACTCGCACTCGCACGGCGACCACGAGCACGACGATCAAGAGCACCACGATCACGAGCGAGGCAGAGGCGCCTTCGCGGTGACGGGAGCGTTCGCACTCGCGGCCGCGACCGTGCTGTGCCTCGTCATCGTGCCGCCGGCCACCCTCAGCAGCGCCACCGCGGCCGACCGCGAGATGAACGCGGGCGCACCGGTGCTCGACGACGACGAGCTCATCTCGATCGGAGGCGACTACACGTCGTTCACCGTGAAGGACTGGGCGTCGCTGCTCGGCCAGATCTCCTCCGCCGACTACTTCGAGGGGGCGAGCGCCGACGTCGTGGGATTCGTGACCCCGGACTCCGAGGACCCGGAGAACGTGTACTACGTCTCCCGGTTCATCGTGACGTGCTGCGCCGTCGATGCTCAGCCCGTGGGGGTTCCCGTCTTCGAGCCGTCCTGGCGGTCGACGCTCGACGAGAACCAGTGGGTGCACGTGTCGGGCCCGCTCGTGGCCAACCCCTCGACCGGAGGAGGACCGGCGGTCGTGGTCGATCCCGAGTCGGTCGAGCTGGTCGACGAGCCCTCGGATCCCTATGTCCATTGAGCCGAAGTCCACTGTGCCGATGTCCACTGAGCCGGTGTCTACGGTGCCTATGTCCCCCGAGCCCGGCTCCACCACGCCGTCCCGCTCCTTCGGGTGGACCGTGGCGGCCACGTGCGTCGTCCTCGCCCTCGTCTCAGGGGCGCTCGTGGGGGCGAGCGCCCTCATCGGTCTGCGGGTCGAGGTGTCGCTTCCCGATCCGGAGCGCTCGGTCAACGCGGCGCACCAAGCCGTGGTGCTCACGGCCAACCAGCAGCTCCAGCCCATCGACGCCGACGACGTCGACATCACACCGGCCGTGCCCTTCTCCCTGACCGCGTCGGCGAATCGCATCACGATCGTGCTCGACGAGGTGCTCGATCACGCCACCGACTACCGCATCGAGGTCGACGGCGTCTCGGGATCGTTCGGTGACGAGCCCGCGACGATAGCGCGCACCTTCACGACCCCCGCGGCCGGTCTCGTAATCGAGCGGGAGGGGCCAGCCGGCGACGAACTCGTGCTCGTCGAGCCCGCCGAGGCGGGGTCGATCGGTGATCCCACCGGGCAGCCGGCGGAGACGACGCTCCTCACCGGGCGCACGATCTCCGACTTCACAGCCGGTGGCGAGCGGGTGCTCGTGGCCGTCGCGGGTGAATCCGACGGCCACGACGACCTCCTTCTGCTTCAATCCGATCCCGATGGCCAGATGAGTGGTGACCCCGTCACCGAGCTCGCGATGCCCGAGCCCGGTTTCGCGTCGCAGCTCGGCATCGAAGCCACCGAGCAGCTCTGGGGTTTCCGCTTCGAGGCGTCGGAGGAATCCGCCGACCGCACTCTCGACAAGGTCCTGCTCGTCGGGCGGGGCACGGAGGCTCCCCAGCCCGTGCTCGGCATCGACGGCCAGCCGTTGCGCGTGCTCGACTGGGCGTTCCTGCCCGGGCGTCCCGCGCTCGTGGCGCAAGGGGTCGATCAGAACGTCGTGCTCATCGACTTGAGGCCGGACCGCCCCGCGGTCCCTCTCGGCAGCCATCCATCGCTGGTGACGACCGGGCTCGACGGGAGGTCGATGGTGATCGGCGAGGAGGACGGACTGGTGAGGCACGACCTCGTCTCGGGCGCGGTCGAGCCGATCGACATCCTGCGCGGCGACGACCGCTTCGCCTATCCCTCCGATGCGGTCGTCGCCGACGGGTTCCTGCTGCTGTCGTACTCGGTCGTCGACCCCGCGACGCATCAATTCGTGCAGCTGGTGTCCGTCCGCCGCAGCGACGACGACGCTCCTGCCGCCGACCCAGGCGGAGCGACCCCCGCCGACGCAATCCTGTTCGACTCGGGAACCTCCGGGGCCACGGTGGCCGATGTGGCGCTCACCCCGAATGGCCGCTTCGCCGCGGTCGAGGTGTCGGAGCCCTCCACCGGCGACTCCCGCACCCTTCTCTTCGACCTCAGGGCGGCGGGCGGACCTCGTCAGACCGCCGAGATCGAGGGGGCGGGCGGCAGCTGGGCCCGCTGAACCCTCCTCGCGATCGCCCACCTCGAAGACGAACCGCACGACCGTCAGTGGTGGTGGGTCGCCCACCCCGGGAACGGATCCACGTAGCGCTCCCACAGAGTCGGTCCGGCCGCGAGCTCGTCGCCCTCGAGCAGGCAGCCGCTGAGCTCGGCCTCGAGGGCACGCCTGTCGAGGTCGAGGCCGAAGAAGGCGATCTCCTGACCGATCGGGGATTCCGGATCCCAACTGCGCATGCCCGTCGGATCCAGGTCGAGCACATCCCCGGCCGACGACCACTCGCCTATCCGATCCGGTCTCGACGCCAACCGCACGAAGCCGCGCGATCGCACGATCCGGCCGACCCGATCGGGCGCGAGGCGATCCGAGACCATCTGCTGCAGGCGACCGGGGTGGAACGGGCGGGGGTCGCGAAAGACGTAGGCGCCCACGGGCTCGAGCGCGCTCGCGGCGGCGACCCGGTCACCGAGCTGGCGCTGCCACCCCATCGATGCGCCGAGCCGATGCGCTCGACCCCGCACGAGTGGGCACGCCGACGGCCGGACCACCTCGAGCTCCGGCACGGAGACGATCCGGGCCGCCGGCGAGAGGAGCGCAAGCAGCGACACGACCAGAGCGGTCTCGGCGGGGGCCGAGTCGGCCCTGATGTCCGTCAGCACGATGAGGCCCGCGAACTCGAGCCGACGCGCGAGGCGCCCCGGTGATCCGAGATCCGACTCGTGCAGGGTCGACCCTCCGATCACGCACAGCTCCCGGAGGATCTCGTCGATCGACGTGACGGCGACGACCTCCCTGATCCTCACGGGGATCTTCTGCTGCCGGGATTCGAGCACGTGCTCGAGCACCAAGGCCACCTCCATGACATCGGCGTCAGGATCGAGCACCACCGTGGACTCCCCCACCATCCCGTGCCGCGCCTCCGAGGAGAGGCTCTCCGCGAGAGCAGCCGCGAACTCCGCGTTCCCCGCACCCGGTAGGTCGAGCTCGGCGGGCAGAGCGGTGTCGGGCAGCCCCGTGAGGATTCCCGCGACACGGCGGACGGCCGACGGGTCGCTCCCGCTGAGGAGAGTGACGGCGAGCGCGGCGGGGGATCGGTGGCCGAGAGGACTGGTCATGGTGACCTATGCTAATTGAGAACCGTTCTCAACAACAATCGGAGGTCTCCGTGAAGGTCCGCAACTCTCTCAAGTCCATGAAGGCGATGCCGGGCTCCCAGGTCGTGCGCCGTCGCGGGCGCGTGTTCGTGATCAACAAGCTCAACCCGCGCTTCAAAGCCCGCCAGGGGTGATCGGCCGGGCCAGGGAGGGGGGCCATAATCAGAGGATCATGAGCTCCGAATCCGCCGCGGCGACCCCTCCCGCCTCTCGCCGCCCGCCCCGCGCCGCGAGCGTGTTCGACGTGGCGAAGGCCGCCGGCGTCTCGCATCAGACGGTCTCGCGTGTGCTCAACGACCACCCGAGCCTGCGCCCCACCACGCGGCAGCGGGTGCTCGATGCCATGCGCGAGCTCGACTACCGGCCCAACCTGGCGGCCAGGGCGCTCGTGACGAGCCGCTCGCGCATCATCGGCATCCTCTCCACCGCCGGCGGCGAGTACGGCCCCTCCTCGAGCATCGCCGCGGTCGAGACCGCCGCCCGCAGCCGCGGCTACAGCGTGAGCATCGCCAACGCCGACGGCCTCGACCAGTCCTCCATCGACGAGGCTCTCAACCACCTCGTGGCCCTCGCCGCCGAGGGCATCGTGGTCATCGCCCCGCAGCCCAAGGTGCTCGCGACCCTCGCCAAGCTCACGTTCGGAGTCCCTTACGTGACCGTGCAGACGCTCGGCACCACCGACGAGTCCGAGATCGCGATCGATCAGCTGCAGGCCGCCCGCCAGGCGACCGCGCACCTCGCCGACCTCGGGCACACGCGCATCGGGCACCTCGCGGGCCCTCAGGACTGGATCGACGCGTCGTCGCGACTGGCGGGATTCCGGCAGGAGCTCGCCGCCCGCGGTCTCGACTCCGATCTGCTCGAGCTGGGCGACTGGAGCGCGGAGTCCGGCTACCGCGCCGGGACCGCCCTCCTCGCCGCCGGCGCCACGGCGGTGTTCGCCGCCAACGACCAGATGGCGCTCGGGCTGCTGCACGCCGCCCACGACGCCGGTCTCGCCGTGCCGGGCGACCTGAGTGTGGTGGGCTTCGACGACACCCCCGAGGCCAGGCACTACCTGCCGGCGCTCACCACCGTGCGTCAGGAGTTCACGGAATCCGGTCGCCGAGCCATCGGACTGCTGCTCGATGCACCGGAAGCGCGGGAGGCGGTGCCGTCGGTCGATCCGCTGCTCGTGCTGCGCGAATCGACCGCTCCCCCGCGCTCCGCCCCGTCTCGTCGCGGGTGAGATCGGGCGCTCTTCCGGAGCACAGACGATTCGTCTACACTCATCCTTAATGTGATCGATCACATCAAGATCGCAGGCAGCCGAAGGAGTCCGAGCATCATGAGCGAGCCCGCCACAACCCCCGAGCAGGAGGCCAACCCGGGGCGGGAGGCCAGCACCGAGCGGGCAGCCGACACGCAGCGGGCAGCCGACGCAGCGCGGCAGGCCATCCTCTCCGGCCGCACCTCCCTCGGCATCGAGTTCGGCTCGACCCGCATCAAGGCCTGCCTCATCAGCGACGACGACCCCTCCGCGGTGCTGGCCGTCGGCGCCCACGACTGGGAGAACCAGTTCGTCGACCGCGTCTGGACCTACTCCCTCGCCGATGTCTGGTCCGGCCTGCAGTCCGCCTACGCCGAGCTCCTCGCCGATGCCGAGCGACGCCACGGCGTGCGCCCCACCACGTTCGGGGCCCTCGGCGTCTCGGCGATGATGCACGGCTACCTCGCCTTCGATGCGGCCGGCGAGCTGCTCGTGCCCTTCCGCACCTGGCGCAACACCTCCACGGGCCCGGCCTCGGCCGAACTCACCGAGCTGTTCGGGCTCAACATCCCCCTGCGCTGGTCCATCGCCCACCTGCACCAGGCCGTGCTCGACGCCGAGCCGCACATCGATCGGGTGCACTCCATCACCACCCTCGCCGGCTACGTGCACGAGCGCCTCACCGGCCGCCACGTCATCGGCATCGGCGACGCCTCGGGCATGTTCCCCATCGACTCCGCCACCCGCGACTACGACGCCGAGCTCCTCTCCCGCTACGACGCCCTCCTCGCCGAACGCGGCATCGCGCTCGGCGAGGGCAGCTCGCTCGCGGCCCTTCTCCCCGAGGTGCTCGTGGCGGGTCAGCCCGCCGGCGAGCTCACGGCCGAGGGCGCCGCCCTGCTCGACCCCACCGGAACCCTCCAGCCCGGCATCGTGCTCTGCCCGCCCGAGGGCGACGCGGGCACCGGCATGGTCGCCACCGCCTCGGTCGCACCCCGCACCGGCAACGTCAGCGCCGGCACGAGCATCTTCGCCATGATCGTGCTCGAGCGCCCGCTCGGCAGCGTGCACCACGAACTCGACCTCGTCACCACCCCCGCCGGCGACGCCGTGGCCATGGTGCACTGCAACAACGGCGCGAGCGAGCTCGCCGCCTGGGCGGGCCTCTTCACCCGCTTCGCGCAGGCCAGCGCCATCTCGGGCAGCGGATCGGCTGTCGACAGCGACGCCGTCTTCGACACCCTCTTCCGCGAGGCGCTCCTCGGCGAACCGGATGCGGGTGGCCTCCTCGCCTACAACCACCTCGCCGGCGAGCCCATCGCGGGCCTCGACGAGGGCCGCCCGCTCGTGGTCCGCACCCCGGACAGCCGTCTCACCCTCGCCAACTTCATGCGCGCCCAGCTCTACGGCGTCTTCGGCACCCTCGCCCTCGGCATGCGCGTGCTGCACGACGAGGGAGTGGCGATCGACCGCATGTTCGCCCACGGAGGCCTCTTCCGCACCGCCGGAGTCGCCCAGCGCTTCCTCGCCGGAGCCCTCGACGCCCCCGTCTCGGTCGCCGCCACCGCCTCGGAGGGCGGCGCCTGGGGCATCGCGGTCCTGGCCTCCTACGTCACCGCCACGAACGCACCGTCGTCGCCCGCAGCATCCGCGCCCACCCTCGCCGGCACATCCACCGCGGCGCCCACCTCCGCGCACCCCACCGCGCCCGCCCTCGACGCCTACCTGCGCGACCGGGTCTTCGCCGACGCCCCCTTCGAGACCTCCGATCCCGACCCCGCCGACGTCGCCGGCTTCACGAGCTACCTCGAGCGCTACCGCGCAGGCCTCGCCGTCGAACGCGCCGCCGCCCAGCACCTCTGACCCCCCACAAGGAACCCCATGACTGATCCCACCTCCCCAGGCCCCGAGCAGGCCACCGCAGCCGCGCCGGCCGCCCCCCTCCCTGCCACGGGCGACACCACCGCCCCCTTCGCCCCCACCGCCGCACTCACGGCCGAGATCGCCCGCGTGCGCCAGCAGGTGAGCGACCTCCACGCCCAGCTCGTGCGCTACGGCCTCGTCGTCTGGACGGGCGGCAACATCTCCGGCCGCGTGCCAGGCGCCGACCTCTTCGTCATCAAGCCCTCGGGCGTCGACTACGACGACCTCGCCCCCGAGAACATGATCCTCTGCGACCTCGACGGCACCGTCGTCCCGGGCACCGAGGGCTCCGACCGCTCGCCGTCGAGCGACACCGCCGCCCACGCCTACGTCTACCGCAACATGCCCGAGGTCGGTGGGGTCGTGCACACGCACTCCCCCTACGCCGTCGCCTGGGCCGCCCGCGGCGAGGCCATCCCCTGCGTCACCACCGCCATGGCCGACGAGTTCGGCGGCGAGGTGCCCCTCGGCCCCTTCGCCATCATCGGCGACGACTCCATCGGCCGCGGCATCGTCGACACGCTCTCGGGCCACCGCTCGCGCGCCGTGCTCATGAAGAACCACGGCCCCTTCACCATCGGCAAGGATGCGCGCGACGCCGTCAAGGCCGCCGTCATGGTGGAGGATGTGGCCCGCACGGTCTTCTTCACCCGCCAGCTCGGCGAGCCCCAGCCGATCGAGCAGAGCGCCATCGACTCCCTCTTCAACCGATACCAGAACGTCTACGGACAAGACCCGACAGGATCCCTGAATTGACCAAGCTCACCACCGACCTGTCCCCCTACGAGATCTGGTTCTTCACCGGCAGCCAGAACCTCTACGGCGAGGAGACGCTCCGCCAAGTGGCCGAGCAGTCGCAGCAGATCGTCGCGAGCCTCGACGGTGCCGAGGCCATCCCCGTGAAGATCGTCTGGAAGCCCGTCCTCAAGGACAGCGAGTCCATCCGCCGCGCCGCCCTCGACGTCAACGCCGACGACAGGGTCATCGGCGTCATCGCCTGGATGCACACCTTCAGCCCCGCCAAGATGTGGATCGCCGGTCTCGAGGCGCTCGCCAAGCCGTTGCTGCACCTGCACACGCAGGCCAACGTCGAGCTGCCCTACGCCGACATCGACTTCGACTTCATGAACCTCAACCAGGCCGCCCACGGCGACCGCGAGTTCGGCTACATCCAGACCCGCCTCGGGGTGGCCCGCAAGACCGTGGTCGGTCACGCCACCAACCCGCTCGTGCAGAAGAAGATCGCCGACTGGTCGCGTGCGGCCGCCGGCTGGCAGGCCGTCAAGACCCTCAAGCTCGCCCGCTTCGGCGACAACATGCGCTACGTGGCGGTGACCGAGGGCGACAAGACCGAGGCCGAGATCCGCTTCGGTGTGCAGGTCAACACCTGGGGTGTCAACGAGCTGGCGGATGCCGTGGCGGTCGCCGAGGCGGACACCGCGGCCGTCGACGCCCTCGTGGCCGAGTACGAGGAGCTCTACGACGTGGCCCCCGAGCTGCGCAAGGGAGCCGAGCGCCACCAGTCCCTGCGCGACGGCGCCGCCATCGAGCTCGGCCTTCGTTCCTTCCTCGAGGAGGGCGGCTTCGGCGCGTTCACCACGAGCTTCGAAGACCTCGGCGCGCTCAAGCAGCTCCCCGGTCTCGCCGTGCAGCGCCTCATGGCCGAGGGCTACGGCTTCGGCGCGGAGGGCGACTGGAAGACCGCCATCCTCGTGCGCGCCGCCAACGTCATGGGCGCGGGCCTCCCCGGTGGTGCGAGCCTCATGGAGGACTACACCTACGACCTCGTCGAGGGGGCCGAGACCATCCTCGGCGCGCACATGCTCGAAGTGAGCCCGTCGCTCACGAGCGCGAAGCCCACGCTCGAGATCCACCCGCTCGGCATCGGCGGCAAGGACGACCCGGTGCGCCTGGTCTTCACCGCCGACCCCGGCCCCGCCGTCGTGGTGGCCCTCAGCGACATGCGCGACCGCTTCCGTCTCGTCGCCAACGTGGTCGAGGTCGTCGAGCCGCGAGCCCCGCTGCCGAACCTGCCCGTGGGCCGTGCCGTGTGGCGCCCCGCTCCCGACTTCGCCACCTCCGCCGCTGCCTGGCTCACCGCCGGCGCCGCGCACCACACGGTCATGTCGACCGCGGTGGGCGTGGAGGTCTTCGTGGACTTCGCGGCGATCGCCAAGACCGAGCTCCTCACCATCGACGAGAGCACGACCCTCAAGGGCTTCGCCAACGAGGTGCGCTGGAACCAGGCGTACTACCGACTGGCCCAGGGCCTCTAGCCGCTCGGGACCGCAGCAGGGGCACCCGCACCCGGCGGCACGCTCAGGGGTTGACGTTCACCTCGAGCGTGCCGTCGTCTGCGCGGTCGAGGGTGCCGGTGAGGGTGAACGGCAGCGTCGCCGGCGCACCGTCGCGTACACCGTAGAGCTCGCCGGGCACCGTCTCGAAGTTCCAGACGCTGCCGTCGTCGGTCCACACCCGCGCGAAGTCGCGGTAGTCGGGGCTGAAGTCCTCGAACGCGAACGGCGACGCCGCAGCATCCTGCCGCAGGCTCACCGGGCAGGCAACACCCTGGAATCCGGCGCCCACGCAGTCGCTCACCACCTGCGCCAGATCAGCCGACGCCTCGAGCCCGAGCCGCTCCACGACGGAGTCGTCGATCCCCGCGAACTCCGCCGTGGGCACGATCGCCGCGTCGACGGAGGGCACGAGCACCCTCACCTGGTCGGCGCCCTGCACCACGCCCGTCGGGTCGGTCCAGGCCACCTGGAGCATCCCCGGCCACACCCGCACCTCGGTGCTCGTGCCCTCCATCGGGAACGCGCACTCCTCGATCTCGACCTCGGCGACGACCGGCTCGGCGAACTCGACGGCTACGCGGTAGGAGTCGGGCAGCACGACCTTCCACTCCTCGCCGGAGCGCTCGAGCTCGACCGTCTCGGTCACCTCGGCATCGTGGGTGTACGTGACCTCGGCCGAGGCGGTGGCGCCGTCGTCCGCGACCTGCACCGAGCCCACCTCGATCGGGCTGATGCGCGGGCTCGGCTGGCCGTCCTCCATGAACGCCGCGCACGCGAACTCGGCGTCCGGATCCGTGGAGGCCGCGAGAGCCGTGGCGAAGTCGCCACCCTCCACCGCCTCGAAGAACCCCTCGAGCGCGGCGCCGGCCTGCTCCTCGGCGGAGGGCCCGCTTGCGGTGCACCCGCCGAGGAGCAGCGCCCCGGCGAGCACAGGTACGAGCACGGAAAGACGACGACGGCCCACGGTTCCCCCAACGTTCGGCATCCCCCTCAGTCTAGGGAGATACGCCGAAACCGCTTCACGCCGGGCTGAGCTGCTGAGCGTAGAGGCGCGAGTAGGCGCCCCCGAGCGCGAGCAGTTCGGGATGCGTGCCCGACTCCACGATGCGCCCCTGATCGACCACGAAGATCACGTCGGCATCCACCACCGTGGAGAGCCGGTGCGCGATCGCGATCGTGGTGCGACCCGACGCCGCTTCGTCGAGAGCATCCTGCACCACGCGCTCCGAGATGGAGTCGAGGGCGCTCGTGGCCTCGTCGAGTATGAGCACGGCCGGATCCTTGAGCAGCACGCGCGCGATCGCGATGCGCTGCTTCTCGCCGCCCGAGAGCCGGTAGCCGCGCTCCCCCACCACCGTGCGGTAGCCGTCGGGAAAGCTCATGATGCGCTCGTGGATGTTGGCCCGCCGAGCCGCGTCGGCCAGCTCCGCCCCGGTGGCGTCGGGCTTGGCGTAGCGCAGGTTCTCCTCGATCGTGGCGTGGAAGAGGTAGGTCTCCTGGCTCACGATGCCGAGGCGTGCGATGAGCGACTCCTGCGTGACCGAGCGCACGTCGCGCCCGTCCACGAGCACACGCCCCGAGGTGGCCTCGTAGAGCCGCGGCACGAGGTACGACACCGTGGTCTTGCCGGCACCCGAGGGCCCCACGAACGCCGCGAACTGCCCGGGCTCGATCGTGAACGAGACACCGTCGAGCGTGGGGTTGGATGCCTCGCCGTCCGGATACACGAACCCCACGTCGTCGAACGACACCCGGCCGGCCGCCGCGGATGCCGGCAGCGCCACCGCATCCGCCCGGTCGGTGATGGCGGGCTTGAGGTCGAGGTACTCGAAGATGCGAGCGAAGAGCGCCCCCGAGGTCTGCAGGTCGAGCCCCACGCGCATGAGGCCGAGCAGCGGCCACATGAGCCGCGCCTGCACGGTCGTGAACGCCACGATGGTGCCCGCCGTCACGTCGACGCCGCCCGCGATGAGGTAGCCGGCCGCGAGGTAGACCACGGCGGGCACGATCGAGAGCACGATCTGCACGATGGCGAAGAACCACTGCCCGCTCATCTGCTGGCGCACCTGCAGGCCGATCTGGTTGTCGTTCTCGGCCGAGTAGCGCGCCACCTCGGTGGACTGCCTGTTGAAGCTCTTGGCCAGCAGGATGCCCGAGACGCTCAGGGTCTCCTGCGTGATGGCCGTCATGTCCGAGAGCGACTCCTGGGTCTGGCCTGCGATGCGCGCGCGCACCTGGCCCACCCTGCGCTGCACCGATACCAGCAGGGGCATGAGGATGACGGCCACGATCGTGAGCTGCCAGCTCAGCAGCAGCATCGCCACGAGCGCCGCGATCACAGTGACCGTGTTGCCGAGCACGCTCGACACCGTGTTGGTGAGCACGTTGGCCACACCGCCCACGTCGTTCTGCAGCCGCGACTGGATGACACCCGTCTTGGTGCGCGTGAAGAACGCGAGCTCCATGCGCTGCAGGTGCGAGAAGAGGCGGATGCGCAGATCGCCCATCACCCGATTGCCCACCGTGGCGGTGAGGTAGGTCTGCCACACACCCAGCGCCGCCGACACGATCCAGATGAGCACCATGAGGCCCACGAGCTCGAGCAGCACGGGGATGTTCGGCGACCCGCCCGCGGGGAACAGACCGAGGTCGAAGGCCTGCTGGGTGAGAAGAGGCGGGATCACGGTGAGCGCGGCCCCGAAGAGCACGAGCACGGCCGTGAGCACGAGCGCGGGCTTGTACGGCACGAACAGCCCGCTGATGCGGCGCAGCAGGTGCGGGATCTTGGGGGCGTCGGCGTTGACCGCCTTCTGCCTGTCGGCGTCGCTCGACGACACGCGGCTGCGGCCGCCGGGGTGGCCACCCCCACCGGAGGCCGCCGCTGCGCTCATCCGGCCGCCGCCCATTCCACTCATGCGCTCACCATACGCCGCACCACCGACCCCGCCGTCGGGTTACTCCCACGGCGGAATCGGTGGTGCGGAACAGGGCGCGTCAGCCCTTCGTGGAGCCCGCCAGCAGACCCCGCACGAAGAACCGCTGCAGCGCGAAGAACACGATCAGCGGCACCACGATGGCCACGAACGCGCCCGCCGTGAGCAGGTACCAGTCCTGGCCGCGCGATCCGGTGATCTCCGCCAGCAGCTTGGTGATCGGCGCCACCGCCCCATCGGCGAAGATGAGGGCCACCAACAGGTCGTTCCACACCCAGAGGAACTGGAAGATGGCGAACGACGCGAGCGCCGGCATCGTGAGCGGCAGGATGATGCGGAAGAAGATCTGCCCGTGGCCTGCGCCGTCGACCCGAGCGGCCTCGATGACCTCGCGCGGGATCTCCGACACGAAGTTGTGCAGCAGGAAGATCGCGAGCGGCAGCGCGAAGATCGTGTGCGCGATCCACACCTGCGAGAAGGTGCCGTTCGACGGGATCCCCGAGAAGATCCAGTCGTCGCCCACCGCGACACCGCGCGAGAAGAGCGAGAGCAGCGGAACGAGCGCCATCTGGATCGGCACGATCTGCAGCGCGAAGACGCCGATGAAGAGCCAGTCCTTGCCCTTGAAGTCGATCCACGCGAAGGCGTACGCCGCGAGCGCCGCGATGCACAGCGGGATGAGCGTGGCGGGGATGGTGATGGCGATCGAGTTCACGAACGACGAGGCGATCGTGACGGACGAGTTGCCCGACTGCAGCACCTCGGCGTAGTTGTCGAGCGTGAAGCTCGGGTTGGAGAAGGTCGTCCACCAGCCCGTGGTCTGGATGTCGTTGCGGTCGCGGAACGACGAGATCAGCAGGCCGAAGGTCGGGATGGTCCAGACCACGGCGATGATGAGGGCGGCGATCGTGGCACCGCGGCTCGTGAGCCGTCGCTTGGTGCGCTTCGCGGTGGTCTCACCGCGCTCGAGGGACTTCTCGCCTCGGCGGAGCTGATCCTCCGTCGACTTGTCGACCGGCAGGTCGATCGGCTGCACGGCGCTCATCGGATCTCCCTCTGCTTCTTGATCTGTCTGGCGTTGTAGATGACGATCGGCATCACCAGGATGAACAGGATCACGGCGAATGCGGCCGACCGGCCGTACTCGAAGTTCTTGAACTGCGTGTACATCTCGTTCGCGAGCACGCTCGTCTCGTTCGCGCCCGCCGTCATGGTGCGCACGATGTCGAAGACCTTGAGCGAGGCGATCGAGATGGTGGTGACCACCACCACGAGCGACGAGCGGATGCCCGGCACCGTCACGTTGGTGAACCGCTGCCAGGCGTTCGTGCCGTCGAGCTCGGCGGCCTCGAGCTGCTCGGCGGGCACACCCTTGATGGCGGCCGAGAGGATGACCATGGCGAAACCGGTCTGGATCCAGATGAGCACGATGATGAGGAAGAAGGTGTTCCAGGGCGAGCCGGAGAGCCACTGCTGCGGCTCCCCTCCGAACCACACCACGAGCTGGTTGAGCAGACCGATCTGGTTCTGGTCCTCGGGGCGGTAGGTGTAGACGAAGCGCCAGATGATCGAGGCGCCCACGAACGAGATCGCCATAGGCATGAAGACGATGATCTTGAAGAACTTCTCGCCGCGGCTCTTGTCGATGAACACCGCGTAGGCGAGACCGAAGATGGTGGAGAGGGTCGGCACCACGAGCACCCAGATGATGGTGTTGAGGATGACCCGGAGGTTCTGCGGGTTGGTGAGCACCCAGGCGAAGTTGTCGAGCCCCACGAAGTTGCCACGGCTGGAGAACAGCGAATCGATGGCGGTCTTGACGGTGGGGTAGATGAGGCCGATGAGCAGCAGGATGACCGCGGGGGCCAGGAAGCCGAAGAGCTGGAAGAGGTAGCCCGCCCCTTGCTTGGAGCGCTTGTCGATCCAGAAGAACAGCAGGCCGAACGCGGCGGCGATGAGTGCCGCCCACCAGACCGACCCCACGAGCACGAGGACCAGGAACGGGGCGATCACGCACACGGCGAGACGGATGATCGTGTACTTGCGACCGGATCGCGGGGCGATCTCGATGAAGAACAGGATCAGCGCCACGACCGCCGCGAAGGCGAGGACGACGATGGGGATCTGGGCTAGCGGCGGGAGACCCCCCACCCAGAGCAGGAACTCTGACATGACAACCTTTCGAGTGCGACTCTGGACTCAAGACAGGCTCGGCGCGGGTACGCCGTGCTGACACGGTACACGACGGGCGTCGCGGCCCGGGGTGCGAGGAGGCCGCCCGGGTGCGCCGGGCGGCCTCGTTGCGGGTGGTGGACCTACTCGGTCGGCCAGCCGCCCTCGATCGAGGTGAGCACCTGATCCTGCGGGGTGCCGTTGATCCAGTCGACCATGCCCTTCCAGAAGGTACCGGCGCCGACGGCACCTGGCATCAGGTCGGAGGCGTCGAACCGGAACGTGGTGTCAGGGTCCTGCAGGATCTCGATGGCCTGCTGCAGGATGGGGCTCTGCGCGTTGGCCGGGTCGAGACCCGTGTTGGCCGAGATGACTCCACCGAGGGAGACGCGGCTGTTGGCCCACTCGGGGCTGGAGAGGTACTCCTGCACCTTGACGGTGTCGGCGTCGTCGGTGAAGGCACCGACGATCTCGCCACCACCGGTGACGGCGGTCTCACCCTCGGTGACCGCGGGGGTCACGAAGGCCCAGATGTCGGCGTCGGGGCCGACCTCGGCGCCGGCGTCGGTGAGGAAGCCGTCGAAGAAGGATGCCTGGTGCGTGAGCGAGCAGGTGCCCTGCGCCATGCCGGTCGCGACGTCACCGAACTCGGTGCTGTTGATCGACTTGACGTCGCCGTAGCCGGCGTTCACGTAGTTCGGGTCGAGCAGGATCTCGCCGACAGCGGTGAACGCGTCTGCGATCTGCGGGTCGGTGAAGGGGATCTCGTTCGTGACCCACTGGTCGTAGACGTCGGGGCCCGCCTGGCGGAGCACGAGGTCCTCGACCCAGTCCGTTCCCGGCCAACCGGTGGCGTCGCCCGAGCCGAAGCCGGCGCACCAGGGCTGGGTGCCGAGGGTGGTCTGCATGGTCGCGGTCAGGTCGAGCATCTCCTGGTAGGTCGCAGGGACCTCCCAGCCGTTGTCGGCGAACTGCTTGGGCGAGTACCAGACGAAGCCCTTGACGCTGGCCATGAGGGGCGCGCCGTAGAACGTGTCATCGACGGTGCCGTAGGCCTTCCAGTCCTCTGACCAGTACTCGTCGACGTTGGACTCGACGCCCTCGGGGGCCGGCTTGATGAAGTCGCGCGACGCGAGGTCGGCCAGGAGGCCGGGCTGCGGGAAGATCGCGAGGTCGGGCGGGTTGCCGCCCTGGGCCCGGATGCCGATCTGGGATTCGAACTCCTTCGACGACTCGTACTGGATGTCGATGCCGTTCTCGTCTTCCCAGTCGGCCCAGGACTGCTCGAGCAGCTCGGCCTCGGTGTCGGCGATGGTTCCGTAGACGGTGACGACGCCATCGGCTTCAGCAGAGGCGCCGGCTCCTCCGCCCGCGCCTCCCGAGCAACCGACGAGTGCGAGTCCGAGCCCGGTCGCGACGGCGATGGGGGCTGTGACACGGCGGTGCAGGATAGACCGCATTTCTCCTCCTCATTGAGTGTGTGCGCCCCCGTTGTGGTGCCTTGGGGGGCGTGGATAGGGAAACCTTTCCATAAGTTTCGGCATTCCACAACCTTCCGTGAGCGGTCGGAGAGAAGTAACGATTTGGTTGCAGAGAGCGCTCTCACGAGGGCGACTCCGGACATCCCCGGAACGGCGGGGCTCGCGGGTGTTCCAGCGGAGGCGCTAGGATTCTGGAAGCGTTTGCAGAAGACGATGACGAGGGGGTCGCCGTGTCGGGTATCGAAGACGTGGCGAACCTCGCCGGGGTCTCGAAGGCCACCGTCTCGCGCGCACTGAGCGGCAGGGGCTATGTCTCGGCCGCCACGAGGTCACGGGTCTCCGAGGCGGCGTCGACTCTCGGCTACGTCGTCTCGTCGAGCGCCTCGAGCCTCGTCACCGGTCGCAGCAACAACGTGGGTGTCATCCTGCCCCGCATCAACCAGTGGTTCTTCGCGAGCATCGTCGAGGGCGTGGAGCGGGCGCTGCTCGATCGCGGTTACGACCTCATGCTCTACAACGTCTCCAAGACGGTGGAGGAGCGCTCGAAGGTGTTCGAGTACTTCCTCGTGCGCAAGCGCGTCGACGCGGTCATCGCGGTGACCCTCGAGATCACGCCGGAGGAGACCGAGCGGCTCGTGGGGCTCGGCAAGCCGATCGTCGGTATCGGCGGTCCTCTAGGCGTCGTGCCGACCCTCAGCATCGACGATATCGCGGCCGCGCGGCTCGCCACCGAGCACCTCCTGCTCCTCGGCCACCGCGACATCGTCCATGTGGGCGGCGACGTCGACGAGCTGATGGACTTCCACGTGCATTCGAAGCGACTCACGGGCTTCTTCGAGGCGCTCACCGACGCGGGGGTCGCGCACGACACCGAGTCGTTCATCTCCACGCGCTTCGACATCCCGGGTGGCTATCGCGCGGGCAAGCAGCTGCTCGGTGATCCGCGGCGCCGCCCCACCGCCGTCTTCGCCGCGGCCGACGAGGTGGCGATCGGCATCATCCTCGCCGCGCGCGAGCTCGGAATCTCGGTGCCGGACGATCTGTCGGTCATCGGCATCGACAACCATCCGCTCTCGGAGATGTTCGGCCTCAGCACCGTGGAGCAGCGGCCCGATCTGCAGGGCGAGCAGGCGGTCGACTGGGTCATCCGCCAGCTCGAGCAGCCGGGCTGGAAGCCACCGGCCAACCACACCTTCGTGCCCACCCGGCTCGTGATGCGCTCCTCGACGGCCCCGCCCCGCCCGCGCGCCTCCTGAGCGCCCGCACTACCCGTCGACCACACCACCCGCTTAACGGCAGAAGCCCCGGGCCGCAACCCGGGGCACCACCACCCGCTTAACGGCAGAAGCCCCGGGCCGTGGCCCGGGGCTTCTGAAGAAGTAGCAGAGACTACTTGAGGGTGACGGTAGCGCCGACCTCTTCGAGCTGAGCCTTGGCCTTCTCGGCGGCCTCCTTGGTGACGCCCTCGAGGACGGCCTTGGGGGCGCCATCGACGACCGCCTTCGCCTCACCGAGGCCGAGGCTGGTGAGGGCGCGCACCTCCTTGATGACCTGGATCTTCTTCTCGCCGGCAGCTTCGAGGATGACGTCGAAAGCGGTCTGCTCCTCGACCTCCTCAACAGCGGCGGCGGGGCCCGCGGCACCGGCGACGGCGACGGGAGCAGCAGCGGTGACCTCGAAGGTCTCCTCGAATGCCTTGACGAACTCGCTCAGCTCGATGAGCGTGAGCTCCTTGAAAGCCTCGAGCAGTTCCTCGGTGGAAAGCTTTGCCATGTTGTTCTCCTTGATTGGGTAGTTAGTTCAACCGCGATCCTGGGCGTGAGCCTAGGAAGCGGACTCCTGCTTCTCACGCAGCGCATCGACCGTGCGAACGGCCTTCGACAGCGGGGCGTTGAAGAGATATGCGGCACCGAACAGCGAAGCCTTGAAGGCACCGGCGAGCTTCGCCAGGAGGACTTCACGGGATTCGAGGTCGGCGAGCTTGGTGACCTCGGCGGCGGTCAGAGGGTTACCGTCGAAGTAACCGCCCTTCACGACCAGCAGAGGGTTTGCCTTGGCAAAGTCACGCAGCGACTTGGCGACGGCCACGGGGTCACCGTGGACGAAGGCGATCGCGGACGGCCCGACGAGCTCGTCGTCGAACGACGAGATGCCGGCGTTGTTCGCCGCGATCTTGGTCAGCGTGTTCTTTACCACGGCGTATGACGCGTGCTCACGGATGTTGCCACGCAGCTGCTTGAGCTGGGCGACCGTGAGTCCGCGATACTCGGTCAGCAGTACGGCGGTCGAGCTCTGGAAGAGTTCCGTGAGCTCGGCTACCGAGGCTTCCTTGTTCGCCATGGCGCTCCTAGTAATCGATAGTGTCGGCCGGGACGACCACCGTGGAGACGCATGAAAAAAAGCTCCGGCGCAGGAGGCCGGAGCTTGGGATCGCACTCGCGTGCGGAACGTTGCTTCGTACACCTGCGCTGGTCTTCGCTCACGCGAATCTTCGATCGATCTGTCTCGTCTGCACGAGCACACCGATAACCGGCGGTCTTTGGCCTCGTTCAGAGTAGACGACGGCCGCCGGAGATGCAAATGCACCCGGAGACGACGAAAGGCCGACGAGAACGGATCTCGTCGGCCTCTCGGAGGTCGGTCCCTCGACGGGGGCTCAGCTCTCGCCGGCCTCCCACGCTGCGAGCCGGGCGATCTCGGTGTCACTGACATCGAGCTCGACCTCGGCGAAGCGCTGGCGGAGCAGAGCCGCCAGGTCAGCACCGGAGGCGCCAGGCGCATCGGCCTTGACCTGGGCGAGGATGCCCTCGGCCTTCTGCGTCAGCGACGCTTCGTCACTGCCGGCCATGATGGGCTCGCTCTGCTCGTTCGGGGTCGCATCGGTCATGACCGAAGCCTAACCCGGCGGGGCTGGGAGCCCCGTGCGCCAGGTCAGACGCGCTTGTTGCCCGAGATCATCCGCACGAGGAAGACGATCACGGCGAGGACCAGCAGGATGAGGCCGACCCAGAGCAGGAAGTTCAGCGACGAGACGAAGCCGCCGGTGAAGAGAAGGACGATCGCGATGACGGCGACGATGATGAGCAGAATGTTCATGGTGAGATCTCACCCTTTCGGTGTTCGGGTTGTTCTCCCTCGGCCGAACATGGCCGTGGGCCCGACGATACCCCCGAACGGGGGGATCGCGCCTCCCCTTCCCGGCTCAGGCCTTGAGGGGTACACTCACCGCGAAAACGGTGCGGCCGCCCTCGCTCCGCGCGGTCACGTCGCCGCCGTGCGCATCCACGACGGCCTTCACGATGGCGAGTCCCAGCCCTGTGCTGCCGGCGTGCCGCGACCGCGATCCGTCGCCGCGCACGAAGCGCTCGAAGAGGGTGGGCAGCAGCTCGGGATCGATGCCGGGACCGTCGTCGGCGATCTCGACGATCGCCACCCCGGCCCCCTCCGCATCCGCCCCCACCCGTACCGACGCCACCACGGTGGTGCCGGCCGGCGTGTGCACACGGGCGTTGGCGAGCAGGTTGGCGAACACCTGGTGCAGGCGCTGCGCGTCTCCCGTGACCACCACGGGCTCCTCGGGCAGATCGAGCTCCCAGATGTGCTCGGGGCCGGCCACGTGGGCGTCGCTCACCACGTCGACCAGCACGAGCGAGACGTCCACGTCGTCGCGGGCGAGCTCGGGCTTGGAGTCGAGACGGGCGAGCAGCAGCAGGTCCTCCACGAGGGTCGTCATCCTCGTGGCCTCGGACTCGATGCGGCCGAGCGAGTGCGCCACGTCGGGGGGCAGGTCGTCGACCGTGCGGCGGGTGAGCTCGGCGTAGCCCCGGATCGAGGCGAGCGGTGTACGCAGCTCGTGGCTCGCATCCGCCACGAACTGGCGCACCTTTTTCTCGCTGCGCTGCCGGGAGGTGAGGGCCGAGGCCACGTGCTCGAGCATGCGGTTGAAGGCGAGCCCCACGCGACCCACCTCGGACTTCGGATCGGTGTCGGCCGCGGGCACGCGCTCGGCGAGCGCCACGTCGCCGCGGTCGAGGGGCAGCTCGGCCACGCGGGTCGCCGTGGCGGTCACCCGGTCGAGCGGGCGCAGCGCGAGCCGGATGAGGAGGAGCGCCGCGACGCCCGCCACCACCATGGCGATGGCGGTGATGGCCGCGATCACGATGATCTGCCGGGAGAGGGTGCTGGTCACGTCGTCGAGCGGGAGGCCCGTGACCACGAGGTCGCCGGCGGTCGTGATGACCTGGGTGTCGATGCGGTACGACCCGAGGTCGCCCACCGAGATGGACGTCGGATCGGCCGTGGCGGTCACCACGTCGAGGGTGGCCAGCTGATCCTCGGTGAGGGCTTGTGACTGGCCGTACTCGTCGAGCACGTACCCCAGCACGGCCTCGCCGTCCGAGAGGACCGCGACCATGGTTCCCGAGGCCTGGCCCAGCGAGAGCTCGGGCCGCGGGCCCTGCCCCGGATTCTGCAGCGACATGATCGTGCGGTTCGAGGCCTCCCGCACCTGGGCGTCGAGCTGGTTGAGCAGGAAGCTGTTGAGCGCGAGGGTGCTCACCACCCCGATCAGGATGCCGGCCAGAGCGATGAGGCCGAGCACGCTCAGGATCAGCGTGCGGCGCAGAGTCACAGCGCGGGCTTCAGCATGTATCCGGCCCCGCGGACCGTGTGGATCATGGGAGTGCGCCCGGCGTCGATCTTCTTGCGCAGGTAGGAGATGTAGATCTCCACCACGCTCGACTTGCCGCCGAAGTCGTAGCTCCACACCCGGTCGAGGATCTGCGCCTTGCTGAGCACGCGGCGCGGGTTGCGCATGAGGAAGCGGAGCAGCTCGAACTCGGTGGCGGTCAGCTCGATGGGGTCGCCGTTGCGGAACACCTCGTGGCTGTCCTCGTCGAGCTCCAGGTCGCCGACGGTCACCACGGGGTCGTCGGCGTCGGCCACCACGAGGGTGCTGCGGCGGATGAGGCCGCGGAGCCTCGCCACGAGCTCCTCGAGGCTGAACGGCTTGGTCACGTAGTCGTCGCCGCCCGCGGTGAGCCCGGCGATGCGGTCGTCGAGCGCATCCTTGGCGGTGAGGAAGAGCACGGGGGTCTCCTGGCCGTCGTTGCGGAGGCGCTGCAGCACCTGGAGCCCGTCGATGTCGGGGAGCATCACGTCGAGCACCACCACGTCCGGTCGGAACTCCCGGGCGAGCGCGATGGCCTGGCGGCCCTCGCTCGCGGTCTTCACCTCCCAGCCCTCGTAGCGGAGGGCCATGGAGAGGAGGTCGGTGAGGGTGTTCTCGTCGTCGACGACGAGAGCGCGCACGGGTGAACCGTCGGCGCGGCGAAGGCGGGGCTGCTTGGCAGCGGAGCTGCCGTCGCGGCCGGAGATGAGGGAGGCGTCGATGGTCACATCTCCAGTATCGGCAGTCGGCTATGAGGAGTCTATGAAGATACGATGCTGTGTCTGAGAATGTCGCAGCCGCCCGCATCCGTCGGGTGAGCGACAATGGTGGGGTGACCTCTCTCATGCTCTCCTTCCCCTGGGAAGAGGAGGAGGTCGCTCCCCCGCCGCCACCGCCGCACCTCAGCCGCGTGGTGGCCGCCTCGACCGATCGGATCGCCTGGCTGCGCGCCCGCAGCCGCGGGGTCACGGCCACGGATGCGGCCCGGCTCGCGAGCGATCGCGCCATCGCGTCGGTGGCCTGGGAGAAGCTCAACGGCAGCGGGTTCGGCGGCAACGCCTTCACCGACCACGGCCGGGCTCGCGAGCCCGCCATCGCGGCCTGGGTGAGGAGCGAGTACGAGATCGTGCCGAGCGTCTCGCTCTTCCACGCCGCTCGCGAGAAGCGCCACCTCGCCACGCCCGACGGCATCCGCGTGGCCCCCGACGGCACGGTGGAGCTCGCCGAGATCAAGACCACGTCGAAGCCCTGGAAGAGCATCCCGCGCAGCTACCTGCGGCAGGTGTGGTGGCAGCAGTATGTGCTGGGGGCCGAGCGCACCCTCGTGGTGTGGGAGCAGCACATCGACTTCGTGCCGCTCGCCGAGGCGCCGCGATGCGAGTGGGTGTCGCGCGACGAGTCGGAGATCGAGCTGCTCGTGCGGCGGGCCGACGAACTGCTGGCGTGGATGCGCGGGGAGCGGGGGCGACCGTGACGGTGACGCGCGTCGTCGCTGCTTTCGCGGGCACGGGCTCGGGCTGGGATCGTGCGTCGGGGTGCACAGCGTGACGGTCGTGCTGCTGCACGGGCTCGGCGGCTCACGCGACGACGCGCTCGCGATGTTCGCGCCCATCGTGCCTGCGACGGCGCACCTCGTGGCTCCGGATGCTCGCGCGCATGGCGCGGACCTCGCGCCCGCCTCGGCGTCGGAGCTGACTCTCGAGGCGATGGCCTCCTCCCTCGCCGCTGAGGTGCTCGCCGCGCAGGAGGCGTCCGGTGTCGCCGGGTCGCCCGTCACGCTGATCGGCATCTCGATGGGGGCGGCCCTCGCGCTGCGTCTCGCGCTCACCGAGGCGCTGCCGATCGAGCGCGTGGTGTTCGTGCGTCCGGCCTTCACCGACGAGTCGCTGCCGGAGAACCTGCGCGCCTTCCCGGTGATCGGGGAGCTGCTGGCCGATCTCGGTGCGGTCGAGGGCGAACGCGCTTTCGTCGACACAGCGCTCTACGCCGCGGTGCGTGAGGAGTCGGAGCTGGGGGCGGAGGGGCTGCTCGCGCAGTTCCGGAGCCCTGCCGCCGCCCAGCGGGCGTCGCGGCTCATCGAGATCCCGCGATCCCCCGGCTTCACTTCCGCCGACGATCTCGGAGGCCTGGATCTGCCCCTGGCGATCGTGTGGGCGCCGCGCGACCCCGTGCATCCGGTGCCCGTGGCCGAGCTGTGGATGGACGAGCTGCCCGACGCGGTGAGCGTGCCGCTGCCGGCGCGCGACGACGACTACTCGGCGTACGTGGAGGCCACGCACGCCGGGGTGGCCTCGTTCGTCGGCTGGGACTGAGCCGCGGCGCTCTGCTCGTCGCCGAGGTCGGGGCCATCCGGATCCCTGAGGTCGCCGCCATCCGATTCCCGCGGTTCGCTGCCATCACGGCGCGCTCGGAGCTCTGAGATCGCGAGCACCACGGCCAGCACGGCGAGCCAGAGGAGCGCGATGGTCGTGGCGACGAGTTCGAGGATGCCGCCGAACTGGGTGCCGAAGCGCAGCAGCGAGAGCAGGCCGCCCGCACCCGCGATCACGGCCACCGCGATCGCCGAGACGGCCGAGTAGCGGCCGAGCCCGCGGAACCGGCGGTCGACCGAGACCTGCAGCATCACCACGGCCGCTCCCGCGAAGCCGATCACCGCGCAGACGGTGTGCACGAGATCCTGCCAGGTGAAGGCGGGGCCCACCGGCAGCGGGCAGCCGTAGGTGCAGGTCACCTGCGAGGCGATGCCGAACGCCACCGCGGCGCCACCGAGCACCACGGCGGGCGGTGCCACGGCGAGCCAGCGCACGCGCGGCTCGAGTCGCGGGGCGCACACCGCCACGAGGGCGGCGGAGCCGGCGACGAGCGTCATGGCCCAGCGGAAGACCTCGGCGGTGGGCTCCCCGGTGGCTCCGAGCTCGCTCACGTAGAGGTAGCGATCGGCCGAGAGCCGAGCGATCCAGATGAGGGTGAGACCCGTGAGGGTGGCCGCGGCCGCCAGCAGCAGGCCCACGGGGCGGAGGGCGGCGACGAGGGCGGGCATGACGGATCTCCTGGCGTGCGGGTCACTGAATGCTACGCGGCGTGAGGGAGTTTGCACCACAGTGATGTGACCGTAACACCGGCGAATCATTCGCCCCTTAGCGTGGGAGCAAGCCGATGAGGCTTCGCAGTGAGGCGGGTAGCCCGAGCCCTCCCGTGGCGTTCTCGAGTTCTACGGAAGGCACGCGATGATCGAGCAGCTGAGTGGACCGGGCACGAGTACAACGAGTACGTCGAGCCCCTCGCCCACCCACCCGGAGTCGATGCGGGCGGCGGTGATCGAGCGCTTCGGGGAACCTTCCGAGCTCTCGGTGTCGTCGGTGGCGGCGCCCGTGCGGATCAACTCCGAGGTGCTCGTCAAGGTGGCCGCCGCAGGGGTGAACCCCCTCGACGCGAAGACCCGATCCGGTCGCGGGGTCGCCGCCGCCATCTCGGGCTTTCCCTGCGTGCTGGGGTACGACTTCTCCGGGGTGGTGGTGGAGTCTCCCTTTGAGGGCCACCCGCTCAAGGTCGGCGACGAGGTCTACGGCATGACGTCGGCGCCGCGTGGCTCCGGGTCGTATGCGGAGTACGTGGCGGTGCCGAGCCTGCAGGTCACGCGGGCACCCAAGTCGCTGTCGCTCGTGGAGGCCGCGGGGGTGCCGGTGGCGGCGCTCACGGCGTGGGGCATGGTGGTGGAGCTCGCCAAGGCGCACGAGGGGCAGCGGATGCTCATCCACGCCGCCGCGGGTGGGGTGGGGCACTTCGCGGTGCAGTTCGCGCACTACTTCGGGGCGCGGGTGACGGCCACGGGATCCTCGCGCAACCAGGGGTGGCTGCGGGAGCTCGGCGCTTCGGAGGTCATCGACTACACGGCGGTGGACTTCGCCGACCAGGTGTCGGATCAGGACGTGGTGATCGACCTCGTGGGCAACGTGCACGACTCCACCGGAACGCGGTCGCTCGCGACGCTGCGGCACGGCGGGCTCATCATCAACGCGCCCACGGGCAGCTGGCCGACGTTCCTCGCCGAGGCGGCCGCCGCGGGCATGCGGGCGACGACCTTCAAGGTGGCTCCGGATGCGGCGACGCTCGCGGTGATCACCCGGTTGATCGACTCCGGTGACGTGCGGGTGCACATCGACGAGATCTTCCCGCTGGCGGAGGCGGGCGAGGCCCATCGGGCCCTCGAGCGCGGGCACACCCGCGGCAAACTCGTGCTGCAGGTAGGCGCGCAGCCCTTCTGAGCCCCGGCCCGGCTCCGGCCCCGGCCCCGCGACTGCTGGCGCTGCAAGGCACCCGCCTTGCGCGCACTCGAAATGCGGGCGTCTCCGGCGCGAGCGCCCGGGGCGCGTTCGCTCAGCACGGCGTGAGGGTCTCGACGGCGGGGCTCAGGGTGGCGGGGCCGCCGAGCAGCACGATCTGCTCGGGCGCGAGCCGCCGCAGATCGTCCAGCACCGGAACGGGTACACAGTCCTGCCGCACGAGGTAGATCGGAGCGTGTCGGCTGGCGGCCAGCGGGCCGCCGCTCAGCGCATCCGGGAACGCGGTGCCGCTCGCGAGGTAGACGGATCCCCCGGGTCGAGGTGCGAAGACACCGCGGTTGAGAGCCACCGGAACCTCGAAGCGGTCGGCGCCCGAGACCCTCCCCACGGAGCTCGGCACCGCGGCGAGGTCGCGCCGGAGTTGGCTCTCGATGCCCGGACTCACCGAGGCGATGCCACCCACGATGAGCACGTCGCGTGGACGGTACCCGGCGATCGCGGTGAGGCTCGCGGAGTCGAGACTCGGTGAGGTGCCGTCGACGAGCATCACCGTCGCCTCGCGATGCACGGCGGCGGGTGCCGCGGCGAGCGCATCCGGGAAGGTGGCACCGGCCGCCAACATGACCGCGTCGGCAATCGGCACACCCACGGCGGAGTCGGTCACGAGCGCTCGCGACACCTCGTAACGGTCCGCACCCCCGATGCGCAGAAAGGTCGCCCCTACGACGGACCGCGAGAGCTCGGCGACGACCTCGTCGGAGACCGAGGCGGGCCCTCCCACCACCACAACGACGCTCGGTGACAGCCGCCCGATCTCGGCCACGACCCCGGCGGGCAGCCCCGTCGCGGGGGTCAGCAGCATGGGTGAACCGCGAGCTCCCGCCACCGCACCGGCACTGAGCGCATCGGCGAACTTCTCCCCGCTCGCGAGGTACACGATGTCGGCCCGCGCGAACCCGGCACGGGAGGCCCGAATCGCCTGGTCGTAGCGGTCGACCCCGTGCAGACGGGAGGGGGCAGGCAGATCCACCCTCGCCCCCGTCGCGACTGTCTCTGCCGTCGGTGCTGTCGGTGCTGTCGCGGCTGTCGCGGCTGTCGCGGCTGTCGCAACCGCAAACGCAGCAGAAGCCGGAGGAGCGAGCGCAAACGCAGCGATCACCGCAGCCAGCGCGGCCATGACGAACCGGACGAACGACCGCGCACGGTGGGATGAGAGCTTGCGCGGGCTGGGGTGCATGGGAGTCGCTTTCGGAGCTGGATCGTGCCCCGAGAGTCACACGCCGAGGCCGCGCGCGGTTATGAGCACTTCCTACTCACCGGGGCACGAGCTCTGCGCCAACCCTCGCGCATCTTGGCCCATCCACGGCGACCCGCCGATCAGGACCCGGCGCCGCCCGGGCGCAATGTCGATCAGAACGCACGTCAATCAGAACGCCACGTCAATCAGGACGCAGTACCGATCAGGACACAGCGCAGATCAGGACACAACGCAGATCAGGACGCAGCGCCGATCGGGACGCAACGTCAGTCCGGGCGCAACGTCAGTCCGGGCGCAACGTCGGGCAGGGCGCAACGTCAGTCCGGACGCGGCGCCGATCAGGACGCGGCGTCAATCGCGGTCGGCAGCGACTGCTCGAGCACGAAATCGTCGTGCAGCTCGTCACCCACGAGGAAGGTCTTCGCGCCCACCTTCGTGAAGCCGCGCTTCTCGTAGAAACGGATCGCGCGGGCGTTGAGCTGGTTGACCCCCAGCCAGATGCTCGCGGCGCCCGACTCGGCGGCCTGGGCGAGCGAGGCTTCCATCAGCGTGGTGGCCACTCCCAGGCCGTGGAACTGTGCGCGCACGTAGCACTTGCTCAGTTCGACAGTGGGGCGGGTGGTGACGGCCGCCGCGGCGTCGGCATCGGCCGGCTCTCCGGAGATCAGCATGGTGTAGCCGGCGATCTCGCCGTCGACGTCAGCGAGCAGCACGGTGTGGGTCGTGCCGGTGAGGTACTCGGCGAAGGTCATCTCGGAGAGCCTGCTGGCGATGAAGGCCGCGATGTCGTCCGGAGCGGTCCCGGGAGGGCACGCCATCTCGAAGGTCTCGGCGGCGACCGCAGCGACGATGCCCGCGTCCTCCGGGCGTGCGCGTCGAACTCGCGTGACCATACCCCCAAGCTACCGGTTCGCCCCCACCCACCCCGGGACCACCGCACCCTCCAAGCAAACCCATGCCCCGCGCACAGACTGCCACCCCACCCCACCCCGAACTGCAGTCGCGCCCGCCCCGAACAGACCGCGCACCCCACGCCCCCAGCCCCACCCGGAAACACGGTCGCATCCACCCCACAGGCTGCCCCCGTCCCGCGCCCCCGCCCCGCCCCGCAATGCGGTCATACCCAGCCCGAAAAGGCTGCACTCATCCAGCGCCCCGGTCGGCTGTCGTAAGTCGTTGCTCCACCGCCAGCATCGATCACCCCGTGTCGACCACGAGTCGGTGGCCGACGGCTTGCCTGCGCGAGGGCCGGGTCGCGGCCGCCACAGCAGGGGGGATGGTGTGACGACCGCGAGTGTGGGGGCCTCGGCAAAGCTGCGCCTTCGGGCGAGGTCAGGGCTGCCGCGCGACGGCGCAGCGGTTGAGAGGTCGCGGCCGCCGAACCGGGGGGAGGTTCGACGACCGCGAGTTGGGGACCGGCCGCTCGTGTGTGCGAGGGGCTGGTCGCGGCCGCCACACCAGGGGGGGGATGGTGTGACGACCGCGAGTTCGGGGGCCCCGGCGCAGCTGCAACTCGGTCGAGGCCAGGGGGCCGCGCGCTGGCGCGACGGCCGGGTGGGGTCGCGGCCGCCGAACCCAGGGGGGGGGAGGTTCGGCGACCGCGAGTCAGGAGGCGGTCACTCTCTGTGCGAGAGGGACCGGGACGTAGGCAGCCATGCCAGCGGCCGCACAGTGGTGGATCCTCGCTGGGTCATCAGGGCAGTCCGCACGGGGCCAGGCGTTCCAGGGAGGGCTCGAGGGTGGACGTTCCGCCCAGGAGGACGACCTTGGCCGGGGCCAGGCGACCGATCTCCGCCCAGACCTCGGGGGTCAGACACGTGGGAGGGGTCACGTAGAGAGGCGCCTTGCCGATGCCCGCCGCAACTCCCCCGCTCAGCGCGTCGGCGAAGGCGTAGCCGCTCGCGAGGTAGACCGTGGAGGCCGAAGCGAACGACGCGCCGTTCACGCTCGCACCGACCGCGAAGCGGGTGGATCCCGCATACCTCGTGACCGCGAAAGACCTCTCGATCGAGCTCGCGAACGACGCACTCACCGAAGCGGGACCGCCGACGATTCCGATGGACGTGGTGCCCAGCTCCTCGAGGAGTGCGGATTCCGCGGCATTGATCGATGCCAGGGATCCGTCGACCAGCAGCACCGGCGACCGCGAGACCGCCGCCGCCGGTGACGCCGTCAGGGCATCGGGGAAGTTGGCTCCCGTGGCGACGAAAGCAGCGTCTGCCCGCGCCACGCCGAACTCGGAATGACCGATCAGCGCTCGCGACACCTCGAAGCGATCGGCACCACCGATACGGGTCACCCTGGCCGCCGTCGCCGCCTTGAGCTGCGCCGCGACCGCAGCCGACACCGACGCCTCCCCACCCACGACGACGACGTCGGTGGCCCCGAGCCGACGGATCTCCTCGACGACACCCACCGGCAGTCCCGCTGCTCCGGTGAGCAGCAGTGGCGCCGCGTGCTGGGCGGCCACAGCCGTCGCGCTCAGCGCATCCGTGAACTTCTCCCCGCTGGCGAGGTAGACGGTATCGGCGCCGCCATCGCCGAAGGTGAGCGTCGAGACGGCGAGCGCCTGCGCGTAGCGGTCCATCCCGGCGATCCTGCTGACGGCGGGTGCCGCCCTCACGATGGTGGTGCACGACTTGGTGGTGACGTCGGTGTAGCCATCCGGCCGCACCGTCGTCAACTCCAGCACGAAGCTCGACGTACCGACCTCACTCGGAGCTCCGACCACCTGGTAGCCACCGGACTGAAGACGCACGCCCTTGGGGAGCGCACCCCTCGCCACCCTCAGGCTTCCCGCCTGGGCGAGCGGCGCGGTGGACAGGGGGAAGCCGACGGCCGCACTCTGCTGCGGACACAGCACGGCAGGGATGAGCTCCTCGGCCGAGACGCCCTCCGGACTGTCGACTCCGGATGGCGCCTCCACGGCCACCGCCGCGGCCGGCCGGGGGACGACGAGCGCGCCGAGGAGCGCTGCGGAGAAGAGCGCCGAGATCGCGAATCTGCCGGTACGTCTGGCGGCGGTGTGGTTCATGTGGGCCTGTCTACGAGCGGGAACGGTGGCGGGAGGAGCAATCGGCGAAAGCACAGCGGCGGAGGGGGTCAGCACGGCTTGAGCGCATCGATGTCGGCGTTGAGAGTGCTGTAGCCACCGAGCACCACGATGTTCTTCGGATGCACGCGCACGATCTCCTGCAGCACCGAGGCCGGCACGCAGGTGCTCGGCACGAGATAGATCGGTGCGCTGTTCTTGCCGGCGATCGGGGCCGCACTGAGGGCATCGGCGAAGGCGGTGCCGCTGGCCAGGTAGACCGTGGTGGCCGAGAGGAACGCCTCCCGATTGACGGAGACCGCAGCCTGGTAGCGATCCGCCCCCTCGGCCCTGGTCACCGCGTAACCGGATACCGCGAGCTGTCGCTGGATGCCGTCCGTGACCGAGGCGCGGCCTCCCGCGATGCGCACCGAGGTCGCCTTGAGCGAGGTGAGCAGCGCAAGATCGGCGGCGCTCACTGTGGGCTGCGAGCCGTCGACGAGCATGACCGGGCCGTTGACGGAGACGGCAGCAGGTGAGGCGGCGAGCGCGTCGGGGAAGTCGACTCCCGTGGCCAGGTAGACCCACGCCGACGACGGCACCCCGAATGTAGGGTGCGAGATGAGCGAGCGGGAGACATCGAACCGATCGGCGCCTGCGACACGATGCACGTTCGCCGCCGCGAAGGCGGACTTGAGACCGCCGAACACCGCGGCGGAGACCGAGGCAGTGCCCCCGACCACCACGATGTCCTTCGGGGCCAATCTCGTGATCTCCGCCTTCGTGACGGCCGGAAGCGTGCCGGACTGGGTGAGCAGCAGGGGCGCACCGTGCACGCCCGCGACCGATCCCGCGCTCAACGCGTCACTGAACTTCTCACCGCTCGCGAGGTAGAGCACATCGATGCCACCGGTGGGGAACGCCGACCGCGTGACCTTCACGGCCTGGTCGTAGCGGTCGGACCCCGTGATGCGGGACGGGGTCGGCGCCGGATCGACGCCCACCGTGCACGCGACCGTCTTCATCGGCGCATCCGTGAACCGCGCCTCGAGCGTGAAGCTCGAGATGCCCGTAGCCGTCGGCACGCCGGAGAACACTCCGTCGACCAGGGTGACACCAGCCGGGAGCGCCCCGGAGGAGATGGAGGTCTCGGCGTGCGGGTCGGGCACCGACAGAGCGGCGGTCGGCACGATCTCGATGCCCCGGAAGGCCGAGGCCTGCGGGCAGACCGGCTCGATGACCTCCGCGGCGGCAGCACCCGCCGGCACGAGGCCTCCCGCCACCACGACGGACACGGTGGCGACGATCAGCGGCAGCCGACGAGCGCCTGCGCGCCGGATGGGTCGACGACGGATGGACCGCCCCTGACTGGGGACGAGGATGCTGCGGGTGGCAGCGGCGCCTGGAGCGGCGAGAACGGTCATGGCTTGTGGCTTTCGACGAGTGTGGATGGGATGAAGGAATGGTGCCCCGGCACTCGACCCCATGGTTATGAGTACTTCGTACCTATCGCCATCCGAGGTATGCGGCGAACGCAGCACACAACAGAAGGGCCCGGCACCTCCTCGAGGGAGGCACCGGGCCCGAGTGATTCCGCCGCGTCAGCAGGGCTTGAGCGCCGCCACCTCTGCCGAGAGGGTGTTGAGCCCGCCCAGGATGACGATCGACTTCGCCTTCACGCGGGCCAGGTCATCGAGCACGACCGCCGGAACGCAGGTCTTCTGCACGAGGTAGATGGGGCTGTTCGATTCGCCCGCCACCGGCCCGGCCGTCAGTGCGTCGGGGAACACCTCACCACTCGCGAGGTAGGCGGTCTCAGCCTCGGTGAAGGCCTGGTTGATGGCCACCGCACCGTCGTACCGCGTGAGCCCGGAGACCCGGGTGACGTCGAAGCGGTCACCCAGCGAGGTCTTGATGCCCTCGCTCACAGATGCCGGCCCACCGGCGATGCGGATGCTCGTGACTCCCTGTCCGTCGAGGATCGCCAGGGAATCACCCGTGATGGCCGGCTGCCCACCGTTGACCAGCAGCACAGGGGCGTTGAGCGATGTGGCGGGAGGTGTGGCCGCGAGGGCGTCGGGGAAGTTGCGCCCATCCGCGATGTACGACCAGGTGGTACTGGGCACACCGAACGCAGCATTGGAGACGAGACTCTGGGAGACCTCGTAGCGGTCCGCGCCGCCGACCCTGGTGACCGTGGTGGTCGGCACGCTCTCCTCGATCGCTGCGATGACACCGGCCGAGATCGACGCCGGGCCTCCCACCACCACGACGTTCTTCGGCGCGAGCTCACCGAGCCTGTCGGCGGTGACGGTGGGTAGAGCGTTCGCCTGCGTGAGCAGCAGCGGCGCCCCGTGCACTCCCGCCACGGAACCGGCGCTCAGAGCGTCGGCGAACTTCTCGCCGCTCGCCACGTAGACCGTCTCGGCGGTCTCGAACGCGGCGGAGACCTCGACCGCCTGCGAGTAGCGATCGGCCCCCGCGATGCGCGACGGCGCAGGCAGACTGCCGGAAGTCTCCGCCGACGCCGCTAGAGGGGTGGCCGCGAGCAGAGCGACAGTGGAGAGCGCAGCAGCGACGACTGCCGCGGGCACAAGACGAGTGGACGAACGCAAGGTCACGGGTGAGGTCGCTTTCTGACGATGAGAATGACGGGTGCGCCCCATCCTCCAGTCCACGAGCCCCATTGCGGTATGAGCAATTCGTACTCAGACGCATGCCCGCAAAACGCAGAAAGGGCCCGCCGTGAGGCGAGCCCTTTCCGAGTGCAGCAGAGGCGACTAGATCGCGTTGACGTCGAGCGGGATGCCCGGGCCGAACGTGGTCGAGACGGCGCCCTTCTGGATGTAGCGGCCCTTGGAGGAGCTCGGCTTCAGACGGACGACCTCTTCGAGCGCCGCGGCGATGTTCTCGTCGAGCTGCTCGGGGGTGAAGCCTGCCTTGCCCACGACGAAGTGCACGTTGGCGTGCTTGTCGACGCGGAACTCGATCTTTCCACCCTTGATCTCGTTGACGGCCTTCGCGACGTCGGGCGTCACGGTGCCGGTCTTCGGGTTGGGCATGAGGCCACGCGGGCCGAGCACCTTACCGAGACGACCGACCTTGCCCATGAGCTCGGGGGTCGCGACGGCGGAGTCGAACGAGGTGTAGCCGGCGGCCACCTTCTCGATGAGCTCGTCGCCACCGACCTCGTCGGCACCGGCAGCGATGGCCGCCTCGGCCGCAGGGCCCGTGGCGAACACGATGACGCGAGCGGTCTTGCCCGTGCCGTGAGGCAGGATGACCGTTCCGCGGACCATCTGGTCTGCCTTGCGCGGGTCGACGCCGAGCTTGAGCGCGACCTCGACGGTGCTGTCGAACTTGGCGGAGCCGGTCTCGCGAGCGAGCTGAACGGCTTCGGACGGGGTGTAGTACTTGCCGGCTTCGATCTTCTCGGCCGCGGCCCGGTAGGCCTTTGACTTCTGTGCCATTTCCAGCCTCCTCCTTATGCCTCGACCGTGATGCCCATGGAACGGGCGGTACCGGCGATGATCTTCATTGCAGCGTCGACGTCGTTCGCGTTCAGGTCGGCCTGCTTCTGCTCGGCGATCTGACGCACCTGCTCACGGGTGAGCTTGGCGACCTTGACGGTGTGGGGGGTGGAGGAGCCCTTGGCGACTCCGGCGGCCTTCTTGATGAGCTCCGCGGCGGGCGGGGTCTTCAGGATGAAGGTGAACGAGCGGTCTTCGTAGACCGTGATCTCCACGGGGATGACGTTGCCGCGCTGCGACTCGGTCGCGGCGTTGTACGCCTTGCAGAACTCCATGATGTTCACGCCGTGCTGACCCAGCGCAGGCCCGATGGGCGGTGCGGGGTTGGCGGCGCCGGCGTTGATCTGAAGCTTGATCAGACCTGTGACCTTCTTTTTCGGTGCCATTTCTTCTCTCTTCTCTCGTGCTGCCCGAGGGCAGCTCTCCCACCCACAGGGCTTCTCCCTGGAGTGGTGGTCTCGGATGCCCGTGAGGGCAACCGCAATAGTCTAGCTGATGAGCCTGAGCTACAGCTTGGTGACCTGGTCGAAGCTGAGCTCGACCGGGGTCTCGCGCTCGAAGAGCGAGACGAGCACGGTGAGCTTGCCGCTCTCGGGCTTGATCTCGCTGATCGAACCGGGGAGGCCCGCGAACGAGCCCTCTTTGATGGTGATGGTCTCGCCGACCTCGAAGTCGATCTCGGCGGGGATGGAGCGTGCGACGGCCTTGCCGCCCTTGGCGCCCGCGGTCTTGGAGGTCGGGACCTCCTTGACCTCGACGAGGCTCTTCAGCATGTTGAAGGCCTCCTCGAAGCGGAGCGGCGTGGGGTTGTGCGAGTTGCCCACGAAGCCTGTGACGCCGGGCGTGTGACGCACGACCGACCAGCTGTCCTCGTTGAGGAACATGCGCACGAGGACGTAGCCGGGGATGCGCACGCGGGTGACGAGCTTGCGCTGGCCGTTCTTGATCTCGACGACGTCTTCCATCGGTACCTCGACCTGGAAGACGAAGTCCTCCATGCCCATCGAGGTCTTGCGGCTCTCGATGTTCGACTTCACGCGCTTCTCGAAGCCGGCGTAGGAGTGGATGACGTACCACTTGCCCGGGAGCACGCGGAGCTCGGCGCGGAAGGCCTCGTACGGGTCCTCCTCGACCTCTTCGGCGTCGGGGTCGACCTCAGCTGCGACCTCGGCATCGGCGGACGCCTCGGCATCGCCGGAGACCTCTGCATCGGCATCCACGGCGACATCGCCGTCTGCCGGGATCTCGGCGTCGCCCTCGATCTCGTCGAGCGTCTCGACGGGCTCGCTGCCGATCGTGTCGGCCTCGTCGTCTTCCAGCACCTCGAGCACCGCGGCGGCTTCATCGAAGGAGTCGATGTTCAGCGCGTCGTCGACCACGGCATCGGCTTCGGGGTCGGCCGGAGCGTCGATGGCCTCGAGGAGGGCGTCGAGGTCGGCCGGGACTCCGGCTTCATCGGGCTTTGAGTCAGACAATGAGTTCGTTCCACTTCTTGGTTGATCGGGGGCACCTGATCGGTGCGGATGCGGCGGTGCCGGTGACGCTGCCAGCAGGCACGGCGCCTGACCGGCGCTGCGCCCCGTTGGGAGAAAGCTAGTTCTCGCCGAAGGTGACGAGGGCGAGCCAGCTGAACACGGTGTCGAGACCCACCACGATCGCCATCATGATGACGACGAAGACCAGCACCACGAGCGTGTAGTTGATCAGCTCGCGACGGGTGGGCGTGACCACCTTCTTCAGCTCACCGAACACCTGCTTGATGAACAGCACGAGCCGAGCGAAGGGGTTTCGGCCCGCTCGTTCTTTCCTGGCATTCTCGACGATCTCCTCGGAAGGTTCGTCGACTACTTTTCGTGCCACCGTGTCAATACCTTTCACAAGCCGGGCCCAGGTGGGCCGGTGCAGGGCGGACAGGACTCGAACCTGCAACCTGCGGTTTTGGAGACCGCTGCTCTACCAATTGAGCCACCGCCCTAAGCGCTGAAACCACACCGCTTCGCTACACTCACTTCGTGGGCTGTGCCGAAAAGTAGGCATAGAAAAGCTTGGCGGAGTTCAACCACCGAGGAACAGTGTAAGTCACATCCGGTGGCCACGCAAAAGGCGAGGGGAACGGGGCACAGATGCGCGCAGGCGCCTTCAGGATCGGATTCATCGCGACCCTGGGCGGCCTGATGGCCATCGCCCTCGGGTTCGCGTTCGTGCAGCTGTCGACCGTGGTGATCTGCATCCTCGCCTCGCTCTTCCTCGCGCTGGGACTCGATCCGCTCGTCCGCTGGCTCACAAGGCGCCGTATTCCGCGCGGGTGGTCGATCCTCATCGTCTTCACGATCGTGATCGCCTTCGCTGTACTGGTGTTCTTCCTCGTCATCCCCGCGGTGGTCGATCAGACGACCGAGCTCGTGCAGAACCTGCCGGGGGCCGTGACAACCCTCACGCAGCAGACCTGGTTCACCGACGTGTTCGGCGACTCGGTCGACTCCAAGGAGCTCGCGGGCGATCTCGAGAGCTTCCTCTCCGACCCAGGCAACCTCGCCGCCCTCGGCGGAGGCGTGCTCAAGATCGGGATCGCGCTCATCAACGGCATCTCGGGCGGACTGCTCGTGCTCGTGCTGACCCTGTTCTTCCTCGGCTCGCTCGACGCGGTGAAGAACAGCTTCTACGTGCTCGTGCCGCTGTCGCGCCGCGAGGGCGTCGTCTCGATCACCGACCAGATCGTGCGCTCGATCGGCAAGTACGTGAGCGGTCAGGTCATCCTCGCGGGCACCAACGGCGTCTTCGGCTTCATCGCCATGGTGCTCGCCGGGGTGCCGTATGCGGGAGCGCTCGCGGTCGTGGCGTTCCTGCTGGCCCTCATCCCGCTCGTCGGCACGATCATCAGCGCGGTGATCGTGACGTTCTTCGCGCTCACCGTCTCGCCGGGGACCGCGGTCGTCATCGGCATCTACTTCCTCGTGTACATGCAGGTGGAGGCGTACGTGCTGAGCCCGCGGGTGATGACGCGGGCGGTCGACGTGCCCGGCATCCTCGTGGTCATCGGCGCTCTCGTGGGCGGCACGCTGCTCGGGATCCTCGGTGCGCTCATCGCCGTGCCGGTGGTGGCGTCGGTGCTCATCATCGTCAAGCAGGTCGTGGTGCCGAAGCAGGCACTGCGGTGATCGAGGCGGTCAGGGCGATGCGGGCGGTCAGGGTGTTGCGGGCCGTCAGGGCGATGCGGGCGGTCAACCGGTAGCCTGGTGGCGTGACAGACCAGCTCCCCCGCATCTCGCGCCGCATCTCCTCGATCGCCGAATCGGCCACCCTCAAGGTCGACGCCAAGGCCAAGAGCCTCCAGGCGGCCGGCCGGCCGGTCATCAGCTATGCGGCGGGTGAGCCAGACTTCCCCACGCCGCCGCACATCGTCGAGGCGGCATCCGCTGCGGTGCTCGACCCCAAGAACCACCGGTACACGCCCGCGGCCGGGCTGCCCGAGCTCCGCGAGGCCATCGCCGCGAAGACGCTGCGCGACAGTGGGCTCGAGGTGTCGCCGGCGCAGGTGATCGTGACGAACGGCGGCAAGCAGGCCGTCTACGAGTCGTTCGCCACGCTGCTCGACCCGGGCGACGAGGTGCTCGTGCCCACCCCGTTCTGGACCACCTACCCCGAGGCCATCCGCCTCGCCGGCGGTGTGCCCGTAGAGGTCTTCGCGGGCAGCGACCAGGACTACCTCGTGACCGTCGAGCAACTCGAGGCCGCGCGCACGCCGCGCACCAAGGTGCTGCTGTTCGTGTCGCCGTCGAACCCCACGGGTGCCGTGTACTCGCCCGAGCAGACCCGCGCGATCGGCGAATGGGCCGACGCGAACGGGCTCTGGGTCATCAGCGACGAGATCTACCAGAACCTCGTCTACGACGGTGTGCGCGCCGTGTCGATCGTCGAGGCCGTGCCTGCTCTCGCCGACCGCACGCTGCTCGTGAACGGCGTGGCGAAGACCTACGCGATGACCGGATGGCGACTCGGCTGGATGGTCGGCCCCCTCGATGCCATCAAGGCCGCCTCGAACCTGCAGTCGCACCTCACGTCGAACGTGTCGAACATCTCGCAGCGTGCGGCCATCGCGGCACTGAACGGGCCGCAGGATGCCGTGGAGACGATGCGGCAGACCTACGACAAGCGGCGGCGGCTCATCGTCGACGGCCTCAACGCCATCCCAGGTGTGCGCACTCCGCTGCCGCAGGGCGCGTTCTACGTGTATCCGGATGTGACGGGTCTGCTCGGGCGCACCTGGGGCGGGGTCACGCCCACGACGTCGCTCGAGCTGGCCGACCTCATCCTGGAGCAGGTGGAGGTGGCGACGGTGCCCGGGGAGGCGTTCGGTCCGAGCGGATTCCTGCGACTGTCGTACGCACTCGGCGATGACGCTCTCGCGGAGGGTGTCGCACGCCTGCAGAAGCTCTTCAGCTGATCCCCACCCTCTTTCGAGGGATCTTCACTTAGGGTTCATGCGCGAGTAGAGTTTCGCTCATGTTCGGGGCGTCGGCGGGGCTGGTGGGGCGGATGCCTCGGGCGCGGGCGCGGACGCGGGCCGGGGCCGAACGGTTGCGGCGGCGACGGCGACGGCCGGTGCGGGGTTCCGTGCTGCTGATTCTTGGCGCGATGGTCGTCGGGTTCGGGATGCTGAGCGGCGGGGTACCTGCCGCGTGGGGTGCTCCTCCTCCCGTGGTCACCGGGGCGCCGGGGCCGGGGTCGGTGCTGATCGGGGTGGGCGGGGCGTTCGGTGAGGTTCTGACAGGTGTCGGGCCGCCGGGTGGGTCGATCCTCGTCACGACGCCCGTCGAGGGGGATGCGCATCCGCTCTGCTTCGTGGACGTCGCGGCCGACGGGAGCTGGGCGTGCCCGCTCGGGGCGGCTCCGAGCTCGTCGGGGCCGCTGACGGTGTCGAACGGCACGGACTTCGCTGCGGGCGACATCACCGTGCTCGAGGTGGCGCTGCTGCATCCGCCGACGGTCGAGAGCGACGCGGGGAGTGTCGACACGATCACGCCGACGATGACGGTGGAGGATCCGACGCAGGAGATCCGCGGAGCTGGGGTGCCCTTCAATCTCGTGGCGGTGACGCTCAACGATGGCAGCGGATGCACGGGGCACGTGGGCGCCGATGGGCTGTGGAGCTGCCTGCTGACCGCGCTGCCGAGTGGGGCGGGGCCGTACTCGCTCGTGGCGGCCCAGGCGTTCCCGTCGGCGCCGTCGACCTGGGCGACCACGGCGCCCTACCTCTTCGCGCTGGAGGCCCCCACGATCATCGTTCCCGACCCCGACCCAGATCCCGTCCCGGACCCCGACCCCGATCCGGATCCCGCCCCCGATCCGGATCCCGTCCCAGGTCCCGATCCCGTCCCCGATCCAGGTCCCGGTATCGATCCAGAGCCAAGCCCAGGGACAGTGCCGGAGTCCGATCCGGGTGATGTGACTGGCCCGGAGGGAGGCGTTGTAGGCGGAGTTGTCGGTGAGGCCGAGGCCGATGGTTCCGATCCGACCGAGGCTGACCATGGAAAGCAGTCAGTCGACGTTCTTCACGAGGAAGTCGGGGAGTCCACCCGCGATGGAGGGCTGGTCGGTTCCCTGAGTTCGGGTTCGGCTTCGGGCGCCGGCGACCGTACCGGTGAAGGATCTCGGCAGTGGTCAGCAGAAGGCAAGAGGGAGAACTCCGGCGGCTCGCCCGGTTCACGAGAGTCGCCCGGGGCGGGCGACGACGAGGTCGTGGCGGCCGGGGCTGGGGACGGCGGCTCAGTAGGAGAGGGCGGGGTGGGTGTGGGGCCGTCGGCGTTCGCGTTGTCGCTGGTGACTCCGGATGGGGCTTTCGGGCGCGCGGGGACCGGGATCGTGTTCCTCGGCGTTCTGATCGGGGCGGCGATGCTGCTCGTGATGGTGCCGGGTGGGATCCTCGAGGCGACGATCCACGAGAACGCCGACCGCATCCGCCGGAGTGCGCCCGCCCGGCTGCTCGCCCGCATACACATGGCCGCGCGGACGCTCATCCCCGCGCGACTCGAGGCACGCGGGGCTGGTGGGGCCGGCAGGGCTGGTGGGGCGACCGTGCGGCCCGGCTCACGAGGTTTCGCGTCGGCGTGGGGGATCGCGGTGGTGCTGGGAGTGGGGGCCGTGGGGTCGGCGATGGTGTCGCCCGAGGCTGGGGTGACCGCGACGACCGGCGGGCTCGTGGTGGCGTTTCTTGGGGCCGCTCTCGTGATGGGGGTGGTCGGGGTGGGGGTCGCGGTGCTCGTCGGGCGGCGGTTCGAGTTGCGGGGCATGCCGTTCGGGCGGCCTGCCGCTCTCGTGCTGACCGCTGCGAGCGTGGTGGTGTCGCGGGTGGCTGGGCTCGATCCGGGGTTCGTGTTCGGGGCGCTCATCGGAGTGCAGTTCGTCGCCCTGACCCGCGTCGGGCGCCGCGTGGGCGGCGGTCTCGATGCGGCGGGCCTGGCCCCGGCCGGGCGGGCGAGCGTGGACCCGGTCGGGAGTGCGGGCGTGGCCCCGGTCGGGCGTGTGGGTACTGCGGGCCGGGGTGGCGGGCTCGGGGCTGTGGGGGCCGCTCGGGTGGCTGTGGTGGGGGCCGGGGCCTCTGTGGTGCTCGGGGTGGGGGCGTGGGTGGTGCAGGGTGCTGTGCGGCCCGGGGTGGTGGAGCGGCCCGACGTGCTCGGGGTGCTGCTGCTCGACCTCGCGACCGCGGTGACCGTGGGGGCGCTCAGCGGGCCCGTGGTGTCGCTGCTGCCGCTGCGGTTCCTCGATGGGGGCACCATGCTGGCCCACTCGAGACGACTGTGGGCGGCCGCGTGGGCGGGTGCCGCACTGGTGTTCGGGTTCGTGCTGCTTCCCGTACCGGCGGCGTGGTCGGAGCTCGGCAACGACCTCGTGCCGTGGCTGGCGTGGTTCGGTGCCTTCGCGCTGCTCACCGCGGCGGTGTGGGCGTACTTCCGCTTCGTGCCGGCACGAGCCAGTGGGTCGGCGGCACCGGCCCCAAGCGCGCTCGATCTGGAGCAGGCGCGCTGAGTTCACGTGCCTCGGTTCGCGTCGGCGCATCCACCCCTCAGCGGAGGAGGCGGGCCACCTCTCGGGAGAGCAGAAGGCGCAGCATGTGGTCGGTGCGAGGGATCTCGTGCAGCGTCACGTGGTGCATCGAGCCCAGGCGGTCGAAGCTGCCAGGCACGATGACCTGATCCCGCGAGCCGAACACGATGTCGACGGGCACCTGCACCTGCGCGAGGTCGGTGGCGGTGGTCTGCTGCTCGATGCAGTTCTCGAGCGACCGGGAGAACGCCTCCCACGACGCGTCGTCGATCCGCATCGATCCGTTCGGCATCCAGCGCGAGAAGCGACCGGCGTTGTTGACGATGGTGGGGCGGTTGCCGCGCACGAAACGGTAGAACCAGAGGTAGCCGCCCACACGCATCCGATGTCCGAGTGCGTCGAGGTAGCGACGGTGCGGGTAGATGGGCGGCGCCACGAGCACCAGGTGCTCCACCTGACGCGGGTGCACCGCGGCATACCGCGCCGAGACCAGTGCTCCGAGGCTGTGGCCCACGAGCGTGAAGTGCCCCCGCAGGTGCAGCGCCCGAAGCGTCTTGTGCAGCGCCTCGACGTGCTCGTCGAGCGTGAAGCGGATGTGCTCGCCCGCTCGCGAACCGCCGAAGCCGAGCAGATCGATGGCGATCACCCGATAGAGCGGCGAGATGAGCGGCACGAGCTGCCGCCAGCTCGTGGACGACGATGCGATGCCGTGCAGCAGCACGACCACCGGCCCCTCCCCCACGTCGACGGCCACGTGCAGCGCGGGCACCTCGGCCTGCCGCTTGAGCACCCGCCCGATGAGACTCATCGCTTCCCCCTCCGCTCGATACATGAGAATACATCAGTACCACTCGCGGGGTCCACCGATCGGGGGATGGGCACCTCACCCGGCCGCCTCTGGTGCCGCCCGCCGCGGGCGGCGAACATGGAGGCATGTCCTCGACCTCGGCACTCTCCGTCCACGACCTCAAGAAGCACTACGGCGGCGTCACCGCCCTCGACGGCGTGAGCTTCGAGATAGCTCACGGCGAGACCTTCGCCCTGCTCGGCCCGAACGGTGCGGGCAAGAGCACGACCGTCGAGATCCTCGAGGGCTACCGCGACCGTTCGGGCGGCGACGTGTCGGTGCTCGGGATCGACCCCCAGCACGCGACCCTGGAGTGGAAGGCCCGCATCGGGATCGTGCTGCAGCAGACGGGCGAGAGCGGCAACGTCACGGTGCGGGAGCAGCTCACGCACTTCGCGAGCCTGTATCCCCGGCCGCGAGAAGTGGACGAGGTGCTCGCCGCCGTGGGCCTCGAGGACAAGGCCAAGACGCGCATCAAGGCGCTCTCGGGCGGTCAGCGGCGGCGGGTCGACGTGGCGCTGGGAGTGATCGGGCGGCCGGAGCTGCTCTTCCTCGACGAGCCGACCACGGGGTTCGATCCTGAGGCCAGGCGTCAGTTCTGGGGGCTCATCCGCTCGCTCTCCGACGAGGGCACGACGATCGTGCTCACCACCCACTACCTCGACGAGGCCGCTCAGCTGAGCGACCGTGCCGCCGTGATCGCGGGTGGTCGATTGATCGACATCGGCCCGGTCGACGAGCTCGGGCCGGCGGATGCGCGCATCCCGATCGTGCGGTGGCGGAGCGCCAACGGCCTGCGGGAGGAACGGACGACCGAGCCTGCGGCCCTCGTGAGTCGGCTCACCGCGGAGCACGGGGAGCTGGTCGAGCTCGAGGTCATCCGGCCCTCGCTGGAGGATGTGTACCTCGGGCTCGTGGAGTCGGTCGAGGCGGTGGCCGTCGCGGCTGGTGCGACTGGTGCGACTGATTCGACCGCTGCGGCCGCGAAGGAGGCGCGCTCATGAGCGTCGACGCATCGCCCATCCGCACCGCCCCCACCGCCGGCCGTGCACCCGCCCGCTTCGGGCCCGGTCGCACCCTCCGGCTCGGTCTCTCGCGCGTGGTCTACGAGACGCGCCTCTACTTCCGCGCCGGCGACACCGTGTTCTTCACGTTCCTGTTCCCCGCGGTGCTGCTCGGGATCTTCTCGGTGGCCTTCGACTCGCTCGGCGATGTGGGAGCAGCCCCCGACGGCACGGGCGGCATCTCGCAGGGCGCCTACTACCTGCCCGGCATGATCGCGGCCGGCATCCTGCTGAGCGGGGTGCAGAACCTCGGCGTCGACATCGCGATGGAGCGCGGCGACGGCACCCTCAAGCGGCTCGCGGGCACGCCGCTGCCCGTGCTCTCGTACTTCATCGGCAAGATCGGGCAGGTGCTCGTGACGTCGCTCGCGCAAGTGCTGCTTCTGCTGCTGCTCGCCCGCGTGGCGTTCGGGGTGGAGCTGCCGAGCGATCCGGGAAGCTGGCTGACCCTCGCCTGGGTGTATCTGCTCGGCATCATGACCGCGGCCGTGCTGGGCATCGCGATCTCGCGGCTGCCTCGGAGCGGCAAGAGCGCGACGGCCGTGATCATCCCTCCGCTGCTCGTGCTGCAGTTCATCTCGGGGGTGTTCCTCTCGTTCTCGATGCTGCCCGAGTGGTTGCAGGCGGTGGCGAGCGTGTTCCCGCTCAAGTGGATCGCGCAGGGGATGCGGGCCGCGCTGCTGCCCGAGTCGTTCGCCGCCGTGGAGCCCGGTGGGGAGTGGAATCTGCCGCTCGTGGCGCTCGTGCTCGGTATCTGGCTGGTGGTGGGGCTCGTGCTCTGCCGGGTGACGTTCCGCTGGATCCGCAAGGACAGCTGAGGCCGTGCGGATGATGCCGGCGGGCGCGCTCCGTAGGGTGGGGGCATGGTGACGTACCGGTGGTGGCACGCGGTGGTCGCGGGGGCTGTGCTGGTGGTCGGTGTGCTCGTGGCGCTGACGGGTGGGGTGGTGCTGGGATCCAGTGCGGGATCGGGATCCGGGGATGCGTCGGGATTCGGGGCGGGTGCTCGGTGGACGACGTGGGCCGCTCTCGGGCTGCTCGCCGCCTTCGCCCTGTTCTACGCGACGGTCGGGCGCCGCGGCCTTGAGGAGGAGCGGTGGGCACTGCCTCTCGCGGGCGCGATCGTGCTGACCACGGCGGTGGGCACCGCGCTCTCGCCGGACATGGCGACCCTCCAGTGCATCGCGTATCCGCTGGTCTGGACGCTGCTGGCGAGCCCGCGGATGGGCCGGCCGATCGTCGGGTGCGTGGTGCTCGCGGTCGGCACCGGGCTCGGCTTCGTGGTGAGCCTCGGCGGGGGGATCGACGCGGTGGCGCAGGCCGTGGGGATCCAGGGGGTGTCGCTCGCGCTGGGTGTGGGGATCGGCGTGTGGTTCACCATCGAGGTGCGGAAGGGCGACGAGAACACGCGACTGCTGCTCGAGCTGCAGGCCGCTCAGGAGCAGCTCGCCGCACTGCACCGCGACGCCGGCGCCGGGGAGGAACGCGAACGGCTCGCCCGCGACCTGCACGACACCATCGCCCAGAACCTCACGAGCCTCGTGATGCTCGCCCAACGCGCCCAACGCACCACTGCCTCTGATGCTGGAGTGGGGGACGCCGTGCGGGCCGACCTCCTGCTCATGGAGGAGGTGGCGCGGGAGGCGCTCACCGAGACTCGGGCTCTTGTGGCGGCGAGTGCGCCTGTGCCGGTCGACGGCGGTCTCGTGAAGGCACTCGAGCGACTGGTGGCGACGTTCGAGCGCGAGACGCGTATCCGGATCGTGACCCGCTTCGATGACGTCGGCCCGATCCCCCGCGACCGCGAGGTCGTGCTGCTGCGCTGCGCTCAGGAGGCCCTCGCCAACGTGCGCAAGCACTCCACGGCACAGCACGCCCGCCTCACCCTCGAGCACGCCGACGGTGACGGCCGTCTCACCCTCACCGTGAGCGACGACGGCCGCGGCATCGCCGGCGCAGTCGGCGATGGGGACGGGGACGGGGACGCGGATGCGCGCGCCACCCTGGCCGGCTCGCTGCCGGGCGACCCGCCGCAGAGCGGCTTCGGCCTCGAGGGGATGCGTCAGCGGCTCGCTCTCGTGGGCGGCACACTGAAGGTGGCCGGGGCTCCCGGTGGGGGCACCGAGCTCGTGGCCACGATCGACGGAGGCACGACATGAGCGACACGGACGGCGGCCACGGTATGAGCGACACGGACGGCGGCCACGGCCTGAATGCCACCAGCACGAGCGCCGGCACCGGGGCGGCACCCGTGCGCGTGCTCGTGGTCGATGACCACCCGATCGTGCGGAGCGGCATCGTGGCACTGCTGGGCGGCGTCGAGGGCATCGTGGTGGCCGGCGAGGCCGCCGACGGGATCACCGCGGTGGAACAGGCGGCGGCCCTCCGCCCCGACGTCGTGCTCATGGATCTGCGGCTGCCGGGCATCGGCGGCGAGGTGGCGACGGCCCGCATCCTCGCGCACGATCCGCGCATCCGCGTGCTCGTGCTCACGACCTACGAGACCGACGAGCTCATCCTCGAATCCATCGAGGCCGGCGCGAGCGGCTACCTGCTGAAAGCCGCCCCGCAGGAGGAGATCATCGCGGGCGTGCGCTCCGTGGCCGCGGGCCAGACCGTGCTCGCACCCTCGATCGCCACCAAGCTCGTGCAGCGCCTCCGCAGCGCACCCACGACGACGCCGACGCTCAGCACCCGCGAGCTCGAGGTGCTGCGGCTCGTGGCCGAGGGGCTCAGCAATCCCGCGATCGGGCGCTCGCTCTTCATCGGCGAGGCGACCGTGAAGACCCACCTGCAGCACGTGTTCGAGAAGCTCGAGGTCTCGGATCGCACGCGCGCGGTGACCCGCGCCATGGAGCTGCGGCTGATCTGAGCGACGCGGCCGAGCGACGCGCCCCGACCGGCACCCCCACTCGCCCTACGCGTTCTCCTTGCGGAACGTGCGCGTGCCCACCCACAGCCCCGCCACGAAGAGCACGAGAGTCCAGACGACCCCCCACATCGTGGTGATGGTCCAGAAGTCGCCCGTGAACAGCTCGCGGATGGCGTTGACGATGTACTTCGTGGGCATGAAGTCGCTCACCACCTGGAGCCACTGCGGCCCGATCGTCATGGGCAGCAGGATGCCCGAGAGCAGCAGCACGGGCAGCGCGATGCTGTTGATGACGGGCGCCATGACGTCTTCGCTCTTCGTGGTGAGCGCGAGCGCGTTCGAGGCGGCGGCGCAGGCCGCACCGAGCAGCACGGTGAGCACGAGGCCGAGCGCCATGCCGGGGATCGATCCGGTGAGACCGAAGAAGAACGCGAGCCCGATGAGCACGAGACCCTGCACGAAGAGCTGCAGCACATCGCGCAGGATGCGCCCCAGCAGCAGCGCGGTGCGGCTCGCCGGCGTCACCCGCTCCGCCTCGATGACACCGGAGCGCCACTCCGCGATGAGGCCGAAGCCCGCGAAGAGGGCACCGAAGAGACCGAGCTGCACGAGCAGGCCGGGCACGAACAGCGTGTACGCGTTCTCGGCGCCGAGCGTGCCGGCGAGCGGTTCGAGCAGGGGGCCGAACAGGCACAGGTAGAGGATGGGCTGCACGAGGCCGATGATGACCCAGGCGGGGTTGCGCAGCGCCAGCCGGAGCTGACGGCGGAAGACGATGTAGGTCTCTCTCCAGAACACGGGTCAGGCTCCTTGCTCGCGCAGCGATCGACCGGTGAGGTCGAGGAAGACGTCGTCGAGGGTGGGGCGGCGCACCTCGATGGACTCGAGGTCGATGCTGGCCGCATCCAGACCCCGGATGAGGCCGGCGACCTCGTGGCCGGCACCGCGCACTCGCGCGTTGACGCCCGTGAAGCCGTCGCCTGTCTGCAGCACCTCCACCTCGGAGTCGGCGATCCTGCCCAGCAGCTCGGCGGCGGCCGGGGCCTTCGCCGCATCGGCGACCACGAGCGAGACGAGGTCGCCGGCCACCTGGCGCTTGAGCGCATCCGGGGTGTCGCTCGCCACGATGGTGCCGTGATCGATCACGAGGATGCGGTCGCACAGCGCATCCGCCTCGTCGAGGTAGTGGGTGGTGAGGAAGATGGTGGCGCCTCGCTTGGTGCGGAGGTCGGAGATGTGCGTCCAGAGGTTGGCGCGCGCCTGCGGGTCGAGGCCCGTGGTGGGCTCGTCGAGGAAGACGAGGGTGGGGTCGTGCACGAGGCCCATCGCGATGTCGAGGCGGCGGCGCTGGCCGCCGGACATGGCCTGCGGCTTGCGCTCCCAGAGCCCCTCGAGGTCGAGCTGGTCGAAGAGCTCGCGGCCGCGCGCCTCGGCCTGCTTCTGGCTGATGCCGTAGAGCATGCCGTGGTCCATGACCTCCTCGCCCGCCCTGGCCTCGGGCGAGGTGCTGCCGCTCTGCGAGACGTAGCCGATGCTGCGGCGCACCTGCTGCGATTGCGTGGCCACGTCGAAGCCCGCCACGGTGGCACTGCCGGCGGTGGGCTTGAGCAGGGTCGTGAGCATGCGGAGCGTGGTGGTCTTGCCGGCGCCGTTGGGGCCGAGGAAGCCGACGATCTCGCCCTCTGCCACATCGATGTCGACTCCGGCGACGGCCTTGACCTCCTCTTTGGCCTTGCCGCGACCGCGCCCCTCGAAGGTGCGGGCGAGCCCTCGTGCGTGGATCACGTGTCTCCTCTGGCGTGCGACCGATGCAGGATGTGAACGATGTACACATTGCCGGATCGCGCGACCGTGCGCAAGGGTGATTCGGAGGCGCCGTGACGGGCGCTCGGGGGGCGGTGGAGGAGAGAGCGCGGGGCGTGTGACTAGAGCTCGTGGGCGAGGAAGACGGGCTCCGGCTGCAGCAGCACCCCGAACTCGGCGAGCACGCGGCCCTGCACGTAGCGGGCGAGCTCGGCGATGTCGGCGGCGCGGCCCGCGGTGGTGCCGGCCCCTGCACCTGCACCTGCACCGTCGCCAGCCGCAGTGTTCACGAGGGCGAGCGTGTGCTTCGACGAGACGGCGGCGGTCGATCCTGGCAGCGCGAACCCCTTGCGCACCCCGGACCGCTCGATGAGCCACGCCGCGCTGAGCTTGACGTGATACTCCTCGGGCCGTTCACCCCGCGGGGCGCTGTCGCCGTCGAGCGAGACGCCGGTGCCCGCATCCGCCCCCGAGAGGTCGGCCGCAGCGGCCGCCGCATCGAGCGGGATCACGAGCGCTGGCTCCTCGGGCTCGACCTGCCAGCGCGGGGCCGAGGCGGGCAGCGAGCGGGCGAAGTTCTCGGTGACGATGGGGTTGGTGAAGAAGGATCCTGCGCTGTAGGAATCGGGATCGGCCGGATCGAGCACCATGCCCTTCGAAGCACGCAACCCGAGCACCGCCCGCCGCACCTCCTCGATGGGCAGGCGGTCGCCCACCTCGATGCCGAGAGCCGTGGCGAGCTGCCCGTACTCGACCGGCGCCGACTCGCCCCGCGCATCCTGCAGCTCGAAGGTGACCGAGAGCACGATGCCGCGGAGACCGCGCTTGAAGACGCTCGAGCGGTACGAGAGCTCGAGCTCCTCCAACGGCATGCGGCGCACCTCGCCCGAGATCTCGTCGAGGAAGTCGAGCGACACGATGACGGAGGAAACCTCTTGGCCGTAGGCGCCGATGTTCTGGATGGGCGCAGCCCCCACCGATCCGGGGATGCCCGAGAGCGCCTCCATGCCGCTGAAGCCCTGGTCGACCGTGTGACGCACGAGGTCGTCCCACGGCTCGCCTGCCTGCACCCGCAGGCGCACGGTGCCCTCTCGCGAGGGGAGAGGTGCGATGCCCCGGGTGGCGACGCGGATGACGGTGCCGTCGAAGCCCTCGTCGCCGATCACCACGTTGGATCCGCCGCCGAGCACGAACCAGTCGCCGCCGTCGGCCCACACCTCGCGCGCGACCTCGAGCAGCTCCGGCTCGGTGCCGGCCGTCACCAGACGCGCCGCCGGGCCGCCGACCTTGAGGGTGGTGAAAGCGGCGAGTGGCGCCTCGAATTCGGTGACGCCTGTCATGGCAGGGTGACGCGCACCTGGGCTTTGCCGAGCACCGTGGTGCCGTCGACCGAGACGGTGAGATCGACACGGGCGGTGCCGGCCTCCTCGTCGAGCTGGCCGATCTTCGCCTGCACCACGATCTCGGCGCCGCTCGTGGCGTCGACCACCACGGGGCGCGTGAAGCGCACCTGGTAGTCGGTGATCAGGGCGGGATCGCCGAGCCACGTGACGACGGGCTGCACGGCGAGGCCCATGGTGAGCATGCCGTGCGCGAGCACGCCGGGCAGGCCCACCTCGGCGGCGACGTCGTCGCGGTAGTGGATGGCGTTGAAGTCGCCTGAGGCACCCGCGTAGCGCACGAGCGATTCGCGCGTGAGGGGGTAGCGGCCCTCGGCCACGATGTCGCCCACCTCGAAGGCGTGCACGATCTCGAGGTCGCCGTGTGCGTCGGTCATGCGTCTCCCCTGACGACGAGGGTGGAGGTGGCGGTCACGACGTGCTCGCCGTCGCGGTCGTGGATGGCGGTCTCGGCCGTGACCATGGCGTTGCCGCCGAGGGTCTTGATGCTCGAGATGCTGAGCTTGGCGGTGAGCTCGTCTCCGGCCACGATCGGCCGGGTGTACGAGAACTGCTGCGATCCATGCACCACGTGGGTGAGCTCGATGCCGGCATCCTCGACCGCGAAGAGCTGGTCGAGGGTGAGCTGCTGCACCACGATGGCGAAGGTGGGCGGGGCCACGAGGTCGGGGTAGCCCGCCTCCTGGGCGGCGCGCACGCTGAGGTTGACGGGGCTCGACGCGAAGACGGCACGGGAGAACTCGCGCACCTTCTCGCGGCCGACCAGGTAGGGGGGCGTCTCGTCGAACTCGCGGTCGATGAGGTCGGGGTTCACTGGCACCCGATCAGTCTACGGCGAGGGGCCCCGGCGGCACGGTCCGGGCGGGCCCTGCCGCTCCGCTAGTGTCGGGGCGTGAGACTCGGAGTGCTCGACGTAGGTTCCAACACCGTCCATCTGATCGTCGTCGACGCGCATCCGGGTGCCCGGCCCGTGCCGATGGCCTCTCACAAGTCGGTGCTGCGGCTCATGCGCTACCTGGAGCCCGACGGCTCGATCAGCGAGGCGGGGGTCACGGCCATCGTCGAGGCCATCGCTGCGGCCACCGAGGTCGCGCGGCGTGAGGGCATCGACGAGCTCCTGCCGATGGCGACCTCCGCTCTCCGCGAGGCGACCAACGGCGAGGCCGTGCTCTCGCGGATCGCCGAGGCGACCGGGGTGACCCTGCGCGTGCTGACGGGCGAGGACGAGGGGCGGCTGACGTTCCTCGCCATCCGTCGCTGGTACGGCTGGTCGTCGGGCGACATCCTGCTCTTCGACATCGGCGGCGGCTCGCTCGAGATCGCCGCCGGATCGGACGAGTACCCCGACGTGGCCGTCTCGCTGCCCCTCGGCGCCGGGCGCACGACGGTGCAGTTCTTCCCCGAAGACCCGCCCACCCCCGAGCAGATGCTCGAGCTGCGGGCGCACGCGCGAGCGGTGATGAGGGCGGATGCGCTGCCGCTGTTCGCCGCGCAGCCTCCGTATTCGCACGTGGTCGGGTCGTCGAAGACCATCCGCTCGCTCGCGCGCCTCGCGGGGTCGACGCGGCCGAACCCCTCCGGCGGCGAGGACCGGGTGACGCTTCGACGCTCCGAGCTCAAGGACTGGATCCCGCGGCTCGGGCAGATGCCCGCGGAGGCCAGGCAGGCGCTGCCCGGCATCACGGCGGACCGCACATTCCAGATCGTGGCGGGGGCCGTGGTGCTGCACTCGGCGATGAAGCTGTACGACGTGGAGGAGCTCGAGGTGTCGCCGTGGGCGCTCCGCGAGGGGATCCTGCTGCGCTACCTCGACGGGCTGTAGGGCCGGAAGCACGAGAGGACGGGGCTGCGGCGGCCATGCACGCTGCTCCTGCGGTTCGCGCTACTCCTTCGGTCAGCGCGCTGAGACCGCCCACATCGCCACGGCGCTCGCTGCGGCGACGTTGAGCGAGTCGATGCCGTGCAGCATGGGGATCTGCACCACGGTGTCGGCCGCCGCGATGGCCTCAGGGGTGAGACCGCCGCCCTCCGCGCCGAGCACCAGGGCGACCCGTTCGGGGAGCGCGCGTTCGAAGTCACGGAGGCTCACCGCATCCGGAGTCAGCGCGAGCGCCGCTGTGTGGAAGCCGTGCTCGCGGAGCAGCGGGGTGAGCGCGGGCCACTCGGGCGCGCGGGTCCATGGCACCTGCAGCACGGTGCCCATGCTGACGCGGATGGCACGGCGGTAGAAGGGATCGCTGCAGCGCGGCGTCACGAGCACCGCATCGGCCCCGATGGCGCCGGCGGAGCGGAAGATGGCGCCCACGTTGGTGGGATCGACGACGTTCTCGAGCACGACGATGCGGCGTGCGTCGCGGAGGAGGGCGGCCGGCTCCGGGAGGGGCGGGCGGCGCATCGACGCGATGAGACCGCGGTGCAGGAGGTAGCCGGTGAGCTCGGCCAGCAGCTCACCGGGGCCGATGAAGATGGGCACCTCGGTGTGGCCGGCCGCGGCGAGCGCCGTCTCCGCCTCGGCCTCGCTGCCGCCGAGCGCGAGCACCGAGCGGGGCACGTGGCCTGCGCGGAGGGCGCGCTCGAGCACGAGGAGCGACTCCGCGAGGTAGAGGCCGTGCTCCCGACCCGCCTCGGTGCGGTGCGAGTTCTTGAGGGCGACGTCGGTGGCGTGGGCGTAGTCGGCGAGCCGCGGATCGGCGAGGTCGGCGATCCGGATGACGGGCATGCCGCGATTCTAGGCTCGCCGTGCCACCCGGCACGTCAGGGCCGGTGGTCTCCGTGGGGCGGGGCGCCGTCGGGCACGTCAGGAGCACCACGCCAGGTGCCCCGCCCGGTCACGTGTCCGTCACGGGCGGGGCTGCGCGAGGCGGCGTGTGAGGGCGTGGGCCTGTCCGAGGAGGAGGCGGCCGAGCTCGGGGCGGCGGTCGTCGCGGTAGCGCGACTCGACTCCCGTGATGCTGAGGGCCCACGCCGGGCGACCCGAGGCGTCGAAGACCGCCGCACCCATGCCCCAGCTGCCCTCGAGGATGAGCGCCGGGTTCACCGCGTACCCCGTCTCCCGCGTGACGGCGATGCGGTCGCGGAGTGCGGCGGGCCCGTGCTCGGCACCCCAGCGCTCGGCGAGGTCGTCGCCGTGACGGTCGAGGTAGGTGTCGATCTCGTCGTCGGGGAGGAAGGAGAGCATCGCGAGCCCCGCCGAGGCGACCCCGAGCGGAAACCGCACCCCCTCGTAGAGCACGTGCGACCGGAGCGGGAAGCTGCCCTCCTCCCTGAGCAGGCACACCGACTCCGTGCCGCGACGGGCCGAGAGGAATGCGCTCTCCCCCGTCTCCCGCGCGATCAGCTGCACGCTCTGCCTCGCCGCGGCCGTGATGTCGTAGCGATCCGCCGCGAGCGACCCGAGCAGGTAGAGCTCGGGGCCGAGCAGCCAGCGCCCCTGCGGCCGGTCGTGGTCCACGAACCCCTCGACCGCGAGCGAGGCGAGCAACCGGTGCGCGGTGGGTCGCGTGAGGCCCGTGGCGTGCGCGAGGGCGGTGGTCGAGATGCCCTCCGGATGCTCCGCGACCGCCCGCAGCACCCGCCCGACCCGGGAGACGAGCTGCGCGCCCCGCACTCCGTCGGGGGCAGCATCCGGGCTCTTCGTCAGCGTCTTGTCCACATGGTGAGCATACCGGCTGCCCACGTTCAACCAGTGAGAGCATTGCGAACACGGGCTTTGACAGGCCCCTCGGATGCGCCTACCGTCGGCCGTATCGCATCCCCGCCCACCACGTGGACGGCGTCGCACGAAGGAGTGGACATGTCGAAGCTGTGGACAGGGGCCGCCGAGGCCCTGTACGAGACCGTCACCGACGGCATGACGATCGCCGTGGGCGGCTTCGGCCTGAGCGGCAACCCGAGCGACCTCATCGAGGCGCTCCGCGACACCGGCGCGAGGGATCTCACGATCGTCTCGAACAACATGGGTGTCGACGGCAAGGGCCTCGGCGTGCTGCTCGAGAACCGGCAGGTGCGCAAGGTCGTGGCCTCCTACGTGGGCGAGAACAGGCTGTTCGCGCAGCAGTACCTCGACGGCGTGCTCGAGGTGGAGTTCGTGCCGCAGGGCACCCTCGCCGAACGACTGCGAGCGGGCGGCGCCGGCATCGCGGGCTTCTACACCCGCACCGGGGTGGGCACCCCGGTGTCCGAGGGCAAGCCGCATGAGGTCTTCGACGGCGAGACCTTCGTGCTCGAACGCGGCATCGTGGCCGACATCGCCCTCGTACACGCCCACCGCGCCGACCTCGAGGGCAACCTCGAGTACCGGCACACCGCGCGCAACTTCAATCCGCTCGTGGCGACCGCCGGCCGGCTGACCGTGGCGGAGGCCGAGGTGGTGCTGCACGACGGCCACCTCGATCCGAACACCGTGGTGACACCCGGCATCTTCGTGCAGCGCCTCGTGCAGGCAGCGCCGCGCGAGAAGGACATCGAGCAGCGCACGACCCGGCCCCGGGCCGCCGTGGCCGGCTAGCGGCCGAGCACGCACACAGCCCCAACACCCAGTACCCAGAACTCATCACTCAGCGAGGAGACACCATGCCCTGGACCCGAGACGAGATGGCGGCCATCGCCGCCTCCGAGCTGCAGGACGGCGAGTACGTGAACCTCGGGATCGGCATCCCGACCCTCGTGGCCAACCACCTGCCGCCGGGAGTGCGCGTGACCCTGCAGAGCGAGAACGGCCTGCTCGGCATGGGCCCGTTCCCGTACGAGGGCGAGGAGGACGCCGACCTCATCAACGCGGGCAAGCAGACCGTGACACTGCTGCCGGGCGGAAGCTACTTCGACTCGGCGACGTCGTTCGGCATGATCCGCGGTGGGCACGTGGCCAAGGCCGTGCTCGGCGCCCTGCAGGTGGCGGGCAACGGCGACCTGGCCAACTGGACCATCCCCGGCAAGCTCGTGAAGGGTATGGGTGGGGCGATGGATCTGGTGGCGGGCACCCCGCGCGTGATCGTCGTGACCGACCACGTGGCGAAAGACGGCACCCCCAAGATCGTGGCAGAGTGCGACCTGCCGCTGACGGGCGCCGGCGTTGTCGACCGGATCATCAGCGACCTCGCCGTGTTCGACGTGGTGGACGGCGCCCTGGTGCTGCGGGCTCTGGCACCGGGCGTGAGCGAGAGCGAGCTGCGGGAGAAGACGGGGGCCGACTTCCGGGTGGAGCTGGATGCTGAACTCCAGGAACTCCAGGAACTCCAGGGTCTCGAGGAGGCGAACGCATGAGCGCCGTGATCGCGGGGTACGCCCGCACCCCCTTCGTGAAGTTCAACGGGCAGTTCGCCTCGGTGCCCGCCACCGCGCTGGGCGCGCACGCGATCGCCGCAGCCCTCGAACGCGCGGGAGTGGCACCGCACGAGGTCGATCAGGTGGTCGGCGGTCAGGTGCTGCAGGGCGCCGCGGGCCAGAACCCGGCCAGGCAGTCGGCCGTGGGCGCCGGCATCCCGCTCGACGTGCCCGCCGGCACGCTCAACGTGGTGTGCCTCTCCGGCACCGAGGCCGTAGCCCAGGCCGCCAGGCTCATCGCCGCCGGGGAGGCCTCGATCGTGGTGGCCGTGGGTCAGGAGTCGATGTCGCTCGCACCCCACGCCTGGTCGGGGTCCCGCGCCGGCCGTCGCTACGGTGCCATCGAGCTCGTCGACACCCTCGAGCACGATGGGCTCACGGATGCGTTCGAGAAGCGATCCATGGGCTCGTCGACCGAGGCGTTCAACGGATCGCTGGGACTGCTGCGTGAGGAGCAGGACGCGGCCGCCGCCGCCTCGCACACCCGACTGGCCGCATCGCGGGAGTTCCAGGCGGGCGAGATCGCGCCCTTCGAGGTGCCGGGGCGCCGCGCATCCACCCTCGTGAGCGAGGACGACGGGCTGCGGGCCGACACCACGGTGGAGTCGCTCGCCGGGCTCCGGCCCGCCTTCGGGTCGTCTGGCACGATCACCGCGGGCAACTCCTCCCAGATCACCGACGGGGCGGCAGCGCTCGTGCTCATGAGCGAGGAGGTTGCCGAGGCTAGGGGCGTGCGCGCGCTCGCCCGGGTGCTGGCGCACGCCTTCGTGGCGGGGCCGGACGTGTCGCTGCACGCGCAACCGGCGCGTGCCATCCAGGCCGCGCTCGCGAAGGCGGGCCGCCGTGCCGAGGAGCTCGCGGCCGTGGAGATCAACGAGGCTTTCGCCGCGGTGTCGGTGCACTCGACTCGGGCCCTCGGGGTCGACGAGACGATCGTGAACGCGCACGGCGGGGCGATCGCGCTCGGGCACCCGATCGGAGCCTCCGGGGCACGGATCGTGGGGACGCTCGCGCGACGGCTGGCGGCGGGCGGGGCCGGTGCCGGTTCGCTGGGTTCAGGTTCGCTCGGTGCCGCCGGTATCTGCGGCGGTGGCGGCCAGGGATCCGCGATCCTGCTCGAAGCGCTCTGAGTGCTCGAAGCGCTCTGAGAGACCTGAGCACCGAGCGTTCGGGCGATTCCGGGGCCCTAGGAGACGGGCGAGACCGGCACGGTCTGCTGCACGCGCGGGCCGGCCATCCCCGCACGCCCCCTCAGGATGAGGTGCGCCACGAGCCACCCGACGCACGCGCCCGTCACGTTGGTGATGATGTCGTTGATGTCGGCCGTGCGCCCCGCATCCATGGCGTACTGGGCGACCTCGATGCTGAGCGTCGCCGCGAACGCGAGCAGCAGGAGCACACGGAAGCGCGCGCCTGCCACAGCCGCCAGCAGACCGAGTGGCACGAACACGAAGAGGTTGAGCACGGCGTCGACGGCGGATCCGCGCCCGTCGAAGAGCAGTGGCAGCAGGTTGAGCCGCACCCCGAGACCCGTGCCGGTGCGCAGGGTCATGTAGGCGGTGGCGACAGCCCACAGCACGGCGAGGGGGATGACGACGCCGAGGATGGCCGGGTGCACGCGGCCGCCACGGCGGACCTGGCCGGCGCGACCGACCTGGCCGCTCGCGCCACGCGCGCTTCGCGTGCCGACAAGTGCGCGCAGGGGCCCGGCGACAGCCAACGCGAGCGCCACCACCGAGGTGAGGCCCAGCACGGCCGCGAAGAGGAGGTTGAGGACCCAGGTGCTCATGGTGGCACCAGCGTGGCATGCCCGGTCGCGAGACCCCTGAACGCCACACGAGTGCGCGCTGAACGCCGCGCGGTCGAGCGCAGACGGCCACCGGGCGGGCGGCTGGCATGATGGGACGGTGATCGAGATCAGCCAGTCGCCCGCCAACGCCGGGGCGCGCATGTCGCGCACCATCCTCGTGGGCTTCCTGGGCTCGATCGTGCGGCGCATGGGCAACTGGATGCCGATCGCGGGGGCCGTGGAGCTCATGGGGCAGTGCGGGCTCGACGAGTCGAGTGTGCGCACGGCGATCTTCCGGCTCAAGCAGCGCGGCTGGCTCGTGCCCGAGACCCGATCCCGCGCCAAGGGGTACCTGCTCACCGAGGTGGCCCTCGACGCGCTGGCCGCCGGTGACGAGATCGTGTGGCACGCCCGCCAGGCCGCCAACCTCGACGACGGCTGGTGCGTGGTCAACTTCTCGGTGCCCGAGTCGGCGCGCGCCAAGCGGCACAAGCTGCGGGCGCACCTCGCCTCGCTCGGCTTCGGCAACATCGGTTCGGGGGTGTGGATCGCGCCCGCCAGGATGCTCGACGCCGCCAAGCGCGCCATCGACGAACTCGACCTCACGGGCCAGTCGGCCGTCTTCGTGGGCGACTACGCGGGGGGTCAGGAGCTCGACGAGCTGCTGAGGAGCGGCTGGGATCTGCCCGAGATCGATCAGCGCTACCGCGACTTCATCGAGGCGCACCGCGCAGAGGCCGAGGCACTCGAGGCCACGGGCGTCATCGACGGCGAAGACGCGTTCGTGACCTACGTGACGGTCATCAATCAGTGGCGCAAGCTGCCCTTCCGCGACCCGGGTCTGCCGCGCGAGATCCTCGGTGACGACTGGGCGGCACCGGATGCCGGTGTGCTGTTCGAGCGTCTCGTGACGCTGCTCGAGGGGCGAGCGCTGGCCCACGCCGCATCGCACTGGCCGAGCGCATCCGTCACCACCCCCTGACGATCGCCACGTTTCCAGAATGTTAAAGGTCGCCTGACCCTCGTTTTCGGGGCTGTCGGCGCTCTATTTTGAGTGCATGCCCAACACCACCGGATCCCTCGCCCTGCCGGACTTCAAGCTCGGCCTCTTCAGCCCCAACTGCTCCTCCGGCCTCGCCGTGACCACGGTGCCCGAGCGCTGGTCGGGCAGCTGGGACGACAACATGGCCCTCGGCCGCCTCGCCGACGAGGTGGGGATCGACTTCCTGCTGCCCATCGCCCGCTGGATCGGCTACGGGGGCGGCACCAACTTCCACGGCTCGGTGCTCGATCCGGTGGCGTGGCAGGCCGGCCTGCTCGCGATCACCGAGAAGATCAGTGTGTTCGCGACCGTGCACACGGCGTTCAACCACCCCATCGTCGTGGCGAAGGCCCTCGCGACCACCTCGCAGATCGGTCACGGCCGCGCCGGTCTCAACATCGTGGCGGGCTGGAACCAGCCGGAGTATGAGACGTTCGGCACCGAGCTGCCCACCGATCACGATGCGCGCTATGCGCGTGCGCAGGAGTGGTGGGATCTCATCCGCACGCTCTGGGAGTCGACGGAGCCGTTCGACTGGGATGGCGAGTACTTCTCGTCGAAGCACCTCGAGGGCTGGCCGAAGCCGCAGGGCGGGAGCCTGCCGGTGCTCAACGCCGGGTCGTCGAAGCAGGGTCGGGAGTTCGCCGCGCGCAACGCCGACTACGCGTTCACCGTGGTGGGCGGGCCCGAGGACGGCGCCGAGATCGTGAAGTCGATCAAGGCTGCCGGCCAGGCGGATCACGGTCGTGACGTGGGGGTCTTCACCCTGGGGCACGTGGTGTGCCGGCCGACGCGCACCGAAGCCGAGGAGTTCCTGCACTACTACGCCGACGAGAACGCCGATTGGGAGGCCGTCGACAACCTCATGCGGCTGCAGGGGCTGCACGCGCAGTCGTTCACGCCGGAGATGCTGTCGATGTTCCGCGGGCGGTTCGCGGCTGGGCACGGCAGCGTGCCCCTCATCGGGTCGCCGGACGACGTGGCCGACGAGATCGAGCGCTACGCGCAGGCGGGTTTCGCGGGCATGACGATGAGCTTCCTCGACTACACGGGCGAGCTCGGCTACTTCGCCGAAGAGGTGCTGCCGCGCCTGGAGCGAAAGGGCGTGCGGTTGCCGCGCTGAGTCGCCCGGGGTCATCCCTCTTCTTGTAGCCATCCCAGCGACGGCCACCCGCCTGCTCGCTGAACCCATCCCATCTCGGGCAAGCGCGCAGCGCGCGGCAGCCCCGGTCGCCTCTGGCCGTTGCCCTTCGGAGGCCGACTAAGCTGCCGCGCGCTGCGCGCTTGCCCTCGGATCGGATGGTTGCGACCCAGTGTCGGTGGCTGGTGATTGAATAAATCTCATGAAGCCAATCTTCTCCGAGACACCCGCTCAGGCGGGCGACGCCGTCGAGCGGTGTGACGAGAAGTTCCGCATGGCGGTCCAGAGATTCACCCGGGCGGATCGGATGATCGCCGCACTGCAAGCCCGCCAGGTCCAGGCACTGGCCCAGGCGGTCGAAGCGTGTGAAACGAGGTCGGAGATCCTCGCGGGTTCGTTGACACCGGATGGGCGTGAGTGGGCTCGTCGCCTAGTGAAGTCCGAAGTCGCCACCACAGCACGCCGCTCCGAGGGCACAATCGTCCGCCTAATCGCCGACGCAGAAACACTCGTCAACGACTTGCCCGACACCCTCGCCGAGCTAGGCACCGGCAAGATCTCCTACGCCCACGCCCGCTCGATGGTCACCCACGCAACCTCGCTTCCGATCGAATCTCGCGGTTCGTTCGAGCAGGCCGTCCTGCCAAGGGCGAAGGAGTGCAACGCCGCCCGCTTCGACGACGCCGCTCGTCGACTCCGCGAGACCCACCACCCCGACTCCATCACCCAGCGGGCCAAGAAGGCTCACGAAGACCGGGCCGTGTGGCTCGACGCAGAGCGAGACGGGATGGCAACGCTCCATCACCACCTGCCCGCGGTCGACGCCCTAGCGATCCACGATGTCCTGGATCAGGTCGCCCGAGCAGCGCGCTCCGACACCGAGCCCCGCACCCAGGCGCAGCTCCGCTCAGACATCCTCGCCGACACCATCCTCGGCCGAGCAGACGGCGCACTGGGATTCTCCCCCACGCTCATCGTCACGGTCCCGGCCGCGATCATGGCCGGATGCAAAGGCTCGGATGACGGCGAAGCGCAGCTCCACGGGTACGGCCCGATCGATCCCGACCTCGCCAAGCGCCTCGCCGCGAAGGCACCCACCTTCCTCAAGGTGCTGGTGCACCCGGGGACGGGCGACACCATCGAGGTCGCCGGCCGCTACCGCATCCCGGCTGCGCTCCGCGAGGCGCTGATCGTGGCGGATGAGCACTGCAGGTTCCCTGGTTGCGGCCGGCGGGCGGCGCGTTGCGAACTCGATCACACCGAGGACTGGGCCCTGGGTGGCCGATCCACCGCCTCCAACCTCGCCCACCTCTGCACCAGCCACCACCACCTCAAGCACAACGGCGGGTGGGCGGTCACCCGCCCACCGGGCGCCCCACCAAACTCCCGAGAACTCGAATGGCGCTCCCCGCTGGGTGCCACCTACCGCACCACCCCACCCACGAGGTACCTCGCCGACCGCCCACCGCCCCAGCGCACGACCGATCCACCCACGTTCTGATGCCCGTGGGGCGCTGAAGCCCAGCCGTCGCGTGTGCCTGCTCACCGGCGAGCCGATGTTGTAGGCGGCGCAGGCAGGCGGTCAGTCGGTCAGCGCGCGGTCGCTGCGGGTCTTGAGCAAGCTCGCGACTGTGGCGACGGCGATGGTGCCGGCGATGACCAGCAGCGACAGCCAGATCGGGATCTCGGGGATCACGGTGATCGGCTCGCCGCCGTTGACGAACGGCAGCTCGTTCTTGTGCAGGGCGTGGATGAGCAGCTTCACGCCGATGAAGGCGAGGATGACCGCGAGTCCCTGAGCGAGGTAGACGAGTCGCTCCAGCAGACCGCCGATGAGGAAGAAGAGCTGGCGCAGTCCCATCAGCGCGAACGCGTTGGCGGTGAAGACGATGTAGGCCTCGTTCGTGAGGCCGTAGATCGCAGGAATCGAGTCGACCGCGAAGATGAGATCGACGAATCCGATCGCCACGATGACGAGCAGCATCGGCGTCACGAAGCGTCGCCCGTCCTTCACGACGGTCAGCTTGTCGCCGTTGTACTCATCGCTCACCGGCAGCACTCGGCGCACGATGCGCATGAACTTGCCGTCGGCGGGGTTGGAGTCGCCGTGCGCGAACGCCTGACGGTACGCGAGATAGAGCAGCAGCGCGCCGAACGCGTAGAACACCCACGAGAAGTTCTCGATCAGGGCCGCACCGACCGCGATGAAGCCGCCCCGCATGATGAGAGCGATCACGATGCCGATCATCAGCACCTTCTGCTGGTAGATCTTCGGCACGGCGAAGCTCGACATCACGATGAGGAAGACGAACAGGTTGTCGATCGACAGCGCCTTCTCGGTCAGGTAGCCGGCGAAGTACTCACCACCGTACGTCCAGCCCGACACCACGCCGATGCCGACGCCGAACAGCAGCGCGAGACCGATGTAGAACGCCGACCAGCGAGCGGACTCGCCCACGGTCGGCTCGTGCGGCTTGCGCACGTGAGCGAAGAACTCGTAGACGAAGAATGCGATCGTCACAGCGATCGTGATGAACCAGACAAGGGGAGTGATGTTCACAGGGTTCCTAACCTTTGCGTGAGCAGATCAGCTCCAAGGTCTTCCCCATCCTCGAGATCGAGGACCGGTGGCCCGGGATGCGCCGCGCATCCGTGGTGACGGGCCGACCGTGTCGGAGTACTCCCCTTGGTACTCCGATTCTAAATGTGCCCTCCGCGCGCTTTCTGAGCAGATCCCGAGAGCGGGGACTTTCGACGGACTCGCTAGCTCAAGGCGTCATCGAAACGATCGCGGGCACGCTCGACCTCGGGGAGATTCGCCGTGGTCCACTGCAGCAACGCATCGATGAGATCCTGCAGGCCCTGGCCGATGGGAGCGATGCGGTACTCGACCGCGACCGGCCGATCGCTGACGACGACACGTTCGACCATGCCGTTGCGCTCGAGGCGACGCAACGTCGTGGTCAACGACTTCTGTGTGATCGTCGGAATCGCTCGACGCAGGCCGTTGAAGCGCAGCGCACCATGCTCGCAGAGCTGATCGAGCACGTGCAGCGACCACTTGTCGAGCAGCTGATCGAGCAGCTCGCGGTGGTCACCGGTGATCATCGGGCGTTCGTCGGGCACCTGCATGAAACCTGGTCTCGTTGAAGTGGCTGCTGGGAACTAGGTAGTAATGAGATACCACCCACGAAAGGAAGCATCTCATGACCGTGAAGACCTTCAGCCCCGACGGACTCCTGCAGCCCACGCCCTACCACCACGTCTCCGTGGCGAGCGGCTCCCGTCACGTGAACATCGCCGGACAGATCGCCCGCGACGCCGATGGCGCGCATGTCGCTCCCGGTGACCTGACCGGTCAGGTCGAGCAGGCACTGCGCAACACCGCTCGCGCGCTCGCCGGCGCAGGAGCGACCTTCGCTGACGTGGTGCGGCTGCGCTTCTTCGTCACGCAGTGGCACCCCGAGCAGATGGGGGCCTTCCTGCAGGGCGTCGAGAACGTCGCCGCCGAGATCGGGCTCGAACTGCCCATGGCACCTGCGTCGCTCATCGGCGTCGAGATCCTCTTCGAGCCCGACGTGCTCGTGGAGGTCGAGGCGTACGCCGTCCTCGAGTAACGCGCGAGACGCAGCATCAGGAGCGAATGGCTCTACGCCGACCGCTCACCGAAGTTCCCCGTGGAGCGTATCCGCGCTGCGGTTCGCGGATAGGGGCGGTCCTGGGAGAGGCCCGGTAGACTGGGGAGCGGTGAGCCGGGAAGCCTGGTCGGCGGACGATCCACGGGGATCGTTCCTCCGCTTCGACGACCCGCCACCTCGTGGCAGTCAGGACGCCGCATGGCTCTCATCCGTTCCGAGCGCGTCGCCGCGTTCCTCCTGCTCATCGCCGCAGCCCTCGGGCTGATCCTCGCGAACACCGCCATCGGGCCGGCCCTGATGGAGCTGCAGGACGCGCATCTCGCCATCCCCGGCACACCCCTCGACCTCTCGGTCGGGCACTGGATCAGCGACGGCCTGCTCGCCGTGTTCTTCTTCGTGGTGGCGGTGGAGCTCAAGAACGAGTTCGCCGTCGGTCAGCTCAACAGCGTCGGCAAGGCCGTGCGCCCGGCCATCGCAGCACTCGGCGGCGTGATCGTGCCCGCCCTGATCTACCTCGCCATCACCGCCGGCTCCGGCTACGAGGGCGGCTGGCCCATTCCCACCGCCACCGACATCGCGTTCGCGCTCGGCGTGCTCGCGGTGTTCGGCAAGGGCATCCCGTCACGACTGCGCATCTTCATCCTCGCCCTCGCGATCCTCGACGACATCGTGGCGATCATCATCATCGCCCTCTTCTTCACGGCCGATCCGAACCTGCTCTTCATCGCCCTCGCCGCCGTGGGCGTCGTGGCCTTCGCACTCCTGAGCAAGCTGCTCGGCTCGCGCTACCGCGTGCTCGCGGCGGTGCTCATGATCGCGGTCGCGCTCGTCACCTGGTCGCTCACCTATCTCTCGGGTGTGCACGCCACCATCGCCGGCGTGGCCCTCGGGCTCGTGATGATGCGCAAGCCCGCCATGCACGTGCGCCACGTGCTCGAGCCGGTCACCAACGGCGCCATCCTGCCGCTGTTCGCCTTCTCGGCCGCACTCGTCGCGATCCCGCAGGTGGCACCGAGCGAGCTGGCCGCACCGTTCTGGGGCATCCTCATCGCCCTGCCGGTGGGCAAGATCATCGGCATCGGCCTCGGCGGATGGCTCTCGAGCTTCGTGGGCCCGCGCGACAAGCGACCCCACCTGACACTGCACGGTCTCGCCGCCGCCGGAGCGCTCGGCGGCGTGGGCTTCACCGTCTCCCTGCTCATGAACGAGCTCGCGTTCGCGGGTCAGCCCGAGGTGGCGGATGAGGGCACGCTCGCGGTGCTGCTGGGCTCGAGCATCTCGATCGTGGTGGCGGCGATCCTCGTCTCGCGCCTCGCCGCTTACTACAAGCGCCTGCGGCTGCTGCGCCAGGCCGCCGAGCAGAAGCTCGCCGCGGGCTGACGGGGAGCGGCGGGCGGCCGTCCGATCCGCGATTGGCCCCGCGACTCAGCCGAGGATGAGGAGCCAACCGGCGAGGGCCGTGAGCGAGATCAGCAGCACCGGGATGGTGAGCACGATGCCCGTGCGGAAGTACTGCCCCCACCCGATGTGGATGCCCTTGCGGTCGAGGACGTGCAGCCAGAGCAGGGTCGCCAGGCTTCCGATCGGGGTGATCTTGGGGCCGAGATCCGACCCGATGACGTTCGCGTAGATCATCGCCTCGTGGGTGATGCCCGTGGCACCCGCGGCGCCGATCGCCAGGGCCGCGATGAGCACCGTGGGCATGTTGTTCATGATCGAGGCCAGCACCGCGACGATCACCCCGACCCCGAGCGCGGTGACGAGCACCCCGTTCTCACTGATGCCGGAGAAGACACCGGCGAGCTGGTCGGTGAGGCCCTGGTTGCGCAGGCCGTACACCACGAGGTACATGCCGATGGAGAACAGCACGATCTGCCAGGGCGCCTCTTTCACGACCTTGGTGATCGAGATGCGGCGGAGACCGACCACGGCGCCTCCGGCCGGGAGCACCCGCGCCCGCGCGAACAGGAACGCGGGCTTGCGCGACGCGACGATCCCGAGCGCGAGGGCCCCCGTGGCGGCCACCACCGACAGCGGGATGTGCAGCGGCTCGGCGGCGAAGTAGCCCACGAGCAGCACACCGAGCACGATGAACCCGGCCTTGAAGGTCAGCGGATCGTGGATCGCCGTGCGGGGCTCGGCGAGATCCGACGGGTCGTACCGGTGCGGTATCACCTTGCGGAAGTAGAGGAACAGCACGGCGAGGCTCGCCGCCACCGTCACGATCCCGATCGGCACCATGACGACGGCGTATCGCGCGAACCCGATGTCGAAGAAGTCGGCGGTCACGATGTTCACGAGGTTCGACACCACGAGCGGGAGGCTCCCGGCATCGGCGATGAAGCCGCAGGCGATCACGAAGGCGAGCGACGCCTCCGGCGAGAACTTGAGCGCGAAGAGCATCTGGATGACGATCGGCGTGAGGATGAGGGCCGCGCCGTCGTTGGCGAAGAGCGCAGCGATGGCCGCCCCGAGCAGCACGATGAGCACGAACAGCAGCCGGCCGTTGCCGCGCCCCCACCGGGCGACGTGGAGGGCAGCCCACTCGAAGAGACCGGACTCGTCGAGGATCAGCGAGATGAGCACGATCGCGACGAAGGCGAAGGTGGCGTTCCACACGATGTCCCACACCGTCGGGATGTCGGAGAGGCTCACAACCGTGGTGATGAGCGCGAGCACGGCACCGCCGAGGGCCGACCAGCCGATCCCCAGCCCTCGCGGTTGCCAGATGACCAGCACGAGGGTGACGACGAAGATGAGGATGGCGACGACGGTCATGTGCCGGGGGCCCTTCGAGCAGCGCAAAGGCATTGACAGACGTCAATGCCTTGCGTCACCCTACATCGATGATCATCGATGCAGCAAAAGCATCAACCCAGACGTTCAGATCCCCTTGAGTGTGGCCGAGATCGCATCGAGGGCACCGGGGACGAGGCTGTAGTAGGCCCAGGTTCCGCGCTTCTCGCGGTCGAAGATGCCCGCCTCCACGAGGATCTTGAGGTGGTGCGACACGGTTCCCTGGGAGAGCCCAAGCGGTTCCGTGAGGTCGCACACGCAGGCCTCGGCGTTCTCATGGGCGACCACCATCGAGATCAAACGCAGTCTCGCCGGGTCGGCGATCGCCTTGAGCCGGAGCGCGAGGCTCTCGGCGGCGACCTGCCCGAGACTCTCCGCCGGCATCCCCGGAGCGCAGGAGGAGACGTCGGTGAGAGGGAGCAGCTCGATGGTCGACATGGACCGATCCTGCCATAGATTGACAGGCTTCAATAGACGAGGCGATACTTGGATCGATAGCCGTCGATCCAGCCGAGGAACCCATGTCTGAGAAGCCCACTGTCCTGTTCGTCTGCGTGCACAACGCCGGCCGCTCCCAGATGGCCGCGGGGTATCTGGCGGCACTCTCCGACGGTCGGGTCGAGGTGCTCTCCGCCGGCTCCGAGCCGAAGGACCAGATCAACCAGGTCGCGGTCGAGGCGATGGCCGAAGAGGGCATCGACATCGCAGGCAACACACCGAAGATCCTCACCACCGAGGCCGTCATGGAGTCCGACGTCGTCATCACGATGGGCTGCGGCGACACCTGCCCCATCTTCCCCGGCAAGCGGTACGAGGACTGGGAGCTCGACGACCCGGCCGGCCAGGGCATCGACGCCGTGAGGCCGATCCGCGACGACATCAAGGCGCGCATCGAGAAGCTCCTCGCCGAGATCCTCCCGGCATGACGCTCGCCGATCTGCCCACGCTCGCTGTGCCGAGGCTCACTGCGCCCGGGCTCACGATGCCGCCCTCCCGTGCGCTCGAGGGGCTGCCCGTGGCGATCATCGGCGCCGGGCCCGTCGGCCTCGCGGCGGCCGCCGAACTGCTCGAACGCGGAGTCGAGGTCGTGGTGCTCGAGCAGGGCGACTCCGCCGGCGCGGCCGTGCAGCAGTGGGGACACACCCGACTCTTCTCGCCGTGGAAGTACCTCGTCGACGACGCCGCCGTGCGGCTGCTGGATGCGGCGGGCTGGGAGGCCCCTCGCGCCGAGCGCGCCCCGTACGGCCGCGAGCTCGTGGACGACTACCTCGTGCCGCTCGCCGAGACGGCCGCGTTGAAGCAGCGCATCCGCTACGGCACGACCGTCACCGATGTGACCCGCCAGGGAATGGACCGCACCCGCTCGACGAAGCGCGGCAGCACTCCGTTCCAGCTGCGCACCCGAGCTGCCGACGGGGCCGTGGGCGACGTGCTCGCGCGGGCCGTGATCGACACCTCGGGCACCTACAGCAGCCCCAACGGCCTCACCTCCGCCGGCCTCGCCCCGGCCCACGCGGCCGAGGTCGCCGCCTCGATCAGTCACGCCCTCCCCGATGTCCTCGGCGCGGAACGCTCCCGGTTCGCCGGCCGGCACACGCTCGTGGTCGGGGCCGGTCACTCTGCGGCCAACACCCTGCTCAAGCTCGCGTCGCTCGTGCGCGAAGAGCCCGGCACGACGATCACGTGGGCCATCCGCAACAGCTCGCCCGTTCGGGTCTACGGATCGAGCGCCGACGAGCTCGAGGGTCGCGGCGCACTCGGCGAGTCGACGCACGAGCTCGTGCGGCGGGGCACCGTGACGCTCGTCGACCGCTTCGAGATCGATGACGTCAAGCCCGCCGAAGACGGAGGGGTCGAGGTGATCGGCCGCCGCGCCGGCACCCCCACGAGCATCGAGGCCGACGTCGTGGTGAACGCGACCGGGTTCCGCCCTGACCTCGACATGCTGCGCGAGGTGCGGATCTCGCTCGACGAGATCGTCGAGGCCCCGCGCGCCCTCGCACCGCTCATCGACCCGAACCTGCACTCGTGCGGCACCGTCGATCCGCACGGCGTGACCGAGCTCGCGCATCCTGAACCCGACTTCTACATCGCGGGGATGAAGAGCTACGGACGTGCGCCGACCTTCCTTCTGCTCACCGGGTACGAGCAGGTGCGGTCGATCGCCGATGAGCTCGCGGGCAACCGCGAAGCCGCCCGCCGGGTGCAGCTCGTGCTGCCCGAGACGGGCGTGTGCTCGACCGGCGACCAGGCGGGTGCGGGCGGGTCCTGCTGCAACTGACGGATGCGCCGAATGGGCGGCCCGCGCGGGCACCGTCGCTCGCTCTCGCGCCCGCGCGACCGCCCTGCCGCCCGCCCGCGCCGCCGCCCGAGCCCTCCCTGGGTTACGCGGGAGTGGGCTGCGCCGCGGCGCGGAGCTGACGGGTCCAGGCCTGGGTGGCGACCTGCACCGCGTCCCACGGCGAGCCGAGCGGCGGCGTGTACGAGAGGTCGAGGTCGCTCATGGCCTCGACCGTCATGCCGTGGTGGAGCGCCACCGCGTAGGTGTCAACGCGCTTGGCGATCTCGGCACCTCTCGCACCGACGAGCTGGGCGCCCAGCAGGAGGCCGCTGTCGGTGGCACCGGTGATGCGGATGCTGAGCGGCTTGGCCCCCGGGTAGTAGGCCTTGTGATCGTCGGCGATCGCCGTGCCCGAGAGCGGCGAGAGCCCGGCTGCGAGGGCCTCCTGATCGCGCAGGCCCGTGCGCGCGGCCACCACGTCGAACACCTTGACGACCTGGGTGCCGAGGCTGCCGGCGAAGCGGGCGTCGCCGCCGATCGCGTTCTCGCCCGCCACCCTGCCCTGCTTGTGCGAGGTCGTGCCGAGGGGCAGGTAGGTGACGCCGAGCTGGCGGTGGTGGGTGACCACACCGTCTCCGGCGGCCCACACGTGGGGGAGGCCGGTGCTCATCCGCTCGTCGACCACCACAGCGCCGCCGGGGCCGGTCGTGGCACCGGCGTCGGTGAGCAGACCGGTGTTGGGGCGCACACCCACGACGAGCAGCACGAGGTCGGCGGTGCGCTCGTAGCCCTGGCCGTCTTCGAAACCCGTGACGGTGAGGCGGCCACCGCTGCGGGTGATGCCCTCGACCCGCGCGTTGGTGACGACCTCCACGCCGTGACGGGTGAGCTCGTCGTGCACGAGCGAGCCGAGCTCGGGATCGAGGGTCGACAGCACCTCGGAGCCGCGCTGCAGCTGGGTGACCTTGAGCCCGCGCACGGTGAGCGCCTCGGCCATCTCGAGACCCACGTAGCCGGCGCCCACGATGATCGCGGTCTCGGGCTGGTTCTCGTCGAGGTAGCGCTCGAGCGCGAACGTGTCGCCCATGGAGTGGAGCACGTGCACGCCGTCTTCCGGGCCGAGGCCGTCAGGACCGCCCGCGACGCCGGTGACGCCCGCGATGCCCGCGACTCCTGCGATGCCCGCCGTGGAGGGAGAGGCACCGATGCCGACCATCAGTTCGTCGTAGTCGATGCTCGACTCCCGGCCCGCCGCATCCCGCACGGTGAGCGTCTGGCCCGCCACGTCGATCGCCGTGGCGAGGGTGTCGAGGCGCAGCTGCATGCCGGTGGCCTCGAGGTCGGCGTGGGTGCGGTGGGCGAGCGACTGCCACGGGTTCACCTCGCGCGAGAAGTAGTACGGGATGCCGCAGATCGAGAAGTTCGGGTACGAATCGGCCACCACGACGGTGACGTCGACGCTGGGATCGAGCTCGCGGGCGCGGAGTGCCGTGGAGATTCCGGCGTCGCTTCCGCCGATGGCTACGAGGTGCATGGGGTGCCTTTCGATTGTTCGTGGGTTCATCTTGACGCCGGTAAGTGTTTCAGTCAAGATTGAATCAATGAACACTGAACGAACTTCCGACCTGGACCGGCGAGCTGCCAAGCACGCCGCGCTCAGCGATCCCGCCCGCCTGCGAGTCGTCGACCTGCTGACGTTCGGAGACCTCTCGCCCACCGAGATCCGGGAGGCCCTCGGCCTGCCCGCCAACCTCGTCACCCACCACCTCAACGCGCTCGAGGGCGTGGGCTTCATCACCCGCACCCGTTCGGAGGCCGACAGGCGTCGCAGCTACGTGCACCTCGAGGAGAACGCTCTCGACGAGGTCGCGTTCGGCGCGGGTGCTCGTGGCGCGGGTGGGCAGATCGGCCCCGTCGATCTGCAGTTCTCGGCACGCGACGACGCGGCGCCCGGCGAAGCGGCCCGGCGCGTGGTGTTCGTGTGCACGGCCAACTCCGCACGGTCGCAGCTCGCGACGGCGCTGTGGCAGCGGGCCAGCAGCATCCCGGCGACGTCGGGGGGCACCCACCCGGCCGATCGCATCGACCCTGGCGCCCTCGCCACCGCGCGGCGCCACGACCTCACCCTCACCGAACATACACCACGACTGCTCGCCGATGTCCTGACGGGCAGCGATCTCGTGGTCACCGTCTGCGACAACGCCCACGAAGAGCTGGGCGCTGCCGGGAGCCTCCACTGGTCGATCCCGGACCCGGTTCGAATCGGCACCGACGCCGCCTTCGAGACCGCCTTCACCGAACTCGAGCACCGCATATCCGGGCTCGCCCCGCGGCTCGCCGCGAGCTGAACAGAAAGCAACGTCCATGAACCCCCTCATCACTCTCGACCAGCAAGTCGCCCTCAAGACCGCAGCGACGCGGCTCGAGCGGCAGTTCGAAGGCACCTTCAACGTCGAGACCATCCAGCGCTTCCTGCTCTCTTCCTACGACCAGTTCGCCGGCAACGCGAAGGTCACCACCTTCCTGCCGCTGCTCGCGGAGCGCTTCGCCAAGCAACGGCTCGGAGCTCTGGCCCGGGTCGAGGGCAAGCACCTCGACGGCAAGCCGACCGTGCTCTTCCTATGCGTGCAGAACGCGGGCCGGTCGCAGATGGCGCTCGGCTTCTTCGAGCACTATGCGGGCGAGAACGCCGTGGCGTGGTCGGGAGGTTCGGAGCCCGGCCACGAGGTCAACCCCGAGGCGATCGCCGCCATGGCCGAGCGTCGCATCGACATCTCGAACGAGTACCCGAAGCCCTGGACCGACGAGGTCGTGCGGGCGGCCGACGTGGTCATCACCATGGGTTGCGGCGATGCGTGCCCCATCTTCCCCGGCAAGCGGTACGAGGAGTGGGTGCTCGACGACCCGCAGGGCAGGACGGCCGCCGAGATCCGCCCGATCCGCGACGACATCGAGCGCCGAGTCCTCACTCTGCTCGACGAGATCGGCGTCCCCGCCCTCCGCGAGACCGCCTCCCGCTGAGCTGAAGTGAGCCGCGCCGCGCCGCGCCAGCCGGCTCATCCCCTCATTTCCCGCTCCCCTGACCCACTCCGTCCATCTGCCCCGACGATCCACCCCTGCCACCCATCCGCGATCCACCCCGATGGCCATCCATCCACCGATCTACCGATCGGTGACCAACCCGTGAGGAACCCATGAGCGACCGTCCCACCGTCCTGTTCATCTGCCAGCACAATGCCGGCCGCTCCCAGCTGGGGGCCGCGCTGCTCGAGCATCTCGCCGGTGATCGCTTCATCGCGGCCTCCGCGGGCCTTTCCCCTGCCGACGAGGTCAATCCCGCCATCGCCGCGACGGTGGCCGAGCTCGGGGCCGACATCTCCGGCAGGGTCCCGCGCGCGGTCACCGAGCAGGATCTCGACGAGGCCGACATCGTGGTGCTGATGAAGCCGGGCCTCGCCCTCCCCTCCACCCCACGCGGCGAGGTGCTCGAGTGGTCGTTCCCCAACCCCGAGTCCTGGAGCGCAGACGACGTCCGCCCCCTCCGCGAATCCGTCTCCGAGAAGATCACCGAGACACTCCTGACCCGCTAGCCGGTGTTCCCTCCGTACCCGGCGCCATCCACCTTCACGTTCGACGGTGGATGGGGCTGGTGAGGCCACGGGACCGCCGGTGGACCTTGGTCGGCGGGTTCCGGCGGTGCGAGCATGGGGCGATGCCCGACGCTTCGAACCTCGCCCCCACACCGCCCGCATCCACCCCGTCCGCATCCACAACGCCGGCATCCACCGCACCTGCAGTGGCCGCCTCTGCGCCGGCGGCTCCCTCCGCTATCGCGGGGCTCGACCTCGTGCGGCTCGCGGCTTTCGCGGCCGAGCCGGGTGGGGGCAACCCGGCGGGGGTCGTCTTCGATGCCGAAGGCCTCTCCGAGGAGCGTCTGCAGGCCATCGCCCGCGAGGTCGACTACCCGGAGACGGCGTTCATCGTGCAGTCGTCGGTGGGCGGTGACGACCGGCACGTGCGCCTGCGCTACTTCTCCCCCGAGTCCGAGGTGCCGTTCTGCGGCCATGCCACGATCGCCACGGCGGTCGAGCTCGCCACCCGTCGCGGGGCGGGCGACTTCACCGTGGAGACGAACGCGGGCACCATCGCCATCTCGACCAGCCGCACGCCGGATGAGCGGATGTTCGCCTCCTTCCGCAGCGTCGAGCCCGCCACGCGCGACCTCCCCGCAGCCACGACGGCGGGGCTCCTCGACCTCCTCGGTCTCACCCCAGCCGACCTCGACGACAGCCTGCCCCCACGGGAGGCCTTCGCCGGCAACTGGCACCCCATCGTGCCGCTCCGCGATCGACACGTCTTCGACACCTTCGCCTTCGACCCCGCCGCGGCCCGCGCGCTCATGACCGAGCACCACTGGCACGGCACCATCACGGTCGTCCACGTGCCCGCCCCGCAACCCGCGGGCACCGGCACCGCCGCACCCCTCGAGGTCCACGCCCGCAACCTCTTCCCGGTGGGCACCATCACAGAAGACCCCGCAACGGGCTCGGCGGCAGCAGCCCTAGGCGCCTACCTCCGCGCCACCGGCACGCTCCCGCTCCCGCTCCCCGCCCGCTTCACCGTCCACCAGGGCAGCCACGTAGGCCGCCCCAGCCTCCTCACGGTAGAAGTCCCCGAAACCGGCGGCATCACCGTAGAAGGCACAGCCACCCCCATGGAGTGACCGCCCGAACCTCACTCCCCGTACGCCGCCAGAGCCCGCCGAAGAGACGCCCGAGTCTCGCGATCCACCCCACCCCCGCTGAGAGTCGCCGCAGACCCCACGAGCAACCGGGTATAGGGATGCCGAGGCCGCGAGATGACCTCCCGGGTCTCCCCCACCTCCACCACATCCCCCCGGTACAGAACCGCGATGCGGTCGGCCACCCCCGCCACCGACCCGAGGTCGTGCGAGATGAACACCTGGGCGATGCCCTGCTCGCGCCCGATCCGCTGCAGCAGCTCGAGCACGTGGATGCGGTTGGCGGCGTCGAGGGCGCTCACCGGTTCGTCGAGCAGCAGCAGCGACGGCGAGAGCGCCAGAGCGCGCGCGATGGCGACGCGCTGGCGTTGCCCTCCGGAGAGCGCACCGGGCAGGCGGGTGAGCAGCTCGCCCGGCAGTCCCACCGCGGCGAGCGCCGCCCGAGCCGCGTCGGAGAGCTGCCCGGCGTCGTGCCCCCCGCGGATGCGCAGCCCCTCGACCACCGACTCCTGCACCGTGAGATCAGGGTCGAGGCTCTGCAGCGGATCCTGAAAGACGTACTGCAGCCGCCCCGACCGCCGGAACTCCCGCAGCGCCGCGGGCCGCAGCCCCGAGATACGTCGGCCCTCGAACCGCACCTCGCCCGCCCCCACCCGCGTGAGCCCGAGCACGGTGCGCGCGAGTGTGGTCTTGCCCGATCCAGTCTCACCAATGAGCCCGACGGTCTCGCCAGCAGCGACCGTGAGGCTCACACCGTGAAGGATGCGCCGCTCGGCCCGCCCCCGACCGTACGACACCTCCACGCCGTCGATCTCGAGCAGGGGCGCGGCCCGTGTCGGGCGCAGGACCGATCCGAACCCCTCAGACACCGACCGTCTCCTCGCCCAGGTACTTCTCGATGCCGTACGCGGTGTGGTGCTCGATCAGCGACCGCGTGTAGTCGTGCTCGGGCCGACGCAGCACGTCGTCGGCGGTCCCCGTCTCGACCACGGCCCCCTCCTTCATCACGACGACCCGGTCGCACATCTGCGAGACCACGGCGAGGTCGTGCGACACGAGCACGAGCGTGAGACCCCGCTCGCGCCGCAGGTCTTCGAGCAGGTCGAGCACTTCGGCCTGCACGGTCACGTCGAGCGCGGTGGTGGCCTCGTCGGCGATGAGCAGCTCGGGGTCCGCGGCGAGCGCGATGGCGATGAGCACGCGTTGCAGCATGCCGCCGCTGAGCTCGAACGGGTACTGCCTCGCGACGTGCGCGGGCTCGCGCAGGCCCATGCGGTCGAACAGCTCCAGGGTGCGGATGCGTGCCTCACGCCGCCTCAGCCCCACCTTCACGCGCAGCACCTCGGCCAGCTGGGCGCCGACCCGGAGGGAGGGATTGAGGTACGAGGCGGGATCCTGGAACACGGCGGCGATGCGTGTGCCGCGGAGAGGCATCCAGGCCCGGTGGTCGAGAGAAGTGAGGTCGATGCCGTCGAACACGATCGACCCCCCGGTCACGGCGACACCGCGCGGCAGGATGCCTAGCACCGCGCGGCAGGTGAGCGATTTGCCGCTGCCGGATTCGCCCACGATGCCGAGGGTGCCTCCCCGCTCCACGCCCAGCGAGACGCCGTGCACGAGCTCTCTGCCAATTCGATCGGCGCCTGTCGGTCTCGAGGCAGCGCCCGAGGCTGTCCCGACCCGCAGCCCCTTCACGGTCAGCAGTTCATCGTGCATGGTCGACCTCCACGGTGCGATCGGCGACCGCAGAACGGCGCGCCTTCTGAGACAGACGGGCGGATGCCGGACCATCGGCATCCTTCAACGCGTCGGCGAGCGCATTGAGCGCCCACACGGTGCCGATGATGATCAGAGCGGGCACCACGGGCCCGAACGGCCGCTGGTACAGATTGCCGAGATCGGTGGCGAGCAGCCCGCCCCACGTGGGTTCGGGCGGCACGATGCCGATGCCGAGGAAGGTGAGCGACGAGACGATCACGAGGCTCGCGCCCGTCATGCTCGCGGTGGTGACGGCGATCGCCGGGAACACCTTCCTCCACACGTGCGTGCGCACCACCCACCAGGTCGAGCCTCCGAACAGCTGGGCCGCCTCCACGAACTGCGCGTGCGCCACGGCGAGAGTGGCCGCGCGAGTGACCCGGTAGAACGCCGGAGCGATGAGGATGCCCACGGCGAACATCGCCTGAGCGAGCCCGTTGCCGAGCAGCGCCGTCATCGCGATGGCGAAGACGAGGAACGGGAGAGTGATGAAGCTGTCCATGACCCGCAGGGTGATCCACTCGAAGGCGCGGCCGAGGTACACCGAGAGCATGCCGGGCAGGGCGCCGAGCACGAGGCCCACCACGACCGACTGAAGGGCGGCGAGCACCGACACGGTCGAACCCGCGAGCAGCCTGCTGTACACGTCGCGGCCGAGGTCGTCGGTGCCGAGCCAGTGCGCCGCGCTCGGGCCCTGCAGCAGGTTCTTCGTGTCCTGCGCGTACGGATCGAGCGGTGCCAGCGCAGGCCCGAAGACGGCGAGCAGCACCACGACGAGCAGCACGACGAGCGCGATCCTGGCGCTGGGCAGGCGGAGGGCGGAGCGCAGCATGCGGATCACCGCCCCCGTCGCGAGGCAGGGCGCAGCGACCCGAGCACCACGTTGACGATGACGTTGAACACCAGCACGAGCACGATGGCCACCACGAGCGTGCCCTGCACCACGGGCACGTCGCCGCGCAGCGCCGAGTCGGCCGAGAGCATGCCGAACCCCGGCATGCTGAAGATGGTCTCGGTCACCACGGCGCCACCCAGCAGGGTGGGGATCTTCATGCCCAGGATGGCCACGGCGGGCCCGGCCCCGTTGCGCAGGGCGTGGCCGAACAGGATGCGGCGGCGACTGAACCCCCGCATCACGGCGCCCGTGACGTAGTTCTCGTCGAGCGACGAGACGAGGCCCGTGCGCAGCTGCCTGGCGAGCTCGGCCACGGTGTCGAGGCTGAGCGCGATCGCCGGCATGGTGATGAGTGCGAGCCAGCGCCCGACATCCTGCTGCGGTGGCACATAGCCGGCCGAGGGGAGGAGGTGCAGCCACACCGAGAGCACCACGATGAGGCCGATCGCGATCACGAACGGCGGCAGCGTGGAGATGAACGAGCAGAACGCCGTGATGACCCTGTCGACCGCGCGACCCCGATTCACGGCGGCCACGAGACCGAGCAGGGTGCCGAACACGATGCCGATGAGCAGGGCGAAGCCGGCGATGGAGGCGCTGATGGCGAGGCGCTGCCCGATGAGCTCGGCGACCGGCGCCCCGTTGAACCACGAGGTGCCGAAGTCGCCGGCGAAGACCCCGCCGATCCAGTCGACGTACTGCACGAGGATCGGCTGATCGAGCCCGTACTGGGCGTTGATCTCGGCGATCATCTGCGGTGTGGCGTTGTCGCCCGCGAGCGCGGCGCCGGGGTTGAGCCCGCTCGCCGCCCCCAGTGCGAACGTGATGAAGGTGGAGAAGAGGAACACGGGCACGACGACCAGCACGGTGCGCAGCACCCACAGCCCGGCCGCCGCGTGCGGGCGGGCTCGGGGCGGGGAGAACGGTCGCGCGATCAGTCCGGTCGTCATGCCCGTGGCCTACTCGCCGACCGTCACGCCTTCCCAGCGGAACTGGGAGGGCAGCAGGTTGAGCTCGGAGACGTCGGGGTTCGACACGATCACCCACGGCGAGCTGTAGAGGTAGTTCGTGGGCGACTGCTCCACGCCGATCCGCACGGCCTCCTGCAGGGCCGCCTGGTAGCCGGGGTCGTCGAGCGGGGTCTCCCTCACCGACTGCAGGGCCGCCAGGAATTCGTCGGAGGCGTTGGGGCCCGAGAGGTTCATGATGCCCTCGGGGCCGTAGACCGCGAGCAGGTTCTGCACGGGGGTCTCCCGGCCGATCGTGCCGTCGATGGCGAGCTGCGGGTTCTTGGCGATGTAGACCTCGCTCTGCCAGGTCGACGATCCCGGCGGCACGAGCGCGATGGTGGCCGTCACGCCGATCTCGGCGAGCTGGGCCTGGGCGATCTCGGCGCCCTGCTCGCTGAACGCGGCGGCGGTGATGGTGAGGCTGAGGTCGCCCTCGCCGTAGCCCGCCTCGGCGAGCAGCGACTTCGCCTTCTCGGGGTCGTAGTCCCACAGCTTCTCCACCGACGGGTCGAAGGCGGGGTTGCCCTCGGGGAAGGGCTGGTGCGTCACCGAGCCGAGGCCGGCCGTGATGGCATCCACGAAGCCCTCCCGGTCGAACGCGTAGCGGAACGCCTCCACCACCTTCGGATCGTCGAAGGGCGCCTTGTTCGCGTTGATCGACACGTCGCTCACCGCGAGCGACGGCTCCACGGTGACCGTGAGCCCGGAGGCCTCCGCCTCCTCGACCTTCGAGGCCGGCAGGGTGGCCACGTCGAACGAGCCCGACTGCACGCCCGCCACGAGGGTGGCGGCATCCGGAGCCACCGTGAGCTCGAAGCGGTCGATGTGGATGTCGTCGGCGTTCCAGTAGTCGGGGTTCTTCTCGAAGGTGGCGTGCGACTCCGGAACGAACTCGGTGATGCGGAAGGGGCCCGCGCCCACCGGCCAGGTCGCCAGCTTCGCTGCATCCTCCTCCGCCGCCTTCTCGCTCGTGATGGCTCCCGTGCGGCCCGCCACGAGAGCGGGCACCTGGTAGTCGACTCCGGTGAGGTGCAGGGTCACGGCGGTCTCGCTGTCGGCGGTCACCGAGTCGACGGTGGCGAGCTGATCCTTGAGGAACGAATCCTCCTGGGTCTTGCCGCGCTCGAAGAAGGCCTTCACGGCCTCGGCGTCGAGCGCCGTGCCGTCGCTGAACACGAGGTCGGGGCGCAGGTGGAACGTCACGTTCCTGCCGTCGTCGGTGTACTCCCAGCTCTCGGCGAGCGCCGGCAGCACGGTGCCCTCGGCATCGATCTGGGTGAGCGAGGCGTAGGCGAGGCTCACGGTGTTGATGTCGTTGCCGGTGCGGCTCGTCACCGGATCCCACGAGGTGGGCAGGCTGAACGCCCAGCGGAGGGTCGTGGGTGCGTCGTCCTCCGCGTTCTCCGCCCCCGCTCCGGCGGCGCAGCCGGCGACGAGGAATGTGACCGCTGCGGTGATGGCGGCTGCTCTCACCGCCCGGGCGGCGAGACGGGATGCTGTGGTGTTCACGTGGGGCTCCGTTGTTCGAGGGTGGTCTGGTGGTGGATGGGGGGGGTCAGGCGCTCACGAGATCGCGCGCCCCGGCACGACGGCGTGCGGCCGTGTGGCGGTTCTCGACGAACGGCAGACCGAGGTTCTCCCGCAGGGTCGTGCCCTCGTACTCGCGGCGCAGCAGTCCCCGCTCGCGGAGGATCGGCAGCACCTCCTCGGTGAGCCGGCGGAACTGGGAGGGGTGGCCCGTGTGGATGTTGTAGCCGTCCACGGCGCGCTCCTCGAACCAGCGGGCGAGCTCGTTCGCCACCGTCTCGGGCGACCCGGCGAACGGTGTGCGCTTGGGGTTGGCGATCCCCTCGACCACCTGCCGCAGGGTGAGCCCGCCCGCCTCGGCGAATTCCACGATCCTCGCCGCTTGCGTGTGGAAGCTCCGCTCGGCGTGCTTCAGCACACCCTTCGGGAAGGGGGCGTCGAGCTCGTACTGGCGGAAGTCGTGCCAGCCGAACGATCGGCCGAACTCGGCGAGCGACTGCTCGAACCCGCCGTCGGCGAGCTGCAGCTCTCGTTCGATCTCGCGGGCCTCGTCATCCGTGTCTCCCACGTAGATCGAGACACCCGGCAGCACGAGCACGTGCTCGGGATCCCGCCCCTTCGCGCTCGCACGGCCCTTGAGGTCGCGGTAGAAGGCCTGCCCGGCCTCCAGCGTGGCAGCGAAGGTGAAGATGCCGTCGCCGATCTCGGCGCCGAGGTCGCGGCCCTGCTCGGAGTCGCCGGCCTGGAAGATAACCGGCTGGCCCTGTGGGGAGCGCGAGATGTTGAGGGGCCCCGCCACCTGGAAGTACTCGCCGCGGTGGTGGAGCGGGTGCTGCTTCGAGGCATCGAGGAAGACCCCGGTCGATCGGTCGCGCGGGAACGCGTCGTCCTCGTACGAGTCCCAGAGGCCCTGCACCACACGCACGTGCTCGAGGGCGCGGCCGTAGCGGGTGGCGTAGTCGTAGTGCTCGTCGAGGCTGAAGTTGCCTGCGGTTCCGGCGTCGCCGCTCGTGACGACGTTCCAGCCGGCACGACCGCCGGAGATGAGGTCGAGCGAGGCGAATCGGCGGGCGGTGTTGAAGGGGTCGTTGTAGCTCGTGGTCGCCGTGGCCACGAGACCGATGTGTGTGGTCGAGACGGCGAGAGCCGAGAGCAGCGTGAGCGGCTCGAGGCGGTTGAGGTAGTGGGGCGGCGAATCGGGCGTGATGAACTGGCTGTCGACGATGAAGACGAGATCGAACTTCGCCTCCTCGGCGAGCCGGGCCTGCTCGATGTACCAGCGGATGTCGACCGAGGCGTCGGTGGGGATCTCGGGGTCGTGCCAGGTGTTGAAGTGCCCCGGCCCACCGACGCCGGTGAGCACGGCGCCGAGCTTGATCTGGCGTTCGGCCGGTCGAGCGGTCTGGTGTGCAGCCATGCGGATCGTCCTCTCCTTCTCGCGGGTTCCCGCTGGAGACGACTATGAAGGAGCGCAGAACAAAGCGCAGGTTTCTTACCCTTTGTTTCGGCTGACGCCAGTTTTGTTACGCGACGAGGGATCGGGGTCCGACGATCAGTCGAAGTACTCCCGGGCGCCACCCCTCGCGGCCTCGGCCACGGCATCGGCGAGCTCACGGATGCGCCGGGCATCGTCGGGCAACTGGGTGACCGAGATGCGGATGGCCGCCTGCGGCTGCGGGGTGATGAAGGCCTTGCTGCCCTGGCCCACGTAGATGCCGAGCCGCGCCAGCGCGAGCACCGCATCCGTCTCGTCGCGCACCGGGACCCACACCACGAGACTGCCCGGCCCCGAGCGACCAGGAGCGCCGGCGGCGTCGAGGGCCTCGAGCAGAGCGCCGCGGCGGGCGGAGTAGGCGGCTCTCGCGCGCTCCACCGATCCGCGTGCCGCCTCGGAGCCCACGAGGTGAGCGAGCGTGTTCTGCAGGATGCGGCTGTTGGAGCCCACGCCGAAGCTGCGCAGGCGATTGCTCTGGTCGACGAGCTCAGCGGCGCCGGCGATGACCGAGGTGCGCACGTCGATGCCGTAGGCCTTGCAGTAGCTGCGGATGCGGATGACCCTGTGCGGGAGCCGAGCACCCAACGAGGGCGGCTCGGCGGCGGCGAGCGGGCCGATCGAGTCGTCCTCGATCACCCAGACCCGCCGGTCGGCGGCGTCGAGCACCGCCGCGAGCTCCTCGGCGCGCTGCCCGGAGACACCGTGACGCTCGGCGAACGGGGCGCCCGGCTGGAAGACGAAGGCCGCAGCCCCCGCGATGATGGCCTGTTCGAGCGCTGCAGGCAGCGGGCCGTCGTCGTCGGCAGCCACACCGATGGGGGTGAGCTCGAGGTCGCGCAGTGTGTCGAGGAAGCCGGGGCTCAAGGGCTCGTCCACAGCCACGAGGGAGCCGGGGGGCGCCGCGGCCGCCGTGGCGAGGAGGAGCGCCTCCGTGCCGCCGCCCGCCGTGGTCCAGGCCTCGGCGGCGAACGGCCACGTGGGCTCGACGGCGGCGCGGAGAGGAGCGGTCATGTGCTCGCGGCCGAAGATGTTGAGCTCCTTGGCGTCGAGCGAGGCCAGCAGGGCCTCACCGAGCTCGGGCTGCAGAGCGATGTCGGGGGCGCTCTGGGCGAGGTCGAGAGCGGCCCAGCCGGGGAAGGGGGTGGGCGAAGGAGGGGGCGTGGTGGCGACGGTACCCCCGGCATCGTGGCCCACCACCGTGCCGCCGCGCCGGTTGGTCTCGATCAGTCCGCGCTCGCGCAGCACGTTCCACGTGGCGAGCACCGTGCCGATGCTCGCCTCCGCGGCCTTGGCGAACGCCCTCACGGTGGGCAGCCGCACCCCGGCCTCGAGCTCTCCGGCCTCGATGAGCTCGGCGATCCGCTCCCCCATCGCCGCGGCCGTGCGCTCGTCGAGTCTGGCGATCAGCCAATCGGCCTCGACGACCTGGTGGTCGGGGCGGGTGAGCGGGATGAGCGTGCCTTTCCTCGGCTGCGCCGGGTAGCGGGGCCCGGGGCGTTCAGGCCCACACTAACCGACCCTCCTCCCGGGTGGCGGGCACGACCACCGGCGGGCGGCCGGGGGTGCGCAGACGCTCGAGGAACAGCACGACGGTGGCGGCCACGGAGCGGTGGGTGACGTCGTTGAGGATGTCGTGCCTCCCGCCCTCCACGAGCTGGATCTCTGCATCGGGTACGGCGCGGTAGAGCTCGAGCGCTGCGGCCACCTGGCTCACCTCGTCGGCAGCGCCGTGCAGGGCGAGCACGGGGACGAGCACACCGGAGGCGAGGCGGGTGTCGACACCGTCGGCCAGGGCGTCGCGGCGAGCGAGGGCGCCTGGCGTCAGGGATCCCGCGCGCTCGAGCGCCCCTCGATGCACGGGGCAGGCGCTGCGCAGCGAGAGCTCCTGCTCCCAGTCGAGCCCGCCGGCGACCGGCTTCGTCACCCCGCCCGCGGCCGGCAGCCCCGCGAGCACGGCCACGTCGGCGAACAGCCGCCCCTCGGCCAGGAGGGTCACGACGGCGGAGGCGCCCGTGTCCGACCCCACGAGGATGCGCGGCACGTCGTCGCGCTCGGCGAGCAGGGCAGCGGCCACCGCCACCGTCTTCTCGAGCTCGGCCGCGGCATCCGCGAGCACGGCCACGCGGTAGCCGTCGAAGGCGAGCCGGGTGGCGAACCGCTCGTAGACGGCCTCCCCCTCGCCGCGGCCCGCCAGCACCACCACCGAGCCGCGCAGAGCTGCGGTGGGCTCGCGCCACGTGGGCGGTGCGGTGGTGGTCTCTTCTCTGCTCACGGCGGTTCCTCTGGTCGGTGGCGAAGTTATGTTCTGCCCATTATGTCGATCCGTCGTTTTGTTTGGAAACATAACGTAAGACGATTGCCCTCGGGTGGAGCAGCCGCCCAGACTCGACACCGTGACCGAGCACAGCGCGCCCTCCGAGGGCTTCTCCACCCGCCAGATCCGCAGCGGCTACACCCGCGCGAGCCTGCAGAACAGCGCCGTGGTGCCCATCTACCAGACGGCCGCCTACGAGTTCGAGAGCCACAGCGCCGCGAAGGAGATCTTCGCGCTGCGACGCGCGGGCAACCTCTACAGCCGCACGGGCAATCCCACGCAGACGGTGCTCGAGCAGAGGATCGCCGCGCTCGACGACGGTGTCGCGGCCCTCGCCACGGGGTCGGGTCAGTCGGCCGTGCTCGTGGCGCTGCTCGCCCTGGCCCGCACCGGTGAGCACGTCGTGGCCGCCAGGCAGCTCTACGGCGGCACCCTCGACCTGCTCACCGACACCTTCGCCGACTTCGGCATCGAGGTCACGCTCGTGGACCAGAACGACCTCGAAGCCTGGCGGAGCGCCGTGCGACCCACCACGCGCGCCTTCTTCGCCGAGTCCATCGGCAACCCCACCGCCTCCGTGCTCGCCGTGCAGGAGGTGGCCGACATCGCCCACGCCGCCGGGGTGCCGCTCGTGGTCGACAACACGATCGCCACGCCCTTCCTGCAGCGGCCGAAGGAGTTCGGAGCCGACATCACGGTCTACTCGGCCACCAAGTTCCTCGGCGGCCACGGCACCTCGCTCGCCGGGGTGATCGTCGATCTCGGCACGTTCGACTTCGGCGCGGAGCCCGCCCGCTGGCCGCAGTTCACCGAGCCCTTCCCCCGCGTGGGCGACGTGGTGCTGTGGGAGGCCTTCGGCCGTGAGGGCAGCGCGTACCTCGTCTACGCGAAGGTCAAGCTCGTGCACGACCTCGGGCCGTCGCTCTCGCCGTTCAACGCGTTCCAGATCATCCAGGGCATCGAGACACTCGATCTGCGGGTGGCGAAGCAGACGGCGAGCGCGCTGGCGATCGCTGCGCACCTGGCCGCGCATCCGGCTGTCTCGCTCGTCCGCCATCCCGGCCTGCCCGCCGATCCCGGGCACGCCGCCGCCGCCCGGTACCTGCCGCGCGGCGCCGGCTCGGTCTTCTCGTTCGATCTCGCGGGCGGCGAAGCGGTGGTGGAGGAGTTCGTCGACAGCCTGGGGGTGTTCCGTCTCGTGGCGAACATCGGGGATGCGCGGAGTCTCGTGATCCACCCCTCGACCACCACGCACAGCCACCTCGACGATGCCGCGCTCGAGCTCGCCGGATTCACCCGGGCCACCGTGCGGCTCTCGATCGGGCTCGAAGACGTGGCCGATCTGATCGCCGACCTCGACCGGTCGCTCGCCCCGCTCGGCCGAGCCGCCACCACCAGCACCACCCCTTAAGGAGCAGCACCGTGCACTTCGGCTACTGGACCCCCGTCTACGGCGGCTTCCTGCGCAACCTCGGCGACGAGGGGATGCCCGCCACCTGGGACTACATCCGGCAGGTCTCCACACTCGCGGATCGCCTCGGCTACCACACCACGCTCGTGCCCGAGCTCTACCTCAACGACCGCAAGGGCATCGACGCACCGAGCCTCGAGGCGTGGTCGCTCTCGACCGCCATCCTCGCGGTCACCGAGCGGCTCAGGGTGATGACCGCCGTGCGCCCCGGCTTCCACCTGCCCACCGTGATCGCCAAGACCTCGGCCACGATCGACTCGATCGCCGGCGCCTCAGGGGTCGAGGGCCGTTTCGCGCTCAACCTCGTGGCTGCATGGTGGGCCGAGGAGGCCAAGCAGTACGGCGGCACGTTCGCCTCCCACGACGACCGGTACGTGCAGGCCCGCGAGTTCGTCGACGTGCTGAGGGGGCTGTGGCGGGAGACGCCGTTCGACTACTCCGGCACCTACTACTCAGTCGACGGCGCCATCCTCTCGCCCAAGCCGGCCTCGCCTCCCGCCATCTTCGCCGGCGGCGAGAGCGAGTCGGGCCGTGAGGCCATCGCGGGCTTCGCCGACTCCTACGTCCTGCACGGCGGCACCGTGCAGGAGGCGCGCGAGAAGGTCGCCGACCTCGACGAGCGACGGCAGCGGATCGCGGGATCGCCGTTCGCCGAGTTCGGCATGGCCGCCTACGTCATCGTGCGCGACACCGAGGCCGAGGCGCGGCGCGAGCTCGAGCGCATTACCACCGTCGACCCCGACTCCCCCGGCTACGCCTCGTTCGAGGAGTTCCGCGCCAACTCGAAGCTCGACGTGGAGCTGTCGCGGCGGGAGTACTCGGTGGGCACCCGCGGTCTGCGGCCGAATCTCGTGGGCACGCCGGAGCAGGTGGCGGAGCGGATCCTGGCCTACCAGGAGGCCGGCATCACGCTCCTGCTCATCCAGTCCTCACCGTTGGACGACGAGCTCGAGCGCATCGCCCGCGACGTCTTCCCCCTCGTGAACCGTGCCTAGGCGGCCGGGGTCGACGAGCCGATGACCGCCACGCCCTTGATCTCGATGAGGGCCTCCGGCTGCCACAGCCCCGTGGTGCCGATGCCCGCCATGGCCGGGTAGTCCGACCCGGCGAGCTCGCGCCAGATGCGGCCGATCTCGCGGCCGTGGGCCTGGTAGTCGGGGATGTCGGTGAGGTAGATGGTCACGTCGACGAGGTCGGACGGCGTGCCGCCCGCGTGCTCGAGCGTGGCGAGCACGTTGGAGAAGGCCTGGCGGAACTGCTCCACGATGCCGCCGGGCACGATCGCCCCATCCGCACCCATGGCGGTCTGCCCGCCGAGGTAGACGGTCGAACCGACCTTCGTGCCGTGCGCGAAGCCGGAGGGCTTCGAGAGGCTCGGCGGGTTGATGGTCTGCTTTGTCTGCGTGGTCTCTGTCATGACGAGGCTCCTGTGGAGGCGGGTGAGGGCAGGCGGATCATGCCCTCCTGGGCGACGGAGGCCAGCAGCCGCCCGTCGGTGGAGAAGAACGAGCCGTGCACGAGGGCACGAGCGCTCTGCAGCGATTGCGCCTGCTGCGCGTAGAGCACCCACTCGTCGGCACGCCCGTCGCGGTGGAACCACATGGCGTGGTCGAGGCTCGCGGTCGAGAGGCCGGGGGCGGCCCACGGGGTCGAGACGGCGCGCAGGGCGCTCTCGAGGATCGTGTAGTCGCACACGTAGGCGAGGGCGGTGCGGTGAACATCGACGTCGTCGGGCAGCGGCGAGAACGCGCGAACCCACACGGCCTGGTGCGGCACCGCAGCGCCCTGCACGTCGAAGTACACGGGCGAGGGCACGTGCCGCATGTCGAAGCTGCGGCCCGTGGCCCAGTACTCGGCGGCAGGCCCGGAGACCCCGGCCACGGCCTCGGCCGACGACGGCAGCGACTCGGGATCGGGAAGCGAGGCGGGCATGGAGATCTGGATGTCGGGCCCGTCCTCGGGCACCTGGAACGTGACGGTGGCGAGGAACGCGGTCTTGCCGCCCTGCCGCCCCGTGACCGTGCGAGTGGAGTACCCGCGGCCGTCGCGCACCCGCTCGACCTCGTACGAGACCTCGCTCGAGACGTCGACGGGCCGCAGGAAGTGGCCGTGGAACGAGTTCACGCGCCGATCAGACCCGGTGGTGCGGATGGCGGCGGCGAGCGCCTGCGCCACCATGTCTCCGCCGTAGGCCTTGGGCCACGGCACGTACTGCGTCTGCGCGGTGAAGACGTCGGAGCCGGCATCCGTCAGATCGACCGCTGCGAGGAACGGCGCCGACGTGGGCGGGAGTGCGCCGCTCATGCCCGGCGGTAGCCCTCGAGCGTCGAGTCGTCGACGTCGTCGAGGTTCACCACGATGTTCTCGGGCGTGCGGGTGGTGAGCCACACGAGCTCTTCGGTGGTCGACATGTTGGCCTCCACGTGGGGCATGAAGGGCGGCACGAAGACCCAGTCGCCCTCGCTCATGTCGAGCCACTCGGTGAAGCCCTCGCCGAAGTAGATGCGGGCGCTGCCGCGCAGCACGTAGCCTCCGGTCTCTGCCTCGCCGTGGTGGTGGGGGAACGAGCGGTAGCCCGGCTCGTTGCTGACCTGGCCGAACCAGATCCTGGTGGCGGGAGTGTGCTGGATGCTCACTCCGGAGACGCGGACGGCTCCACCGGACTGGCCGGTCTCGGTGTGCTCCTCACCACGGCGGGTGACGACGGGGACGATCTCTGCTGACATGGCAACCTCCACCGGCACGTTATCACCGGACCGGACGGATCACACACTTTTATTCCGTTCGTAACATGAATGTGCCAAATCGACGCCTCGGCCCGGTATCGTCGAGTCATGGAGCGCACAGTCGACGCCGTCATCATCGGATCCGGAATCAACGCCATGGTCGCCGCGGCCGAACTGGGCAAGGCCGGGTGGTCGGTCGCCCTCGTGGAGCAGAACGCGGACATCGGTGGATTCATCGCCTCGGGCGAGCTCACCGAGCCCGGCTACGTGCACGACACCTACTCGTCGTGGCATCCGCTCTTCGTCTCGGGTGCCGCCTACGCCGCGCTCGGCGACGACCTGCACGCCCAGGGCCTCGAGTACTGCAACACCGACGGCCCTCTCACCGGCAGCGTCTCGCCCGACGGTCGCGCCGCCGTGGCGCACCGCGACCCCGAGGTGACCGCCGCCGCCTTCGAGCACGCCTCCGACCGCGAGAACTACGGCCGCATGCTCGAGCAGATGGGCTCGCGCGCACCGGTGGTCTTCGGCGCCCTCGGCTCCGAGCTGCGCACCACGAGCGCCGTTGGCCTCGCCGCCAAGGCCCTGCGCACCTTCAAGCTCAAGGGCAGCGAGTCGCTCGCCCGCGACGCCCTCATGAGCGGTCGCTCGTTCGCCCGCGAGCGCTTCAAGGGCGAGGAGGCCGACCGCCTGTGGGCGCCGTGGCTGCTGCACGCGGGCCTCGGCCCCGACAGCGCCACGGGCGGCATGATGTTCGCCATCATGGCGCTCTCGATGCACTCCTTCGGCCTGCCCGTGGTGAAGGGCGGCGCCGGCAACTTCGTGCAGGCCTTCCGCGGTGTGCTCGAGGCCAACGGCGTGCAGATCGTCACCGGCACCACAGTGGAGAAGATCATCGTGACCGACGGCAGGGCGACGGGTGTGGAGACGAGCTCCGGCCGCATCCTGGCCCGTCGCGCGGTGCTCGCGGGCACCACCCCCGGCGCGCTCTTCCGCGACCTGCTCCCCACAGACGCCGTGCCCTCGCGCATCCGGAGCGAAGCCGCCCGCTACCGCTACGGTCGCGCCGCCATGCAGCTGCACCTCGCCCTCGACGCACCCCTCCGGTTCACGGATGCGCGGCTCGACGAGTCCCCGCTCGTGCACGTGAGCGACGGATCGGGTTCCACCGGCATCGCCTGCGCGCAGGCCGAGGCCGGGCTGCTGCCGAGCGACCCCACCGTGGTGGTGGGCCGGCAGCACCTGCTCGACCCCACGCGGGTGCCCGAGGGCGCCGGATCGCTGTGGCTGCAGCTGCAGGAGGTGCCGTTCGAGCCGAAGGGCGATGCCTCCGGCACCATCGCGGGCGCCGAGAACGGCTGGTCGCCCGATGTGGTGCGGGCCTACGTCGACCGCGTGCTCGACCGGCTGCAGTCGGTGGCCCCCAGCCTCCGCGACTCGATCCTCAAGACCGAGGTCATCACGCCGCAGGATCTCCAGGCCTACAACCCCAACGCCGTGGCGGGCGACCCCTACGCGGGTTCGGCCGAGATCGACCAGAACCTGCTGTGGCGGCCGCTCCCCTCGGCGGGGTCGCACAAGACGGCCGTCAAGGGCGTCTGGCACCTCGGCGCCTCCTCGCACCCTGGCCCCGGCCTCGGCGCGGGCTCCGGCCACCTCGTGGCCACGGCCCTCACCAAGCAGCACCGCCCCCGCGCCTGAGCTGCGGGGGCGGTGCCCCTGTGGAGCTGGACCGGACTACGGCGTCTGTGCCCGGCGGCGGGCTCGGAGGCCCGACTTGTACTGCACCGGCACGGTCGAGTCGCGGTAGCCGAGGTCGAGGGCGGCGTTGAGCGTCCAGTACGGGTCCACGAGGTGCGGCCGCGCCAGCAGCGCCAGGTCGGCACGCCCCGCCACGAGGATCGTGTTGACGTCGTCGATCGACGACACTGCTCCCACGGTCATGGTGGGGATGCCGGCCTCGAGCCGGATCCGGTCGCTGAACGGCGTCTGGTAGAGCCGCCCGTACTCGGGCTTGGCCTCGGTGCTCGTCTGCCCGGTCGAGACGTCGATGATGTCGCAGCCGTGCTCCTTGAGCGCGATCGACAGCGCTACGGCGTCGTCCCCCGTGAATCCGCCCTCGACCCAGTCGGTGGCGCTGATGCGCACGCTGATCGGCTTGGACTCCGGCCAGACGGCCCGCACGGCGTCGAACACCTCGAGCGCGAGGCGGTTGCGGCCGTCGCGGTCGCCTCCGTAGCCGTCGGTGCGCTGGTTCGAGAGCGGCGAGAGGAAGCTCGACACGAGGTAGCCGTGCGCGAAGTGCAGCTCGAGGATGTCGAAGCCCGCGCGTGCACCGCGGATGGCGGCCTGCGCGTGCTCCTCCACGATGCCGGCGATCTCCGACTCGGTGAGCTCGTGGGGCACCTGCCCCTCGGCGAGGTAGGGAATGGGAGACGGGCCGACGATGGGCCAGTTGCCCTCGTCGAGGGCCTCGTCCATGCCCTCCCACATCACCTTGGTGCTGGCCTTGCGGCCGGCGTGGCCGATCTGCAGCCCGATCGCCGCGGAGCTGTTCGAGTGCACGAAGTCGACCACGCGGCTCCACGCAGCCTCCTGCTCGTCGTCCCAGATGCCGGGGCAGCCGGGCGTGATGCGCCCCTCGGCGGAGACGCAGGTCATCTCGGTGAACACGAGCCCCGCACCGCCCACGGCGCGCGAGCCGAGGTGCACGAGGTGCCAGTCGGTGGGCAGGCCGTCGACCGCGGAGTACTGCGCGGTGGGCGACACCACCACACGGTTCTTGAGCTCCAGGCCGCGGAGCGTGAGCGGGTAGAACATGGGCGGCGTGCCGGAGGGCGCACCGTTGCCGCGCGAGGCCTGATCCTCGGCGAACCAGTCGTCGACGCGGGCCATGTAGAGCGGATCGCGCACCCGCAGGTTGTCGTAGGTGATGCGCTGGCTGCGGGTGAGCAGCTGGAACACGAACTGCGCGGGCGGCAGGTCGGTGTAGCGGTGGATGCTCTCGAACCACTCGAGGCTCGTCATGGCCGAGCGGCGCAGCGACGCGGCGACGGGGCGACGGATGCTCTCGTACCGCACGAGCGCGTCTTCGACGGTCTTCTCGGCCGAGATGGCACCGACGAGGGCGACGGCGTCTTCGAGCGCCTGCTTGGTGCCCGATCCGATGGAGAAGTGCGCGGTGTGCGCGGCGTCGCCGATGATGACGACGTTTCCGGTGTGCCAGCGCTCGTTCGAGACGTCGCGGAAGCTGAGCCAGTTGGAGTTGTTGCCCTGCAGCGAGTGGCCCTGCAGGTAGTCGGCGAAGATCTCCTCGCAGAAGGCGAGGGCCGTCTGATCCGTCTGCCCCGGCACCCGCTCGGCGGTGTCGAGGCCCGCCCGGCGCCAGGTCTCGGGATCGGTCTCGACGAGGAAGGTCGATCCGTTCTCGCTGTACGGGTAGATGTGGGCCCAGAAGAGCCCGTACGGGGTGTCGACGAAGAGGAAGGTGAAGCACTCCACGGGTCGGTCGGTGCCGAACCAGGCGTACTTGAAGGGGCGCACCCCCACCTTCTCGCCGAACTCGGCCGCGTAGGTCTCTCTCGTGCGGCTGTTGACGCCGTCGGAGGCGATCACGAGATCGTGGGTCTCGCGCAGCTCCTCGGCCAGCGGTGCCACGGTGTCGTGCTGCAGCCGCACGCCGAGCTCCTGGGCGCGCTCGGCCAGCACCATGAGCAGGTCCTTGCGGGCGAGGGCGGCGAAGGCGTGGCCGTCGCTGCGCTCCTGGTAGCCGCGGAAGTCCACATCCATCGCGCTCCACTTGCGCCACAGCTTCTCGATGCGCTCGAAGCTCACCGGGTCGGCGAGGCGCAGACCGTCGAGGGTCTCCTCCGAGAACACCACACCGAAGCCGAAGGTCTCGTCGACCGCGTTGCGCTCGTAGACCGTCACCTCGTGGGCGGGATCGGCGAGCTTGAGAAGGATGGCGCTGTACAGGCCGCCCGGGCCTCCGCCGATGCTGGCGATTCTCATCGTGGCTGCTTTCCGTTCCGTGAGGTCGAGTAGAAGACGTGCACTGTTGATATTACTCTGAAATGACGATCGTCACGAGTTGCGAATTAGACCCAGGGCGAGACGCGGCCGCAGCGGCCACCTGGCCTCGCGCCCGCCGGTGAGCCCGCCCGGTCGCAGGATGAGCACCACGATGAGCACGAGGCCCACGATGATGAGCCGGCTTCCGGAGGGCAGCGACACGATCACGCCGCCGAGCTGGATGCCCGCCTCGAGCAGGCCGAGCACGTGGTTGAGCACCGAGACCACGATCACACCCACCACGGCGCCCCAGAGCGAGAACATGCCACCGATCACGAGCATGGCGATGGTGGTGAAGGTGAAGTCGAGGTTGAACTGGGAGGCCTGCACCACGCGGTTGGTCTGCGCCCACAGCGCGCCTCCCACGGCGGCCACGGCCCCCGAGATCGCGAAGGCGATGATGCGGTGCTTCGTGACGTGGATGCCCGAGGCGGGGGCCGCGGTGATGTCGTCGCGCGACGCCCGCAGCAGCCTGGCGCTGCGCGACCGGCTGTAGAACCAGGCCACGACCACCATGAGGAGGGCGATGAACAGCATGCTCTGCAGGTCGAGGGACTGCGGGATGCCCACCATCGACTGCCCGGAGCGCGGCCCGAGGGCGGTGGAGTAGGTGAGCACCTGCACCACGAGCATGAGCAGCGCGAACGTGGCGATGCCCGCCTCGAGGCCGTGCAGCCGCATGAGGGCGGCACCGGCGATGAGGGCGATGACGCCGCCCACCACGGCGGCCACGAGCACCGCGACGAGCGGCGGGAGCGAGGCGTCGCGGAGTGCCGGGAGGAGCTCCGGCATGATCGAGTCCTTCATCTCCACCGGGATGGTGAGGAGCGACATCGTCCACGCCCCGACGGCCACGAAGGCGAGGTGGCCGAACGAGAGCACTCCGCTGTTGCTCACGAAGATCGAGAGGCCCACCACGATCACGAGGTTGACGAGCATGTAGCCGAGGTCGACGCGGGCGGAGGAGGAGACTCCGCTCGAGATCGCGGTCACGAGGTAGAGCAGGCCGAGGGGCGCGGCGATCGTCCACGCGTCGCCCACCCACTCGGGAACAGGGATGAGGCCGGGGGCTCTGGTGGCCGTGGCCTTGCGGTCGCGTGGCATCAGGTGCGCACCTTTCCGGCGCCTGCGGAGAACAGGCCGTTCGGCCGCAGCACGAGCACGGCGATGACGAGGAGGTAGACGAAGGCCGTGCGGAACGGGTTGATCTCCGGAGGCAGCCAGCTCGTGAGCAGCGAGAGCGCCACTCCCACCACGAAGCCGCCCACGACGGCGCCGCGCAGGTTGCGGAGGCCCCCGATCACGGCGCCGATGAGCCCGAACAGGGTGGGCTGCACACCGAACGACGGATCGACGGTGCCCGACTGCACGGTGAGCACGAACGCGACGGCCGCGGCGATGAACCCGCTGATGGCGAAGGTGACGGCGATCACGAGGCCCGAGCGCACACCCAGCAGCCGCGCGATGCGGAAGTCGGCCGAGGCCGCCTGCACCTGCAGGCCGATGCTCGTGCGGGTGAGGAACAGCTGCACCCCCACCAGCAGCAGGGCGGCGAGCACGATCGTGACCACGGAGAGCAGGTTCAACCGCACTCCGCCGAGGTTGATGGAGGTCGAGAGCGAGCCCGCCACGGAGGCCGAGAGCACGTTGGCGCCGAAGATGCCCTCGTAGATGCGCTGCAGCAGGATGCTGAGACCGAAGCTCGCGATGAGCAGCGTGGCGGAGGACTGCGAGCGCAACCAGGAGAATACGGCGTAGTTCATGAGGAGCGCCACACCGACGCCCACCACGGCCGCGCCCACCACAGCGAGCACCGGGTTGATCGGCCACACGATGATGAGCGTGTAGGCCGAGGCCGTGATGATCTCGCCGTAGGCGAAGTTGGCGAGCCGGAGCACACCGAAGACGAGCCCGATGCCGAGGGCGGCGAGCGCGTAGACGGCGCCGGCCGAGGTGGCGTCGATGAGGGCCTGGAGGAAGGAGGTCATGATCCGAGATAGGCCTTCGCGAGGAGTTCGGCGTTCGTGGCGTCGGCGGGGCCCAGGGTCATCGTGATCCTGCCCTCGCCGAGCACATGGGTGCGGGAGGCGGCGGCCACCGTCTGCTGAGCACGCTGCTCCACAAGCAGCACGGCGGTGCCGGAGCGCTGCACGGCGGTGATGGCCTCGAAGACGGTGTCGATGGCGGTGGGCGAGAGCCCGAGCGAGGGCTCGTCGAGCACGAGCAGGGTGGGCTCGGAGAGCAGTGCCCGCGCTATGGCGAGCTGCTGCTGCTGGCCGCCCGAGAGCAGGCCGGCGGGCCGGGCGAGGAATTCGCGCAGGATCGGGAAGAGCTCGAGCACCCACTCGCGGGTCGCGGCCAACCCCGTCTTGGTGCGGCGGGCGACCTCGCCGAGGCGGAGGTTGTCCGACACCGAGAGCCCACCGAACACGTGGTGCCCCTCCGGCACGAGCGCGAGGCCCGCGCGCGCGATCTGCTCGGGCTTGCGACCGAGAAGAGGGGTGCCGTCGAACGCGAGCGTCGCGGCCTTGCCGCGCACGGCGCCCGCGATGGCGAGCAGGGTCGACGACTTGCCCGCGCCGTTCGGGCCGATGATGCCCACGAGCTCGCCGGGGCCGACGTGGAACGAGATGCCGGCCACAGCGGTCACGCCGCCGTAGGCGACGGTGAGGTCTTCGACCTCGAGGATCGGGCGGTCGAACACGGGGCGGTCAGGCATCCGTGGTCCCCGCATCCGTCGCGATCGTGGCCGCCATGCTGCCGAGGTACGACTCCGCGAGGCGGGGGTCGGTGCGCACGGTCGACGGCGGGCCGTCGACCACGTTGGCACCCGCCGCGAGCACGTGGATGTGGTCGCAGGCACCGAAGATGAGCCGCATGTTGTGATCGATGAGCAGCACTCCCACGCCGAGGTCGTCGACCACCGAGCGGATGGCGCTCTTGAAGAGCTCCATCTCGCCGTCGTTGAGGCCGGCGGCCGGCTCGTCGAGCAGCAGGTGGCTGGGGCGGGTGGCGAGGGCGCGCGCCACACCGAGGCGGCGCTCGACGCCGTGCGGCAGGTGCGCCGCGCTCTCGCCCGCGTGCTCGAGCAGGTCGAAGCGGTCGAGGATCTCGACGGCCTCACGGCGGGCCGCGCGCGAGCTGCGGCCCGTGCCGAGGGCCCCGAGCTGCACGTTCTCGAGGATGGTCTGCTCCTTGAAGATGTGGCCGTGCTGGAAGGTGCGCGCCACCCCGCGGCGGGTGCGGCGGTAGGAGCGCTCGCGGGTGCGGTCGACGCCGCCGAGCAGCACCCGGCCCTCATCCGGCCTGTCGTAGCCGCTCAGGATGTTGACGAGGGTCGACTTGCCGGCGCCGTTCGGGCCGATGAGGCCCGTGATGCGGCCGGCCGGCACCTCGAGGTGCACGTCGGTGAGGGCCTTGACCCCGGCGAAGCGCCGGGTCACCCCCTCCGCCGCCAGGGTGCCCGCCGAAGCGGGACCTGGCAGCGGAGAGGGAGCGCCCTGCGGGGTGGGGCTGTCAGTCAACGAAGACGACCTTCTCGGGTGCGCGCTCCTCGAGGAAGGCGAGCTCGCCGCCGGTGATCTTCATGACGCGCTGCGGGCGCTCCACGTTGATGTGCAGCTCGTCGGTGAAGCTCGTCGGGCCCACCAGGAGGTCCTCGCCGTCGAAGCCGAGGAAGGCATCGGCCAGAGCCCGGCCGTCCCACGATCCGGTCACGTCGTACGCGGCGACGAGCGCCTGGATGGTGGAGGTGCCGGTCACGAAGCTGCCCACGCTGGGACGCTCGCCGTACTCGGCCTCGTAGCCGTCGGCCAGCTCGTTCACGGCGGCGTTGGGGTCGTCGCCCTGGATGGAGGAGTAGGTCACGGTGTAGTAGTCGCTCAGCCCGGGGACCGAGTCGAGCCAGAACGTGCCGTCCATTCCGAAGCCCGAGACGATGGGCGCGGTCACGCCGTTGTCGCGCAGGTCCTTGGCCGCCTGGGCGCCGCCCGGGCTGTAGCCGCAGTTGAACACCACGTCGGGAGCGGTGCCCGCGGTGATCTGCGAGACGGTCTCCACGATCGACTCGCCCTGCACGTAGTCGTAGGTGCCCACGGTCGTGCCCCCGAGCTCCTCGAAGCGCTTCTGCGCCACGTCGCACTGGCCGACGGTGTACTTGATCGAGGTGTCGCTGAGGAAGACGGCGTTGTTCCAGCCCTGCTCGACCGCGAACTCGGCCATGACCGACGACTCGCCGGGCGTTCCGTTGCCCATGGAGAAGCCGAGCTCGAGGCCACCGGCCGGTCCGTAGATGGTGTCGCCCACGCAGGGTGCGATGTTGAGGATGCCCGCGGCCTCCGCCACGAGCGAGGCGGGGCTCGCCACGTCGTAGTCGCACGTGACCACGATCACGTCGGCGCCGGCGTCGATGACCTGCTGGGCGGCCGAGGCGTACTGGTCGAGGTCGGATCCGGTGTCGACGATGTTGAGCTCGATGGGAGCGCCGTCGATGCCGCCGGCCTCGTTGACCGCGTCGACCTCCATCTTCATGGTGTTGAGGGCCGGGATGTCGAAGGGCGACATGAAGCCCGTCTCGGCCATGACGACGCCGATGGTGAGTCCACCGCCCTCGCCCTCGCCGGATCCTGACGACGTCGACTCGGGGTCCGCGGTGCTGACGCAGCCGGCGAGGAAGAGCGAGGCAGCGGCGACGACGACCGCTCCTGTGCGTGCGATGGGTTTCATGGGTGAGCCTCCGGTAGGGATGATGCGGGGCGGTTCGGACGGGGTCTGCGGTGTGATCTGAATCCCCAAGCTACGGTGCTTGCGTTTCCAAATAATTACAGCGGCATGACGATCGTTAGTTGAGGGTGCCAGAACTCGAGCGCGGGCGCTAGAGTCGGGGCACACATCTGATTGGAGAATCGTGAGCGGATCGAATGTCATCGCCGAATTCCTGTCCGGGATCACCGGAGGCTCGCTGAAGGTCGTCGACCTGACCAACAAGCTGAGCAGCAGCACCCCCGTGCTGAGGCTGCCGGATCCCTTCGCCAATCTGATCGACTTCAGCCTCGAAGAGGTCAGCGCCTACAACGAGCCCGGTCCGTACTGGAAGCACCACAACATCCACACCGGCGAGCACATCGGCACCCACATCGACGCTCCCGTGCACTGGGCCACCGGCCGCGAGGGCCTCGACGTCTCCCAGATCCTGCCCGAGCGCCTCATCGGCCCGGCCTGCGTCATCGACAAGACCGCGGAGGTGGCCGAGAACGCCGACTTCCTGCTCGAGGTCGACGACATCCTCGCCTGGGAGGCCGAGCACGGCGAGCTCCCCCAGAACAGCTGGCTGCTGCTCCGCACGGGGTGGGAGAAGTTCGCAGGCAGCCAGGAGGCGTTCACGAACGCCGACGAGAACGGCCCGCACACCCCCGGCGTCTCGGCCGCCTGCGCCAAGTGGCTCGCCGAGGAGCGCCCCATCTCGGGCTTCGGCGTGGAGACCGTGGGCATCGACGCGGGCTCGGCCGGCGGCATGGACCCGGCGTTCCCCGCCCACTACTACCTGCTGGGCGCCGACAAGTACGGCCTCACCTCGCTGCAGAACCTCGGGTCGCTGCCCGCGACCGGTGCGATGATCGTGGTCAGCCCGCTGCCGATCGTCGGCGGCACCGGCAGCCCCACGCGCGTGTTCGCGATCACCGGCGCCTGAGCGTGAACGTCGCGGAATTCGTCGGCACCGCTCTGGCCCGACTGGGGGTCGGCCATGTCTTCACGGTGGTGGGGAGCGGCAACTTCGAGGTCACGAACGCACTCGTGGCGGCCGGGGTGCCCTGCACCACGGCCCGCCATGAGGGCGGCGCCGCCACCATGGCGGATGCGTTCTCGCGCATGAGCGACCTCCCCGCCGTGCTCACCACGCACCAGGGCTGCGGGCTCACCAACGCGGCAACGGGCATCGGCGAGGCGGCGAAGAGCCGCACCCCCCTCATCGTGCTCACGGCCGACGTGGCCACAGGATCCGTGGCCTCCAACTTCAAGATCGATCAGGATGCGCTCGCCAGGAGCCTCGGTGCCGTCGCCGAGCGTGTGCACTCGCCGGGCACCGCCCTCGCCGACGTGGTGCGGGCCTATCGCACGGCCGTCAACGAGCGCCGCACCGTGGTGATCAGCCTGCCGCTCGACGTGCAGGCCGCCGCCGCGCCGCCGCTGCCCGACGAGCTCTCGGTGCTCGCCGACTCCCCCATCCGCCCCTCCGCCGACGCGGTGGCCTCGCTGGCCGCCGCCATCCGCGGGGCCTCTCGGCCCGTCTTCGTGGCCGGGCGCGGAGCCCGTGGGGCAGGCCCCGAGCTCATCGCTCTCGCCGAGGCATCCGGAGCGCTGCTCGCCACCTCGGCGGTGGCCAACGGGCTCTTCCACGACGAGCCGTTCTCGCTCGGCATCTCCGGCGGCTTCTCGTCGCCCCGCACCGCCGAGCTCATCTCGTCGGCCGACCTCGTGGTGGGCTGGGGCTGCGCTCTCAACATGTGGACGATGCGGCACGGCAACCTCATCGGGCCCGACGCCACCGTGGTGCAGGTCGACGTGGAGGGGCGCGCCCTCGGGGCCAACCGGCCCATCGACCTCGGCGTGGTGGGCGACTCCGCCCTGACCGCCGCCGACGTGCTCGCCGCCCTCGAGGCCTCCCCGCGAGCGGATGCGGGCTACCGCTCGGCGCCGCTCGAGGGCTCGGTGCGCTGGAACGATGTGGCGACCGACGACCTCTCGACCGACACCACGATCGACCCCCGAGAGCTCTCGCGCGAGATCGACCTGCGGCTGCCGGCCGAGCGGATCGTCTCGATCGACTCGGGCAACTTCATGGGCTACCCGAGCGCCTACCTCGCCGTGCCCGACGAACGCGGCTTCTGCTTCACGCAGGCGTTCCAGTCGATCGGCCTCGGCCTGGCGACCGCCATCGGTGCGGGTCTCGCGCAGCCCTCGCGGCTGCCGGTGCTCGGCACGGGCGACGGCGGGTTCCTCATGGCCATCTCGGAGCTCGAGACCGCTGTGCGCATCGGCATGCCACTTGTGGTGATCGTCTACAACGACGCCGCCTACGGCGCCGAGGTGCACCACTTCGGCACCGGAACCGATCTCTCGACCGTCACGTTCCCCGAGACCGACATCGCGTCGATCGCCCGCGGCTACGGGGCGAGCGCGCTCACGGTGCGCACGGTCGACGACCTCGCGGGCATCGAGGAGTGGTTGGCCGCCGGGCCCACCTCACCGCTCGTCATCGACGCGAAGATCGCCTCCGACGGCGGTTCGTGGTGGTTGCACGAGGCGTTCAAGGGCCACTGAGCGCTCGCTCGGGTTGAGCTCCCGCTCCTACGCCCACATCTGGGTGTAGGGGTGGGAGCACAGCTCCACCACGGTGCCCCACGGGTCCTCCATGTACTGGATGCAGTAGCCCTTGACCGGGTCGATCACCACGGGCGCCGAGCGTGCCCGGCCGCCGGCCGCCACGATCCGGTCGCGCACACCGTCGAAGTCCACGGCCGTGAGCGAGAAGTGGTTGAGGCCGGTCTTCCAGAACTCGAAGTTGTTCTTGGGCGCGACGGTCGCGGGCGAGGCGAAGTGGAAGAGCTCGAGCCCCGCTCCATCGGCGCCGCAGAGGTGCGCGAAGCGGAAGCTCGTGAAGCCCACACCGTAGATGTTGGCGGCGGCGATCCCGAGCGGCGAGTCGTCCTCGAGCACCTCGAGCGGGCCGGTGAGCAGGTAGTAGCCGAGCGTCTCTCGGTACCAGTCGATCGCCTTCTCGAGGTCGGGCACGGTGACCCCGACGTGGCTGAAGGCGGTGGCGGGGGGTGGCGTGGCCATGGGTTCCTCGTTCGTCGTGGGCGGATGTGTCGTCAGGAGGGAATGGGAGACGGGGACGTCAGATCCGTAGCCGTCACGCGGTTGCGCAGCTCGCCGAGACCGTCGACGCGGGTCGCGATCTCGTCGCCGTCGGCGAGGAACACCGCGGGCTCGCGGGCGCTGCCGATGCCGCTCGGCGTGCCGGTGAGCAGCACGTCGCCCGCCTCGAGCGTCATGCCGCGGCTGAGCTCCTCGAGCAGCACGGGCACGGAGAACGCCATGGCGGTGGCGGAGGCGTTCTGCCTGGTCTCGCCGTTGATGGTGAGCGAGAGATGCAGGGCTGCGAGGTCGACCTCGTCGGCCGTCGTGATCCACGGGCCGATGGGCATGGTGCCGTCGACGCTCTTGCCCTTCAGCCACTGCCCGCCGTGCTGGCGCTGCAGATCGCGCTGGGAGACGTCGTTGGCCACGAAGTAGCCGAACACGTGGTCGGCCGCGGTGTCGGCACGGAGCGATCGGCCTGCCGTGCCGATGACGAGGGCGATCTCGGCCTCGTAGTCCCACTTGGCCGAGAGACCGGCATCGAAGGCGATCGGATCGGTCGGACCGATCACGACGCCCGGGCCCTTGGTGAAGAAGGTCGGGTGCTCGGGCATCTCGGCGGGGCCCTGGCCCTCGCGCTTGCCGAGGGACTCGTAGAAGTGGTCGGTGTAGTTCCAGCCGGTGCAGAGGATGTCGCGGTTGAAGCGCGAGAGCGGCGCGAGCAGCCGAGCGTCGGCGGCGGAGACGGTCTCGGCGCTGGGCAGCAGCTCGGTCACCGTGGACAGAGCGGATGCGAGCCCGAGCCGCACGAGGTCATCGACCGTCGGGGCGCCCGCGGGCAGCACGAGGAGGTCGTCGCCCTCGCCGAGCACGGCCGTGCGGATTCCGTCGCCGTGCGCGACGCGTGCCAGCCGCATGCTCAGCAGCTGCTGTCGGTGAGGTGCTCGTAGCAGAGCGCCAGATCGCTCACGGCCACGCCGAGGGCGGCGAGTGCCACCCGCACGTTCGACTCGGTGCTGGGCGCGAGACCACCCCCGGCCTCCAGAGCTTTGAGGCTCTCGTAGGCGTCGAGCAGCTGCTGCTCCTTGATGGTCAGTTCGTTGCCGATGAGATCCACGGCCATGTCGTACTCCTAGTCTCTGCGTGTACGTTTCTGCGGTCCGGCCGGCTGCGGGTCAGCGCAGGTCCTGCAGCCGCTTCGCCTTGAGCTCGAAGCGCGGCAGGGTGTTGGCCGGCGCGCGCTCGATGATGAAGCGGAGGCCCTCGTGGCCGTCGGCGAGCTCGGTGCCGAGCTTCGTGATGAGCTCGGACCACTCGGCATCCGTGACCGCGGGCACGGGCTCGGCGAGCAGGGTGATCTCGTCGCGGATGCCCTCGCGGGTGATCTTCACCTGGAACTCGTCGATCACGGGGAACGCACGCACGATGGCCTCGACGGCGCGGGGGTAGACGTTGGTTCCGCGCACGAGCTTCATGTCGTCGACCCGGCCGAGGATTCCGCCCTGGTAGAGATCCCATGTGCGGCCGTTCGAGGCGGTGGTGTGCGGCACCTTCACGACGAGGTCGGAGGTGCGGTACTTGATGAGCGGGATCATGCTGCGGCCGAACGACGTGGTGATCCGCTCGCCCCGCTCGCCGTACGGCACCTCGATGCCGGTCTCGGGATCGATCACCCGCTCCACGAACTGGTCCTCGATGATGTGGGCGCCGCCCGGCTGGTCGGCGGGCTCGAACATGAAGATGGTGGAGATCTCGGTCATGCCGGCGGTGTCGAAGGCCTTGGCGCCCCAGAGCTCCTCGATGAGCTCCTTGGTCTGCGGCGGGATGGGCTCGCCGGAGAGCACGATGGTGTGCACCTTCGAGGAGCGCAGGTCGATGCCGAGCGACTCCGCCTCCTGCGCGAGGCGCAGGGCGTAGGTGGGGGTGGAGGCCACGACGGTCACGTCGTAGTCGATGATCTGCTTGACGCGCGTGGGGGTGGGCTGCGCACCGCCGGGAATGGTGGTGGCGCCGAGCTTCTCGAGGCCGTTGTGCAGGCCCCAGAAGCCGATGAAGGTGCCGTAGCCGAACGCCACGTAGCCGATGTCGTGGGGGCGCACGCCCATGCCCCAGAGTGCATACGACCACATCTCGGCCGACCACGACCAGTCCTTGCGGCTGTCGAGCGCCCGCAGCGGGGTCTTGCCCGAGGTGCCGCTCGTGGTGTGGAAGCGGATGGCGTGCTCGTGGCCCGCCACCGGCAGCTCGCCGTAGGGCGGGAAGTCGTTCTGGCTGCGCATCCACTCCTCACGGGTGAGGAAGGGGACTCGGTCATAGTCGGCCCAGGTCTTCAGCTGGGTCGAGTCGAAACCCTCCCGCTTGAAGGCCTTCTGGTAGAAGACGCTGCGCGACTCCGCCCACTCCACCACACGCTTGAACTTCACGAACTGCAGGGCCGACAGGTCCTCCCGCGACATCGTCTCGGTCTTGGGGTTCCAGTACGGGCTGTCATTCATCAGCGAATCACCTTTCGTTCGATTCCGGCGTGACGGAGCGGGTACTCACTCCGACAGTAGGGTTCGTTCGTTTCGGCCAGATTACATTGCAGTTACGATCGTCACTAGTGCGGAATGGATTTTTCTGGTCGCCGGATGCTCGCGGGCTCGCGCCCTGGTGCTCAGGTGATGGCCGTGCGGAGCCTGCCGGTGTTGGCGGCTGGCGAGACGAAGGCGTTGTCGTGGATGCCGGACCAGCCGGGGAGCGGGGAGCGCGTGCCCTCGGCGGCCTCGGTGGGCTCGTGGCTGTAGGTGGAGACCTCGCGCACCACGAGCGGCACGTCGGAGTCGGCGGGGCAGCGGAAGGCGTGCAGGTGCTTGCGGTGCATCACGAACTTGGGGTCGCCAGGGCGCAGGCGCACGTAGCTCGTGAGCTCGCGGTAAGACTCCTCGCGGCCGGCCGGGACGGCGACATCCGCCGGCCACGGTTCTCCCGCGGGCATGCCGGAGAAGCTCAGCACCTCGCCGTCGCCCACGACCGAAGGGGTGGGGCTGTAGAAGACGTCCATCTCGCCGAACACCACCTCGTAGCTCTCGGTCTTGCGCTCGTGGTGGTGGGGCGGGCAGAACTTGCCGGGGTGCACGATCATGAGCTTGTCGCAGAGCCCCGAGAACTCGGAGAACGCACCCGCTCCGACGGGCAGACCGTCGACGGCCGGCTCGTTGAGCGACTCGAAGATGATCATCGCCTCGTAGGCCTCGCCCGACCACATCCCGTTCTCGAACGCGTCGTACTGGTCGTCGCCGAACACGATGCCGGCCGAGTCGTTGACCATCTCCGGTGTGATGGGGTAGCGCAGGGCCTTACCCAGGGCGGCCGCTTCGCGCACCCACTCGTCGTACTCGCGGCGGGTGATCGACGTCCTCGTCATGGGATCCTCCAGTGCATCCGCACCGCCCTCGTCGGCGGCACCCGTCCCGTACGGAACCGCTCGCGACTCTACCCGGCTACTCTCCGGCCGGCAGGGGCGATTCCGGCAGAGGGGCGATGGTGAGGGAGGCCGTGGCGCGGGTGGGGGCGGCGACGATCATCATCTCGGGGGTGAGTCGCTTGCGGGCGAGGGAGACGGTGCCCGCGAAGACTCCGGGCTCGCCCGTGGGGCGGAGGATGTGGCCGTCGGCCCAGACCCGCGCATCGGCTTCATCGACACCGCGTTCGCTCGCGACGCCGCCGAGTCGCACCTGCACGTGCCACGACCGGCCGCGCGCCCCGATGGAGACGGTCGGCGCGGACGCGACCTGACCGCCTTCGCGGCTGTCGGGTGATCCGCCCGTGGCCGTGGCGCCACCTGGTGCCACGGGAGCAGCACCACCTGCGCCGGGGGTGGGGTCGATCTGGTTGCTCGGGAGGGTCGGGGTGAGGAAGGCGGGCTGGCGGCGGCGGGTCGCGCCCTCGTAGGCTGCAGCGCAGTCGAGGAGCGCGTCGTCGCTGTAGGCGGCCCCCGCGAAGGTGAGCCCCACGGGCATCTGGATGTCGGCCATGAACCCCATCGGCACCGTCACGGTCGGGATGCCCAGGTGCCGGATGACCCGGTTGCCCGTGGAGTAGACCACGCCGTTGCGCGACGCCGACTCGAGGCTCTCGGGGCGCGTGAAGAGATCGACCCGGCCGACGTCGCCCGCCGCCGGGAAGACGACGAGGTCTAGACCGGATGCCGCCATCCAGTCCTCGAGATCCTGCTTGCGGGCCCGCTCGAGGCCCCTCAACAGGTGGGCGAGGTCGGGCACGTCGTCGTAGGTCGCCGGCAGCCCCTGTTTGACGAGCTCGGCGAGCCGCTGCCAGTCGAAGCCGCCGCGGGCCCTCGTGATCCAGACGGGCACCGGTGCGTCGTCGACGGGGAAGACGGTGTCGCCGTCGACGTCGGCCCAGCTGTGGAGATTCGGGTCGGCGTTGTCGCGCAGGAACCCGTCGAGCGCCATGGCCGTGACCGTGCCGCCCTCGAGGGTGCGCCAGTTGGCCGGCACGAGCCCGCGCGCCGCGAGCCCCTCCGCCGAGGGCCTGTCCTCCTCGTAGTTCGAGACCACCGGGAAGTCGACCTCCACCACCTCGGCGCCGAGCGACCGCAGGTCTGCCGCGGCCCGATCCCACAGCGCACGCACGCTCCGACGGATGGCGGGCGGATCGATGGGCTCCGCATCCTCCCCGATGAAGAGGCGCGGCACCCCGATGCGCAAGCCGTCGAGCCGCCCGCGGCGGGGACGCGACACGGGCTTCGGCAGCACCTGCTCCGGCGACGGCAGCGCCACGGCGCTCTGCTGCCGCCAGAAGTCGCCCGAGCGGTCGGGATCCTCCACGGCGAGCACATCGAGCAGCACCAGGAGGTCGGCAACGGTGCGGGTGTGCGGCACCACGACGTCGCACGTGGGCCGCAGCGGCCAGTTGCCGCGGATCGACAGCACTCCCCTGGAGGGCGTGTACGCCACGAGGCTGTTGTTCGACGCCGGAGCCCTCCCCGACGAGACGGTCTCCTCGGCCATGCCGAACGCGCAGAAGCTCGCCGCCGTCGCGGTGCCCGATCCGCTGGACGAGCCGGATCCGTAGGCCGCCGTGAGGTACTGCGGGTGGTACGGGCTGCGTGCGTAGTCGTAGAGGCCGGGCTGCATGCCGCCCGCGGCCATCGGGGGCATGTTGGTCTTGCCGAGCAGCACGGCACCGGCGGCCCGCAGCTGGGCCACGGATGCCGCGTCGTCGTTCGCCACGAGCTCGGCGAGGGCGGGGCTGCCCGAGGCCACGGTGAGGCCCTTCACCTTGTAGCTGTCCTTCACCGTGAACGGCACACCCTCGAGGGGGCCGGCCTGACCTGCGCGACGACGGGCATCCGAGGCCGCAGCCTGCTCGAGACACGAGGGATCGAGCACCGCGATGGCGTGCAGGCACAGCCCCGTGCGGTCGTAGTACGCGATGCGGTTGAGGTACGCGCACACGAGCTCCACACTCGTGACGGCTCCGGCCTCGAGTGCCGCGAGCATCTCCGCGATCCCCATCTCCACCACGTCGACCCGCGCCACGTCCATCCGCTCGCCACCCATCCGCTCGTCGCCCGTCCGCTCGTCGCCCGTCCGCTCCATGCGCCCACCTTCCCTCCCCCACATCCTCCCAGCAACCACAGCGCCGGCCGAGAACCCTCGCAGACCTGTGGACAGCCGGAGTAACCTCTCGGGCATGTGCAGGAACATCCGTGTGCTCCACAATTTCGATCCGCCCACCACCGACGACGAGGTGCGCGAAGCCGCCCTGCAGTTCGTGCGCAAGGTGAGCGGCTCCACCCACCCCTCCCGGGCCAACACCGAGGCCTTCGACCACGCCATCGACGAGATCGCCGCCGCCACGCGCCACCTCCTCGACTCCCTGGTCACGAACGCCCCACCGAAAGACCGCGCCCTCGAGGCCGTGAAGGGCCGCGAGCGCCACGAGAAGCGCATGGAGCGCGAAGTCCGCCTGCGCACGACTCCCGCCTGACACGCCGAGCGGCCTCGGGCAAGACGGAAGACCGAAGAGGGAAGCAGGGAAAGAGAAAACCCCCAAGACGGCGAGATCTTGGGGGTTTTCGTAGCGGGAGCGGGACTTGAACCCGCGACCCCACGATTATGAGCCGTGTGCTCTAACCAACTGAGCTACCCCGCCATGACTCCTGCCGCACGACCCGAACGGGCCGCGGCCGGAAGCCGGAGCCCCCTGTGGGAATCGGACCCACTACCTCTTCCTTACCAAGGAAGTGCTCTACCAATGAGCTAAGGGGGCGCGCACAGCCGCAAGCGGCTTTTGGCACCAGTAGAGAATAGCATCCCGCGGAGGGCTCTCCCGCCGCGTGCCCCGCAGGCACGAAAGCCACCTGTGTGCAAACGGTTCCAGCCGCGCACCTGCTCCCGTTAGAGTTCTCGGCATGACTATCGAGACCTCCCCCGATTCGGGTCTTCCCGAGGCCGAGACCGGCATCGAGACCACCACCACGCTCGTCGGAACCGGCGGTGAATGGTGGCGATCCGCCGTCATCTACCAGATCTACCCGCGCTCCTTCTCCGACTCCGACGGAGACGGCATCGGCGACCTCCCCGGCATCACCTCTCGCCTCACCTCGCTCGCCGAGCTCGGCGTCGACGCCGTGTGGCTCTCGCCCTTCATGACCTCCCCCCAGCACGACGCCGGCTACGACGTGGCCGACTACTGCGACGTCGATCCGATCTTCGGCACCCTCGCCGACTTCGACCTCCTCCTCGCCCGCGCCCACGAGCTCGGCCTCAAGGTCATCGTCGACCTCGTGCCGAACCACACCTCGTGGGAGCACGAGTGGTTCAAAGAGGCCCTCGCCGCCCCCGAGGGCAGCCCGGAGCGCGACCGCTACATGTTCCGCGACGGCAAGGGCCCGAACGGCGACGAGATGCCCAACAACTGGGAGAGCGTGTTCGGCGGCCCCATGTGGGAGCGCACCACCAACCCCGACGGCACGCCAGGCCAGTGGTACCTGCACATCTTCGACAAGTCGCAGCCCGACCTCAACTGGCAGAACCCGTGGGTGCGCGAGCGCTTCCACGACATCCTGAGGTTCTGGCTCGACCGCGGGGTCGACGGCTTCCGCGTCGACGTGGCGCACGGCCTCATCAAGCAGGAGGGCCTGCCCGACTACACACCTCCCGCCGACGCGGGCAGCATGGGCGGCGGCACGGTGCCTCCCGGTGGCCCGGGCAACACGGTGGGCCTCGAGCCCGGCATCGACGGCCAGGCCGCGGATGACCCGGCCACCCCTCCCTACTGGGCGCAGGACGGCGTGCACGAGATCTACCGCGCCTGGCACTCCGTGCTCGCCGAGTACGAGGGCGACCGCGTGCTGTGCGCCGAGGCCTGGGTGGAGCCGCTCACGAAGCTCGCCCGCTGGGTGCGGCCCGACGAGATGCACCAGGCGTTCAACTTCACCTACCTCGAGGCCACCTGGTCGGCGCCAGAGCTCCGCCGGGTCATCGACACCTCCATCGCGGCCTTCGGCTCCGTGGGTGCGCCCTCCACGTGGGTGCTCTCGAACCACGACGTCGTGCGCCATGCCACGCGTCTCGCGCTCGGCGCCGGCAACCCGCAGGGTCACGGCATCGGACCGAAGTCGACCGGCATCCCCGACACCGCGTTCGGGCTGCGCCGCGGCCGCGCCGCCACCGCCCTCATGCTCGCGCTGCCCGGCAGCGCCTACGTCTACCAGGGCGAGGAGCTCGGGCTGCCCGAGGACGTGACGCTCCCGGATGAGGCGCGGCAGGATCCGACCTGGTTCCGCACGAACGGCGAGCGCTACGGGCGCGACGGATGCCGCGTGCCCATCCCGTGGGAGCCGGGTTCGCCCACCTACGGCTTCGGCCCCGAGGGGTCGACCGCGAGCTGGCTGCCGCAGCCGCGCGACTGGGACGGCTACACGCGCTCCTCGCAGGAGGGTGTGGCCGGATCCACGCTCGAGCTGTACAAGCTCGCGCTCGCGCTCCGGGCGCGGTTCGCGCTCGGCACGGGGTCGCTGGAGTGGCTGCCCGGGTACGGAGACGACGTGATGGCGCTGCGCAACAACGGCGTGACGGTCATCGCGAACCTCGGCACCGCGCCGGTGGAGCTGCCGGTGGGTGAGCTGCTGCTCGCCTCGGAGGAGATCCACGAGGCCGCGCTGCCCGCCGACACGGCGGTCTGGCTGGCCTGAGCCGCCGCGGGCGAACTGCTCGCGCGGACAAAGACGAACGTCGTCGCAACCACCCCGATAGAGGGCTCGGTTGCGGCGACGTTCGTGTTCGTCCGCGGGGCCCGTGGCCGGGCGGGACGACGCAGGCGGCGCCTAGCGGGCGGGCGTGGTGGGGTTAGCGGGCGTTGGCCTGGAGCCAGGCGTAGGGGTCGAACGCGGTGGTGCCGTCGAGGCGGATCTCGAGGTGCAGGTGCGCGCCCGTGGAGGTTCCCGTGTTGCCGACCTTGCCGAGCGCCTGCGCGACCTTGATGACCTGGCCCTCGCTCACGTCGATCGAGCCGGTGAGCATATGGCCGTAGACGCTCGAGACGGCCTGACCGTCGATCACGTGGTCGACGATCACGTGCACGCCGAGACCGCCGTTGTCGGAGGAGACGACCTTGCTCACGACACCGTCGGCGATCGACTGGATGACCGTGCCCTCGCCCGGGGTGAAGTCGACACCCTGGTGGTTGGTGCTGCCGATGCCGCCGGGCGACTCGCGCGGACCGAAGTCGCTCGAGATCGGCACGCCGACCGGGAACGGCCACTGCACCGAGCCGAGGGGGTTGTTCGTGAAGGTGTCGGCCACGCGGATGCCGCTCGCGCGGAGCGCCGCCTGCAGCAGGCGCGGGTCGGAGACGTCGTAGCCGTCGCGCGCGATGGTGCTGGCGGCACCGGCGGTCGTGGTGAGCTGCTGGGCCTCGAGGGGCGCGACGTCGGCGAGCACCGTCTCGGAGACGGTGGAGGAGGCGCCGGAGGCGGAGTGCACTGCGGTGGCCGGCATGGTGGTGGCCACGGCGATGCCGGCGGCGAAGAGCATGGCGATGACGCTGAAGGTGCCCTTGGCGACTCCGCCCGCGCGCTTGCCGCGACGGCCCGACGCGGGGGCGGTGGATGCGGCACCGGAGGTGGGGGGAACGGCCGATCCGGCCGCCTTGCGACCCTCGACACTCGCCTCGGGCGCCGGCACGGCGGGAGTGGCGGTGCGGAGCGACCGCCGGCTGAGCGGCTTGGAGGCGGGCGCCTTGGAGACGACAGCGGCGGCAGGCGCAGCCTTCGCGGGCGCAGCCTGGGCCGCAACGGAGGTGTCGGCGGCGGGCGCGGACTTGGCCGGTGCAGCGGTGGGCTGCGGGGTGGCGGGCTCGAGCGGGACGACGGTGGTGGGGACCGGAACGACCGCGCGGCGGCCACCGGCCGGGCGCTCGATCGCGTCGGAGAACGCCTCGGCGGCACGGCGGCCGGCGCGGCGGCGCTCAGCGGCGGTCGCGGCGTCGGTGGCGTTGCCGGTGACGGGCGTGCCCTCGACGTGGATCGCCGGCTTCTCGACGGCCGGCTTCTCGGCGGCCGGCTTGTCGGCGGCCGGCTTGTCGGCAACCTGGGGCTGGGCGTGGGGGCGGGGGGCGGTCACCGTGCTCGCGGCGGCCAGACGGGCTGCGCGGCGGGCCGAGGCCTTGACGCGCGCTTTCGCGGCCTCGTCGTCGGCGGCATCCGTGGTGGGCTTCTCGTCGAGGGGGGCTGCTACGCGCAGGTCACGACGGCGGCGGCTCGCGGTGGCGGCACGCTCGGCCTTCGCGGCGGCCTCGGCTTCGGCAGCGGCGGTCGGGGCGGCAGCAAGCGCATCCTGAACAGCGCGGGTGTTCCCGGCGGCAACGGATGCCTCACCCGGAGCACTCACGGCGTTCGGGGTCGACCGAAGGCTGCGGCGGGAAGGCAAGGAGGAAGAGGACTGATGCGTCGTCGAACCGGGGGCCTCGCGTTTGGATGCGTCGTCATCCTGGCGTGAAGTCGGGCGTGCCACGTGAAAAAGTATCTCCGGTTGATCGTCGTGCGGCGTCTCGGGTGTGCGAGATCTCGGGAACTGGTCAAGGCTATCCGCCCATCCTGTGGATTACCACCGTGCGGGCGGCTCCTCCCGCACAGGGCTCGGATCAGAGCGGCAGACCGGCGTCGCGGTGCAGGTCGAACAGCAGCGGCCCGAGCTCGGCGGCCAGGTCGGGCGCGGCGGCGAACGTCATGACCGTGCTCTCGGCAGCACCATCGAACCCGCCCACCACGGCCCCCGCCTCGCGGGCGATGAGCGCACCGGCGGCGTGGTCCCACGGGTTGAGGCCGCGCTCGGCGTAGGCGTCGAGACGCCCCGCCGCCACCGAGCACAGGTCGAGTGCCGCCGATCCGGCGCGCCGGATGTCGCGCACGATCCCCACGAGCCCGCGGATGAACTCACCCTGCTTCACCCGCAGCTCCGCGCTGTAGGCGAAGCCCGTTCCCACGAGCGCCTGCGAGAGCTCGACTCCCGTGTTCACCTGCAGGCGTCGCTCGCCGAGGAACGCTCCCCCACCGGCGCTCGCGGCGAAGACCTCGCCGAGCACGGGGTTGACCACGACACCGGCCAGCGCCTGCCAGTGGGCGGCATCCACCGGCTCACCGGGAGTGACGGCGACGGCGGCGATGCTCACGGCGTAGGCGGGGATGTCGTAGAGGTAGTTGACGGTGCCGTCGATCGGGTCGACGACCCAGACGATGCCCGAGGTGCCCGAGGTCACGGATCCGGCCGACTCCTCGCCGAGGAATCCATCGTGCGGGCGCAGCTCGGCCAGGCGGGCGCGGATGAAGTCCTCGCTCTCGCGATCGGCGAAGGTCACCACGTCTTCGGGCGCCGACTTCGACGCCGCCACGCTCACGCCCTCTGACCGGCGGCGGGCGATGAGCTCACCGGCCTCCACCCCGATGGAGCGGGCGATCTCGAGCAGCTCGACCGGCGCGGGAGAAGAAGGAGAGGATGAGGAGGTGGACGAGGACGATGCTCCGGGCATGACTTCTCCGTAGATGTGGTGGCGAGTGAGGGATTCGAACCCCCGAATGCTGAGCAGTCTGATTTACAGTCAGATCCCTTTGGCCGCTTGGGTAACTCGCCAGGGCGCACCCGACCGAGTTCATCACACAACCGAAGGCGCTGACCAAGGATACCCGCGGGAGGCCCCGGCGCGAAATCGCGACGGCGGAGAGGCTCAGCCGGCCTCGGAGCCCGTGGCCTCGGCGGCTTCCGCTGCATAGCGGTCGGCGTAGTCGAGCACCTCGGTGAGGTAGGCGGGCGACTCGTTGTACCCCGTGATCGCCGCGCGCCACCCCTCCTCTGTGCCGAGGTCGCCGCCCGAGTAGCAGAGGTACTCGGCCGCCGAGAGCGACGAGTCGTCGATGTTGTGGATGTCGGGCACGCCGTCGCCGTTGGCCTCGGTGGCCCACGCCGCCCACGTGGTGGGCACGAACTGCATGGGCCCCACCGCGCGGTCCCACTCGGTGTCGCCGTCGACCGCCCCCGCATCCGAGTCGGGGATCTCCTGGAAGCCCACGCCGTCGAGCGGAACACCGATGATGAGGTCGCTCGTGACGCCGTTCTCCTGGATCTCGCCGCCGAAGATCGTGCCGTGGTGCGACTCGACCCAGCCGATGCCGGCGAGCGTGTTCCAGCCCAGGTGGCAGTCGGGGCGCACCTCCTGGCTCACGAGAGCGGCGCCCGCGTAGCCCTGCAGGGCGCGGCGCGGGATGCCGGTCGCTTCGGCGACCGTGTCGAGCCACCCCGGATCGGCGAGCTCGGAGGTGGGCGTGCCGTCGGCGTAGCTGCCTGCGCCCTCGGCGGCCTGCGTCTCGGCGAACACGGCGTAGGTGGCATCCGGCCCCCCGTCGCCGCCTGTGCCGCCGCCTGCGCCGCCGATGCCGCCGCCCGTGCATCCGCTCACGAGCAGCGCCGCAGCAGCCACCGCCCCCACGGCGAGACCGAGCCGGGACGACGTGGCGAAGAGCATGCCCCCACTCAACCAGACGCCCCTGACAGTCCCGACCGCGTAAAGTGGCGGCCATGGCAGATTCATCGTTTGACGTGGTCAGCAAGGTCGACAAGATGGAGGCGGACAACGCCCTCAACCAGGCGCAGAAGGAAGTGGCTCAGCGCTACGACTTCAAGAACATCGGCGCCTCGATCGAGTGGAGCGGCGAGAAGGTGATGATGAAGGCGAACTCCGAGGAGCGTGTGAAGGCAATCCTCGAGGTGTTCGAGTCGAAGCTCATCAAGCGCGGCATCTCGCTGCGGTCGCTCGACGCCGGCGAGCCCTACGCGAGCGGCAAGGAGTACCGCCTCGAGGCCTCCATGAAGGAGGGCATCGCCCAGGACGACGCGAAGAAGATCAACAAGCTCATCCGCGACGAGGGCCCCAAGGGCGTCAAGTCGCAGATCCAGGGCGACGAGCTGCGTGTCTCGTCGAAGAGCCGCGACGACCTGCAGGCCACCATGGCGCTGCTGAAGGGCGCGGATCTCGACGTGGCCCTCCAGTTCATCAACTTCCGCTGAGCGTGGGTGTGAACGACCACAGCGAGAGCGTCCCGACCGGCACCCCCGGCGTCGACGTCCCCGACCGGCGCGGTCGCACGGGCCTGCACCTCACGGGCCGCGACCTCACGGGCAACCCCCGCGTGCTGGTCGAGGACGTGACGCTGCTGAGCTCGAACTGGTACGTCACGCGCACCACGCGCATCCGCTTCCAGCACCGAGACGGCCACTGGTCGACCGAGGATCGGGAGACCTACGATCGCGGCAACGGGGCCACCATCCTGCTGTACGACGCCGAGCGGCGCACGGTGCTGCTCATCCGCCAGTTCCGCTTCCCCGCCTACGTCAACGGGCACCCGACCGGCGAGCTGCTCGAGGCGCCCGCTGGGCTGCTCGACGAGGACGACGCCGAGACCGCCATCCGCCGCGAGGCTCGCGAGGAGACCGGCTACGCGATCGGCGAGGTCGAGCCCGTGTTCGAGGCCTACATGAGCCCCGGATCCGTCACCGAGAAGCTCTACTTCTACGCCGCCCCCTACGAGGCGGGCGACCGGGCGGATGCGGGGGGCGGGCTCGCGGACGAGGGCGAGGACATCGAGCTCGTCGAGCTGGACATCGACGACGCACTTGCTCGCATCGGCGTGGACATCATCGACGCGAAGACCATCATGCTGCTGCAGTGGGCGGCCCTCCGCGGCCCCTTCGCCCGCTGACGAGCCGTTTTCTCGCGGGACCCGTGCGCACGGCGTGAAGCGGGCCCGGCCGGCGGTGGGGATTCGCCGGGCCGGGCCCGCAGTCGAGGGGGCCGGGATCCGAGGACCCCGGCCGGATGCGGCCGGATCAGCCCGCCGTCTGGCGCCGCCGCATGACCAGCACGAGCGCGAGCCCCAGGGCCAGCACTCCTGCTCCCCCGGCGAGGCCGATGGCCAGTCCGGAGCCCGTGCTCGCGAGCCCCGGCGTGCCGGGCAGCACGGGCACGGTCACGTCGGTGACGGCCTGCGAGTCGCCGTTCGGCGCGGTGTCGCCCTCGTGGCTCACCTCACCCCACGGCCCCGTCGGGTTGGTGACGGTGGCCAGGTTGGCGACCGTTCCCGCCGCGGTCACCGTGGCCGTGATGACGAAGGTGCGCGACGCCCCCACGGGAAGCGACTCCACGAGCCACGTGAGCTCGCCCGCCGTGGCCGTGGTGGCCGGCGGATCGGTCGAGACGACCGTGAGCGCCGCGGGCAGCACATCGGTGACCGTGATGTCGGTCGCGTCGATCTCGCCCACGTTCTCGAGCGTGATCGTGTAGACGAGGGTGTCGCCCACCACTGCCGCCTTCTTGTCCACCGTCTTCGAGAGCTGCAGCTGCCCCACGTCGAAGGTGTTGGTGACCGTCACGGTGGCGGGGCCGGCCGCGTCGCCCGAGTCGTCCGAGGCCACGATCGTGATGCCGTCCTCCGGAGAGATCGACGAGTCGGTCGCAAGCCCCCGATCCGTCTCGGTCACCACGCACTCGGCGCCCACGATGAGGCCCTCGACGGTGGCGCGGTAGTCGTTCTCCGCGGAGAGCACGATCACCCCGTCGTCGTCGAGCGCGATGGGCAGCACCACACCGTCCTTCGTCCAGGTGCAGACGACCTGCACGGTGAAGGGTCCGTCGCCGAACTGCTCGACCCCGGTGCCCACACGCTCCTTCACGATCTCGAGCGAGCCCGTGTCGAACGTGTTGGTGATGCCGGCCTCGACCGGATCGCCGTCGGGCACCACCACGGTGCCGCCAGCATCCACACCATCAGCATCCGTGCCCCCATCCGGTGCGTACGTGGTCGACGTGGCGCCGCCCGCGACGGTCTCCACAATTGAGCACTCCGCTCCGGCGATGAGCCCCGTCACGGTGGCCCGGTAGCCGTTCTCCGAGGAGAGCTCCACCACACCGCCGCCCGGCAGCGGGAGCGTGAGCGTCTCGCCGTCCTTCACCCAGGTGCACGTGACGACCGCGGTGAACGGCCCGGCCCCGTAGGTCTCGGCACCAGCGCCCTCGACGGTCTTGACGACCTCGACGCTGCCGACACCGAACGTGTTGACCACGTCGACCTGCACGCTGCCGACGGTCTGCGTGTCGTCCGCCGGCCCCACGATGAGCACCGACGTCTCGCCGCTCGTGGAGGTCGCCCCGCCATCGACGGTCTCCTCGACCGAGCAGAGGGTGCCGATCGGGAAGACCGGCTCCACGAGGTGCGACTCGCCGCCCACGATCTCGAAGGAGTCGTCGAAGAGCTCCTGCCCGTCGTAGGTGCAGACCACCTGGATGGTGAAGGGGCCCTGGCCGTAGCCGTCCTCGGGAGAGGGCGATCCGCTGCCGTCACCCGCACCGTCTCCGTCGAGTCCCTTCCACACGGTGAGCGTGCCGGCGGCGTAGGTGTTGGTGTAGTCGACGGATGCGCCCTCGGCCCCGACAGGCACCGTGGCGACCGTGCCCGAGGTGGGCTCACCGGCGTTCACGACCGTGGTGACGGAGTTGCCCGCATCCAGCGCGTGATCGGTGCCCGCCTCGGTCACCGTGCACTCGGCGAGCACCGGGATACCCGCGATGGTGCGCGACTCGCCCGCGGCGAGACTGAACGCCGCGTCGCCCGCAGGCAGCGGAACGGGATCGCCGCCCGCCGTGAGGCAGTCGACCGTGTAGTCGAACGGGCCGAAGCTCCCGACCGTGGCGAGCGTCGAGACCGTCTTGGAGACCGTCAGCGAGGCGAGCGCGTAGTCGTTCACGATCGCGACGGTCTGAGCCGCGGGCACCGGCGCGGTCACCTCAGCGGAGGTCGAGATGCTGACCGACGAGGGCGTCACCGAGCGCGTGGACTCGCCGTACGATCCGTCGTCACCGTTCTCCACCACCGAGCAGTCGGCGCCGAGCGGGATGCCGTCGATGCGGGCCGTGTAGTCGTTGTCGGCAACGAGAGTGAGCTGATCCGACTCGAACTGCACGTCGGCACCGGCCACGGTGCAGGCCACGGTGGCCTCGAACGACTCGGGAGCGAACTGCGCCCCGTCGCCCGTGACCGCCTTCGTGACCTCGATCGGTCCGCCGTGCAGCGTGACCCCCGCGTAGTTCGAGGCCGCGCTCTTCGGCGCACCCGTCACGAACTGCGCGACAATGCCGATCTGGTTCCAGGCGAACTCGTCACCCACGGGCACCTCGACCGGGGCCAGTCCCGCATCCGCAGAGGTCGCAGGCTGGTTGACGGTGTCGTAGCGCACGGTCACGGCACCGCCGGGCGGCAGCACGCCGTTCACGGCGGAGGCGAAGTCCAGCACCACACGCAGTCCCGTGATGTCGGCGGGGTCACCGTCGAAGGCGTCGGCGGCCACCCACTGCGAGGCCACCGGATGCGTGGAGCAGGTCGGATCGGTCGGCCAGGCCGACGCGGTGTCGGTGCCCACGCAGACCGCGGCGGCCGTGGTGACCTCCACGGTGCTCGTCGACCCCGCCGGAGCCGAGACCGAGATGGAGTCGACGGCGAGCACGGGCTTGAACGTCGATCCGCGGGTCACACCCGTGGCCAGACGCCGGTCACCCGCGAAGGGCAGCGCGTCGACGACGGTGAGCGAGGTCACGGCGATCGTGCCGTTGTTGACGGGCGCGAGCTTCCAGCTGTCGGTGCCGCCCACCACGGTGTTCGCGGCGCACGGCGAGCGGTAGTAGCCCTCGGCGTCGGCGAGGCACGGCTGGGCCGGGTCGACCGAGTTGATCGCACCGGAGACCGTCGGCTCCACGACATCGCCCTTGACCGACTTGGTCGAGATGATGGCGCTGCCCGGCTGCGGGCCCACGTAGTTCGTGGTGCCGCACTGGGTGGCGTCGACGCCCGCGAGGGTGCCTTGGCCGTTGCCGGAGGTGTTGGTGCAGGCCTGCAGGGTCTGCCCCGTCGACACGACGATCTGGTTGGTGGCGCGCTGACCGCTCGTGAGGCCCACGTCGAGCACGATGCCGAGCTTCACGGTGAAGATCTCCTCGGGCTTCATGCGCTGCCCGCCCTCGGGCCAGGTGAGCGTGAGCCTCTTGGTGGCGGCGTCGTAGACGACGGCCACGTCGGTGGAGAGGGTGCCTCCCGTGCTCGTGGCGAACACGGGGGCCTCGCCGTCCCAGTTCAGCTTCTCGGGGAGCGTGTCCACGAGGTCGGTGATGGTGAGGAAGCCGGTTCCCGAGTTGCGGAAGGTGAGCGTCCACTCGTTCGGGGTGAGCGGCGTGACGGTGTGCACGTTGTTGAACGGCGTCTTCGAGACGTCGAGCGAGTGCACGCCGGGCAGCAGTGCGATGGTGTCGGTGCTCTCGGCGTTCGCATCCGGGTAGACCGACGGATCCTCCAGCCGGTGCGAGTTGGTCTGCACCGTGTTGTCGACCGAGCTCGGGAAGAGGATCGGGTCGCCGTTCCTGGCGACGTCGAGCAGCTGCACCTTCAGCCGTGCCGTGGCGGTGTAGTTCGCCGGGATCGCGGTGTTCGAGAGCAGCGCGGGCACGCCGTCGACCACGCGGTCGAAGACGAAGCGGATGCCCGTGACGTCGGCGACCGTGGTGCCTGCGGGCAGGGTCGGCAGTGCGGCGGTGGCCGCGGCCGTGCCCGTGATCCAGTCGGCCGAGCCGCCGAGCTGCACGTCGACCCGCACGCGGTTGGCGCCGGTCGGCAGCGTCACGTCGCCAGCAGCCAGGCCCGTGAGGGCGTACTGGTTCCAGAAGTCGGCATCGGTGTCGGTAATCGTGACCTCGTGGGTCGGCACCGTGGACGAGCCCTGCGTGGCCTGCAGGGTGGCCGTGACGAGGGTGTCGCGATCCTTCTCGAGCAGGGTGTCGGGGCTGAAGACCTTCGACGCGGTCACGTCGAGCCGGCCCTGGAGGAGGGTGACCGCCTTGTGGTCGCTGTCGTAGTTGACGGCGCCGGGGGTGCCGATCGGGTAGAGGATGGGGTCGTAGGTCTGCGCGAAGGCGTGGTTCTCCACGGTGAACGGGGAGACGGCCACGGTGCTGTCGCTGCGGAGCGTCTCGCGCAGCTGCGTCTTCAGCACGAGCTTGGCCTCGGTGCCCGAGACGATCGATCCGCCGTTCACGGCCGGGTCGGTGCCCTGGTAGGTCACGCTCACACCCACCACGTTCTGCAGGTCGGTGAGCGACCCCGCCGCGGCCACCGTGGTGGTGCGGGTGGTCAGCGTGCCGTTCGAGGCGCGCTCCCAGAGCTGCACCACCGAGGCGGCCGGGTCGATCTGGGTGGTGTTGACCGTGAACTCGAGCCCGGTGAGCGTGAAGCGCTCGAACGGGTTGGTCGCCGGCTCGTAGGCGGCAGTCGCGTAGGGGTTCGCCGCCCAGGCGTCGGCCGCGCTCGCGCAGTCGTTGACGTTCACGCACGGCATCGGATCGGAGACCCGCAGGTACGAGGCCTTCGACGACGACGTGTTCTTGACCGACAGCGTGAAGTCGTTCGTGGGGTAGCCGGTGGCCGGCACGTCACCGCGGTTCGGCACCACGATCTCGGTCTTCTGCGTGGACTTGGTGATGTCGACGCCCGGCGGCTGGTTGATGAGCGCGATGGTGTCGCTGCCGGTGCGCGGGCCGACGGGGGTGCCGTTCTGGATACCGGAGACGGCCACGGTGTTGACGATCGTGCCGGCCGCGGCGTCGTTGAACGACTGCGTGGCCGTGACCCAGGGGTAGGAGGGGTTGGTGGTCTCGACCCGGAGCTTGGAGCGCAGCTCCCACACGAGACGGAACTCGCGCGGGCTGTTGAAGGCGCTCGTGGCGACTCCGGAGCCCACGGGCGGGGTGAGCGGGTTCGCGCTGGCGGCACGCGCATCGTCGTTCGGCACGACCACGAAGCGCACGCCGGTGGCCTTCTGCGACTCGGTGCCGGTGAGGGTGTAGCCCGAGAAGCCGTTGCCGGTCATCCAGCCGCCCGCGGGGGTGCTGGTGGCGGGGTTCCACTGGCCGTCGTAGTAGAACTCGACGTCCTGCACGGTGTCCCAGCGCAGCAGCGGATCGATCGCGTAGGTGATGGCCGGGATGGACTTCAGGTCGAAGGCCTGGAAGACCGTGCTCTGCGGCGAGGCGAAGCCCGAGGCGGGGTCGGAGACCGTGACCTCGCTGTAGCCCGTGGAGGTGACGCCCCAGCCGAGGCGGGTGCCCGCGCGCTCGGAGGACTGCGAGCTGAGGAGGTCGAGGTCGGCGGTGAAGTCGGTGGTGCGCCAGGCCTTGGAGCCCAGGAGCGTGCCCGCGCCCGTCTCGCTCTGGATCTGTGCGACCGCGTCATCCTGCACCACGTCGCTCACGACGGGCACGGTGCCACCGGCGACGGTACCCTCGCCCTGGGCTGTGGCGATGTCGGTGTAGGCGGTGGGGCCCGCGTTGGGCACCGAGGTGGGGGTGCCGCCGGAACGCGTGGTGGGGAGCGCCTGGAAGATGGCGTTGGGGCTCACCGTGGTGCCCTGGGGGAAGCCGTCGGGGTTCTCGAAGGTGAAGCGGAGGCCCACGATGTCGGCCACGTCGGCGGTCGGCAGGGTGCCGGAGTAGACCTCGGTGCTGGCGGAGGGGCCGACGGTCTCGAAGGTCTGCCACGCGCTGCCGTCGAGGGTGTACTCGATCGTGAGGGTGGAGCCCGCGAGCACCTGGGTGGGGGCGATCGCGATCGGCTGGAAGGCGTTCCAGAAGTCGTCGGCGACGCCGTCGCGGTAGAGGTCCTCCACCACGATCCTGTCGGGGTTCACGAACGCGGAGTCGGTGGAGGTGGAGGTGGGCAGCTGCACCACGACGGTCGCGCCAGGCGACACGGCGCCGGAGGGCTGGATGGTCTTGTCGATCGTGAGTGCGATGTCGGGGTAGAACACCTCGAGGGGTGCGTCGGCCGTGTCGCTCGCCGTGCCGACGGTGTTGGTGCCCGAGACCTCGAGGGTGTTGGTGAGGGTCTCGGAGGTGGCGGGGTCGAGCACGAGGCCCGTGCCGGGGGTGATGCCGAACTGCACGCTCACCTGCGCGTTCGGGGCGGTGGCACCCGTGTAGGCGATCGAGAAGCCCGTGAGGTGGTCGCCGGCGCCCGGGGTGGGCGCGGTCGGGGTGTCGCCGGCCGCGAACGGCACGGTGGAGGGGGCCGCGGTGGCGAAGTGCCACGTGATCGTTGCTCCGGTGGCGCCGGTGGGGTAGCCGACCGGTGCCTGGAAGCCCGCGAAGAGCACGTCGGCGGTGAAGAAGTCGAGGTCGTCGAGCGTGAAGACGCTGAGTGCCCCGTTGGAGCTGTTCTTGCCCGTGATCACGGCGCTCGCGGTGACGCCCGCGGGAACGCGGGAGGGGGAGATGGTCTTGAGCGCCTCGACGGCCACGGTGAGGTTGGCGATGGAGTACGGAGCTGCAGCGTTGTCGAACGCGGGCTGCTGGTCGGGCACGTTCACGGATCCGATGACCGTGTTGGTCACCTGGGCGCCGCCCACGAGGCTCGCACCGGTGCCGCGGTTCGTGGCGCGCTGCTCGAGCTCGAGCACGACGCTGCCGGCGGATCCGCCCGGGGTGAGCGAGGCGCCGTCGCCCGCGAAGGTGAACCGCAGACCGGTCACGTCGCCCGCGGCCACGCCGTCGGGCAGGGCGATGTCACCCGGGGCCCTCGGCGAACCGGGCACCCACTGGTAGGTGCCTCCGGTGAGCACGTAGGCGTCGACCTGCACGGTCGTGGCGCCGGCGGGGAGCGAGACAGCGCCGAAGCCCGCGAAGTCGGTGACGAGGAAGGGGTTGTCGGCGCCGAGCGAGGTGGCGCCGGCGGTGGCGGAGCTCGGATCCTGCAGCACGAGGCTCGTGGCGGCCACGTTGGAGGTGTTCTGCGAGGTGACGGTGACGGCAGACTCCGCTCCGGGAGCGAACTGCTGCGACGCGGGCTGCCAGGTCTTGGTGACGTCGGTGGCGACGCTCACCGGGATGGCGACGGTGACGTCGGCGGAGTCGCTCACCGGGCCGTTCATGGCGTTGGGGGCGTCGACCGTGGCGGTGTTGGGCACGGCGATGCCGTTGGAGGGCCAGCTCGCGGGGAGGTTCTGCGGGGCCTTGAGGGTCACCTGCACGTCGACCGACTCGCCCAGGGGGATGCCGACCGTGCCGTTGCCGAGATCCTGCGTGTAGGTCGCCGTGAGCGTGCAGCCCTCGGTCACCGTGGTGCTGCAGCCCTCGAAGGTGATGTCGGCGATGCCGGCGGGCACCGTGTCGGTGCCGAGGATCTGGAAGCCCTGGCCGGGCAGGCCGAACGCGGCGGGCAGCGGATCGGTGAGCACCGCATCGGTGCAGTCCTCGTCGCTGCAGCTCACCGAGACCGTGTAGGTGAACTCGTCCCCGGGGGCGATCGTGATGGCGTCTTCGCCGTTCACCGTCTTGGCGATCTCGAGGTAGCTCGGGTTGGCTGCCGAGGCCGACGTGGCGGGCGTCACCACGAGCGTGGCGCCGAGCAGGGCGATCGTGAGCGTCGAGGCGACGAGGCCGAGGCGCTGGTACCAGCGCTTGCCGGCCCCCGCGGTTCGGTGGTGCCGGCTTCGGCCTTGACGGCCTGTGTCTCGACGGCCGGTGGGCAGGCTGGAGTGTGACTTCACGATCGGATCCCCTTAGAGCAACGGTGCTCCGGGGCGATCGGGCCGATCTGCGCCGTGTGAGCGCTGAGGGCTGCTCCGATCGCCGCCGGAGTCGAGCTTCAGCGTAGGAAGCGGTTCGGAGCCCGCCCGGCCGGGGGTGCGTTATTCACCCTGCTGTTCACCCGGCCGCTGTTGACCCGCCTGCTGTTGATCCGTGTGCTGTTGATCCGCGTGCTGTTGATCCGCGTGCTGTTGATCCTCTGGGGAGGCACCCGGCGAGGATGCGGGCCGCCTCGGCGAACCGCGAGGGGTCGGGCCCTGAGTAGTTCAGCCGCACGAACGGGCCCGTGGGCTCTGCGGGGAACCACTCCGCGCCGGGCGAGACGAGCACTCCGCGGCGGGCCGCCTCGGCGGTGAAGCGGTCGGCGTCTGCGCCCTCCGGCAGGCGCAGCCAGAGGTTGAGGCCGCCCGCCGGCACGGCGGTGAGGGTGCCGGGCAGGTGCTCCTCCACGAGTGCCGCGAGCGCATCCCGCCGCCCTCTCAGCTGCTCGCGCATCCGTCGGCCGTGCGCCGCCCAGCCCGGGGCGGTCACCACGTCGAGCGCTGCCGCCTGCAGCACACCGCTCACGTAGAGACCGTCGACCACGCGGTCGGTCTGGATGCGCGAGCCGGCCGGCCCGCGGGCGATCACGGCCGCCACGCGCACGGCGGGTGAGACGCTCTTCGTGAGCGAGCGCACGTAGACCACGTGGCCGTCGGCGTCGTGCGCCACGAGGGGGCGCACGGGGGTGTCGAGGGCGAAGTCGTGGGCCCAGTCGTCCTCCACGAGGAACGCCTCGTTCTGGCGCACCACGTCGAGCAGGCGCATGGACTCCTCGGGGGTCCAGGTGCCGCCCGTGGGGTTGGCGAAGTGCGGCATGGCGTAGAAGAGGCGGGCGCGGGTGCGCTCGAAGGCCTCGGTGAGCACGAGGGGGTCGACGGCTCCGGATCCGCCGGCTCGCGGCAGCGGGACCACCACGAGGCCCGCTTGGCGAGCCGCGGCGATGGCACCCCAGTAGCCGGGGGACTCCATGAGGATCGGCTCCCCCGGCCTGGCCAGGGCGCGGAAGACGGAGGAGAGGGCGCTCTGGCCGCCCGGCATCACGAGCACGTCGGAGGCGGCGGGGGGCGATCCGCCGGCCGGGGCCGCCTCGGCGATCTCCTGGGCGAACCAGGTGCGCAGGGCGGGGAGGCCCGCAGCGGGCGGTCGGTCGACGGCCGACCTCGAGCGGGCGGCCCTCGCGAGTGCGGACTGCACGGCGCGCACGGGCAGGAGGTCGTCGCTCGGGTAGCCGCTGTGCAGGGCGATCAGGTCGTGGCCGGGGGTCTGCATCGTGGAGCCGATGTAGCCGCCGTCGCTCCGCACCGGGCCGAGGGCCGCGGTCTGCCAGCCGAAGTCGGCCCGCGGCACCGGGGCCACGTGGCGCACGAAGTTGCCCGCTCCCGGGCGCGACTCCACGAGGCCCTCGCGTACGAGGGCCCGCACGGCCTGCTGCACCGTGACGGGGCTGGCGCCGAAGCGCTCGGTGAGGGCGCGGGTCGCCGCGAGCCGCGTGCCCGCCCGCGCCGCCGCCACCTCGGAGCGCAGCACTGCCGCGATCCTCTCCGCACTGCTATCGTTGACCATGAACCCCCACAGTAGCGCTACTCCCCCACTCACCGCACCGCTACCCGCGGTGTCGACTCGGCGGCGGGTGGCGCCTGGGCTCGTGTGGGGGTTCGTGGGGGTGCTGGCGTTCTCGTTCACGCTGCCGTTCACGCGGATCGCTGTGGCGGAGTTCGATCCGCTGCTCGTGGGCGCGGGGCGGGCCGTGGTGGCGGCGGGGCTCGCCGCCGTGGTGCTGCTCGTCACCCGCACGCGGCTGCCGGCCCGGGCGCTCTGGCCGCGGCTGCTCGTGGTGGCGGCGGGCGTGGTGGTGGGCTTCCCGTTCCTCACGTCGTTCGCGTTGCAGACCTCGCCGGCCTCGCACGGCGCCGTGGTGATCGGGCTGCTGCCCGCCGCCACCGCAGCGGTGGCCGTGCTGCGCGGTCGGGAGCGGCCGAGCCGCCTGTTCTGGGTGGCCTCGCTCGCGGGGGCGGCCGCCGTGATCGGCTTCACGGTGCTCTCGGGAGGCGGCCTCGGCGGGCTGCACCTCTCGGATCTGCTGCTGCTCGGCGCGGTGGTCGCCGCTGCAACGGGCTACGCCGAGGGCGGGCTGCTCTCGCGCGAGATCGGCTCGTGGCAGACCATCTGCTGGGCGCTCGTGGCGGCGGCTCCCGTGATGGTGGTGCTGAGCGCGGTCTCGCTCTCCGCGCATCCGCTCGACCCGGCCAGCATCTCGCCGGGCGCCTGGCTGTCGTTCGCCTACGTGGCAGTGATCAGCATGTTCCTCGGCTTCTTCGCCTGGTACCGAGGTCTCGCCATCGGCCCCATCGCCACGGTCAGCCAGATGCAGCTCCTCCAGCCGGTGCTCACCCTCGCCTGGGCAGCCCTCCTCCTGGCAGAGCCCCTCACCCCACTCACCCTCCTAGGAGCCCTCGCAGTCATAGCCTGCGCAGCCCTAGCCATACGCTCCCGGGTCAGCTGACCCAAAGCCCGCCCCACCCGACCCCGCCTGCCTTCACCACAACAGAAGTGGGCCGAGCGAACGCAACAGGCCGCACCCACCCAGCCACAAGGTGAGGACGCCGCCGCGAAGCGACGGCGCCCGAACACATCGCCCGCGCCGCAGAGGCGGCGGCGCGGAAATGAGCGCACCCTCAGGCGCGCGAAATACCAATCATGTCCTCGCGCGGGACCACCTTCACGCGCACGCGGGTGTGGGCATCGGCCTCGCCCAGGGCGAGCTCGTGCTGGTCGAGCTTGTGCCAGCCCTCGAGGTCGGTGTACTGCACGCCGCGCGACTCGAGCAGCGCGGGCACTGCGTCTTCCGACGGCTCGGCCGGGGTCCACCAGTTGCCCTGGTCGCGCACGAGATGCGAGAGGGTCTCCATCGCATCCGACTTGGTGTGCCCGATGAGGCCGACGGGCCCGCGCTTGATCCACCCGGTGGCGTAGACCCCGGGGATGATGTCGTTGGAGTCGTCGAGCACCTGACCCTCGTGGTTCGGGATGACGCCATGCTGCTCGTCGAACGGGATGCCGTCGAGCGGCGACCCGAAATAGCCGACCGCACGGTAGAGCGCCTGGATCGGGATCTCGCGGATCTCGCCCGTGCCCCGCACGCCGCCCGCGCCGTCGGGCTCGGTGCGCTCGAAGCGGATGGCGGCCACCCGCCCCGCCTCGTCGCCCACGATCTCGAGCGGCTTCGCCCAGAAGTGCAGGTGCAGGCGCCTCGACGCCGAACCGACGGGCCGCTCACGCCACTGGTTGAGCACCTTGTTGATCACGAACACCTGCTTGTTCGACGCGATCGCGGCCTTCGAGGCCTCGTCGAGCTCGAAGTCCTCGTCGTGCACGATCATGTCGACGTCGTTCATCTCGCCGAGCTCGCGCAGCTCGAGCGGCGTGAACTTGACCTGCGCCGGCCCCCGACGCCCGAACACGTGCACGTCGGTGACGGGCGAGGCCTTGAGCCCCTCGTAGACGTTGGCGGGGATCTCGGTCGACAGCAGGTCGTCGGCGTGCTTGGCGAGGATGCGCGACACGTCGAGCGCCACGTTGCCGTTTCCGATCACCGCGACCGACTGGGCCTCGAGCGGCCACGTGCGCGGCACATCCGGATGCCCGTCGAACCAGCTCACGAAATCGGCGGCCCCGTAGGAGCCCTCGAGGTCGATGCCGGGCACGTCGAGCGAGGCGTCGCGGATGGCGCCGGTGGAGAAGATGACGGCGTTGTAGTGCTTCTTGAGGTCGTCGAGCGTGATGTCGACGCCGTAGCGCACGTTGCCGAAGAAGCGGATGACGCCGGAGTCGAGCACCTCGCGCAGAGCGGTCACGATGCCCTTGATGCGCGGGTGGTCGGGCGCGACGCCGTAGCGCACGAGGCCGTAGGGGGCGGGCAGCTGCTCGAAGAGGTCGATCGAGACGTCGAACTGCCGCTCCGCCTTCACGAGGAGGTCTGCGGCGTAGATGCCGGCGGGGCCGGCTCCGACGATGGCCAAACGGAGCTTGGTCACGGGTGAGGTTCCTTTGTTCAGTTGGTGCGTTCCACCACGGTCTCGGCGAAACGGGTCAGGGTCTTCTTCACGGTGCCCTCGGGCAGCGGCGCGAGCGCGGCGATGGCCTCGTGGGCGTACCGGCGGGCCTCGTCGACCGTGCGCCGCGTGACGGCGTGCTCGCGGAGCTCGCGGATGGTCTCGGCCGATCCGCCCTCGCCCGCGGCGTCGAGCGCCTCGGGGGTGAGCTTCTCGAGCAACGCGACAGCCGCCGGGTCGGTCTCGGCGGCCTGCCGGAGGAACAGCACGGGGAGGGTGGCCACGCCCGCGCGGATGTCGGTGCCCGGCGTCTTGCCCGACTCCGCGTCGCTCGGTGCGATGTCGATCACGTCGTCGACGAGCTGGAAGGCGATGCCCACCTTCTCACCGAACTCGCGCACGGGCTGCTCGAAACGGGCGTCGCCGCCACCGAAGATGACGCCGAGCTGGGCCGAGGCCGCGATGAGCGATCCGGTCTTGTCGGCCAGCACGTCGAGGTAGTGCTCCACGGGGTCGTCGCCCGCGCCGGGGCCGATGGTCTCCTTGAGCTGGCCGAGGCACAGGCGCTCGAAAGTGTCGGCCTGCAGACGGATGGCCCGCTCCCCGAGTATGGCGAGCAGGGCGCTGGCCCTCGCGAAGAGCAGGTCTCCGGCGAGGATGGCGACCGAGTTGCCCCACACCATCTGGGCGCTGGGAACACCGCGGCGCTGATCCGCCTCGTCCATGACGTCGTCGTGGTAGAGCGAGGCGAGGTGGGTGAGCTCGATGGAGGTGGCCGCCGTGATGACGTCGGGGTTCACGCCGTCGCCGAGCTGGGCCGTGAGGAAGGCGAGCACGGGGCGCACGCGCTTGCCGCCGGCCTCGAGCAGGTAGCGCGACACCACATCGACGAGGCCACCGGAGAACTTGGTCTCCTCGGCCAGCCGCGCCTCGAGGGTGGCGATGCTCTCCTCGATGAGCCGCGCGGTGCGCCGATCCTCGCCCGTGGAGAACAGGCGGTCGGCGAGCGAGAGCGCATTGGTGCGGCGCAGACTGGGGGTCACGAGGTCAAGCCTACTTTTCCGCGGCGGGCTTGACGCCCTTGTGCAGCGCCACGATGCCGGCGCTGAGGTCGCGGTAGCGCACCGAGCGGAAGCCCGCCTCGCGCAACCAGCCCGCGAGGGTCTTCTGATCGGGCCACGAGGCGATCGACTCGAAGAGGTAGTCGTAGGCCGCGTCGTTCGACGAGACGGCACGCGCGAGGGCCGGCATGACGCGGCGCAGGTACCAGAAGTAGGCGGAGCGGAGCGGCTTGATGGGCCGCGAAAACTCGCAGATGACGATGCGGCCACCCGGCTTGGTCACTCGGTAGAGCTCGGCGAGCGCGACCTTCGGATCGGCGATGTTGCGCAGACCGAACGAGATGGTGACGGCGTCGAACTCGGCGTCGGCGAACGGCAGGTGCATGCCGTCGGCCACCACGAACTCGATGTTGGGCACGGCGGCCTGCTGGCGGCGCCCGACCTCGATCATGCCGGGCGAGAAGTCGGCGGCCACGACGTGCGCGCCGCTCTGGGCGAGCGAGGCGCTCGAGGTGCCCGTGCCGGCGGCGAGGTCGAGGATCTTCTCGCCGGGGCGAGGGGCGACGGCACGTGTGGTGGCGACGCGCCACAGCACGGCGTTGCCGACGGAGAGGACGTTGTTGGTGCGGTCGTAGCCGGCTGCCACCTGGTCGAACATGGCGGACACCTGCTCGGGTCGCTTGGTGAGGTCAGCCTTAGTCACTGTCCCAGTTTACGTTCAGTTGGCTGACAGTCGCGTCGGAGCCTTCTGACGGCCGGCGGAGGGGGTGAGAGGCGGGCGTAAGCTGAAACCGTGAGCGCTACAGCAGGTCATGTCCCCGTCATCAGGGTCGAGACCAGGCCGGTCGACCAGCTCAAGCTGCTCCTCCCTCTCATCGATCCCGAGCATCCGCTCATCTGGATGCGCAAGGGGCAGGGCATCGCCGGAGTCGGCGAGGCGCTGCGACTCGAGTTCAGCGGCCCCTCGCGCATGCTCGACGCGTGCGCCGCGTGGAAGACGGTGGCCGAGAAGGCCGTGGTGAGTGACCCGCTCAAGGTGCCGGGCACGGGCCTCGTGGCGTTCGGGAGCTTCGCCTTCGCGGATGCGTCGTCGGCCGTGAGCGTGCTCATCGTGCCCCGGCTGCTGCTCGGCAAGCGCGATGGGCGGTACTGGGTGACGACGTTCAGCGTGGAGGGTGCGGAGACGGCTCCCGTCTCATCTGGTGCGTCTCCTGCGCTGCCCTCGCCGCGGGCGCTCGGTTCCGAGTACCGCATCTCGCTGCTGCCTGGGGCGATGAGCGCAGAGGCGTTCCGCACGGCCGTCGACGACGCGGTGCAGCACATCGAGCGGCAGGAGCTCGCCAAGGTGGTGCTCGCCCGCGACCTCGTGGGGCACCTGCCGGCCGGGTCCGACCTCCGCCGCCCGCTCTTCGACCTCGCCCTCGGCTACCCCGACTGCTGGACCTACGCGGTCGACGGCTTCCTGGGCTCGAGCCCCGAGACGCTCGTGCGCGTCTCGCACGGCAGCGTGAGCGCCCGCGTGCTGGCGGGAACCACCTCGCGGGGCACGGATGCGGAGGCCGACCACGACAAGGCCGTGGCGCTCGCCACCTCGGCCAAGGACCTCGACGAGCACGGCTACGCGGTGACGAGCGTGGTGAACGCCCTCGCCCCGCACAGCCGCAATCTCACCACGAGCGACATCCCGTTCACGCTCAAGCTGCCGAACCTGTGGCACCTCGCGAGTGACGTGGAGGGCACGCTCAGCGACGGCTCGACCTCGCTCGACCTCATCGCCGCCCTGCACCCCACGGCGGCCGTGGCGGGAACGCCTCGTGACGCGGCGCTCGCGCTGATCGACGAACTCGAGCCCTTCGACCGCGGGCGCTACGCCGGGCCGGTGGGCTGGGTGGGGGCCGACGGCGACGGCGAGTGGGCTGTGGCGCTGCGCTCGGCGCAGGTTGAGGCGAACGGCGACATCACGGCGTACGCCGGGTGCGGCATCGTGGCCGACTCGGATGCCGAGCGGGAGTACCTCGAGACGAAGATGAAGTTCCGGCCCATCGTCGAGGCGTTCGGCTGAGCCGCGTCGCCTGAGCTGCGTTCAGCCAGGCTGCGTTCGGCTGAGCTGCATTCAGCCGGGCTGATCTCGTCAGCCGTTGTTGGAGCGGCGACGGCGCGCCACGAAGAGCACGATGCCGCCCACGAGCAGCACGGCCACCGCGATGCCGCCGATGATGAGCGCGATCTGGCCGTTGGCGCCGGTGCTGGCGAGTTCTGATGCGAAAGTCACGGTGGAGCCCCTCTGGATGGTGCGGATGAACGGCGTTCCCGCTCACTCTAACCGGAGGCGCCTCGACTCGCCGATTAGGCTGGCCCCATGAGCGATGCGCCCGAGGGCTCGACCGGCGGGCAGGCATCCGGTGGGCAGGCCGACGACAGGCGGCCGCGGTCGGTGTACGGCGTGGGGTCGGATCCGGATGTGCGGTTCAGCCTCGCCAACGAGCGCACCGCCCTCGCCTGGGTGCGCACGGGGCTCGCGCTCGTGGCCGGCGGCGTCGCGCTCACGACCCTCGCGGCCCTCGCCGACCTGCCGTGGGTCATCGACGCCGTGGCGCTCGTGGCGTGCCTGTCGGGTGGCGCCCTCGCCGCATCCGCTCTCTTCTCGTGGCGTCGAGCCGAACGGGCCCTCCGCGAGGGGCGCTCGCTGCCCGCGCCGGCGGCGCTGCCGTGGCTCGTGGGCGGCGTCGTGGCGCTCGCCCTCGTGCTCGCGGCCTACGCCGTGTTCGAGCTCGTGGGAGACCTGTGACGCGGGATCCGGGTCTGCAGCCCGAGCGCACCGCGCTGGCCTGGCAGCGCACCGCGCTCTCGACCGCGATGGTGGCGGTCGTGGTGGCGTTCGCGTGCCTGCGCGGCGGGTTCCTGATCGGCACGCTGCTCGCCGGGCTCGTCGCCGTGGGCGCGGCCGTGACCCTGTTCGTGGGGCGTCGGCAGCAGCGGTCGGCGTGGACTCCGCTCGTGCGGATCACGGCGCTCATCATGGCCACCGCGGTGATCGGCGCCGTGCTGGCCGTGCTGATCCTGTTCTAGCCGGTCGGGCGCTGGTCGATCCGGGCCGAACTTGGCCGACCCTGGACCAGGCCGGGTGCGTCAGCGCGGGCGGTCGAGGCCTCGCGCGACGCCGGTGGCCTCGAGCGCACGGCCGAGCGCTAGGCCCACCACCGTGGCGATCACGGGTGACACGACCGAGCCGATCACGAGCAGGGCGGCGCCCGCCGCATCCAGATCCTCCGACCCCACGAGCCGGTACATCCCGAACGCCAGCACCACGCCGATGAGCACGGACCCCACGAGGAACTGCGCCGTGCTCCACCGCCGGTAGCGGAAGACGAGGAACGGCACCTCCGAGGCCAGGCCGATGCCCACCGCGATCGGCACGGCCACGAACCCGAGCGGCTGGAAGGCCGCCGACACGAGGCCGGAGAGCGTGGCGACCAGGAGCCCCACGCCCGCGCGGCGGAACAGCCGCTGCGCGATGACACCGGGCAGGAAGTACACGCCGAGGGTGAGGCCGTAGAGCATGGGGAGCACGGCGATCACGACGTTGCCGATGTAGGCGTTCGCGATGAAGAGCATGCCGCCCGCGACACCGATGGCCGCGCAGCTCAGCAGCAGTCGTGTGCTGGTGCTCTTCATGGCTGGTCGGCTGCCCGGCTGGTCGGTGGTCGCTGGTGTCGGGTGGGCTCTGCGGCTACTCGGCGGGGAGCAGCAGGGGGGCGTCTGTCACCGGCACGTCGACGTGCATGTGGGTGCAGGTGTCGTCGAACTCGGTCCAGTTCGTGAGGTTCACGGTGACGCCGGCCGAGGCGCGGCAGCCGGCCTGGCCCACGCGGGAGCCGACGGGCATCACGGGGTCGAGCAGGCTGATCATCTTGAGCGTGCCGGGGTCTGCCCCGTTGAGGCTCTTGTTGTCGAGCAGGTAGAAGTCCACAGCGTGGCCGCCGCCATCGATGTAGTGCGACGAGTTGGTGCCCGCGCCCTCGATCTGGCCCGTGCACTTGCGGTTGATGTCGCTCACGCCGACCTGGTCGAAGTTGCGCACGGCGATGGCGATGATCTCGAGCACGCGGTAGTCGACACCGCAGTCGGGCACCGTGACGCCCTGGGCGATCCAGCGGATCTCCTTGAGGTGGTCGGGCACGGAGCCCACGAGCTTGCCGGAGTCCATGGCGTCGACGAGCTCCTGGGCGAGCGATCGGCCCACGAGCAGCTGCGCCGTGGAGTAGCCGGCGGCCTGCAGCTCGCCCGCATCGGAGACGCTGTAGCCGTCGCGGTCGACGAACTCGGTGGAGGCGTCGGCGGCGGTGACGAGCTGCTGGGTGGCGGGGGCCGCGGAGGAGAGGCTGAGGTTCATGGCCAGCGCGTCGTCGGGATCGGCGGAGACGGTGGCGGGGAGGGCCACGACGGCCGTCATGGCCACCACGAAGGCCATGGCGACGGCGGTGATGCCCGACTTGGCCCACGAGCGGCGCTTCGAGCGGGCGGCTGCGGGGCCGGATCGGCGGGTGGCGGGGCTGGAGCTGCTCGTGGGGCTGGCGGGGCCGGTGCGCTCGGCGCGAGAAGATGCGGCGCTGCGGATGGCGGGCTGGCGGCGACGGGTGCCCTCGCTGCGGGTGGCGATGAGGTCGGTGGGGAAGCCTGGCTCTTCGGCGACCGCGGGTGCGGAGGGTCGCAGGTCGCGGCGGCGGCTCGCGGAGGCTGACGCTGCGGGGGTGGGTGACACGGGAGTCGACTCGTCGTCGGCGATGACGAGAGCTTCGACGACGTCGTCATCCTCATCGTCGTCACGCGCCGCGGACTGTCGGTTTGTCTCGACAGCGGGCTCGTCGTGGGCGGGCGCTGCATCTGCAGACTCGGCGTCGGCGGGCGCAGTGTCCGCGGCGGCAGCGGGCGAGGTGGCGTCGGGCGCTACGTCTGTCGGCGCTGCGTCGGTCGGCTCGGCGTCGGGGGCCGGGGGGAGCGGGAGGTCGACGTGGGGGTCGAGCGGCGCGGAGCCGGCGGGGGCGATCTCGAGGTCGGCGATCTCCTCGGCGCGCAGGGCGAGCTCGCGCTCGCGCAGCTGGCGGCGGGTGAGCGGGGCGGCGGCACCGGATGCCTGGAGTGCGGTCGTCTCGGCGGCGGCGATCTCGGCGAGGCGCTGTTCGCGCAGCTGGCGGCGCGTGAGCACGGGCTGGTCGTCGAGAGAGTTCTGGGGTGCCGGATCGGGGTTCAGGTCGCGAGGCGGCTGGCCGTCAGCGCGCGGATCCGGATGTGTCAAACGTCAGTGCTCTCGGGTCGATCGGGGGTGGCTCGCACACGGGTGATGACGAGGCCACGACTAGGGGGATTGCACCAGCTTAACAAATCCGCCTGGAAAACCCCAGAGCGGGTTCTCCATCCGTCCCGACGAGCGCCATCGACGAGGGCTACTGAGGGTTACCTAAGCTAGAGGCATGACCCCCGATGAGCCGCTGCTGCGGGCACGCGGCGTGCGCATCCGGCACGACGGCAGCGAGCGCTTCACACCGGACGGCGTGGGGTTCGATGTGCGTGCCGGCGAGGTCGTGCTCGTGCTCGGGCCGTCGGGGAGCGGCAAGTCCACGCTCGCGCTCGCCCTCAACGGGCTCGTGCCGCACGCCGTTCCCGCGGAGCTCGAGGGCAGCGTGGTGGTCGACGGACTGGACACCGCGGCCTCGACTGTGGCCGAGCTGAGCCGGCGCGTGTCGATGGTGTTCCAGGATCCGGATGCCCAGATCGTCACCGGCACCCTGCTCGACGAGGTGTGCTTCGGGCCGGAGAACCTGCTCGTGCCCGTGGCCGAGGTGCTCGAACGCGCCGAGGAGGCCCTGCGCCAGGTGGGACTCTGGGAGCGCCGTGACGAGAACCCCGACAGGCTCTCCGGCGGCGGGCGGCAGCGGCTCGCCATCGCGTGCGCGCTCGCGCTGCGGTCGCCGCTCATCGTGCTCGACGAGCCCACCGCGAACCTCGATCCGGTGGGCATCGACGAGGTGTACGCCGTGCTCGAGCGGCTCGTGCGCACGGGGGAGCACGCGCTCGTGCTCGTGGAGCACAACCTCGATGCGGCCCTGGAGCTCGTGGACCGGGTGGTGGTGATCGACCGCTCGGGCCGCCCCGCCTTCGACGGCCCCGCCGGGTCGGTGCTCCGACAGCACGCCGACGAGCTCGCGGCCATGGGCGTCTGGCTCCCCACGGCCCTCCTGGCGGGCCAGCGCCTCCGAGCCGCCGGCCACCCCGTGCCCGACCTCCCCCTCACCCCCGCCGCCCTCACCACCCTCCTCGACACCCTCCCGCCCCCGCCCCGCACCCCCACCGCCGCCCCCGCCGCTCGACCTGCCCCCACCGCCGGCCCCGCCACACCACCCGCCGCCGGCCCCGCCCCCACCGAACCCGCCGCCCCGTCCATTGCCGGTCCCGCCGCGCCACCAACCACCGGTTCCAGCCCGGCAGCACGACTCACGACCAGCGCTGCCGCCCCACCCGCCGCCACCTCCGCACCTGCCGTCTCCGACGGTGGACCCACCGCACCGCCCGGCAACGCGGCACCCGCCGCCACCAACCCGCCCACCGCCTCCGCACCTGCCGTCTCCGCCGGTGGACTCACCCCACCACCCGCCGGCGCGGCGCCCATCGCCGCCACCACCCCCTCGGCGGCTGTCGTGGTGCGGGGGCTTCGTATGGAGAAGGGGGGCGCGCGCATCCTGCATGGGGTCGATCTGGAGGTGGGGCGGGGGGCGTTCGTGGCGATCGTCGGCACGAACGGGGCGGGCAAGACCACGCTGCTGCAGTCGATCGCCGGGGTGGCGCGGCCGCCGCGAGGCACCGTGGAGGTGCTCGGGATCGACCCCGCGCGGGTCGACGTGCGGGTGCTCGCGCGGACGATCGGGTTCGTGTTCCAGAATCCGGAGCACCAGTTCATCCGCGGCACCGTGGCTGAGGAGCTCGCGCACGGGCTCGAGCTGCAGCGGGTGGGGGTCGACGAGATCGAACAACAGGTCGCGCGGATGCTCGACCGCTTCGGTCTCGCCGAGCACCGCGACGTGCATCCGTTCCTCCTCTCCGGTGGGCAGAAGCGGCGGCTCTCGGTGGGCACCGCGCTCATCGCGGGCGCGCCGGTGCTCGCGCTCGACGAGCCCACCTTCGGTCAGGATCGCTCCCGCGCCACCGAGCTCCTCGACATCCTCGGCGCCCTGAACGCGGCGGGCACGACCGTGCTCGTGGTCACGCACGACCTGCAGCTCGTGGCCGACTACGCCTCGCACGTGGTGGTGCTCGAGAGCGGTCGCGTCGCCGCCTTCGACCGCACGGCGGCGGTGCTCGCCTCGGGCGCGCTCGAGGCCGCGGGCCTCGCGGCACCCCCGCTCGTGCGCGCCTTCCGCGCCGCCGCCGACCCCGCGTGGCACCCCTTCACCCGCCTCACCGACCTCGACCCCCCGGCCCCCGCCGCCACCGCGACCGCGATTCCCACGGCGGGCGGCCACGAGCCGCGGGTGGGGTCGTGAGCGTGGAGGCGGGGCGGGGGCGGGTGGATCCGTATGCGGAGGCCGGGGACTTCGGGGCCGTGCGATTCCTGCATCGGTTGAACCCGCTGGCGAAGGTGGCGGCGCCGTTGCCGGCGATCGTGGCGCTCGTCGTGTCGCGGGACATCGCTGTGCCGCTCGCGTTCATCGTGCTCGCGCTCGCGCTGCTCCTCGTGGGCGCCCACCTCGGCGGCCGTGCCCTGCTCGGCCTGTTCGTGGCGCTCCCCCTCGCCGCCGCGGTGCTCTCCGTGAGCTTCGGCGTCTGGACCGACCCCTCCCGCGTCGACGACACCCCCGTGCTCCTGCAGCTCGGCGACTACCGCCTGCACCTCGGCGCGCTGGCAGTGGGTGCCGCGACCTCGCTGCGGCTCATCGCCATCCTCGTGCTCTCGCTGCTCGCCGGCCTCACGTCGACGGGCCCCGACCTCGTGCGCGCGCTCGTGCAGCAGCTGCACGTGCCGTATCGCGTGGGCTACACGGCCCTCGCCGCCTACCGCTTCGTGCCGCGCTTCGGGCACGAGCTCGAGGTCATCCGCCAGGCCCATCGGGTGCGCGGGATGGCGCCGGGCCGCGGCCCCCTCTCGGCCGTGCGCCGCTGGCTCGGCTACGTGGTGCCGCTGCTGGCCGGGGGCATCCGGCACGCCGAACGGGTGGCACTCGCCATGGACTCCCGCGCATTCGGCGCCCACCCCACCCGCACCGAGCGGCACCTCGTGCCCTTCCGCACCCGCGACTGGGCGTTCATGCTCCTCTTCTGGCTCGCGACCGCCGCAGTCCTCACGACCGCGCCCCTCCTCCCCTGACGGCGTGAGTCGCGCCCAAGTGTCGCCAAACCCGCCGTTTCGGCCCGAATAGCGACACTTAGCCGCGACTCACCGGGGGTGGGTGGGGTGGGGTGGGCCCGATGCGGCAGGGGGGAGTCGGATGGGCCCTGTGCGGCGGGGAGGTGGTGGGATGGCGGGCCCGGGGGGGGCGGGGCGGAGGTGGGATGGCGGGCCCGGGGGGCGGGGCGGAGGTGGGATGGCGGGCCCGGGGGGGGCGGGGTGGGCGGGGTGGGCCCGGGGCCGGTAGGGGAAGTGCGGCGCGGGTGGCGGGCCGGTGGAGTGGGCGCGGGCGGGTGGGGGTGCGGCGCGAGCGGCGGGGCGGGGGGCTAGGGGCGGGCTCTGACGGGGAGGGAGACCACGAGGACTGCTACCACCACGAGGGCGGCCGCTATGGGGGTGGTCCAGTCGACACCGTGGCCCTGGCCCGGCGCGATGAGGTCGATCGCGATCGAGCCCACGAGCTGCCCCGAGATCGAGCACAGCCCGAGCAGCAGCACCCCCGTGACCCGCACGGCCGTCGCGAGGCCGAAGATGAACGTGACGCCGAGCGGTCCGCCGAGGTACAGCCACCACTCCGTGGGGAACGCCGTCGGGAACCCGCCCACCACCGCAGCATGCACGAGCGCGATGAGGATGAGGATGCCGGCGCCCGCGATGAAGTTGAAGAGCGTCGAGGTGACGGCAGAGCCCGCGGCGGCCGCGATCCGCCCGTTGGCCGCCTGCTGCACCGACTGCACGGCCCCCGCCGCGAACGGCAGGAGCAGCAGCCAGAACGGGATCTCTGGATCGATGTGGGCGGCCACCGACCACACCACTACGGCGAACGCGATGCCCGCCCCGAAGACCCGCCGCACGGTGAGGTAGCGCCGCCCGCCCGGTCCGATGCCGACGCGGTCGACGATGAGCCCGGTGATGGTCTGCCCGCCGATGAACGCGATCGTGAAGAGCGACACCCCCACGAGCGCCGACGCGAGGCTCTGCGTGAGCACGAAGACGGCGCCTCCGAAGCCCGCGAAGAGCATCCAGAACGGCAGTCGGCCGGCGCGCACCTCGGCGAAGGCGCGTCTCGCGCCGTGCCGCGCGGAGGGCGTGAGCAGCACGATGACCACCACGATCACGAGCCCCACGCCGAAGCTCACGGCCGCCGCCGTGTAGCCGTCGCCGAGGCGCCGGCCGAACTCGCCGTTGACGCGCGACTGCGTGGCCATGAGCACGCCGCACGCGACGGCGACGCCGACCGCCGCCCAGAGGGGCAGGCGGCCGGCGGTCGGCGGCGGTGCGATGGTCATGCGGTGGGGATGAGCCCTACCTCGCGTCGGCAGAACCGGCGGATGCACCAGGCCCGGTGGGTGCACCGGTCTGGTCGGTGTCCGCCGAGATCTCGCGCAGGATCCGGTCGCCCGGCTGCACCGTGATCATCTCGGCCTCGATCTCGGCACGGCCGAGCAGCTCGTCCATGCGACGACCGCGGCTGCGGCCGATGAGCGTCACGACCGTGCCCTTCTTGCCCGCGCGGCCGGTGCGACCCGCCCGATGCAGGTAGGTCTTGTACTCGTCGGGCGCATCCGCCTGGATGACCAGGTCGATGTCGTCGACGTGGATGCCGCGGGCCGCGACATCCGTGGCCACGAGCACGTTGACCTTGCCGCTCGTGAGCATCTGCAGGTTGCGGGTGCGGCGCGACTGGTTGAGGTCGCCGTGCAGGCTCGTGGCCGGGAAGCCGGCGTCTTCGAGCTGCTCGGTGAGCATCTCGGCGTAGGCCCTGGTGCGCGAGAAGATGAGCGTCTTGCCGTGGCGGTCGGCGAGCTGCTTGATGATGTCGCTCTTGTCGCGGCTCTCGACGATGAGCACGCGGTGATCGATGGTGGAGGACGCCTGGTCCTCACCCGCGACCTCGTGCACGCTCGGCTCCACGAGGAACTCGTCGACGAGCTTGGCCACACCCTTGTCGAGGGTGGCCGAGAAGAGCAGCTTCTGGCCGCCGGGACGGGTGCGGCGGAGGATGCGCTGCACGGGCTCGAGGAACCCGAGGTCGCACATGTGGTCGGCCTCGTCGAGCACCGTGATGGTGACCTCGGAGAGGTCGAGTCGACGCTGCTCGATGAGGTCCTCGATGCGACCGGGGGTGCCGATGATGATGTCGACGCCGCGCTGCAGCGCACCCACCTGGCGGTGCTGCGAGACGCCGCCGTAGATCTGGGTGGTGAAGAGGCCCACGGATCGCGCGATCGGCTGCACGGTGCGGTCGATCTGCAGGGCCAGCTCGCGGGTGGGGGCGAGGATGAGCGCGCGGGGCTTGCGGCCCGGCTTGCGGTTGGCGCCGCCGCCGTTCTCGAGCAGTCGCTCCACGAGGGGGGCGCCGAACGCGATGGTCTTGCCGGAGCCGGTGCGGCCGCGGCCGAGCACGTCCTTGCCCTTCAGCACCATGGGGATGGTGGCGGCCTGGATGGGGAACGGGCTGTCAGCGCCCTGCCCGGTGAGCATCTTGACGATGTTCTCGCCGAGACCGAGGTCGGCGAAGGTCACGCCCTCGACCTCCTCGGCGATCGTGGCCTTGGCCTCGAGGCGCTCGAGCACGATGTCGTCGTCGCCGTGGTTGGTGCCGTAGGCGGGCTTGGCGTCGCGGTTCGGGTAGAAGCTGGAGGGGCGCTCGGTGCCGGCGCTGCGGTCGTCGCTGCGGGGGCCGCGGTCGGCGCGGTCGTAGCCGCCGGTGCGGGCCGGTCGCTCGTCGCGGTCGAACGAGCGCTTGGGGCGGTCGTCGAAGCTGCGGGCGGGGCGCTCGGTGCGGTCCGGACGCTCGTCGCGGGCCGCGCGGTCGTAGCCGCCGGTGCGGGCGGGGCGCTCGGTGCGGTCGTCGCGGTCGAACGAGCGCGACGGGCGCTCGGTGCGATCCGTCGAGGGGCGCTGGTAGTCGCTCGTGCGGGGGGCGCGGTCGTCGCGATCCCACGAGCGCTTGGGGCGCTCGGTGCGCTCGGCGGGGCGGAAGTCCTTCTCGGGGCGCGTGGAGCGGTTGAAGCCGTTCTCGTCGACGCGAGGTGCCTTGCCGGTCTTGCCGGCGGCGCGCTCGGCGGCACGCTCGGCCGCGATGGCGGAGCGGCGCTCCTCGTTGCGGGCGTCGTTCCACTTCTGGCGGTCGGTGCGAGCGGGCTCGCTGCGGCCGCCGCGGTCGTCGCGACCGTAGGAGGGGCGCTCGTCGCGGTTGTACGCGGGGCGCTCGCCACGGTTGTAGGCGGGGCGCTCGTCGCGGCCGTACGCCGGACCCTCGCCACGGTCGGAACCGGGGCGCTCGCTGCGGCCGGTGCCGGGGCGCTCGCTGCGGCCGGTGCCGGTGCCGGACTTGTGGAATCCGTTCTCGCGGCTCGGACGCTCGTACCCACCACGGGCAGGACGATCACCATACGACGGACGCTCGGAACGGTCACCGTACGAGGGACGGTCCCCACCACGAGCAGGACGATCACCATACGACGGACGCTCGGAGCGGTCACCGTACGAGGGTCGGTCTCCACCACGAGCAGGACGATCACCATAGGAGGGACGGTCGTTGCCACGAGCAGGACGGTCACCGTAGGAGGGACGGTCGTTGCCACGGGCCGGACGGTCGCCATAGGAGGGACGGTCGGTGCCGCGGGCAGGACGGTCGCCGTACGACGGGCGGTCGGTGCCACGGGCCGGACGGTCGCCGTAGGCGCCGCGCTCCGGGCGGTCGTTGTAGGAGGGACGCTCGCCACGGGCCGGGCGGTCGCCGTACGAGGGGCGGTCGGTGCCGCGGCCGCTGGGGGCGGCACCGCGGGAGGCGCGGTCGTCGGAGTTCCAGCGCTGCTTGCGCGCTGCGCCCTCTTCTTCGGGGCGGAAGCCCCGGTGTCCAGCACTGCGGCTGCCGGCCTTGGGGCCGCCCTTGCCTGGAGTGCGGGGCTCGTAGTTCTTGGCAGCCTTGAAGCCGCCCGATTTGTTGCTCTTGGGCATGGTTCTTTCCGGGTTATCTCGAAATGCGCACACCCCAACGCCCGTTGGAGGTGATCTTCAGAACCCGGCTAGTGCCTATCCGGGGCCGTGTCGTACGCGACGTTCACCAGTGACCAGCGCATCAACGCACTGACTGGAGAAACCGGCCCACCAGACTTACAAACCCTTCCGCGATGCAACTCGCGGTGTCCAGAGCCGACCGGACTACGTTACACGATCCGCCCCCGAAGGTCGAGCCGCACGCCCGATCAGCTCTCGGGCTGAGTGCCCCCGTCGGGCGTCGTGCCCTCCTCGGGCTGAGTGCCGCCCTCCGGCATCGTGCCCTCCTCAGGTAGCCTGCCGCCTTCCGGCATCGTGCCCTCCTCAGGCAACGTGCCGCCCCCAGGAGGCGTGAAGCCCTCGGGGGGCGTGCCGCCGAACCCGGGGCCGCCACCCGACTCCGATCCCGAACCCGATCCTGAACCCGACCCAGACCCGTCGCCCGACCCCGACCCGTCGCCCGATCCAGGGCCGTAGCCCGCCCCCGGCCCCCCGCTGCCATCGGCTCCGGATCCCACGCCCAGTCCGCTCTGGATCGCCGACACCACAGGCCCAGCGGCGAGCCCCGCCACCACGCCGCCGCCACCCCCGAGCAGCAGCCCGATGACCAGCGCCCCTGCCCCGATGCCCACCACGGCCCCCGTGGTGAACGAACCCCGTCGAGCGGCGGATTCGGCTGGAGCGGCGGATTCGGTCGGCGCAGCGGACCCAGGGGATGCAGCGTGTTCAGCAGGCGCGGTGGATTCAGCAGGCGCAGTGGATTCAGCGGAGGCAGCGCGTTCAGCGGATCCAGCAGGCGGTCGATTCTCAGTCATCCACCCACTGTGAGCACCCGACCTTGCATCCCTCTATGACCAGCCCCAGAGCCCAGCAAGAGACGCGCCAGCACGACGCGGCCCGCCCTACTCCTTCGTGCCACCCGCCGTCAGCCCGCTCACCAGGAACCGCTGCGAGAACAGGAAGATGATGAGCACAGGCGCCACCGACAGCAGCGTCGCCAACGCCAGCACGGGCAACGAGATGGTGACCGACCCCGCCGTGGTGGGGTTGAACAGCGGCACGTTCGACAGCAGCTCAGCGAGCCCCACCTGGATGGGCGACTTGCGCCCGGGCACCATGACGAACGGCAGGAAGTAGTTGTTCCAGTTGCCCACCAGGCTGAAGAACCCCACGAGCGCGATCACCGGGGTCGCCAGCGGCATCGCCACTTGCGCGAACACCCGAAACTCCCCCGCCCCGTCGATGCGCGCCGCATTGAGCAGGTCGCGCGACACCGCCGTGGAGAAGTAAATGTACGTGAGGTACACCCCGAACGGGAAGAACGAGAACGGCAGGATGACCGAGAGCGGCGTGCCCACGAGCTTGAGCGCGCTCAGCTCGAGGAAGATCGGCAGCACGAGCGCGGTGTTCGGGATGAGCATGACGATGAGCGTGGTGACGAGCAGCACCTTGCGGAACCGGTACTCCACCATGGCCATCGCGTACCCGGCCGGGATGCTCACGACGAGCGTGATCACGAGCGCCACCCCGGTGTAGAGCGTGGCGTTGCCGAGCCACACCCACACGATCCCGTTCTGGAACGCCATGAGCTCGCCCCAGTTGGAGGCCAGCGTCTCGAACCCGCCGAAGCTGAACGGCGCATCGAGCAGCAGCTGCCGCGCGGTCTTGGTGGGCGCCAGCAGCAGCCACACGATCGGCACCACGAAGAACAGCACGAAGACGCCGATGACGCTCCAGGCCAGCACCCGCCCGATCCATCGACCGGGGCCGGGGCCGGAGCCGGAGCCGGGGGTCAGCCCGCGCCCACCCGACCGGCGAGCGGATGCATCCGCCCCCGGCTTCACGATGAGTCGTTCACTCGCGCTCAAAGAGACCTCCACGGAAGACGAACAGCGCCGAGAGCCCGGCGGCGACCACGAGCAGCAGCAGCGAGATGGCAGCCGATCCGTTGAAGTCGTTCTGCCGGAAGGCGAAGAGATAGGCGAGCTGGTTGAGGGAGTAGTCGGGCGGCACGACGCCCTTCGAGGCCTGCGAGAGCACTCGCGGCTCGACGAAGAGCTGGGTTCCCGCGGCGAGCGACATGACCGCCATGTACGAGATCCACTTGCGCATGAGCGGGATCTGGATGTGCCACGCGGTCTTGACGGGGCCGGCACCGTCGATGCGCGCCGCCTCCATGACCTCGACGGGGATGTTGTTGAGCGCGCCGTACATGATGATGATCCAGCCGCCCGCCCCCGCCCAGAAGGCGATGAGCGTGAAGATGATCGGCAGGTTGTCGAGCGAGACCGTCTGCACGAAGGTCTCGAGACCGAAGAGGTTGAGGAGGCCGGCCACGGGGCTCACGGCCGGGTCGAGCAGGAACAGCCACAGCATCACGCTCGACGCCCCGGCGAGAGCCCCCGGGATGTAGAAGAGGAAGCGCGACGCCGACGACAGCCAGCGCACCCGGATGGCGTGCACGAGAAGGGCCAGCAGCACCACGAGGATGATGAGCGAGATCAGCCAGATCGCCACGAACAGCGCCACGTGCTGCACCGCGGGCCAGAACCGGTAGTCCGCGAACACCTTCACGAAGTTGTCGATGCCGACGAAGGAACCGTTTTTCGTGAACGCCAGGACCACCGCGTACAGCGCGGGCACGATGCCGAACGCGATGAGCAGGATGGCGTAGCCGCTGGAGAACAGGTAGCCGATGCGGGTCTGGCTGCGATCGGGCTTTCTGCGGCGGCGGCCCTGCCGCCGACCCTCGTCTTCGAGAGGGGCGGCGGCAGGAGCCGTGAGCTGGGCCGTGGTGGTGATGATCTCTGCCTTACTGCTCGACCGTGTAGCCCTGGACCTGGGCTTCGTTGAGGATCTGCTCCCGCCAGTCGGGCACGACATCCGCGATGGTCTTGCCCTCGGCGAGCGCGGGCACCACCACGGCGGCGTAGGCCGTCTCGGGGCTGAAGCTCGGGAAGCTCCAGCCGTCCCAGACACTGGCTGCCGCGGTCGAGACCGCCGACTTGAAGTCGCCCACGAAGAAGGCGCTCTCGGCCTGGGCGTCGAGCCAGGTCGATGCCGCGGAGTCGTAGGCCGGGAGACCGGAGTTGAGCGCGGCCGACTCGTCGGAGGCGGTGGCGAACTCGAGGAAGGTCTCGACGGCGTCGAGGTTCTTCGAGTGGCTCGAGGCGTACCAGACGCCGCCGCCGACGTTGCCGGTCACCTTGTCCTCACCCTCCCAGTAGAGCGGATCGGCGGCACCGAACGTGCCCGCCTCGGCGTTGACGCTGTCGGGGTTCTGGAAGAGCGCCCCGGCGTACCATGCCGGCCCCGGCATCGCGACGATCTTGTCGGAGTAGTTCTCCACGAACGGAGCGCTGAACACGCTGTCCTGCACGAGGCTGCCGTTCGCGACCATGCCGTCGAGCAGGTCGGTCATCGCGACCGAGTGCGGGTCGTCGAAGTCGGAGACGAACGTCTCGCCGTCGAGCTGGAAGATGGGGGCCTGAGCGCCCCAGTAGTAGACGTAGGTGCCCACGAACGAGTCGCCGACCGATCCGAGGATGTAGCCGGGGTGCTCGGCGGCGAGCTTCTCGCCCATCGCCTCGTACTCCTCCCACGTGGTGGGGATCTCGTAGCCGAACTCGTCGAGTAGCTTCTGGTTGTACCAGAGCACCACGGGGGCGAGGTCGTTGCGCAGGCCGTAGACGGTGTCGTCGACCGTCATGGGGTCGTTGGCGCCGTCGGTGAAGCCGTCGAGGAACTCGTCGCTGAAGTAGCCCTTGTTGAGCGGAGCGGCGAAGGCCTGCACCCCGTTGGTCTCCTTGGCGGCCCAGGATGCGTCGTTCGTCTGCGTGGAGAAGACCACGTCGGGCCAGCCCTCGCCTGACTGGTCGAAGAGCGCGACCTTGGTCTGGAACGATCCGGATCCGCCGGCGTTGCCGTCGTAGGTCTCGATGCTGATCGGCACATCGGGGTTGGCCTCCTCGAAGGCCTTCGCGATCGGTTCGCGTGCGGCGTCGACCCAGACGGTGATGGTGCTGCCGTCTTCCTGGTCGGCGGTGGCGAATCCGTAGTCGCTGTTGACCTCGCCCGAGCCGCCGGCGCAGCCGGCGAGGGCGACCACCGTGAAGGCGGCCGTAGCGGTTGCGAGAATCCGGGCGATGGAGCGGCGGTGCTGTCCTGCCATGAGCGAGTCCTTCATGTCGGCGTCGTTGTCGATCCGCTGTTTCCGAGCGGTGGAGCTATCTGATCATACATCTTACGTATGAGCAATAGTTAGCGCTGCCATACCCTGACAGTTTACTAGGATGTGCGTCATGACCCTGTCGAGCACTCCCGCCACCGGCCTCTTCGCCGGCGGGGAGAAGCGTGCGCCCGCCACCCGGCTGGGTGTGGCCGTGGTGCACGACCTGGTGGCCGCGATCGTCACCGGATCCGTGAAGCCGGGCGATCCGCTGCCCCCCGAGGGCGAGCTCGTGAGCGCCTTCGGGGTGAGTCGCACGGTCATCCGCGAGTCGGTGAAGCGGCTCGAGGAGAAGGGCATGGTGACCGTGGCCCAGGGGCGCGGCACCGTCGTGACGCAGCCCTCGGAGTGGAACCTGCTCGACCGCGTGGTGATCTCGACGATGATCGAGAACGACGAGACGCTCGGGATCCTCGACGAGCTCGCGCAGGTGCGCGGCGATCTCGAGTCCACCATGACCGCCGCGGCCGCTCGTCGCCGCACCGACGCGGACATCGAGGCCCTGAAGACGGCGCTGCAGGTGCAGCGCGATGCGATCGCCGACATCGAGGCCTTCCAGGCGCTCGACCGGGCCTTCCACAGCTGCATCATGGAGACCTCGGGCAGCCGCCTGGCGGAGTCGATCGCGCACACGCTCGTGCAGCGGGCCAGCGAGTACGCGCGGTTCCACGGCGAGCCGGGGCCCGAGGCGCTCGCGCTGACGCTCGTGGAGCACCAGCACGTGCTCGATGCGATCGTGGCGGGCGATGCCGAGGCCGCGGCCGTGCTCATGCGCGAGCACATCGCGAGCTCCTGGGAGCGGCGCCGCCTCCCCCGCTAAGCTCGCTGAGCCCGCTGCCGCGGACGATCAGGCCTTCGGGCGGATGCGGAGGGTCGTGAGGCCGCCGTCGACGTCGAGCGCGGTGCCCGTGGTGGCCGAGGCGAGCGGGCTCGCGAGGTAGGCGATCGCGTGCGCGACCTCCTCGGGCGTGACCATGCGACCCGTCGGCTGGCGCGCGTCGAGCGCTGCCCGCTCGGCCACCGGATCGTCGTACTTCTTGAGGTAGTTCGACACGAAGGGCGTGTCGACGGTGCCGGGGCGCACACAGTTGACCCGCACGCCCTCGCGCACGTGGTCGACGGCCATGCCGTAGGTGAGAGCGAGCACGGCGCCCTTCGACGCACTGTAGAGCGCGCGCTCCGGGATCCCGTTGCTGGCCGAGACCGAGCAGGTGTTCACGATCGCCGCGTGGGCGGATTCGCGCAGCCACGGCAGGGCCGCGGCGCTCACTCTGGCCACGCCGATGACGTTGATGTCGAGCACTCGGCGCCAGTCGTCGTCGGAGTTGGCCTCGACCGTGCCGATGGCGCTCACCCCGGCGTTGTTGATGACGATGTCGATGCCGCCCGCCCACTCGGCCACGGCCGCGACGGCCGCATCCACCGAGTCGCGGGAGGTGACGTCGGCCGTGAAGCCCGTGAGGCCCTCGGGCAGGTCGCTCGCGTTGAGGTCGAGCACGGCCACCCGCGCGCCGCGTGCGGCGAGCAGCAGGGAGGTGGCGAGGCCGATCCCCGAGGCGCCGCCCGTGACGATGGCCGTGAGGCCGGCGAATTCACTCATGGCTCACGAACTCCTGACGTGCGCGGCCGAGGCCGTCGATCTCGAGCTCCACCACGTCGCCCACGCGCAGGTAGGGCTGGCCCTCCATGCCCATGGCCACGCCGGCGGGTGTGCCCGTGTTGATGATGTCGCCCGGTCGCAGCACCATGAACTGGCTCACGTACCAGACCACGTGCTGCAGCGAGAAGATCTGGTTGACGGTGGATCCGTTCTGGCGCAGCTCGCCGTTGACCCAGAGGCGCAGGCCGAGTGCCTGCGGGTCGTCGAACTCGTCGGCGGTGGCGAGCCACGGGCCGAGCGGGTTGAAGCCCTCGCAGCTCTTGCCCTTGTCCCAGGTGCCGCCGAGCTCGAGCTGGAACTCGCGCTCCGAGACGTCGTGCGAGAGCACGTAGCCGGCGATGTGCTCAGCCGCCTGCTCCACGGAGTCGAGGTAGCGGGCGGTGCGGCCGATCACGATGCCGAGCTCGACCTCCCAGTCGGTCTTCGTGGAGTTGCGCGGGATCGGCACGGGGTCGGAGGCGCCGCCGAGCGTCGACGGGTCCTTCATGAAGACGACGGGCTCGGGCGGGTAGGCCGCACCCGTCTCGTCGGCGTGATCACGGTAGTTGAGGCCGATGCAGACGATCTTCGTGGGCTGGGCGAGCGGAGCGCCGAGTCGGGCCTCCTGATCGGCGAGCGCGGTGAGCTCACCCGCGTCGAGGGCGGCCTGCACTCTGGCGGGCCCGTCGCCGGCGAGGAAGGCGCCGTCGATGTCGCCCGTGAGCGGGCTCAGGTCGTAGGCCGTGCCGTCGACGAGCACGGCGGGGAGCTCGTGGCCGGCGGGGCCACGTCGTTGCAGCTTCATGGGGTGCGCTTTCTGTGCTCGGTGAGGGGGTGCTCGGTGCGGGGATTCTCGGTTCGGGAGTGCTCGGCGAGGGGCTGCCCGCTGAGGGAATGCTCGGCAAGGGGGGCGCGGGAGTGGGCGGCGAGCCGCAGACCGGCGCGCTCGGGTCGCACGTGCGGACCGGCGGGCACTCGCCAGCCGGGGGTGGCGGAGAGCGAGGCGATCATCTCGAGGTCGACGGTGATGCCGAGACCCGGGGTGTCGCCCAGCTCGATCCCGCCGTCGGTGATGGTCTGGTCGATGGTGAGGCCCACGGGCCAGCCGAGATCCTGCACCTCGGTGGCGAGGTGGTTCGGCACCGCGGCGGCGGCGTGCGCCACGGGGTTGCCGTTGTAGCCCACAGGGCTCACGGGCAGCTCGCGGGCATGCGCGACGGCGGAGACCCGCAGGAAGTGCGTGATCCCCCACACCATGCCGGCCTGCACCACGTCGACGGCGTTCGCGTCGAGCAGCGGTCCGTACTGCTCGAGGCCCACGAGGTTCTCGCCCGTGGCCACCGAGGCGCGCACGCCGCGGCTCACGATGGCGTGGCCCTCCGCGTCCCAGCGGCGCACGGGCTCCTCGATCCAGGTGAGGGGCACGGCCTCCTCGACCTGGCACACGTAGCGCACGGCCTGCTTGCGGTTCCAGGCCTCGTTGGCGTCGAGCATGAGGGCCGGATGCGGGGTGTTGCGCCGCAGCACGTCGCCCACGGCTTGGAGTCGCGCGATGTCGGTCTCGGCGTCGAGGCCGCCCTTGAGCTTGGCGCTCGTGAAGCCGCGGTCGGCGTAGCGCTCGTAGAGGGCCACGAGCGCGTCGTCGTCGAGGGCGATGTCGAGGCCGGAGGCGTAGCCGGGCACGAAGCGGTCGCGGGCGCCGAGGGTGCGCCAGAGGGGTTCGTCGGCCATCTTCGCCTTGAGATCCCAGAGCGCCATGTCGATCGCGCCGATGGTGCCGAAGGTGGGCCCGGCGTGACCGGACTTGAAGACGTGCGCGAGCATGCGGTCGTAGAGGGCCACGACGGCTCGCGGATCCTCCCCCTCGATGGCGGGGAACACCCGGGCGATGTCGGCGTGGGCGCCGAGGCCGACTCCGGTGAGCCCGCCGTCGGTGTGCAGCAGGAGCACACCGACATCCGTGATGCCGCCGGTGATGACGCCGTTCGCGTCGCCCACGGGGCGGCCCCAGTCGTGCACAGTGGCGAGGCTCGTGAAGCCGGTGATCTTCATGCTCTCCCCGTGTCTGTCTGCGGTGACCGCACGTCTCGAAAGCGGTGGACTCCGCGGCATCGAGGGTGGGGTGCTAAAGAGCATACATCATATGTTCTATCTCTGGCGAGCGCGGATGGCGTGCCATAGGGCATCCGGCACCGGGGTGCCGTAGAGGTCGGCGTTGCGGTCGACCTGTTCTGCTGTGCGCATGCCGAGGGTCACATTGACGACCGCCGGATGCGCGAGCGGGTAGGCGATGGCCGCCCGGGGCAGGGTCACGCCGTGCGCCTCGCAGAGTTCGGCGAGCGCGATGGTGCGCGCGAGCAGTTCGGGGGGCACGGGGCCGTAGTCGTAGCGGGCATCGGGGGCGGGGCGGTCGGTGGCGAGCAGGCCGGAGTTGAACACGGCGACGGCGACGATGGACTTGCCGTGGGCTGCGGCCGCGTCGAGCGCGGGGAGCGCCGACTCCTGCTCGAGCAGTGTGTAGCGGCCGGCGAGCATGGCCACGTCGATCGCATCGGCGGCGAAGAGCTCGGCCAGCTGGCCGGCGTCGTTGGTGCCGACGCCCCTCGCGCCGATCACGCCCTGGTCGCGCAGTTCGGTGAGGGTCTCGGCGGCCTCCCAGGCCGCGTGCTCGCCGAACTGGTCGGGGTCGTGGGCGTAGACGATGTCGAGGCGGTCGGTACCGAGCCGTTCGAGGCTCTGCTCGATCGAGCGCAGGATGCCGTCGCGGGAGAAGTCCCACTGCCGGCGCAGGGTGTCGGGCACCACGAAGTCGGCATCCTGGCCCGTGGGGTGCTCGTTGGGCACGAGCAGGCGGCCGACCTTGCTCGAGAGCACGAACTCGTGCCGCGGCCTGTCGGCCAGTGCTCGCCCGAGCCTCTGCTCGGAGAGGCCGAGGCCGTAGTGGGGGGCGGTGTCGAAATAGCGGATGCCGCGCTCCCAGGCGCGGTCGACCGCCTCGCGCGCCTCCTCGTCGGAGGTCTCGCGGTAGAGGTTGCCGAGGCTCGCGGCCCCGAACCCCAGCTCGGTGAGGGCGAGCCCGGTGCCGCCGACCGCCCGCGTGGGCAGAGAACCAGAAGTAGTCACGAGAGAGCTCCAGTGCTGATGTCGTCTCCGCGCGGGCCGAGGGGGACGGGGGTGGTGGGGCCGTAGGCGGCGCGGGCTGTGAGGGAGTCGAACGCTCGCTGCTCGTCGGGGGAGAGCGCTGCCGACCAGTCGAGGTAGTGGGCGAGCCAGGGGGCGTAGTCGTCGGCGAGCCGTACGAGCGGCCAGTCGGAGCCGAACATCAGTCGCCCCGGCCCGAACGCCTCGAGCGCTACGCCGCCCGCCCACGCAAGCCGCGCGCGGCTGGCCTCCTCCCCCCGCACGGCGATCCCCGACACCTTCGCCACCACGTTGGGCCGCTCAGCGAGCGCCCGCAGATCCCGCTCCCAGCGCCCGGCCTCGTCATCCGACGCCCCGCTCGCAGCGTCAGGGTCAGTGGGGGTGGCAGGGCCGGCGGGCGGTTGGCCGAGGTGGTCGAGGACGAGGCGCAGGGTGGGGTGGGCGTCGGCCACGCGGGCTGTGAGTGGCAGCTGCCACGGGCGCACCACGAGGTCGAAGGGCAGCCCCGCCGCGGCGAGCGCCTCGAGCCCGCGCGCGACACCGGGCCGCAGCAGCCACTCGGGGTCGGGATCGACGTGCGCCAGGTGGCGGATGCCGGCGAGCCGGTGCCCACCCGGAGCCTCGCGCAGGGCAGCGATCCGCTCACTAACGCTGTCGGCATCGAGGTCGAGCCAGCCCACCACCGGTCCGCGCGCTGTGCGCAGCAGGTCGAGCGTCTCCCCCGCGTCGTTCAGCGCCTGCACGAGCACGGCCCCACCGAACACCACCCCACCGGCCACCCCACCAGATCCCACCCCGTCGGATTCCACCTCGTCGTCGACGGGCCGGCGCGGCGACGCGCCGCTCCCTGGGCCACCGGGTCTCGCCACCTCCGGGCGCGCCGCGCACAGTGTGACGGCGGTGGTGGCTGTGTGGTGGAGCTCGGCGACGGAGAAGTCGCGGTCGATGTCGGGGAGCGAGGCGTCGATCCAGGGGATCGGGGTGCGCGAGCGGTCCCAGACGTGCGCGTGGCCGTCGACGATCACCCTCGTTGCCCCGGCGACCGCGGCGGCCGTGGCGGGGGTGGCGGGGGTGGCCGTCACGGGAGGTGCCAGACCTCGGTGAAGGGGGCCCAGCGCTCGCCCGCGGGCTGGTCGGCGAAGAGGGGCACTTGGCAGGGGTCGGTGCGGGTCCACCACTCCTGCGTCACCGGATCCGCCGCGATCTGCGCCATCGCCGCGTCGTGGTCGTCGCCGACGTACTCGTAGTAGGAGACGAGCACGTCGCCGCGCACGAAGATCGTGTAGTTGGTGACCCCGGCGGCCGAGAGCGTCGCCTCCACCTGCGGCCACACGGCGGCGTGCAGCGCCAGGTACTCCTCGCGCTTCGACGGTTCGATCCCCACGACGGCCGCGTGCCGCTCGGCCCGCCGACCCTCGCCCGCGCTCTGCTGCCCGTTGCCGTTCTCCACGCCGATGCTCCCTTGCCTCGCTGCCACTTCGCGCATCATCATACATATGCCCTTTGCGCTTCGCGCGACTGCCAAGCCCCCTCGGGGGGCGTCCAGCGGGCGAGGCCGGTGAGCGGGGCGGTGGTGGGCGGGGTGGGGCGGCGGTCAGGGCTCCAGCTGCGGGAGGACCTCGCGGGCCAGGAAGTCGAGGTGGTCGAGGTCGTGGAGGTCGAGGATCTGGAGGTAGACGCGCGAGACGCCCTGCTCGCGGAGGGCAGCGAGCTTGTCGACGACCTCGGCGGCCGTTCCCGCCAACCCGTTCTCGCGCAGCTCGGCGGGCTCGCGCCCGATCGCGGCGGCGCGACGGGCGACCTCCGCGTCATCCGCCCCCGCCGCCGCCACGAACGCCGCCGAGTAGACGATGCTGTCGGGGTCGCGACCGAGCTCGGTGCACGTGCGGCGCACGTTCTCGAAGAGGCCGGGCAGGGTTCCGGGATCGGGGAACGGCACGTTGAACTCGCTCGCATACCGCGCGGCGAGAAGCGGCGTGCGCTTGGCCCCCTTGCCGCCCACGATCACGGGCAGCGGCGACTGCACGGGCTTGGGCAGGGCCGGCGAGTTCTCGAGCGAGTAGTGCTCACCCGAGAACGAGTACGTCTCCCCCGGCTCGGTGGCCCACAGGCTCGTGACGATCTCGAGCTGCTCCTCGAGCAGGTCGAACCGCTTGGGCGGGAACGGGATGCCGTACGCCCGGTGCTCCTCCTCGAACCACCCGGTGCCGAGCCCGAGCTCCACGCGCCCACCCGACATCTGGTCGACCTGAGCCACCTGGATCGCGAGGATGCCGGGGTAGCGGTAGGTCACCGACGACACGAGCGTGCCGAGTCGGATGCGGGACGTCTCGCGCGCCAGTCCGGCGAGCGTGGTCCAGGCATCCGTGGGGCCGGGGCCCGGATCGCCGTCGCCCATGCGCAGGTAGTGGTCGGAGCGGAAGAACGCGTCGAAGCCGAGCTCCTCCGTGGCCTTGGCCACCGCGAGGAGTTCGTCGTAGGTGGCGCCCTGCTGGGGTTCGGTGAAGATTCTGAAGTCCACGCCTCCAGCCTAGGACGGGCCCGCCGTCAACGCCGCCGCCGCGTGGCCCGAAGGGCCCCCGCGAGCCCGGCCCCGGCGAACACGAGCGTGGAGACGAGCACGACCCCGATGGGCAGCGTCCAGTCACCCGTCGCATCGTGCACGGCCCCGACCAGCGCGGGCGACGTGGCCCCGAGCGCGTAGCCGACCCCCTGCACCATCGCGGAGAGCCGCCTCGCGTGAGTTCCGGTCAGCGACAGCTGCACGATGAGCATGAACACGATCGTGATGCCGCCGCCCTGCGCCACCCCGCCGAGGAACCCCCACGCCAGCCACGCGTCGGGCGCGAGCATCATGCCGACCGGGAAGCTGATCCAGAGCGCCGAGACAGCAGCGAACGTGATGGGGATCCCGATCCGCTGCGAGAGCAACGGCACCCCCAGCGCCCCCACCACGGCCGCGATCTGGAAGATCGACGAGCTCGTGCCCGCCGCCTCGGCCGAGTACCCGATCTCGTCGACGAGGATGCTCGGCAGCCACGCGGTGAGACCGTAGTACGAGAACGCCTGGCCGGCGAAGGCGAGCGCGAGAAGCACCGCCGAGAGGTTGCGCCACGTGCGCGGCTCGGGAGCGGCGATGGGGATGCCGCGGGTGTCGATGGCGACGGTCTCGAACGCCCCGGTCTCGATGGCGGGCTTGAGCGGACCCCAGCGCAGTGCCCCCCGCCCGGTGGCGACGAGCCAGGCGGCGGCCGCGAGCACCACGAACCCGATCCAGGCCGCGAGCGCACCCCGCCACCCGAAGGCGGCCGCGAGCGGCACGGTGGCGAGCGTCGTGATCATCGAGCTCACGTTCATGGCCGAGGTGTACGCCCCGGTCACGATCCCCACGCGCGCCGCGGGCACATCGCGCCGGATGAGCACGGGGATGACGACGTTGCCGATCGTGATGAAGGCACCCATCACGATCGTGCCCGTGAACGTGTCCTCGACCCCGCCCGCCGAGCGCACGATCGATCCGATGCCCACACCGAGGATGGCGACGGTGGTGGCGAAGTTGGCGCCCGCCTTGCCCACGAAGATCGAGGCGAACGGCGTCATGATGGCGAAGCACAGCACGGGCAGGCTCGTGAGCAGCCCGATCTGCGCCGCCGAGAGCGAGAGGTCGGAGCCGATGAGGCCCGAGACCGGGGCGACCGCCACGATCGGCCCGCGCAGGATGAACCCGATGCAGACGATGCCGGCCACGAGCACCCACGGGAAACGCGCGGAGGGCGAGTTCACCGCTCGGCTCAGTCGATCCATCGGAGGGGTGTCCTGCTCCCGTGCGCACCGCGCTCCGCCGACGGCGGGCCGTCATCGGTGAAGGGGGTGCGGAGCTGGCTTCTACTTTACGCGCGTCAACGACCTGCGGCGCACTCGGGTCAGACCCTCTACGCGCGCGAGCCGATCGCGACCGCCTGAGGCCGCGGCCCGCTTCGGCGACCGGTCGTGGCGGGCCCCGCCTGGTTCGGGATGGGCACCACCCAGCCGAGCTCCACGGGTCGGCGCCTGCGCGCCAGTGCAGCTCCCGAAAGCAGCAGGCTGAGCACGAGCATGACGGCCATGACGCCGAGGGCCGTGCCGACGGTCGACGCCGATCCGCCGGTCAGGATGGCCTGGATGCCGCCGACCGCGTAGCCCAGCGGACTGACGGCGCTGATGGCCTGGAACGGACCCGAGAGAATCTCGACCGGGTACAACCCGCCCGTGGAGGCGAGCTGCAGCGCGAGCAGCACGAGCGAGATGATGGCGCCGACCCGGCCGAACGCCGTGGCGAGCAGCTGGTGGAAGGCCGTGAACGCGAACGCGACCGCGAGCGAGAAGCCGAGGGTGGCGGGAAGTGAGCTCCACGCAACTCCGAGGGCGAGGTGCAGGAAGGCCACGAGCGGCACCACCTGGAGGGCGGCGATGATGGCCGCCCGGCCGAAGGTGCGGAGCGTGAGCCGACCGGTCGAGACCGAGGAGGCGAGCACGCCGCGGGAGAACGGCCGCAGCCACAGGAACATGGCGAGCGCGCCGAGCCACAGAGCGACGGGCAGCAGGATGGTGGAGACCACCTGGCCGATGTCGCTGACCTGGTTCTGGCTCGTCACGTCGACCGTCACGGGCTGTGCGATGACCTCGGAGGCGGCCTCGCCGTCACCCGAGACGTTCGCCGAGAGCTGGTCGGCTCCCGTGGTGAGGCCGTCGGCGAGGGTGGTGGCGCCAGCGCCGAGCTGGTCGGCACCCGTGGCGATCTGCTGCGCGCCGGGGACCGTCTGCGCGATCCCCGTGCTCAGCTGGCCCACGCCGTCGGCGAGGGTGCTGGCACCTGGGGCGGTCTGCTGCAGCCCGGCCGCGAGCTGGTTGACGCCGGAGTCGAGGCCTGCGGCACCGCTGGCGAGCTCGCCGCCACCGGCGGAGAGGGTCGCGGCTCCGTCGGCTGCACTCGCGATGCCCGCTTCGAGGGCGGGGAGGCCCTGGCCCGCTGCACTGAGCGACGCGCTGCCGGCGTCGAGCTGCTGCAGACCACCGGAGAGCCCGGCGAGACCCTCGGTGATGTAGGCGGGGACAGTCGGATCGGCAGCCGCGGCGGCCGCCAGATTCGCAGCGCCCTGAGCGCTCTGGGTCACGCCTCCCGTGTAGTTCACGAGTCCCTGCCCGAGCGCCCCCAGGCCGGTGGTCTGCGTCTTGAAGGTGCCGAGCCCGGTGGCGAGATCGCTCACACCGCCCGTGTACTGCGCTACTCCCGAGCTGAGCTGGGTGGCGCCCGAGGCGGCCTGGGTGGCGCCGTCGGAGAGCTGGCCGAGGCCGGAGGCGAGCTCGGAGGCTCCCGTGGTGGCCGAGGCTGCTCCCGTGCTGAGCTGGGTGAGGCCGTCGGCGAGCTGGGTGCCGCCCGTGGCGATGCCGTCGGCGCCGGTGGCGAGCTGCGATGCTCCGTCGGCCGCATCCGAGAGGCTCGTGCCGAGGGTGTCGAAGCTCGTGTAGATGCCGTTGACCACCTGGGCGGTGATCTGCTGGCCGAAGCCCGCCTGCACGGCGGTGGCCACGGTCGAGGCGAGGATGCCCTGCAGGTAGCCGTGCGAGTCGTCGGTCGTGATGTGGATGAGGCCCTGCTCGGGGTCGGGAGTGGCGAGCGTGTTGATGCTCGCCGAGAAGTCCTCGGGGATGGTGAGCACGGCGTAGTAGGTGCCGTCGGCGAGGCCCTTCTCGGCATCGGCCGAGTTGGTGACGTTCCAGTCGAAGCCCGTGTCGTCGCCGCCGGTGAGCTCGGTCACCACCGCGCGGCCGGCGAAGTTCACCGACTCCGTGCCGTCGGCGTTCGTGGTGGTGGTCATCTTGTCGTTGTTCACGACCGCGGCCGGCACCGAGGAGAGGTTGGTGTCGGCATCCGCGAGGGCACCGGCGAAGAGTCCGTTGACCGCGAAGGGGGTGAGCACCACGGCGAGCGCGGTGATCACGATCAGGGCGATCTTGGTGCGCCGCCGTGACCGGGGGGTGGGGATGGTGGTCGAGGTGCTCATCGGTTGCCCTCCTCGGGCAGGTCGGAGGTGCGTTGCGGGGTGCCGACGGTGGCGGGGGTGGTGTCGGAGATGCCAGGAGCTGCGGCGTCGTCCAGATCGATGCGCACGAGCGGGCGGATGCCGGTGGGGGCGTCCGTGGCGGCGTGCACCGCGTGCAGGCTCTCGGCGCCGAAGAGCACGGTGGTCTCGCGCTCGGCGATGCCGGCGACGGCCCGCACGAAGTCGGGGGTGGTGGGGTGGGCGGCGTCGTCGTCTCCGGCGTCGATCACGAGCACTCGGGCGCCGTCGGCCACACCGAGGGCCACCGTCACGAGCGACTGCGCCATGGGGCTCAGCTCGCCGAACGTGCGGTGGATGGTGATGGACCGCTCGCCCTCGATGGGCTGGAGCGCCCGGTTGACGCGGTCGACCAGGTGCTCGGCCGCTCCCTTGGGCACGGCGCGGAACCAGCCGCGGGAGAGCCGCAGCCGCTCGCCGAGGGCGTCGCCCACGGTGGTCGAGAGGTCGAGTCGGCGCGATTCGAGGTCGACGAGCGTGACGCGCTTGGCCACGGCGCCGGACTCGGACGGCACGCTGAGGCCGAGCACCTGGAGGTGCCCTGCGCTCGGCGCGATGCGGCCGGCGATCGCCGCGCCCACGAGGCGGCGGGAGGCGGTGGGCCCGGTGAGCACGGCGACGGCCCCGGCGGGGATGCGGAAGGTCGCGGGTGCACCCGCACCCTCCACCTCGAGGCGCTCGGCGCTCACGGCGTCGTCGCGACCCTCTGTCCACTTGCGCTGCTCGATGTGCTCGCGCAGGCTCTCACCCTCCACGTCGACGTTCGGCAGCAGGCGGTCGAGCCACTTGGGCAGGTACCAGGCGCGGTCGCCGAGCAGGGTCATGACGGCGGGCACGAGCGTCATCCGCACGAGGAAGGCGTCGACGGCCACGCCGACCGCGAGGGCGAGCGCGATGGCCTTGATGGGCCCGTCGCCCTCGGGCACGAACGCGAAGAAGACGAAGAACATGATGAGCGCCGCGGCCGTGACGACCCGTGCTCCCTGCTGGAACCCTATTCGGATGGCGCGCCGCGCATCCTTCGACTTGACGTACTCCTCCCTCATGCCGGAGACGAGGAACACCTCGTAGTCCATGGCGAGACCGAAGAGGATCGCCATGAGCAGGATGGGGAGGAAGCTGATGATGGGGCCGGTGGCGTTGACGTGCAGCAGGTCGGCGAGCCAGCCCCACTGGAACACGGCCACGGTGACACCGAACGAGGCACCCACCGTGAGCAGGAAGCCGAGGGCCGCCTTGATGGGCACGGCGATGGAGCGGAACACCATGGCGAGCAGGATGATCGAGAGGCCGACCACGAGGATGCCGAAGGGCAGCAGCGCGTTCGTGAGCTGCGTCGACACGTCGATGGCCACGGCGGTCTGACCGCTGACCACGAAGGGTGTGCCGTACTCGTCCTCGATCTCGCCCTTCATGTCGCGGAGGCGCTCCACGAGCTCCTTGGTCTCAGGCGAGTCGGGGGCTGTGGTGGGGACCACCTGGAAGATGGCGGTGTCGAGGGTCTCGTCGGGCAGGCCGGGGCCCACCGTGGCGACGCCGTCGACCGCTTCGAGGTCGCTGCGGATGCCCTCGAGGTCGTTCTGGATGTCGGTGGTCTGGGTGATGTCGGCCACGACCACGATGGTGCCGCTGTAGCCGGCGCCGAACTTCTCGGCGATGGTGTCGTAGGCGGTGCGGGCGGTCGATCCCTCGGCCTGCGAAGCGGCCGTGGGGAGGTTGAGGTCGAGGCTCGCCACGGGGATGGAGGCCACGCCGAGGAGGCCGACGACGGCCACGATGAACACGATCGGGGCCTTCATGACGAGGGCCACCCAGCGACCGCCGAGGGAGGGCTTGAGCGGCTTGCCTGCGGTGGCCGTGCCCTCTGCCTGGTTCGCTGCCTGGTTCGCTGCCTGGTTCTCTGCCTGGTTCGCTGCCTGGTTCTCTGCCTGGTTCTCCTCCTGGGCTTCCAGCGCCTTGGCGGCGAGGGCGCGGCGGGCTGCGCGCGATCCCGGCTTGGGGATGAGCTTGCCCTTGGCGATGCCCATGATGGCGGGCAGGAGGGTGGTGGCGATCGCCACGGCGATGAACACGGCGAACGCGGCGGCGATACCCATCACCGAGAGGAAGGGGATGCCCACGACGAGCAGGCCGAGGAGCGCGATGATGACGGTGAGTCCGGCGAAGAGCACCGCCGCGCCTGCGGTGGCGACGGATCTGGCCGCCGACTCCTCGGGTTCGAGTCCATCCGCCAGCTGGGATCTGTGCCTCGAGAGGATGAAGAGGGCGTAGTCGATTCCCACCGCGAGGCCGATCATGACCGCGAGCATGGGTGCCGTGCTCGACACGGTGGAGACCGCGGAGACGGCGATGATGCCGCCGATCGAGATGCCCACGCCGATGAGGGCGGTGAGCAGCGGGAGACCTGCGGCGAGCAGGGAGCCGAAGGTGATGAAGAGCACGAAGCCGGCGAAGAGCACGCCGATGGCCTCGGTGGGGGTGAGGCCGACCTCGGTGTTCTGGAACACCTCGCCGCCGTAGGAGACGGTCATGCCGTCGGCCTCGAGGGTGTCGCCGGCGGCCTGGAGCTCTTCGAGGGTCGCGTCGGTGACCTCGGTGGAGGGGCCGTCGAACTGCACCTTGAGCAGGGCGGTGGTGCCGTCTTCGGAGATGGCGTTGGTGGCGTACTCGGAGTACGGGGAGACGACGGCGGCGACCTGGTCGAAGTCGGCGATGTCATCGGAGAGGGTGGTGATCTCCTGCGTGACGTCATCGTCGTTCACGCTCGCGCCTTCGGGGGCCGTGATGACCACGGTGGCGGCGGCTCCGGCGGCGGAGGGGAAGAGGTTCTCGAGCTTGTCGATGGCCTGCTGCGACTCGGTGCCGGGGATCGTGAAGCTCTCGGAGAACTGCCCGCCGAGGGCGAGGCCGCCGCCGAGGACCGCTGCGAGGGCGAGGGCCCAGGCTATGACGACGTACCAGGCCTTGCGGTAGGCGAATCGGCCGATGCGGTAGAGCAGGGTGGCCACAGGGAAGCTCCTCGGGTGTTCGGTGTCTCGGGTGGTGTTCGGGTGTTCTGGTGTTCGGGTGTTCTGGTGTTCTGGTGTTCTGGTGTTCTTGCGTTCGTGTTCTGGTGCTGTGGTGTTCGGTGGTGCTGTCTCGGCTCGGTCAGACCGACAGGGGGGTGATGAGTTCGCCGACGACGTCGATGAGGGCTTCCCTGACCTCGTCGATGTCTTCGGTCTCGGTGGCGCTCGGGCGGGTGGCGACCATGATGTAGGCCGCGCCGGCGAGGGCGACACCCAGGCGGATGCGCTGCTTCGTGCTCGGCAGGTCCGACATGAAGGACTGCCCGATGCGCTCGATCAGGCCTCGTGCCCTGTCCACCGTGGGGATGTCGGACAGTGTCTGGCCCTGGTTGATGATGATGTGGGCGGCGAGGCGGTGGGCGAGCAGGAGGTCGACGAAGTCGGCGGTGAACTGGCCGCGCAGGTCGTCGGAGGTGGCCTTCTCCACGATCGAGTCGAGGAACACCTCGATCTGGGCCACCGAGGGGGCGAGTGCCTCTTCGAAGAGGGACTCCTTGGAGCGGAAGTGGTAGAGCACGCTCGACTTCGAGTAGCCGGCTGCGTCGGCGATCTGCTGCAGGCTCGTGCCGGTGTAGCCGTGCTCGGCGAACATCTCGAGGGCGATCGCTCGGATCTCGGCCGCGACATCGGTCTGCGGGCGGGCGATCGGGTGGGGAGTGGGCACGGTTTCGAGCGTAATCTGACCGATCGGTCAGCGCCTGAACGATCGGTCAGATTCCAAGCCACCTATCAGCATCGCCCACCCCTCAGGCTGCCCCCGCCACCCCGGCCGCAGCGCGCGCGCGGCAAGGCGCGCAGGCGCGGTGGCACGGAGGCACGGAGGCACGGAGGCACGGAGGCACGGAGGCACGGCGCCCCGGAAGGCGACCGTCCGCGGCAGGGATCAGAAAGGTGGCGGATCGGCCGCAGGACGCGAGGGCGGCGCGGCGGAATGCCGGATGGGTGGCGCGGTGGGTTGCTGAGTGGGCGGGGTGGCGGAATGCCGGGAGGGAGGGGTCGTGGGGTGCTGGGTGGGTGGCGCGGTGGAGTGCCGGGTGGGTGGGGTGGTGCGGTAGGTGGCTCCGAGGGGGGAGCGCCATTCGAGTTCGCGTGATCCTGGTGGGGCGCCGGGTGGGCGGGTGACTTTCCAGCCGCCATTGTGCTTCAAGTGGTGGTGGCTGGTGCAGAGGTGGGCGAGGTTGGAGGCGGTGGAGCGGCCTCCGAGGGCCCAATCCTCGGTGTGGTCGAGTTCGCAGCGGGCGGCTCGGCGGCCGCAGCCGGGGAAGCGGCAGTGCTCGTCGGCGACGATGAGGGCTTCGCGGAGGGCGGCGGGGATGCGGTAGCGGCCGGCGACCTCGATGGTGTCGCCCGTGCCCGGGTGCACGAGCACCTTGAGGAAGGTGGGGGCCTCCGCGGCCAGGCGTCGCGCTAGGTCGGGGTCGATGGGGCCGTACCCGTGCAACTTTGCGTGCTCATCGAGGCTCTCCTCGCCAGCGTCGCCTTCGCATCCGACCATCGTGGCCGCGGGGACGGTGACGATGATGGTGGGCGTGAAGCCGAGGGCGCCGTCGGTGCGGCCGAGGATGGTGTTGGCGAGGATGTCGGAGCGGAGCTGCGCCTGGGTGCGGGGCTCCGCGTCGGAGCGGGCTGCTCGAGCGGCCTGGTCGAGGACGTCGTGGATCGCTAGGGCATCAACTGCGGGCAAGTGGTGATGCAGGGTGGCCATGCCATCTCGCTCCGCATCGAGCCAGACAGCCCGATCCTCGTATGCCTTCTTCGCGCGCTGGCTGATGGAGTCGGGGTGGTGGGTCTCACGGAGACGGCGCGCGGCGTCGTCGAAGCGGGCGGCGTTGCACTCCTTCGCCCGCTGCAGGACGGCCTGCTCGAATGAACCTCGTGACTCCGCCGGAAGCGAGGTTGCGTGGGCGACCATCGATCGTGCGTGGGCGTAGGAGATCTTGCCTGTGCCGAGTTCGGCGAGGGTGTCGGGCAAGTCGTTCGCCAGCGTTTCTGCGTCGGTGATCAGGCGGACGATCGTGCCCTCGGAACGGCGTGCTGCTGTGGCGACCTCGGACTTCACCAGGCGACGAGCCCACTCACGGCCATCCGGAGTCAACGACCCCGCGAGGATCTCCGCCCTCGCCTCACACGCCTCGACCGCCTGAGCGAGCGCCTGGGCCTGGCGGGCTTGCAGTGCGGCGATCATCCGATCCGCTCGCGTGAACCTGACGACCGCCATGCGGAACTTCTCGTCGCACCGCTCGACGGCGTCGCTACCCGTAGTGGGTGTCTCGGAGAAGATCGGCTTCATGAGATTTATTCAATCACCAGCCACTGACACTGAGACCGACCCAGCCATCCGGCCAGGAGGCGAATGGGGCTGCCGCGCGCTACGCGCTTGCCCGAGATGGGATGGGTTCGGTCATGGATTTTGAAACATGATGGAAACAATTCGGTAATCAAAGGGGTCAAAGTGATCTGTTTGAATGGCGGGGCCGGATAGTCCGGGCCGGGCCTGTCGGGGTCTGGTGTCAGTGCCCTCTAGGAGCAGCATGTCCCTCACCGTTGCCGGACTTCAGCACGGCGGCGTCGCCGGCGATGTCGAGGCCAACCTGCGCATCGTCGCCGAGGCCGCCCACGCGGCCCGCGAGGCGGGCGCCGGACTGCTCGTGACTCCCGAGATGTTCATCACGGGCTACAACATCGGCGACCGGCTGGCCGAGGTGGCCTCCAAGGATCTGCCCGAGCGCGTCGCCACCGTCGCCCGCGAGGCGGGCATCGCGATCGCGGCCGGTCTGCCGATCCCCCGCGATGGCGGCCTGCAGAACGCCGTGGTGGTCGTCGACGAGAACGGCGTCGAACTGCTGCGCTACGCGAAGACCCACCTGTTCAGCGACCTCGACCGCACGCTGTTCGTGGCCGGCGACCGCCTGCCCGATCCCATCGAGCTGCACGGCGTTCGCCTGTCGTTCCTCATCTGCTACGACGTCGAGTTCCCCGAGACCGTGCGCGCCGCCGCCGACCGGGGAGTCGACGCCGTCATAGTCCCCACCGCCCAGATGGCCCCCTACGCGCACATCGCCGAGAAGCTCATCCCCGTTCGCGCCTGGGAGAACCAGGTGCACGTGGTCTACATCAATCGCAGCGGATCGGAGGGCGAGCTCGACTACGTGGGACTCAGCAGCGCCGCCGCCCCCGACGGCACGACCCTCGCCTCCCTCGGCGGCACCGACACCGAGGGCCTGCTCCTGGCGACCATCGATCCCGACGCCGTGACCCGCGGCCGACGCGAGAACCCCTATCTGCACGACCGCCGCCCCGAGCTGTACGGAACGCCGCACCCTGCGTCGTAACGCACCCGAACATCCCCGCAACCCGCATCCCGCACCCCGCACCCCGCACCAACATCCCCATCCCTCCCCCGAAAGAAGCCCATGACCATCGACCCCATCCCCCCGACGCGCCCCACCGCCACCACCACGACGGGCAGAGCAATGACGCCCGCCCGCCTCGACGGCCAGCTCGGCACAGGCGCCATCGTCTTCATGGTGATCGCCGCCGCAGCCCCCCTCACCGTGATCGGCGGCAACGTGCCCCTCGCCGTGGGCAGCGGCAACGGCGCCGGTGCCCCCGTGGGCTTCGCGCTGGCCGCGATCATCCTGCTCGTGTTCTCGGTGGGCTTCGTCACCATGACGCCGTTCGTGAAGGAGGCGGGCGCGTTCTTCTCCTATGTGACCGCCGGCCTCGGATCCCGACTCGGTCTCGGCTCGGCCTTCACCGCCCTCGTGGCGTACACCGCCATCCAGGTGGGCGTCTACGGCTACCTGGGCTGGGCGGTCGACGACCTCGTGACCTTCTTCGGCGGCCCCGCCCTGCCGTGGTGGCTCTACTCCTTCGCCGTCATGGCCCTCGTGGCCGTGCTCGGCTACCGGCACATCGACCTGAGCGCCCGCGTGCTCGGCGTCGCACTGGCCCTCGAGATCCTCGTGGTGGTCGTGCTCGACATCGTGATCTTCGCCACCGGCGGCGAGAGCGGCATCGCCGTGGAGACCTTCGACCCGTCGATCATCTTCACCGGCGGACTCGGCGTGGCCGTGCTCTTCGCCCTCACCGGCTTCATCGGCTTCGAGGCCACGGCCGTGTTCCGCGACGAGGCCCGCAACCCCGAGAAGACCATCCCGCGCGCCACCTACCTCGCCGTCATCATCATCGGCGTGTTCTACGCCGTCTCGTGCTGGGCCCTCGTGACCGGCGTGGGCGCGGGCAACGCCGTGGCCGTGGCCCAGCAGACCCTGGCAGGCGAGGGCAACATGCTGCTCGACACCGCCACCGAGTACCTCGGGCCCATCATGCGCGATGTCATCCAGGTGCTCCTCGTCACGAGCCTCTTCGCGTGCGTGCTCTCGTTCCACAACGTGATCGCCCGCTACCAGTTCAGCCTCGCCAACAAGGGAGCGCTGCCCGCCTTCCTCGGCCACCGCAGCGCCAAGCACCACTCCCCCACCCGCTCCTCGATCGTGCAGACCGTCACCGCTGCCGTGGTGCTCGCTGTGCTCGCCCTCTCGGGACTGGATCCGCTCGTGGGCGTCTTCGGCTCGATGGCCGGCGTGGCCACGGTCGGCATGGTGCTGCTGATGCTCACGACCTCTGTGGCCGTGTTCGTGTTCTTCCTGCGCCGCCCGTCTCTCGCGGCCGGCCGCGCCTGGGGCGCCAGGGTCTTCCCCGTGCTCGCGGTCGTGGGCCTCATCGCCGCCATGGCGCTCGTGCTCTCGAACTTCACCCTCATCACGGGCGGCAGCGTTCCCGTGAGCGTGACGCTCGCACTGATCCCCGCGGTCGCCATGCTCCTCGGCATCGTGATGGGCGGGCGGTTCCGCCTCGATCGTGAGACGGTGGAGACCTCGGAGGCGACCTCCGCGACGCCGCCCGCGCAGTAGCGCCACGACCGAGACGAGGCCACCGATCAGTTCCTCACCGCAGGCACCCGGGCAGCCGCCCGCGCAGTCGCAGGCACAGGCACAGGCGCAAGCGCAAGCACTGGCCGCGCCGCAGCTCGCCGCGATCCGCCGCACCTCGGCGGTCGACACGGTGCGTGCCCGCATCCAGCTCGCCGTCGACCTCGGCATGCTCGCGCCGGGCCAGCGGCTGCCCACCCCGAGGGAGTCGGCGGAGGCGCTCGAGGTGAGCGAGATGTCGGTGCGTCGCGCCTACCGCCTGCTCGCCGACGACGGCCTGGTGGTGAGCAGGCGCGGCAACGCGGGGGGCACGTTCATCGCGGACCGCCCCCCGCTCGCCGCCGGCACCGCGGTGGCCCCCGCCGTGACCGCCTACCGCTCCGACGCCGAGCACGTGCACGGGCTCATCGACCAGCGCGCCGCCCTCGAGGCCGGGCTCGCGGCCCGCGCCAGCGGAGTGCGCGACCCCGACCAGCTCGACTCCCTGCGCGACCTGGTGCAGCGGATGCGCGACGCGGCCGACTGGGCGGAGTTCCGGGTCGCAGACACGGCCTTCCACGCCCTGTTGGCGCAGGCATCCGGGCTGCCCGCCGCCGCCGCGCTGCACCACCGCCTCTCGCACGAGCTCTACGCCTACTTCATCCCGTACCGCCTCGACTACCTGCGGGCCTCGAACGAGGAGCACGCCGACCTCGTCGACGCCCTCGAACGGCGCGACGCCGGTGCGGCCGCCGCGCTCGCCTTCGCGCACGTGCACGAACTGCACGACTCGATGTACGTGGGCCTCTCCGGCGAGGGCGAACTGAGGGAAGAACGGATCGTCGAAGAACAGATCGCTGAAGAACAGATGACTGGAGAACAGATCGTCGAAGAACGGATCGGCGACTAGACACTCTGGCACCGCCGCGGCGAGCGCCCCGCCGCAGACTGGAGGCATGATCTCGAACGCATCCGTCAGCCTCGCCGACCGCTCCACCGTCTTCCACTCCTGGTCGGCCCAGGGCGCCCTCGCCCCGCTCGCCATCGCCGGGGGCAGCGGATGCACGGTGTGGGACTTCGAGGGCACCGAGTACCTCGACTTCTCCAGCCAGCTCGTGAACGTGAACATCGGCCACCAGCACCCGACGGTGATCGCTGCCATCCAGGAGCAGGCCGCACTGCTCACGACCGTCGCTCCGGCGCACGCCAATGAGACCAGGGCACGCGCCGCCAGGCTCGTGCTCGATCGCGCCCCCGAGGGCTTCGAGAAGGTGTTCTTCACCAACGGCGGTGCGGATGCCAACGAGAACGCGATCCGCATGGCCCGCCTGTACACGGGTCGCGACAAGGTGATCTCGCACTACCGCTCGTACCACGGCAACACGGGAGCGGCGATCGTGGCCACGGGTGACTGGCGCCGCATGCCGAACGAGTACTCCCGCGGGCACGTGCACGTCTTCGGCCCCTACCTCTACCGCTCGGAGTTCTGGGCCACGAGCCCCGAGCAGGAGGCCGAGCGGGCGCTCCGCCACCTCGAGCGGGTCATCCAGTCGGAGGGCAGCGACACCGTGGCCGCCATCCTCCTCGAGACCGTCCCCGGCACCGCGGGGGTGCTCGTGCCGCCGCCCGGCTACCTCGCCGGGGTGCGCGCACTGGCCGACAGGTACGGCATCGTGCTCATCCTCGACGAGGTCATGGCGGGCTTCGGCCGCACCGGCGAGTGGTTCGCGTTCGACGCGTTCGACGTGGTGCCCGACCTCATCACCTTCGCCAAGGGCGTGAACTCGGGCTACGTGCCCGTGGGCGGGGTGCTCATCTCCGAGCCGATCTCGCGGCACTTCGACGACCGGGTGTTCCCCGGCGGGCTCACGTACTCCGGGCATCCGCTGGCCGCCGCGAGCATCGTGGGCACCCTCACCGCCATGGCGGACGAGGGCGTGGTGGAGAACGCGCGCACGGTCGGCGCGACCGTGATCGGACCTGCGCTCGAGCGGATGGCCTCCCGGCACGAGGTGGTGGGCGAGGTGCGCGGCAGCGGCGTGTTCTGGGCCATCGAGCTCGTGGCGGATCGCACGACGCGGGCGCCGCTCGACGCCGGGGCGATGGGCCGGGTGAAGAGCGGGATGCTCGAGCGGGGGCTGCTGCCCTTCGTGGCGGAGAACCGCATCCACGTGGTGCCGCCGGCCGTGGTGACGGCCGCAGAGGCCGAGCGCGGGCTCGGCATCATCGACGAGGTGCTCGGCACGGTCTGACGTCGCAGTGCTCGCCGCGGTTCACGTGGTGGCGCTCAGGCGGGCGACGGGGTGGCGGGGTGGCTGGGTGGCGGCGGGTTCTGTCAAGCCCGCGCCGGGCGGCTTCGGGCGACGGATGCTGGGAGCTGACGACTCCGAGGAGAACAGCATGACGACTGCACGCGACATCATGACCGCCGACCCCGAGGGCATCCGGGAGACCCATACGCTGCGCGAGGCCGCCGTGCTCATGCGCGATCTCGACGTGGGGGCGCTGCCTATCCTCAGCGAGGAGGGGCGGCTCGTGGGCATCGTCACGGATCGGGACATCGTGGTGGGCTGCGTGGCCGACGGCGGAGATCCGGAGTCGGTGCTCGTGGGCGACCTCGCCGACCGCGAGCCGGTGACGGTGGAGGCGGATGACGACATCCGCGAGGCTCTGCACGCCATGCAGGAGCACCAGGTGCGGCGGGTGCCCGTGCTCGAGGGCGGGCGGCTCGTGGGCATCATCAGCCAGGCCGACATCGCGCTGTCGCTCTCGCCCGCCGAGACCGGGGAGACGGTGGAGGAGATCTCGGAGTAGCCGCGAGCTCAGTGGCTCGGCTCGGTGGCCCAGCTCTGGGCTCGGCTCAGTGGCCGAGTTCGATGAGCAGCACGCCGCCCACGATGAGCACGATGCCGAGGCCCATGAGCCAGGTGAGCGCCTCCTTGAAGAGGATGCGGCTCGCCACCGCGGTGAGGGCCACGCCGGCCGCGGCCCAGATGCCGTAGGCCACCCCGAGTGGCACACCCGCCCCGAGAGCGAAGGCCAGCAGGGTGAACGCCACCACGTAGCCGATGCCGACGGGCACGTACCAGACAGCTTTGCCGTGGGTCGCCATCCGCAGCGAGAGCGTGCCGCTCACCTCGAACAGGATCGCGCCCACCAGGAACAGCCACCCCATCAGATGCCCTCCGGATCGGCGGAAGTGGCGAGACTGGGGGAAGTGGCGGCCGTGCCCGCGTGGCCCGCGGTAGCGGCGGTGCCCGCCGGGGCGGTCGCGGCGGTCGCGGCGCGTTGGGATCCGATCTCGACGGCGAGCACTCCCGCCATGACCATCGCGATGCCCACGAGCATCACGGGAGTGAGCGTCTCACCGAAGAGCAGCGCCGCGAACCCGGCGGTGAGGGCCACGCCGAGTGCACCCCACACCCCGTACGCGACCCCGAGCGGCATACCGGCCCGCAGCACGAACGCGAGCAGCACGAACGCCGCCAGGTAGCCCGCGACCACCAGCACGTACCAGCCGGGGTGGTCGAGCGCGGCCTTGAGCGAGAGCGAGGCCGACACCTCGGTGAGGATCGCCGCGCCCAGCAGGAACCACTTCTTCATGGGGCCATCCTGGCAGGGCGGGGCGCTCGACAGGGCGGGGCGCTTGGCAGTGCGGGTCCTCAGGCAGGGCGGTCGGCGAGCGCGCCCGACTCCGCGAGGAGGCGTGTGAGCAGCGGGAGCGAGGTGATCCCCTCGGCGGCGAGGAAGTGACCAGCGCCCTCCTGCACGTGCACACCGGCGTCGAGCCGCTGGGCGAGGCGATCGGAGGAGGCGGGCGGCACGTTGGTGTCGTCGTCCGAGCGGATCATCTGCCGCACGCCGATGCTGCCGACGAGCGCCTCGGCATCCACGTCGTCGGCCAGGAAGTCGTCGAGCACGGGGAGATTGGGCAGCCTTCCGGTGAACCCGGAGACGAGCACGAGACCGCCGAGGCGCCAGCCGGGCGGCAGCGCGGCGAGCACTCGCAGGGCCGTGATGCCGCCGAGTGAGTGCGTCACCACCCAGGTCGTCTCGTCCGGCACCCCGAGAGCTGCGGCGACGGCATGCTCCCACTCCTCCGCCACGGGTGTGGCCGGCGTGGGCAGCTCGACCGCCACCATCTCGATCCCCTGCGCTGCGAGCTGCTCACCGAGCCACGGGAACCAGTGCGCGGTGGGATACGCGTTGTAGCCGTGCACGACGACGACACGGCGGAGCGGCGGAGTGCTCTGGGTCTTCTGAGTGCTCTGGGCGGAGGAGGTCATACAGACGACCGTACCCGCGCACCCGGGTGCTAGCGCTTGCCCTTGCGGGGCGCGGACTTCTGTGCGGGCGCGGGCGCCTTGCGGGGCTTGAGCTTCACGACCGTCTGCACGCGGCTCCACAGCGTGCCGTAGGCGCGGGCCGCCTCCGCACCGGGGGCGTAGCTCCCGAGAGGTGCGCGTTCGCTGCCCATCCGCTCGACCAGCACGGTCGCGGGCACCACCACCTCTGTGACAGCCTTGTGCGCCGCGGGCAGCTGCTCCACGGCCTCACGGTGCTGCGTCTTGCGCCGGTCGACCATCGAGAGGAAGGCCACCACGGGCGCCTTCGACACGGAGTCGGCCACGAACGCGGTCACCTGCTCGAGCGAGCGCATCGACAGCGGCGAGGGCACGAGCGGCACCACCACGGCATCGGCGGAGAAGATGGCGTTCTCGGCCACGAGCGAGGCCCCTGGCGGGCAGTCGAGGATGACGACGTCGTAGTCCTTCTCCACCTGCTCGAGGATCTTGGCGACCCGCCGCTCCGACTTCTTGGCGCTGTCGAAGACCAGGTCGAGGTCGCGGTAGCTCGCATCCGCCGGCAGCACGTCGAGGTGCTCGAACGCGGTCGAGCGGATGGCGCCCGCTACCTTGCTGTCACCGGCCACGAGGGCCCCGACGCCGCCCTTGACCTTGGGCTTGACCTGCAGCAGATAGGTGGTGGCGCCCTGCGGATCGAGGTCCCAGAGCAGCACGCGGAACTCCTTCGACGCCTCCCACGCGAGGTTCACTGCCGCCGTGGTCTTGCCCACACCGCCTTTGGTGCTGTAGACCGCGACGACCTTCACGGCGTGGTGGGTGCTTCGAGGGCGGCGATGAGGTCGGCCTTGTTGAGGCGGGAGTAGCCGACGATCTTCTGCTCCCTGGCACGCTGACGCAGCTCCGCGAGGGTGGAGGCCGCGGGCTGCGGGGAGGGGAGCGGCGGCGTGAGCGAGGGCTTCGCGGCGGGTGCGGCAGTGATGCTCGGCGCGGCCTTCGCGGCGGGTGCGGCCTTCACGCTCGGCGCGGCCTTGACACTCGGCGCGGCCTTCGTCGGCGCTGCGGGTGCGGTGGTCGATCCGGGGACCGGCTGGGTGAGGGGGGCCGTCGGCTGCTTCGTGAGGGCCGCCGCCGCCTCGCGGGCCGCCCTGGCCGTCTCGACCTCGAGCTTGCGGGCCGCCTTGGCCTGCTTGGCGGCGAGCTTCTCCGTCTCCTTCGAGAGGGCGAGCGCCTGCTTGCGCAGCTTCTTGCTCGAATCGCGCACGGCCTTGTGCGCGGCCCGCACCGTCTTGTCGGCGCGAGCGAGGGCCTTCTTGGCCTTCTTCTCACCGGTCTTGGCTGCGGCGCTCTTCTTCGGCGCGCTCTTCTTGTCGGCGGCCTTGCTCTCGCTGGCCTTCTTGTCGGCAGGCTTCTTGTCGACAGCCTTCTTGTCAGCAGGCTTCTTGTCGACAGCCTTCTTGTCAGCAGGCTTCTTGTCGGAGCTCGTGCCCGCCGCCTTCGCCGCGGTCTTCGCCGCCGCCGTCTTCGCCGAGACCGCGGTCGCCGTGATCGCGGCGCTCTTCGCGCCTGCGGGCTTCTCGCCGGTCTTCTTCTCCGCGCTCTTGTTGTCCGCGGTCTTCTTGTCAGTCTTGGTCTGCGCCATGATGCGCACCTCCTGTTACGTCTGCCTCGGTGGGCTCTACCCCCACCGTACCCAGCAGACGTCGCGAACGAACGGGCCCCCGCCCGTCAGATCGCAATCGCCCAGGGGCCGCTCAGGAAGAAGGTTTGGCCGCCTTCTTCAGCCGCTTCTTCGTCGCACGCTCCACCAGGATGGCGAGGTAGTCCCGCACCGGTCGACCGGCCAGCTCACCGAGCTCGGCACGAGCGGCGGTCTCGATCTCATCCTTGGGGATGTCGGGATACTTCGCCTCGAGCCGCGTCACGACCTGCTGGATGGTGTCTTCGTCGGTTACTTCTTTAGCCACCCCTGAAGCATGAACCGCCGCTCGCTCCGGGTCAATATCCGCCCCCGGATCCACCCCCACTGTTCACCTGCGCAGCTCACCTGGGCAGATCATCTGGGCGGCTCGCCTAGGCAGTGCGCCGACGGTAGAGCGTGACGGCCACCGCGTAGGCGACCACGAGGATGCCGGCGCACCAGGCGAGCGCCACGGCGAGATCCGGGCCCACGGGCTGCTGCGCGAGCAGTTGGCGCAGGGCATCGACGATCGAGGTGACCGGCTGGTTCTCGGCGAACCACCGCACGGGGCCGGGCATGCTGTCGGTCGGCACGAACGCCGAGCTGAGGAACGGCAGCAGGATGAGCGGATACGAGAACGCGCTCGCCCCCTCGACCGAACTCGCCGAGAGCCCCGCGATGACCGCCACCCACGTGAGGGCGAGCGTGAAGAGCACGAGGATGCCCGCCACCGCGAGCCACTCCACCGGCCCCGCCCCCGAGCGGAAGCCGATGAGCAGCGCCACCCCCACCACGACCGCCACCGAGACGAGGTTCGCCACGAGCGAGGTCAGCACGTGCGCCCACAGCACCGACGAGCGCGCGATCGGCATCGACCGGAAGCGCTCCACGATGCCGCCCTTGAGATCCAGGAACAACCGGTACGAGGTGTAGGCGATGCCCGAGGCGATCGTGATGAGCAGGATGCCGGGCAGCAGGTAATCGACGTAGGAACCCGATCCGGTGTCGATGGCACCACCGAGCACGAAGACGAACAGCAGAAGAATGGCGATGGGCATGACCGCGGTCGTCACGATCGTGTCGGGGCTCCTGAGCACGTGCCGCAGGGAGCGGCCCGTGAGCACGGCCGTGTCGCCGAGCAGGCGCCCGCTCACGACTCGGCCCCGCTGTCGGCGGTGCGCGCATCCGGGGCATCCGTGGGATCCACTGCACCCGGGCCATCCGCTCGCCGCCCGACGATCGCGAAGAAGATCTCCTCGAGCGTGGGCTGCTTCTCGACGTACTCCACCGTGGCGGGCGGCAGCAGCGCCCTGAGCTCACCGAGGCTGCCGTCGGCGATGATACAGCCCTCGTGCAGGATGGCGATGCGGTCGGCCAGCTGCTCGGCCTCGTCGAGGTACTGGGTGGTGAGCAGCACCGTGGTGCCCTGGCCTGCGAGCTCGCGCACGGCCTGCCAGACCTCCTGGCGCGCCTCGGGATCGAGACCCGTGGTGGGCTCGTCGAGGAACACCACGGCGGGGTCGCCGATGAGGCTCATGGCGATGTCGAGCCGTCGGCGCATGCCGCCGGAGTACGTGGCGACCCGGCGGTCGGCCGCCTCCACGAGCGAGAACCTCCCGAGCAGGCCGGCCGCGACGGCAGCAGGCTCGGGGAGGTGCCGCAATCTCGCCACGAGGGCGAGGTTCTCGCGGCCGCTCAGCACCTCGTCGACCGCGGCGAACTGCCCCGTGAGGCTGATCGACTCGCGCACCCCGGCGGGGTCGGCGGCCACATCGAGGCCGTTCACCTCGGCTGAACCGGCATCCGCGGGGAGCAGGGTGCAGAGGATTCTCACGAGAGTCGTCTTGCCCGCTCCGTTCGAGCCGAGCAGGGCGAGGATGCTGCCGCGAGGCACCTCCAGATCCACTCCGCGGAGCACCGGGAGCGCCCTGAACGACTTCTCGAGACCGCGCACCCGGATGGCCGCGTCGGCGGCGCCGACGACCGCGGTGCCACCCACCTCGGTCTCGAGCATCATGAGCCGATCCCGTCGCTGGGGGTTGGGTCTGCGCTCGAGTCGGCCTCTGCGCTGTCGATCGCCGCGACGAGGCGCCTGCGCTCCCGGTCGATGTAGCCGCCGCCCGTGTAGTTGCTCACGAAGTCCTCCACGAACTCCACCGGATCCACCCCCACGATCGCCCGCACGGGGGTGCCATCGGCCGCGGCCCGCTCGAACAGGTCGACGAGATCCTCGAACATGGTGGCCGCACTGTCGCCGTCGGCGGGGCCGAAGTACATGAGGTACCGCTCGATGCCGTCGACCGCCGTGCGGTAGCCGGGCGGCAGCTGCTTCGTGCGCGCCTTGTACTCGCGCCAGCGCCGCTTGTCACCGATCACTCTGGCCGTGATCTCCGAGATGCCCATGTCACTCTCCTCCTCTGTGGAGCTCGTCCAGTCGTTCGGAGAGGAAGCTCCAGTTCCTCCAGAACTCGTCGAGGTGCTCCCTGCCGGCGGCATTGAGGGAGAACACCTTGCGCGGCGGGCCCTTCTCGGACGGCACCTTCTGCACGTCCACGAGGCCTCGCTGCTCGATCCGCACCAGCAGCGCGTACACGGTGCCCTCCGCGATGTCGGAGAACCCCTTGTCGCGCAGCCACGCGGTGATCTCGTAGCCGTACGCAGGCCGCGTCGACAGGATGGCGAGCACGATGCCCTCGAGAGTGCCCTTGAGCATCTCGGTCACTTGCTTGCCCATCGGCGCCTCCACGACTGCTACTGAGTGATGCTGACTACTGGTACTCAGTATCACTTAATAGTGACGGGAGGGCAAGCGCTCTCAGCGTGGATGGCCTCAGAGTCGGGGCGGGGCCGTAGAGGATTCGACGATGGCCAGGCCCCGGCCCCGCAGGCGGCGCCGCTCCTCGGCGAGGTGGCCGAGCAGGCGGTCGCGGGTGCCGCGGCTGTGGGCCACCACGAGGGCCGAGGCGCGCTCGGCATCCCTCGACCGCACCGCCGCGAGGATCTCGAGGTGCTCGGATCTCGCCTGGGCACGCGACTCCGGGGTGCGCACGTCGAGCCAGCGGGTTCTGCTGAGCCGCGTCAGGGCGTTCGCCATGGCCTCGGCGAGGAACGGATTGCGCGAGAGGCGCGCGAGCGCCTCATGGAAGTCGCCGCCGTCGCGGAGGCCGGCCTCCTGCTCGCCCCCGCCCTCGCCCTCGCCCGCGGCATCCGGGTCGGCGTCGGGGGCGCGCTCCACGAGCAGGCGCAGGGCGGCGAGCTCGTCGTCGCCGGCGCGCTGCACGGCGAGAGCCACGACCGCCGTCTCCACCGCCTCCCGGTACTCCATGACCGCTCGCACCTCGGCGAGGTCGATCGGCGCCACCTGCCAACCGCGGCCGGCGCGCTGCGTGAGTCCCTCGTTCTCGAGCCGCATGAGGGCGGCGCGGATGGGGGTGCGGGAGGCGCCGGTCCGCTCCTCGAGGCCCCGCTCGCTGAGCCTCTCCCCCGGCAGCAGGTCGAGCGACAGGATGGCGGCACGCAGTGCCGTGTAGGTGCTGCGCTCGCTCGTGTCGCCCATGACGCCTCCTTGGTATACCATCACCGTACACCACATACGATCGATGACCAGGAGCCCCCGATGACCACGAGAGACCCTCTGAGCGCACCCGTGCCCTTCGCGGCCTGGCGCATGCTCGGGCTCGGGGTCGCCGCGCAGGCCGCTGGGACGTTCCTCGTGAGCATCCCCGCCTACCTCATCCCGCTCCTGCACGTGCAGCAGGGGGTGTCGCTCGCCGAGGCCGGACTGCTCGCCTCCGCGCCGACCTTCGGCATGGTGCTCACGCTCGTGGCGTGGGGTGCGCTGGCCGACCGCTTCGGCGAGCGCTGGGTGATCGCGGGCGGGCTCGCGCTCACGGCTGTCTTCGCGCTGCTGGCGGTGGTGGTCTCGGAGGCGGGGCTCGTGCCCCTCGGCCTGCTGCTGATGCTCGGCGGCGCCGCGTCGGCGAGCGTGAACGCGGCCAGCGGGCGAGTGGTGGTGGGGTGGTTCCCGAGGTCGCGGAGGGGGTTCGCGATGGGGATCCGCCAGATGTCGGCGCCTCTTGGAGTGGCCGTGGCGGCGCTCGTGGTGCCGCCGCTCGCCGAGAGCGCGGGTCTCGGGGCGCCTCTCGCCGTGGTGGGCATCGCGCTCGCGGTGCTCGCGGTCGCGTGCGCGTTCGGCATCGCCGACCCGCCTCGGCCCGCCGCTGTGCCGGTAGCGGCTGCGGCTGCGCCGGCTTCGGCTGCGCCTGGCTCAGCTGGTGGATCGACTGCGTCCGACTCGGGCGCGCCGTCGGTGGCGCGCGGTCCCTACCGACGCAGCCCGTTCCTGCTGCGCATCCACCTCGCCTCGGCGCTGCTCGTGGTACCCCAGTTCACGCTCTCGACGTTCGGTCTGGTCTGGCTCATCGGCGGCCTGCAGTGGAACGCGGTGGCCGCGGGCGCGGTGATCGCACTCTCGCAGTTCGTGGGAGCATTCGGGCGCATCGCCGTGGGCTCGGTGAGCGATCACGTCGACAGCCGCACCCGGGTGATGCGCTGGGTGGCGGTGAGCGGTGTGGCCGTCATGCTCCTGCTCGCGCTCACCGGCGAGCTCGAGTGGAGCGCGGCGGCCGCGGTCATGCTCATCCTCGCCACCACCGTGAGCGTGGCCGACAACGGGCTCGCGTTCACGGCGGTGGCCGAGGCGGCCGGGCCGCACTGGTCGGGCCGGGCGCTCGGCATCCAGAACACCGGCCAGTTCGTGGCCGCCTCGGCGGTGGGGCCCGCGGTCGGAGCCCTCATCACCGTGGTGGGCTATCCGTTCGCGTTCGCGCTCGTGGCGCTCACGCCGCTCGCCTCACTCGCGCTCATCCCCCGGGTCGACGAGGAGCCGGCCTAGCCGAGGTGGAGCCGGCCTAGCCGAGGTGGAGCCGATATGGCGCCGGCCTAGCCGACGTGGTCGCGCCAGGAGTGCTTGGGGTCGAACCACAGCATCCGTCGCGCCTTGTCGATGCCGAGCAGCGTCTCGGTGCCCTCGACCGGGCGGCTGAACGGCACGTCGGGAAAGAAGCGGGCCGCCACCTCCGCCGACGGCGTCGACAGCACGGTGTCGGCGGCCGCGATCACGAAGGCCTCGAAGCCGCGCAAGGTGCTCTCGAGCGCGAGCCGCACGGCCTGCGCACCGTCGCGGGAGTCGATGTAGCCCCAGGCGTTCCAGTTGCGCGAGGCTGGATCGTTCTCGAAGGCGGGGAAGCCGGCGTAGTCCGACTCGTCCATGACGTTGGAGAACCGAAGTCCGATGAGCTTGAGGTCGGGGTTCCAGCGCGTGAAGTGCCGCGCCATCTCCTCCTCCACGGCCTTGCCGAGTGAGTACGTGCTCGACGGGCGCACCGTGAACTCCTCGTCGACGGGGAACGACGGCGGCGGGTTCTCGGCGAACGGCAGGCCGAGCACGGTCTCGCTCGAGGCCCACACCACGTTGGTGATGCCGGCCGCGGCGGCCGCGGCGAAGACGTTGTAGCTCGAGGGCACGTTGTTGGCGAAGGTCACCGAGTTGGGCACGAGCCCCGGGGCGGGCACGGCGGCGAGGTGCACCACGGCGTCGACCCCCTCGTAGCGGTCGTCGACCGCCGTGAAGGTCTCGAGCACCTGGCCGTAGTCGGCGAGGTCGACCTTCACGAACTGGGCGCGCGGCACGGTGACCGTCTCGCCGGGTCCGGGGCGCTCGGTCTCGGGCGACGGCACGCGATCGAGGTTCACGACCTCGTACCCCGCTCCCAGCAGCTCTCGCACCACGGCGCGGCCGAGCTTGCCGCTGCCTCCTGTGACGACGACACGGGTCATGGCTTGCTCCTTCTAGGGTGGGGGGAACTCTCCACCCTAGGCTGATGCCATGCTCATCGCCGCAGCCGTCTTCACCGCTCTCGCCGCCCTCGTGCACGTCTACATCTTCGTGCTGGAGAGCGTGCGCTGGCGGCAGCCTGCCACCTGGAAGATCTTCGGCCTCGCCAACCAGCAGGATGCCGACACCACGGCGCCGCTCGCCTACAACCAGGGCTTCTACAACCTGTTCCTCGCCATCGGCGCGGTCGTGGGCACGATCCTGCTCTTCACGGGTGCGCAGCAGGCGGGCTACGCCCTCGCGCTGCTCAGCACCGGCTCCATGCTCGCCGCGGCGGCGGTGCTCCTGAGCACGGGCCGCTCCCGCCTCCGCTCGGCCGCCACGCAGGGCACGTTCCCCCTCCTGGCGGTCGCCCTCCTCCTGCTCTCCCTCGCCGTATAGCGTCCGCGGCGCCGTCTAGCCCTCAGCGGGGCAGTCGAGGGTCAGCGGGTGGCTCGGGCTCGTTCCTCCTTGCGGTCGCGGGTGCGTTCGCGCGAGCCCTCGTAGAGGTTGTAGATGACGGGCAGCACCACGAGCGTGAGCACCGTCGACGAGACGAGGCCGCCGATCACGATGATGGCGAGCGGCTGCGAGATGAAGCCGCCGTGGCCCGTGAGCCCCACCGCCATCGGCAGCAGCGCGAAGATGGTGGCGAGCGCCGTCATGAGGATGGGCCTGAGTCGCCTGCTCGCCCCTTCGATGAGCGCCTCGCGCACGGGCAGACCTCTGGCCCGGTACTGGTTCACGAGGTCGACGAGCACGATGGCGTTCGTCACCACGATGCCCACGAGCATGAGCACACCGATGATGGAGGGCACACCGAGCGGGATGCCCGAGATGACCTGCAGACCGATCGCACCGGTGGCGGCGAACGGGATCGAGACGAGCAGCAGCAGCGGCTGGATGAGGCTCTTGAACGTCGCCACCATCACCACGTAGACGATCAGGATGGCCACGAGCACGGCGATGCCGAGCTGCTGGAAGGCATCCGACTGGTCGGTCACCGCTCCCCCGACTTCGGCGGTCGCGCCCGCCGGCAGCTCCACGTCGTCGAGCGCCGTCTGCACCTCGGTGCCCGCGGTGCCCAGGTCGTCGCTCGTGGGAGTCACCGAGACGGAGGCGGTGCGCACGCCGCGCTCGGTCGTGATGGCCGCTGGACCGTCGACGACGCTCACGGTCGCGAGCGAGTCGAGGCGCACGGGCCCTGCGAGGGTGGGGATCGCGAGCGCGGCGAGCGCCTCCTGCGTGGTGGGCGGATCCGACGCCGCGATGTAGATCGTGTAGTTGGTGTCGTCGATCACGATGGATCCGGCCGTCGTGGGCTGCATGGCCTGCGACACGAGGGCACCGACCGCCACCTCGCTGAGCCCCGCGTCCGCGGCCTGCCCGCGGTTGACCGCCACCTGCACGTAGGGTCGCGACTCGCTGAGGTTGCTCGAGGCCTGCGCCACGGCGTCGAGCCCCTGCACGGCGTCGAGCACAGCCGAGGCGGCGGTGGCGAGATCGGCCTGGTTCGTGGCCGAGATGTCGACGGCGATGTCGCTGGAGCCGCCGAAGCCCGACGACGTGCCGATCTGGATCTCGCCGATGTCCGGGATGGCCTCCAGGTCGTCGCGCACCGTGGTCTGCAGCGCCTCCTGGTCGACGCTCTCGTCGGTCGTGATGTTGTAGGTGATGGCGCTGTCGCCACCGCCCGCGAACGCATCGCGCAGCGAGCTGCCGCTCGATCCGATGGTCAGCTGCACGGTCTCGATGCCCTCGATGCCGCGGAGGGCGGCCTCCACGTCGTCGGCGGCCGAGGCCTGCGCGTCGAGGCTCGAGCCCACCGGCACGGTCTGGGTGACCGTGAAGGTGTTCTGGCCGCTGTCGCCCAGGAAGTTGGTCTTCATGAGCAGCGTGAGCGGCAGGGTGCCGCCGAGCACCACGATGGCGATGACGATCGTGACGATCGAGTGCTTGAGCGTCCAGGCGATGATGGGCAGGTAGCGGCGCTGGAGGGCGGTGGGCGGCTCGTCCTCGATCTCGGTGCGGTGGGCACGCGCACGGCGGAGCGGAGGCGCCACAGCATCCCTGGGCGTAGCCTCTTCGACCTTCGCCGGGGTGAGGCCGCCCGCCACAGGCAGCTCAGCGGCCTCCGCCACCGTGGCGGGCACGTCGGCGTGGGCGTGCACCGTCTTCTTCTTCGGCGGGCGCACGAACCAGTAGGCCAGCACGGGCACGATCGTGAGCGCCACGAGTAGCGAGGCCAGCAGCGCGATCGTGACCGTGAGCGCGAACGGACGGAACAGCTCGCCCGTGGTGTCGCTCACGAAGGCGAGCGGCAGGAACACCGCCACCGTGGTGAGCGTCGAGGCCGTGATGGCCCCGCCCACCTCGCGCACGGCATCCACGATGAGCGCGGCACGGGCGGCGCCCGCCTCCTTCGGCGTCAGCTGCACGCCGGCGAGCGAGGAGAGGTGCCGCTTGATGTTCTCGATCACCACGATGGAGTCGTCGACCACACGCCCGATCGCGATCGTGAGCGCGCCGAGCGTGATGATGTTGAGCGTGTAGTTGGCCGCCTGCAACCCCAGGAAGGTGATGAGCACCGAGGTCGGGATCGAGATGGCCGTCACGAGCGTGGAGCGGATCGACAGCAGGAAGACGAACACCACGAGCACCGCGAAGAAGAGCCCGAGCAGGCCCTCGGTGGCGAGCGCCTCGATCGACTCCTGGATGAACGGCGCCTGGTCGAACACGATCGTGAAGGTGGCGCCGGGCAGCGCCGACTCGAGCTCGGGCAGCAGGTCGCGCACGGCCTGCGAGACCTCGACTGTGTTGGCCTCGGGCACCTTCGTGACCGAGACGGTGAGCGCATCCTCGCCGTTGACGCGCGAGATGGAGGTGACCGGGTCGTCGACGAGCTCGACCGTGGCCACCTGACCGATGTTCACGGTCGATCCGTCGTCGTTCCTGGCAGGCAGCGGGAGGGCCTGGATGTCCTCGACCGAACCGAGCTTCGACCCCGACTGCACGGCGTAGGTCTGGTCGCCCTCGGTGAGGGTGCCGGCCGGGATGAGCTGTCCGTTGTTCTTCACGGAGTCGCTGATGTCGGTGGTCGAGAGCCCCCTGGCCGCGAGCGACTCGTTCGAGGGCGTGATCGTGACCCGCTGGCCCACCTGGCCGAGCACCTCGGCGGCGCGCACGCCGTCGATCTCCTCGAGGCCGGGCACCACCGAGGTCTCGAGCTGCTGCGCGAGCGTTTTGGTGTCCTCCCCCGAGACCGCGATCGAGATGATGGGCAGGTCGTCGACGCTGCCGCTCAGCACCTGCGTGTCGAGATCCTCGGGCAGGGTGCCGCTGATGCGGTTGATCGCCTGCGTGATCTTCTGCTCGGCCGTGGCCAGATCGGTGCCGTAGGTGAAGGTGGCCGAGACGATCGAGAGGTTGGTGCTGCTCGTCGCACTCGTGGTCTCGATGCCCGCCACCCCCTGGATGGCGGTCTCGATGGGGGTCGACACCTCGTCGTTGACGACCTCGGGGCTCGCACCGGGGTACGGGGTGAGGATCGCCAGCTGCGGGAACTGGATGGAGGGGATGAGCTCCTGCTTGAGGCTCGTCAGGGCGAGCGACCCGAACAGGGCGACCACCACGGTGACGAGGGCGATGAGCGCCCGGTTCTTCATGCTGATGACGGCGAGGAAATGCACAGGGTCGTCTCTCTATGGGCCGAGCGGGACAGGCGCCTAACGTGCTTAACTATCTCATTCAGAGAGGCGGGTCGGCGACGAAGCGGTAGCCCATACCCGCCTCTGTGAGCAGGTGCCGCGGCTTGGCGGGCACGGGCTCGAGCTTCTTGCGCAGCTGACCGATGTAGAGCCGCAGATATCCGGTCTCGCGCACCTGATGCGTTCCCCACACCTCGGTGAGCAGCTCCTGGTGCGTCACGAGCCTGCCCGGGTTGCGCACGAGCAGCTCGAGCATCTTCCACTCGGTGGGGGTGAGGCGGATGGGGCTTCGGTCGCCGTCGCGCGTCACCTGGCGCGCGGCGAGGTCGACGGTGACGCCGCCGAACGTCACGACCGGCTCGCCCGCATCCGTCGCCGGCGCACGCCGCCTCGTGAGGGCCCGGATGCGCGCGAGCAGCTCGTCCATGGCGAAGGGCTTGGTGACGTAGTCGTCGGCGCCCGCGTCGAGCGCGTCGACCTTGTCGGCGGAGCCCGAGCGGCCCGAGACCACGAGGATCGGCACCGTCGACCAGCCGCGCACGGCCTCGATCACCTCGATGCCGTCGAGCCTCGGCATGCCGAGGTCGAGCATGAGCAGGTCGGGCGACTGCTCGGCGGCGACCCGGATGGCCTCGGCGCCGTCGGCCGCCGTGACCACCTCGTAGCCCTGCGAGCCCAGCGTGATGCGGAGGGCGCGGAGGATCTGCGGGTCGTCGTCGGCGATGAGCAGCTTCACGGGTTCAGCTTCGCATCCGCGGCGACGGGTGTCTCCTCCTCGAGCGCTGCCGACACCGGGAGGGTGACGGTCATCGTGAGGCCGCCGCCCGGGGTGTCCTCGGCCGCGAGCTCGCCGCCCATGCCCTCCACGAAGCCGCGCGAGAGGGCGAGGCCCAGGCCGAGACCCGTGAGGTTGTCCGTGTCGCCGAGGCGCTGGAAGGGCACGAAGACCTCGTCGCGCCGATCCGCCGGGATCCCGGGCCCCTGATCGACGACCCGCAGCTGCACGGCACCCGCGAAGGTGCTCGCCGAGACCACCACGCGCGTGCCCTCCGGCGCGAAGCGCAGGGCGTTGGAGAGCAGGTTCACGAGCACGCGGTCGAGCAGCACCGGATCGGCGTCGAACGCGGGCAGGCCGGCCGGCAGGTCGAGGTCGACCTGCTCGGGGCCGAGCTCGAGCTCGTCGAGCACCGCGGGGATGAGGTCGTCGATGTGCACCGGTTCGAGCGAGACGCCGAGCACTCCGGCCTGCAGTCGGCTCACGTCGAGGAGGTCGGTCACGAGCCTCGCGAGCACGCCGAGGCTCTCCTCGGCGGTCTGCTGCAGGTCGCGGCGGTCGCGGTCGGTGAGAGTGCCGCCGGTCGAGCCGCCCTCCTGGAGGCCGTCCTCCGTGAGGCCTCCCTCGCTGAGAGCGCCCTCCCCGAGACCGCCCTCCCTGAGGCCCGTGACGGCGGCGGTCGCGGCGGCGAGCGGGCGGCGCAGGTCGTGACCCACGGCGGCGAGCAGCGCGCTCCGCACCTTGTCGGCCGCGGCGAGCGGCGCCATGCCGCGCGCGGTCTCCTCGAGTCCCTCGTGCTCGAGAGCCGCAGCGGCCTGCGCCACGATCACCGCGAGCAGCCGCCGATCCGAGGCCAGCAGGGCGCGCCCCCGCAGTTCGAGCACCGTGCCGTCTCGCACGGGCACCGTCACGACGCCCTGCTGTGAGGGGGCATCGCCCGAGGCGCCCTCGCCCTCGCCCTCGGGGTCGAGTCCGGGCGGGGCCGCCGCGAGCACACCATCGCCGTGCAGCAGGCGCACCGAGACGAGGGCGAACGCCTCGCGGGTCTGCGCCACGAGGGCGTCGAGGGCGTCTTCACCGCGCAGCACGCTGCCGGCCACGGTGGCCACGAGCTCCGACTCCGCCGCCGCCCGCCGTGCCGCCCTCGAGCGGCGCGCGGCCTGGTCGACCACGATCGAGACCAGCAGGCCGATCACCACGTAGAGGCCGAGGGCGAGCGAGTGCAGCGGATCCGTGATGGTCACGGTGTAGAGCGGCTCGACGAAGAAGAAGTCGAGCGTGATGCCGCTCAGCACCGCCGCGAAGAGCGCGGGCCACACCCCGCCGATGAGCGCGACCACCACCACGAGCAGCTGGAAGCTCAGCACGTCGGAGGTGAGCGACTCCTCGCTGCGAAACGTCGTGAGCAGCCAGGTGAGCAGCGGCCCCACCACCACGGCGAAGGCGAAGCCGAGCAGCCGGCGCTTGAGCGTGAGGGCACCGCGGGCGCCGGGCAGCCGCACGCGCAGGCCGCCGCCGGCCGCGGAGTGGGTGACGATGTGCACGTCGATGTCGCCCGACTCCCGCACGACCGTGGCGCCGATGCCCGGCCCCGTGAGCAGGGCCGCGAGCCGCGAGCGCCTGCTCACACCGATCACGAGCTGCGTGGCATCCGAGCTGCGCGCGAACTCCACGAGGGCCTTGGGGATGTCGTCGCCGACGACCTGGTGGAAGGTGCCGCCGAGCCGCTCCACGAGGGCGCGCTGCGCGGCGAGGGCACCAGCACCCGGCGGTCGCAGACCGTCCTGGGCGGTCACGTGCACGGCGAGCAGCCGGCCGCCGGCAGAGCGCGCCGCGATGCGGGCTCCCCTGCGCAGCAGAGTCTCGCCCTCGGGGCCACCCGTGAGGGCCACCACCACGCGCTCGCGCGCCTCCCACTTCTCGCCGATGCCATGGGCGGCCCGGTACTTCTGCAGCGCGCTGTCGACCTCGTCGGCGAGCCAGAGCAGCGCGAGCTCGCGGAGGGCGGTGAGGTTGCCGAGGCGGAAGTAGTTCGAGAGCGCCGCATCCACCCGCGCCGCCGCGTAGACCTCGCCCGCGGCGAGACGGTCGCGGAGGGCCTGCGGAGCGAGGTCGACGACCTCGATCTGATCCGCTGTCCGCAGCACCGCATCCGGGATCGTCTCGCGCTGCACCACGCCCGTGATCTGCTGCACCACGTCGTTGAGCGACTCGATGTGCTGGATGTTGACGGTCGAGATCACGTCGATGCCCGCATCGAGCAGGGCCTCGACGTCGCGCCAGCGCTTGTCGTGCGTGAGGCCGGGGGCGTTGGAGTGGGCGAGCTCGTCCACGAGGGCCACACCGGGTGCCCTGGCGAGCACGGCCTCCAGATCCATCTCGTCGAACTCGGCGCCGCGGTGCTCCACACGCCGACGCGGCACGATCTCGAAGCCGGCGGTCATGGCGCGGGTCCCCGCGCGCTCGTGCGTCTCCACGACCGCGATCACCACGTCGAGGCCGGAGGCCCTCAGCCGGCGACCCTCCTCGAGCATCGCGTAGGTCTTGCCGACGCCGGGGGCCGCCCCCAGCAGCACGCGCAGTCGGCCCCGCCTGTTCACACGATCCTCCCGATCGAGCCCTCCCGCGGAGTGCTCTGGAGTCGAGGATACGTTCACCTGTCAAGTCCCCGGCGGGTCCTCACGGAATCCTCACGCGGCGGCTAGAGTTCGAACGGTCGAGTTCAAAGGAGAACCATGACTGACACACTCGCGCCGGCCCTCACGTGGCGGCGCACCCCCCAGGGTCTCTGGGTCGCCAGCACCGACGATCGGCCGATGGGCATCGTCACCGAGAAGTCGCCGCACCGCTTCGTGGCCACGGGCCGCACCGGCCGAGACCTCGGCACCCACCGCACCCTCGACGAGGCCCGAGCCGCCCTGGAAGCCGCCCTCTAGAACGGGCGCTCCCGCGGCTCCGGGGGGCTAGCGGACTGTGGCCGGGCCCGAGGCGCCGTTGTGGGGGTGGCCGCCGGTGCCAGGCTCGTCGGTGAACTGCAGGCCGCCGCTGCCGTTCGACGAGGCCGTGAGGGTCTCGAGCCACTCCCGGTTGATCGACGGCACGCGCCCGCCCGCGAACTTGAAGTAGAGGGGGATGGCGGCGTCGAGCCAGATGCTCGAGCGGCCGTCGCCGATCGCCGGGTCGTCCTTCCAGGAGAAGAAGAAGCTCTCCTTGCGCCGCAGCTTCGCCGCGATCACGATCTGGAGATGCGTGAGGGTGCGGTCGTCGAATTCGATCTCGATGCCCGACGACCCGTAGAGGAGCTTGCCCATGAGCCTATTAACTCATGCCGGGGCGGCCGACGGGCGCACGGGCCTGCGGAGGTCTAGTGTTGCCAGCGGATGAGATGAGGTGTCTTCGTGTTCAAGAGGATCAAGCGCGTTCCTGAGAGCCCCGCACTGGAGCCGGGCAGCGACCTCGCGGTCGCGGGACAGTCGAGCCTGCCCGCCGTGCGGGTGAACGCCTTCCGCATCGGTCTCGTGGGCGGCCTCGGTGTGCTCCTCGCCATCGTGATCGGCGGCATGGTCTCGCAGCTCGGCACCGTGCTCATCTACATCGGCGTCGCGCTCTTCCTCGCGCTCGGCCTCGATCCGCTCGTCTCGTGGCTCGAGCGGCGCATGAAGCGCCCCCTCGCCATCACGATCGTCTTCGCCGTGGTCATCCTGCTCTTCGGCGGCCTGCTGTTCGCGATCATCCCGCTGATCGTCGACCAGGCCACGAACTTCGGCCGGGACTTCCCGCAGATCATCACCGACTTCTCGAACAGCGACTTCGTGGCGGCGGTGCAGAGCCAGATCGGCGGGGTCATCGACATCGACCAGGCCGTGAAGGATGCGACGAGCTTCATCCAGGATCCGGGCAACCTGCTCACCCTCGGCGGTGGACTGCTGGCCGTCGGAACGGGGATCGCGAGCGGCGCGACGGGTGCTGTGATCGTGCTGATCCTCACCCTCTACTTCCTCGCCTCGCTCCGCAGCATGAAGAAGGTCACCTACCGCTTCGTGCCCGCCAACAAGCGCGCCTCCTTCGCCTCGCTCACCGACGACGTCACGGGTGCCGTGGGTCGCTACGTGGTGGGGCAGATCGGGCTCGCGGCCATCAACGGCATCCTGAGCCTCATCTTCCTCAGCATCATCGGCGCCCCGCTGCCCGCCCTGTTCGCGTTCATCGCGTTCCTGGCCTCGCTCATCCCGCTCGTGGGAACGCTCAGCGGTGCGATCATCATCACCCTCGTGTGCCTCTTCGCCTCGCCGCTCACCGCGCTCGTGGCCGCCATCTACTACGTGGTCTACATGCAGGTGGAGGCGTACTTCCTGAGCCCCCGCATCATGAACCGCGCGGTCTCGGTGCCCGGCTCGATCGTGGTCATCGCCGCGGTGGCCGGCGGAACTCTCGGCTCGGTGCTCGGTGCGCTCGTGGCCATCCCCATCGCCGCGTCGGCGATCATCATCGTGCAGAAGGTCGTCTTCCCGAAGCAGGACGCGAAGGTCTGACCCCGAGGCACCACCGGTGGTGTCTGGCTGTGAGCTGATGGCCGAACCCGGCGCGCGAGCGTAGGTTCGGCCTCATGAGCACTCATGACGAAGACATCAAGGTAATCGCCACGCTGATCGAGTCGTCGAAGACCGCACTCGTCACCAGCCGCACCGCCGACGGCGAGCTGCACAGCCGCCCGCTGCAGGTGCAGGAGGCCGAGTTCGACGGCGACCTCTGGTTCTTCACGCAGCACCCGAGCGAGAAGACCGACGAGATCGCCGCGCATCCTCAGGTCAACGCCGCCTTCGAGTCGTCGAAGGGCTACCTCTCGATCGCCGGCTCCGCCTCGGTCGTGACGGATGCCGCCAAGATCGACGAGCTCTGGAACAAGGGCATCGAGGCGTGGTTCCCGGGCGGTCGCGAAGACCCCACCGTGGCGCTGCTCAAGATCGAGGCCGAGTCGGCCGAGTACTGGGCCACCGACGAGCCCAAGGCCGTGCAGCTGTTCAAGATCGCCCGCGCCGCCGCGACCGGCGGCACCCCCGACATCGGCGAGAACAAGTCGGTCGAGCTCTGAGTCGTCGGCCCTCCCGCCGCACGCACTCCACGTCGCACGCACTCTACAGAGAAGGAAGACGATGACCTCCACCATGGATCGCACCACCGAGGCCCCCGCCGACGGCGGAGCCCGCACCACCCGCCGCCAGAACGCCGAGCGCGGCTTCAAGGCGTCGAAGCAGCTCACCGACAACCTCCAGCGTGTGCTCGTCGACCTCATCGAGCTGCACCTCCAGGGCAAGCAGGCGCACTGGAACGTCGTCGGCAAAAACTTCCGCGACCTGCACCTGCAGCTCGACGAGATCATCGAGGATGCGCGTGAGTTCAGCGACATGGTCGCCGAGCGCCTGCGCGCCCTGCACGCCTCGCCGGACGGCCGCAGCGACACCGTGGCGGCCACCACCACCCTGCCCGAGTACCCCAACGGCGAGGTCGACACGGCCGAGACCGTCGACCTGTTCACCCAGCGACTCGAGGCGACCGTCGGCACCATGCGCGACGTGCACGACGAGGTCGACGACGAGGACCCCACCTCGGCCGACCTGCTGCACGGCTTCATCGAGAAGCTCGAGCAGTACGCCTGGATGGTGAGCGCGGAGAACCGCAAGCCCGCCAAGCGGTAGGTCGCAGCTCTGCTGCATCCGGAACCCCCGGCCTCATTCGTTCGAGGCGGGGGTTCCGTCGTGTCAGGGGGCGGTCACGTTCCGCGTCACACGACCTCGGCGAAGAGATCCGACTGGGCCATGAGGGGTCTGCCCGCCACACCGTTCCAGGCCGCCTCGAGCGCCTGCACCCCGCGCTCGAAGTCGCCCGGCTGGTGCAGGATCGGGATGCGCAGGAAGCGTTCGAAGGCCCCGTCGATGCCGAAGCGGGGGCCCGCGGTGATGAGCAGGCCGTGCGAGCGCGCGGCGAGCGCGAGCTGCGAGCTCACGGGGGCGCCGAGGTTGACCCAGGCGGCGAGGCCGCCGTGCACCTTCGGCACGGTCCAGCTCGGGAACGTCTCGGCGAGGGTGCGCTCGAGGGCATCGCGCCCTGCGCGCAGCTGCGCCGACCGCAGCTCGAGCACGGGATCGAAGTCGCGCAGCAGCTCGGCCACGATGAGCTGCTCGAGCACGGGGGTGCCGAGGTCGCCCGAGAAGCGGTTGGCCGCGAGCTTGCGGATGATCGCGGGCTCCGCCCGCACCCACCCCACCCGGAGGCCGGCCCACACGGTCTTGCCCACCGAGCCGATGAGCGCCACCGAGCCCGCGGTCGCCGCGTCGCCGTAGGCCGCGAAGGGCAGGAACTTCTCGGGCCTGTCGATGTCGAGCTCCGCGGTGGTCTCGTCGATCACGACCACGCTCCCCTGGCGGGCGGCGTGGTGCAGCACCTCGGCGCGCAGCTCGGCGGGCATGGACTCCCCCGTGGGGTTGTGGAAGTCGGGCATGAGGTAGGCGAGCGAGGGGCTCGTGCGCGCGAAGGCCTGCTGCAGGCCGGGCGCATCCCAGCCGGCGCCAGCCCCGTCCCCGGCCCAGTCGCCGGCCCCGGCCCCGTCGCCGCGGGCCGTGACCGTGACGGGCACGAGTCGCGCGCCGGCCGCGCGCAGCGACTCGTAGGCGTGCGGGTAGCTCGGCAGCTCCACCACCGCGCGGTCGCCGCGGGCGAGCAGGGTGCGGGCGAGCAGGAAGATGGCGTGCTGGGCGCCGATAGTGATCATGACCTGCTCGGCACTCGTGGGCAGACCGCGTGCGGTGTAGCGATCCGCCACGGCCTGCCGGAGGGTGAGCGAACCGAACGGATCGATGCCCGTGCCACCGAGCTCCACGGCGAAGTCGTCCATCACGCGCTGCGTCGCCGAGTGCAGGCCGGGGTAGGCCGCCGAGGTGGCCTTCGAGAAGTCGATGTACTCCCCCGCGGCGTCGAGACCGGTCACGGGCGCCCGGCCGGGCAGCCGCGTGACGCTGCCGGAGCCGCGCACGCTGTGGGTGTAGCCGGCACCGCGGAGCTCGCGGTAGGCGGCCGACACCATGGTGCGGCTCACGCCGAGGCCCTGCGCGAGGTCGCGCTCGGCCGGCAGGCGAGTGTCGGTGGCGATGCGGCCGTCGAGCACGAGCAGGCGGATGCGGTCGAAGAGGGCCAGATAGGAGGGGCCGGAGGAGGATCCGCGCCAGTCTCCGAGCAGGGCGATGAAGGCGCGAGTGCCGATGCGGACGTCAACCATGCATCCACCCTACTGACATTGGCTTCTTGTTATCCAGCCAATTCTGGAATTGGATCTCTCTTGTGTCCTCCTCCTTCGTTCTGCGCTTCCTCCGCCTGCTGGCGGGGCTCCTCCTCTACGGCCTCGCCGAGGGGCTCATGGTGCACGCCACCATCGGGGTGAGCCCGTGGATGGTGTTCGCCCAGGGGATCGCGGCCGTCACGGGCCTAGGCCTCGGCGTGCTGACCGTGCTCATCGGGGCCGCCGTGCTGCTGCTGTGGATTCCGCTGCGGCAGCGGCCGGGGCTCGGCACGCTCATGAACGTGCTGCTCGTGGGGCCTTTCATCGAACTGGGGCTGTGGCTGTTCCCCGCCCCTTCGTGGTTCGGGGCCACGGGGGTGTGGGCGGTGGTGGTGACCGTGCTGTACTTCACGATCGGGCTGCTGCTGCTCGCGGTGGCGAGCGGCATCTACATCGGGGCGGCCATGGGGCCGGGGCCGCGCGACGGGCTCATGACGGGGCTGCACTCGCGGTTGGGGTGGCCGATCTGGATCGGGCGCACGGCCGTGGAGGGCACGGTGCTGGCCGCGGGGTGGCTGCTCGGCGGCAACGTGGGGCTCGGCACGGTGGCGTTCGCGCTGTTCGTGGGGCCGCTGTGCGGGGTGACGCTGCGGTGGTTCGGAGTGACGCGGGCGCGTGGGCGTGCGGATGCGAGCTCAGGCTCGGTGACGGGTGCGCGGCCTGATGCGGATGCGGATGCGCGGCCCGCGCACGCCGTGCGGGCTAGCTCTTCGCGGCCTTCGCGGCGGCCTTCGCGGCGCGCTTCGTCTCCCTCACACGTGTGAGCGAGTCGGGATCGACGATGTCGGCGACCGAGCGGTACGAGCCCTCCTCGCCGTAGGGGCCCGCGGCCTCGCGCCATCCGCTCGGCGTCACGCCGTACTGCTTGCCGAGCAGGGCCACGAAGATGCGGGCCTTCTGCGCGCCGAAGCCAGGCAGCGACTCGAGCCGTTTGAGCAGAGTCTTGCCGTCGGGGTCGTCGCGGGTCCAGAGCTCGGTGGCATCGCCGTTCCAGTCCTCCACGAGGGCCGCGGCGAGCGCCTGCACACGGCCGGCCATGCTGCCGGGGTAGCGGTGCACGGCGGGCGTCTCTCGGAAGAGCTCCACGAGCGCGTCGGGGTCGTAGGCGGCGAGAGTCTCGGCGTCGAAGCCCGGCTTGCCGTTCGCGCCCTTCGCCGCTTTCCCCGCTTGGCCGGCGGCGATCCGATCGCTGATCTTCTTGGGGCCCTCGAAGGCCGTCTCCATGGCTATCTGCTGATCCAGGAGCATTCCCACGAGCAGGGCGAAGGGATCGCGTGAGAGCAGCGCATCCGCCTCGCCGTCACCCGTGATGTGCAGTCGAGCATCCATACCCCCATGCTGACACGCCTAGTGCTCGCGCGGTGGGGCGAACCGCGCCAGGTTGCGCAGCGGCGACCAGGCTCCGAGCTCGGGGTAGTCGATGACCACTCCGACGACACCGCGCTCGCCGAACGACAGCACCCAGTCGAGCGCTGCGGGCAGCGGCACGCTGAAGAGCGCCGCGGCCTCATCCGCAGCGACGAAGCCACTGGAGCGAGCTGTGGCCGCTGCTCGGGTCGCACTGCTGTAGATGCACAGCATGTGCCCCTCGTCGGCCGCGATCGCGTAGGGGCGAGGCGCCTCGGCCGTGCCCCGATTGATGAACACCCAGCGGTCGAGGGCAGCCACCGCCGTCCAGAGCGCGATCTGGGGAGGGATGTCGGCCGGCGCGGCTTGGCAGGCGGCGTTCAGCCTGTCCAGTTCGGCGAGCACCGCCGGGCTGGGGTCGAGCGGGTGCGTGTCGTCTGGCGCAGCGTCATCCATCTGAACGACTCCTCTCGGTTCGATCGTGCCCGTAACGCTACCGTGGCGAGCGGGATGGGCGTGGGCGATACTGGGGCGATGACCGAGGGTTCCGAGTTCGCCGAGCACGTCTTCGATTCGCTGGGCGTGGACCCGGCCGTGCAGTCCGATCGCATCGGTGGTGCGGTCCTCGTGGCCGTGAAGCGTCCGCCGGAGGGTCCGATCACGTTGATGACCTTGGGAGCGTCGCGAATGCCGGTCGACTCCGGTGAGCGCGTCGAGTTCGCCGTGGAGGTGCTCGACGGCCAGGAGGGCGCAGGGCGGATCGCCTTCCAGATCGCCTGCGACGACATCGCGGCCAATCGGAGAGTTCCTCCCGTCGGAACACCCTGGCGCAACAGCGAGCCGTTCCTCACGGGCACCAGCATCTCGGCGATCCTGGTGACGCCCTCGCGCTGGGGTGCGGCGTTCGACGAGGTGCGGTCGTCAGAGGGTGCTCTGCTCGGGCACGTGCGCACCCTTCGACTGCTCACGGATGCGGAGGCGTCGTTCGCCTCGGCGAACGGCTGGGAGGCACTGGTCGCTGCGGCGGGATCCCCCGACGCCCTGCTCGACGTCACGAGGAGCGACACCGTCGAGCCCGCCGGCCTCCCGGGCAACGCGCCGGTGTTCGTGACGAAGCTGCACGCCGAGCATCCGCCCAGGTGGGTCACCTTCACCGGCAGCGAGCTGCAGTCGGTGACCGGCCTGGAGTCCGAGGAGTACATGGACGAGCCGGCCAACCACGAGATCTGGTCGGTCGACTCGTTCGTGCGACGCTTCCCCTGGGTCGCGGAGTTCGTGCGGCGGGCGCTGCCGGGGCAGACGGGTCTCTTCCTCGACGCCTCGGGGACGTACATCCTCGAGGAGGAGTAGACCCGCCAGGCAAGTGGGATCAGCCGGCGCCGACCTGGAGCTGGGTCATGAGGTCGAGCGTGTCGGCGTTCAGCCAGTACTCCACAACCTTGTCGTTCTCCACTCGCAGGATGTCGGTGCCGTGGAACGTCACCTCGGTGCCCACGGCCGCGCCCGCACCGGGCACGCCGCCGCCGTAGTGGCCGGTGGCTACCCAGCGCACCACCACGTGGTCGCCGTCGATGAGGGGGCCGACCTCGACGGAGAAGACGAGGTCGGACATGAGGGATCGCATCTGCGTCACGAGATCCTTCATGCCGGAGACGCCGCCTGCCGCACTGCCGTCGCCGCCGTCGAACATGGCGGCGTGCACGCGGTTGTCGTCCGAGATTATCTGGTCGGCGACCGGGATGTCGCCGTTCCAGAGGGCGATCCACTGGGTGATGAGGTCGTTCGCGTTCATGGTGGTCTCCGATTCAGTCGTGGTGAGCGGTGAGGTGGTGCTCGGTGAGGTGGGACTAGCGGGCTGGGTGTGGCCTAGGGCGTCGGATGGGACGCTGCGGCATCGGCCCATTGGCCGAGGGTCACGGTGAATCCGTCGACGAGGCGATCGAAGCTCCGATCCACGTCGGCGCTCCACTGGAACGCCCCCGACATCTCGTACGAGACGAAGCCGTGCAGGGTGGAGCGGAACGCGCGGATGGCGTCGACGGCGTCGTCGCCCTCGAGGCGGTAGGCCAGGAGCACGTCGGCGATCACCTGGATGGCGGCCATCGAGACGGCCGCGTCCTCGACGTCGCCAGGGGCCGGCATGAGGTTGGAGGCCTCGTAGCGGGCGGGGTGCGTGCGCGCCCAGTCGCGGTAGGCGTGCGACATGGCGGAGATGGCCTCCGCTCCGGAGCGGCCCACGGAGGCACGGGCGAGCACCTCGCCGAGGTCGCGCTTGGCCTGCACGGCAATGTCGCGGTGCAGGCCCGCCATCGAATCGATGTGCTTGTAGAGGGAGGGCTGCTTGACGCCGAGTCGCTCGGCCAGCGCGGCGAGGGTGAGCTTGCTGAGACCGACCTCGTCGGCCATCGCGGCCGCCTCGTCCGCCACGCGGTCTCGGGTCAGTCCCGCCCTAGGCACGGGGCCGGCTGTTCGTTGTGTCCATGCGGCTAAGCCTGCCCGCCCATCCGGCTAGAGTCAATAGCTTTGTTCTGGGTTGGCTATTGACATTAGCTTCACGGCAATGGAGACTAGCCATATCAACCGCAGCTCCACCGCTGCCCCACAGAAACGGAATGATCATGAGCATCGTCTTCACCACCACGATCGACATCGACGCCACTCCCGACGAGGTCTGGGCGGTTCTCGCCGACTTCTCCACCTACGGCGAGTGGAGCAACTTCTCCCGCATCGACGGCGCACCGCAGCTCGGCACCAAGCTCAAGATGCGCATGCCCGGCTTCTGGTTCACCTCGACCGTCACCTCGGTCACCGAGAGCCGCGAGCTGCAGTGGTCGGCGAAGATCGCCACCGCGGGCTTCTTCCTCGGAGCACACACCTTCACCCTCGAGCGCCTCGCCGACGGCACCACCCGCCTCACCAACACCGAGACCTTCTCCGGCGCACTCACCAAGCCCTTCGAGGGCCTCTTCGCCAAGAACCACAACGAGGGCGGCTACGCCGCCTTCAACCTCTCCCTCAAGACCCGCGTCGAAACCCGCGCCGCCCGCCGCACCACGCTCATCCCCGCCGCATAGACCCCGATTCACGCCGGCACCGACACCGACACCGACACCGACACAGCAATGAACATCACCCACCTGGAGGACGACATGACCGAGTACCTGACCCTCGACGACGGAACCATCGCCTACGACCTCGTCGGGGAGGGGCCCCTCGTGGTGCTCGCCCACGGCATGGGTGACAGCAGGCACTCCTACCGCTTCATCGTCCCCGCCCTCGTGGCCGCGGGCTACCGAGTGGCCAACGTCGACCTCCGCGGCTGCGGCGACTCGAGCACCGACTGGACGGGCTACAGCCGCACCGACATCGCCGGCGACCTCGTGGCCCTCGTGCGCCACCTCGGCGGCCCCGCCGTGATCGTGGGCCAGTCCATCAGCGGCGGCGCGGCCACCATCGCCGCAGCATCCGCGCCCGAGCTGGTCGCCGGGCTCGTCGAGCTCGCGCCGTTCACCCGCAAGCAGTCCACCGATCTGGGCGGCCTGCTGCGCAACAAGGCGCACCGCGCCGGCACCGTCGAGCTCGTGAAGGTCATGATGACCGGCAGCCTCAAGGCCTGGCTGGCCTACCTCGAGCTCGCGATGCCCGCCAAGCCGGCCGACTGGAGCAGCGAGCGCGCACGCATCGAGACCTCCCTGAGCCGCCCCGAGCACAAGCGGGTGCTGCACGCCATGACGAAGACCACGCCCGTCGACGCCGGCGCCCAGCTGGCCAACGTGGCCTGCCCCGTGCTCATCGTCGAGGGCAGCGCCGATCCCGACTGGGCCGACCCGCGGGCCGAGGGCGAGCGCATCGTCGCCGATCTCCCCACCGGGCTCGGCGAGCTCGCCGTGATCGACGGCGCAGGCCACTACCCCCACACCGAGACCCCGGATGCGCTCCTGTCGCTGCTCCTGCCGTTCCTCGGCAAGACCCTCGCCCCTGTCGCGCGTGCCGACAATGCCTAGAGCAGGGCTCGACGCGGCCGCCGTCACCGAGGCGGGCGCCGCGCTCGCCGACGAGATCGGCCTCGACCAGCTCAGCATGAGCGTGGTGGCCGGGCGCCTCGGGGTGAAGGCCCCCTCGCTCTACAAGCACGTCGACGGCCTCGCCGGCCTCACGCACCGCATCGCCGTGCTCGGCGCGACCGAGGTGGGAGACGCGGTGCGCGACGCCACCCAGGGCCGGGCGGGAGAAGAAGCGCTCTCCGCCGCGGCGCTCGCTCTGCGCACCTACGTGGGTGAGCACCCCGGGCGGTACGCGGCCACCACCGGCGCGCGCCCCGCCGACGCCGTCGATCCCCTCGCGCCGGCCGTGGAGAGGACCCTCGGCTCGCTCGCGGCCGCCCTGCGCGGCTACCGGCTCGAGGCCGGCGACGAGGTGCACGCCCTGCGCCTGCTGCGCAGCAGCCTGCACGGGTTCAGCACCCTCGAGGCCGCAGAGGGGTTCCAGATGACGACCGACATCGACGAGAGCTTCGCCTGGATGATCGACTTCATCGACAGGGGGCTCCGCACCCTCCGCGAGGGCTGAGCAGCGTCTCCGTCAGAGGCGGCGCTCGTGGCGGATCGGCTTGAGCCGTGAGGGCGCTCCGGTGGCCGGCGGGAACTCGCACGTGAACCAGCCCTCGTACCCGAACAGGAACCCGAGCAGGCGGTTGCGCACCTCGAGCCGCACGTGGAACGCCTGCCGCTCCTCGTCGAAGCGCTCGTGCAGCTCGGCCGTTCCGGAGAACACCATCGGGAAGCGGAAGCCGAACGGCCCCTCGTAGAAGCGCTGCTCGGTCGAGCGCAGCACGAGTCCGCCGCTCTCGTCCACGTCGAGATCGAGATCCACCGCGAGGTGCTGGTGCGTGCCGAGGTAGTCGACCACCACACCCCGACTCTCGTCCAGCACCATCGTCGCGTCGAAGCGCGCCGGCGTGCGGCGCACCCGGTACTCCCGCACGAACGTGACCGTCTCGCGGCCGAAGGGGTCGCGATACGGGTAGTTCTCGATGGTGAACGGCACCTGCGTGCCGGTGTCGGCGACCAGGATGTGCCTCAGCCGCCCGATCAGGAGGAACGGCACCGTCCACCACGGCCCGCGCCGGATGCTCACCATCGTGCCGCGCCCCACGCATGCGTACCCCGCCTCGAGCGAGACCCCGAAGCGGCGCTGCAGCATCGGGTGCAGCCGGGCGAAGCGCTCCTCGCCCAGGGCGGTGCGGAACATCGAGCGGGTCATGGCAGCTCCTGAAGTGTCGTCGGGGCGTCCGCCATCGCGCCCCCGCGCGGCGGGCGGGTGATGCAGCGGCTCGCGCGCGGCCGATCCGCTCTCCACCAGGCGAGCACCTCGAGCAGGGAGCGCGGTCCCCGCTGCGGCGGCGTGCCCGTCTCGGCCCAGAGGCGCAGGCGATCGAAGCTCCACGCCGTCATCCAGCGCACGATCGGGCGCACGACGACGTCGAGCGGCCGGCCGAAGCCCGGCTCGTAGTCGTAGCCGGTGATGAACCGCACGCCGTCGGGAGTCGGGACGTAGCGCCAGTAGCCCCGGCCGCTGCGCAGCGGCGAGAGGCGATCGTCGGTGGCGAACGAGAGCGCCGAGGTCCTCGTGCCGTCGGGCCGCATCCGCTCGCCCAGGGAGACGCCGGTGCCGGCGATGCGGTGGAACGGCAGGGCCCGCTCGTAGCGGAAGCGCGTGCGGCCGCGATCGTCGGTGTCGAGCGGCACGATCGCGCTGAAGCGCGCATCCCACCGCGGATGCAGCGCCGGATCCTGGGTGAATCGCCAGACGGTCTCGAGATCGGCGCGGATGAGCGTCTCGATGTAGAGCGCAGGCGGTCGCGACCTCACGGGGTTCCCTCGCGCAGGGAGCGGATCATGCTGCGGAGCGATGTGAACGCGGCGGACTGCTCCTCCGGCGTCAGGGAGCTCAGCATGGTGACCTCGACGGATCGCACGGCGGCGGTGGCCTTCTCGAGGCTCTCGCGGCCGAGGGGTGTGAGCTGCGTCGGGAGCACCTTGCCCACCCGCGCCTCCGCGGGCCTCGTGACGTAGCCGTCGCGCTCCAGGGTCTGCAGCAGCACGTTCATCGACTGCCGCGTCACGAAGGCACCTCGCGCGAGTTCGGAGTTCGAGAGACCGGGGCGCTGGGCGAGGAGCTCGAGGCACGAGTAGTGCGTGATGGTCATGCCGAGCGGCCGCAGCACCGCCTCCATCGACGCGCGGAGGGCGCTCGACGCCTCCTTCAGCAGGTAGCCGAGCGAGGTCGTGAGGTCGATGCCGTCTTGACTCATGTCAGTATTCTGACATATGGTTCGGGCGCACCTTCACGTTCGCCGACCCCGCTGGGTACCACATCACCCTTCACGACCGCGCCTGAGCCGCGAGCTCTACCCGGGTTCTGGTGGGGCCTCCCTGCGGGGGTGGGAGCGGCGTAGCGTCGAGGGCATGACTGTTGCGAATCTGACTCTGAACAACGGCGTCGAGCTGCCCGCTGTGGGCTTCGGCGTCTTCCAGTCCGCCCCCGAGGAGACCACGGATGCCGTGGCGGAGGCCCTGCGCGTGGGCTACCGCCACATCGACACCGCCGCCGCCTATGGCAACGAACGCGAGGTGGGGCAGGCGATCGCCGCCTCGGGCATCCCGCGCGAGGAGGTGTTCATCGAGACGAAGGTGTGGATCAACGACTTCGGCTACGACGAGACGCTGCACGCCTTCGAGAAGTCAACCGGCAAGCTCGGGGTCGAGCAGCTCGACCTGCTCATCCTGCACCAGGCCCTCCCGAGCGCCTTCGACCGCACCCTCGAGGCCTACCGGGCGCTCGAGGAGCTCTACGCCGCCGGCAAGGTGCGCTCGATCGGCGTGAGCAACTTCATGCCCGAGCACCTCACGACGCTGCTGGAATCGGCGACCGTCGTGCCCGCCGTGAACCAGATCGAGGTGCACCCGTACTTCCAGCAGAAGGAGCTGCTCGCGTTCGACACCGAGCACGGCATCCTCAACCAGGCCTGGTCGCCCATCGGCGGCATCACCTTCTACCGTGACAGCGGTCACACGAGCACCCTCGAGGATGCCGTCATCACGGAGATCGCGACGGCCCACGGCAAGTCGCCGGCGCAGGTCATGCTGCGCTGGGGCATCCAGCACGGCCGCTCCGTCATCCCCAAGTCGGTCAAGCCCGCCCGGATCGCCGAGAACTTCGACGTGTTCGACTTCGAGCTCACCGCCGAGGAGATGGCGCGGATCGACGCCCTCGACACCGGGGTGCGCGGCGGGCCCACGCCCGAGCAGGTGACCCTCGAGACCTTCAGCCGTGAGATCCCCGAGGCGTGAAGCGGGCGTGAACCCGCGGCGGCCTGCCGCTAGACGAGCGAGAAGAGCGTCATGCTCATGACCGACAGCGCCACGGTGCCGACCACGGCCACGAGGTAGGGCAGAGGCACCGCGGCAGGGCGATGGTGCTGGGCGGTCTCGCCCAGCACCGCGTCTGCCAGGGCGGCCTTCGCCGCGGGCAGCGAGCTCGCGCTCGTGATCTCGCGACCGTCGAGACCAAGGGCCACGAAGTGACCGTGCTCGAACTCCACCGCGCCCACCGCATCGCCCTCCACGAGCGCGACCCAGAGCCTCGGCTCCTGTTCGCACCACTCGACGGAAGTAGCCGACGGCGGCGCGGGTGGCGAGGCGCGAAGCTCAGCCGACAGCGAGACGGACAGCGGAGGGGCGGGATGACTGCTCACAACGGACTCGATCCGCTCGTGTGGTGCGGCGACCGGGTCCAGGGCTGCTTGCGCTCACCGTAGATCATCCGGCGCGGAAAGGAAAGGGTCTACACCAGGGCCCCTTCCCCTGGATATGGTCAGGGAAATTCACGCAGTCCCGGACCCCGGCTGCCCACGCCGATGACGCTCACGCGTCGGATCCCGAGGCCACCATCACGTCGGAACGCACCGCTTCGCCCCCCGACTACGGCGCGCCCTTCGTCGAGGCTCTCGACGTGGAGCGTGCCGCCGTGTCGACACTGGGTGTTCCGTTCGACATCGAGACCGTCAGTGCGAGCGACGACGTGGCCGCCCGCATCAGCGAACTGCAGATCGACGCGGGCGAGGGACCGTGCTGGGACGCCCACCGCACCAGGGCGCCCGTGCTCATCCCCGACCTCGGCGACGTCGCCCCCGCGAGGTGGCCGGTCTTCACCCACACCATCGCCGACCTCGACGTGCACGCCATCTACTCGTTCCCTCTCGCGATCGGTAATCTGCAGATCGGTGTGGTCGATCTCTACGCGGAGGGGACGGACACGCTCACGCCCGACGCCGTGGCCGATGCCGGCGCGCTGGCCGATCAGGTGGCGGCCGACGTGCTGAGGCACGCACTCGCGCGCCGGGGCGACGACTCCTCCGCCGACGGCCCCTTCTCCCGCCGCGAGGTGCACCAGGCCACGGGCATGGTGCTCGCCCAGCTGCACCTCGCCCCCGCCGACGCGCTCCTGCTCATCCGCGCCCACGCCTACGCCTCCGGACGCTCTGTGCGCGAGACAGCCGCCGACATCACGGCACGTCGCCTCACCCTGCGACCGTGAGCCGCCCTGATGAGACCCGACCTGATGACACCCGACCCGACCCCACCAGACCCGAAAGGCAGGAGAGACGGATGACGGCCCCGACCCGCGAATCCCAGCTCGCCACCACGTTCGTCGACCTCGCCGACACCCTCGTGGCCGACTACGACGTCGTCGACGTGCTGCAGACCCTCGTCGAGCAGACCACCCACATCCTCGAGGCGGCGGATGCCGGCATCCTGCTGCCCGACGCATCCGGTGAGCTCGAGGTGGTCGCCTCCACGAGCGAGCGCAGCCACCTCATCAGCCTGCTGCAGCTGCGAGCCGACGAGGGGCCGTGCGTCGACGCCTACTCGACCGGCACCATCGTGGTCGTCGACGACATCGCGTCGACCCACGACCGCTGGCCCTCGTTCGCCGCCGGGGCGGCCGCGGTGGGATACCAGTCGATGTACGCCATCCCGATGCGCCTGCGCGAGGAGACGATCGGCTCACTCAACCTCTTCAGCGAGCGCGTGGGGCCGATGCGGGAGACCGACACCGTGATCGCCAGGGCGCTCGCCGACGTCGCGACCATCGGCATCCTGCAGCAGCGCGCCATCACCGAATCCGACATCGCCCAGAAGCAGCTGCAGCGGGCGCTCGACAGTCGCATCCTCATCGAGCAGGCGAAGGGCGTGCTCTCACAGACCGAGGACATCCAGATGGACGAGGCGTTCACCCTGCTGCGGGACAGGGCGCGGACGGGTGGTCGGCGGCTCTCCGACGTCGCCCAGGAGGTCATCACGGCTGCGGGGCGACGCTCGCGCTAGAGCGGGCTCGGGATGCCGCCGCCTCTCACAGGATCGCGCGGATTTCAACCCCCAAAGCATGATCGTGACAGGAGCATTCGCATCCCGTAGCGTCGTCGGCAGAACTACTTGCGGCCTCCACGGGGGCTACTGCGGTAGAGGTCTCAGGTCCCAGCCCCGACTTGTCCTCTCAGAGGAGAAAAGGTGGTCATGATGGGGTACCTGCATATCGGGACGAGCGGCTGGGCGGTGCAGCTGGATGATCGGACTCTCGCGCATCTGAAGATCGTCATCCTCAGCTGTCTGCGCAAAGGCCAGGGGATCTCGTTCACCTGCACCCGCGCGGCGGAGCAGGGGAGCGGCCGGGAGACCTTCTGGATCACTCCCAGCACCGACCTCCGGTTCCAGTTCTTCGGCAACCGCGCCCCGCATCTCAACCGGGGCTGGCTGCAGCTGATGGCGGATTCCTGCTCCGCGGGCACCGGTCTCTACGTGATGGACGAACCGGCCGAGCAGCGCGTCAGCGCCGGGTGAACCGCCACAGGGTCATCATCGATGTCGAGTTCTCCGTCGATGAGGACCAGTTCAAGGCCCACCAGCTCACGGGGCACGCCACCGGGGTGTCGGATGTCACGGATCCCGGGCTGCGCGACGCGATCACCCAGCTCATCATCCAGGCGGACTGGGCCGATCAGGGCCTCGAGCCGCTCCGCAGCCTCGTGACCACCTGCACGGTCGGCCCGCCCTTCGGCGCCGTGGACGAGCCCGGGTCGTCGATGAGGAATCCTGCTGCCCCCACCTGACGGGGGCCCGCCGGACCCGCCGGACTCGCCGGCCCGGGCTTCAGGGGACGAACACGATCCGGTCTGCGCTGGTGGGCGGGGCCGCCCAGGTCTCGGCCACTGCGTGGAGCGGAACGGCACGCGCCGTGACGTCGACTCCCGAGGAGACGAACTCGGCGAGCGCGGGGAGTTCCGCGATGATGTCGCGCGTGCTCACCGACCCCTGGCCACTGCCCACGAGCTGCAGCGACGAGGACCGGAGAGCTGAGGAGGGGATCGGCGCCTCCTGGCCGGCGATCGAACCGATCTGCACCCAGGTGAGCGGCAGGGAACGGTCCGAGCGTGCGCGGACCAGATCCGTCATGGCGGAGCCTGCGGGGGGACCCCAGACGTAGTCGAGCACGACGTCGGCGGCAGCCGCCGTGGCGACCTCGTCGAACAGGAGCACGTCGTCGGCACCGAGGGAGGTGAGCGCGGCGAAGCGCGAAGCGTCCCGGGCGACGGCGCTCACGCGCGCCGCGCCGAGGTGCCTCGCTATGCCGATGGCGAGTCGACCGGCGTTCCCGGCGGCACCGAGGATCAGCACGTGAGCGCGGTCGGGCATGACGATGCGCCGGCGCAGGGCGATCCACGACGACATCGCCGGGTTCATCGCGGCCGCCAGGGTCACGGGGTCGAGGCCGTCGGGGAGCACCACGCTCGCCCGGCGGTCGATCACGGCACGTTCGGCCATGGCGCCTTCCTCGACTACGAAGTAGCGCAGCGCACCGTCGCCGTCGCGGCCGATGCCGTCGACGCCGGGTACGAGAGGGAGAACACCCGTTGCCGTGTAGTGGGCACCGTCGGCCTGGGAGCGCACACGGGGATGCAGCGCCGAGGCGAGCACCTCGACGACGATCTGGTCGTCTCGCTCGATCGCGGGTTCGGGAACGGTCAGGTAGCGGGGCGACTCATCGAAACGGGTGACGACTGCGGCGTGCATGGGACTCCTCGGGTGGGTATAGTTGGTGATACGAACAATCTAATTCGTACTACGAACCATGTCAAGGGCGGACGATGACCGACGAGGATGACGACGAGCAGCTGCGGCTCGTGGATGCATTGGCACAGACGGCGTTCGCGATCACGAGCGTTCTGAACCGCATCGCGGCCGACAACGACCTGTCGATCACGCAGCTTCGGCTGCTCGGCGTGCTGCGCGGGCGGCGCCCGCAGATGAGCCCGCTGGCCACCCATCTCGGGCTGGAGAAGTCGACTCTCTCCGGGCTCGTCGAGCGAGCCGAGCGCCGAGGACTCGTGCAGCGCGGCCGCAGTGCCACGGACGGGCGCGCGGTCGAGGTGTTCCTGTCGGCGGAGGGCGAGGCCCTGGCGGCTCGCGTGCAGGGCGAGGTGCGGGCAGCGGTGCTCCCCGACACGCTCGCGCTCACGGCCGGGCAGCGCCGCACCCTGCGTCAGCTCCTCGAGCAGTCGCTCGGCACTGCGCCCCTCTAACCGCCCGACGGGGCGCCGCCAACGGCCCCACCGTCGGCGCCCGCGCCTCCGCCTGCCATGCCGGAGGCGGGCTGCTGGGTGACGCTGTTCGCGTAGTCGTCGGTGGGGTCGCGGTAGATGGTGTGCACGTGGCCCCATCCCGAGGTGCTCACGCCGGAGACGTCGGCGCCCGCTGAGCCCTGCTGTGCCTGGAAGGAGACGTAGACGTTGGGGCCCGAGATCGAGAAGCTGATCCCGTCGCCGGTGCTCATGTCGTAGGTGGTCTCGCCCGACCAGGCGATCACGGTGTCGTCGAGGGTGGCCTCGATCTCGGCCCTGGCCGTGGCCGCGGACTCCTCGTCGGCCATGCCCGACCAGTTCGCGATGAGGTCGAGCAGCAGCTGCTTCTGCTCATCGGTGAGGTCGGCCCCGGTGAGACCGTCGCCCGTGGCGAAGTCGCAGGTGTCGCCGGGCGCGCACGTGCTCACGTCACCCGAGGTGAGGGTGGCCTGCTGCTCGGCGGTGAGGCTGTCGAAGAAGGCGAACGCATCGGTGTAGATGCCGTCGAACGGCTGCACCTCGGTGCCGTCGGCGGCGGTGTAGACGGCCGGCTGCACGCCGAGGTGGGTCGGAGCGAAGGTGATCGCCTCCGTCGACCCGTCGAGGGTGGCGTTGATGCCGAGGTGGTGGCCGCCGAACTGCACCTCGAAGGCGCTCGTGTCGGAGGGATCGCCGAAGAAGGCGATGTAGTACTGGCCGAGGGATGCCTCGGTGCTCGAGCTGTTCTCGAGCAGGTACTCGTCGCCGCCCATGATGCCCGCCACGGTGGCGTAGGCGTCGTCGCTGAGGAGCGATTCGAGCACGGCCAGGGCTGCGGTCTTCTGCTCGTCGGTGAGGTCGGTCAGGTTGAGGCCGGCGCGCTCCACGAAGGTCACGGGGAAGTTCGACCAGGAGGTGGTCTTGGTCTCGTCGTCGTAGTCGTAGAGCACCGCCTCGCGCTGCTCGTCCGAGAGGGTGGCGAGGAACGCCTCGGCGGCGGCCGCGGTGTCGGTGATGGTCTGGGCGGTGGTCGTGGCGTCGGTGCTCGATGTCGTGGTGGTCGAGCTGTCGGAGGTCGTCGCCGCACTCGAGGAGGAGGTCGAGGCGGTGCCGGTGCCGGTGCCGGTGGCGCCCGAGGTGCCTGCCGCGCATCCGGCCAGGGCCAGCCCGCTCACGAGGAACACCGAGGTGATCCAGGTCGCGCGCCTGCGGACTTCGCGGCGGGGAGAAAGGGGCGGGGAGCTGTCTGTCTTCGTCATGACCTCGACGCTAGGAAGCCCATCTATACGCGCCCTATGCCGATCCGATGTGCTTCCTATGAGCCTCCACTACCCCGCGCGCAGCGAAACCCCGACGCGCGGGCTCGGGTCGGCGTGCGGGTCAGGGGGTGACGAGGCCGAGCTCGTAGGCGCGGATGACCGCCTGCACCCGGTTGCGGAGCTCGAGCTTGGCGAGCACCCGGCCCACGTGAGCCTTGACGGTCGACTCGCTCAGGTGGAGGGCCGCGGCGATCTCGCCGTTCGTCTCCCCTCGACCGATCAGCACGAAGATCTCCCGCTCCCGCGGCGAGAGCTCGGAGAGCGCATCCTCGACGTCTGCCTGCTGCCGCTCCACGAGGTGCGGGGCGGCGATCTCGATGAGCTTCGCCGTGATGCGCGGAGAGACCACCGCGTCACCGGAGCCGACGGCGCGGATGGCCGCCACGAGCTCCTCGGGGCGCGTGTTCTTGAGCAGGAAGCCCGCCGCCCCCGCGTCGAGAGCCGCGAAGGCCACCTCGTCGAGGTCGTAGGTGGTGAGCACGAGCACGCGCGCATCGGGCACGAGGCCCGCGATGCGCCTGGTCGCCTCGATGCCGCCGATGCCGGGCATGCGCACATCCATGAGCACGACATCGGGTCGGAGCCTCTCGGCGGCCCCGATCGCCTGCGCTCCGTCGGCCGCCTCGCCCACGACGAGGAGACCGGGGGCGGCCTCGAGCACCAGGCGGAGGCCGTAGCGCACGAGCTCCTGGTCGTCGACGAGGAGCACCCGGATGCTGTCGCTCATCGTCGCTCCTCCTCCCACGGCAGGCGTGCGGAGACCCGCCATCCGCCACCGCCCTGCGGGCCGACCTCCACTGCGCTGCCCTCGACCGGGCCGACCTCCACCGGGCCGACCTCGACCGTGCCGCCGAAGAGGGCCACCCGCTCGTTCATTCCGAGGATGCCACGGCCGGCATCCCGAGGCGAACCCGGGGTCGCGGAGTGGTCCCGCACGAGGATGGTCACGTCGCCGTCGATCCACGCCACGGTGACCTCCACGTCGCGCACACCCCGAGCGTGACGGAGCACGTTGGTGAGCGACTCCTGCACGATGCGGTAGACCGTGAGGCCGATCGCCGGGTCGGTGGAGGGCGGGCCGCTCACGGTGAACCGGATCGGGAGACCGGCCCGGCTGAACTCCTCGACGAGCGCGGGCAGTCGCGTGGCGTCGGGCTGCGGCGATTGGAACGGATGCGCGGGGGGACTCCCTGCGGTCGGACTCTCTGCGGTCGGGTTCGCCGGGGTCGGGTTCTCGCCGGCGGGGTCGTCTCCCCGCACCGATCCGAGCAGCCGACGCACCTCGCCGAGGGTGCGCCTGCCCGTCTCCGCCACGCGGCCGATCGCGATCTTCGCCTCGTCGGGCCGCTCCTCCGCCGCCGCGTGGGCGCCATCCGCCATCGCGATCATGACCGACAGGCTGTGCGCGATCACGTCGTGCATCTCGCGCGCGATGCGCTCGCGCTCGCGCGCGCTCGCGATCTCGGCCTGCTGGTCCCGTTCGCGAGCGAGCTGCTCCGCCCGCTCCTCGAGCGCGGCCACGCGGCGCCGACGCCCACCCGCTGTCGTGCCGAGCAGAGAGGCGAGGAGCAGGAGCACGACGACCGCGGCGAAGCTGAGCGCCCAGTCGACCGCCGCATCCCGAGGCGTGACGGGCGGCGACCCCCAGAGCGACGGGCCGGATGCCAGGCGGGTGGTGAAGACCCAGGCGCCCAGGGCTCCGCTCGCGATCGCGACACCGGTGCACACCCACGCGACGTGCGCGGGGCGACGGAGGCCCACCCCGTACAGCGTGATGAGCACGAGCAGGCACTCCGCCCCCGTGCCGACCGCGAGCGAGAGCACGGCCACCACGATCGCGCCGGCGAGGGCGGGCAGCGGCCACCGCACCCGGAGGGCGAGCAGCGCGAGACCCGCCACGCCGAGGAGCGTCGGCGCCCACCAGGGGGTGCCGAACCGGGGCTCGAGCGAGACCAGGGCCAGGCACACCACGACGAGGCCGTAGCCCGCGAACACCACGGCATCCGCGATCCACGGCCGTCGCCGCACGAGCGCTGCGACTCCGCTCACGCATCCCTCCTGCGCAGCACGGAGGCCCCTGCCGCGAGGGCCACGAGCGCCCACGCGACGGCGGTGATCCAGCCGCCGGCCGGGCTGAGGTACTGCTCCGTCGCATCCGCGAAGCCCAGCGCGGGGTCGCCGAGGCGCACCATGGAGTCGCCCGCGTGCGACAGGAGGTACAGCCGGATGGTGCGCACGACCTCGGAGGTGGGGAGCACCGACGTGAGGATGGGGGCGAGCAGGGTCGAGCAGATCACCACGACAGACCCTCCCGCCGCCGAGCGCAGCAGGGTGCCGATACCCAGCCCGAACACGGAGCACAGCCCAACATAGACGGCTCCACCCACGAGGGCGAACGCGAACCCGGGAGCATCCAGCCCCACCTGGATGCCGAGCTCGGCGTACACCGGATACGTCACGGCCCACGATCCGAGGAGCGTGACGAGAGCCGTGAGCACCATGAGCGGGAACAGCACGAGCGCTTTCGCGGCGAGGGCGAGCGGCCGCCGGGGCACCGCGGCGAGGGTGGGCTGGATGGTGCCGGAGGAGTACTCCGAGGTGATCGTGAGAACACCGAGCACTCCCGCGATGATCTGGCTGAAGATGAGGGTGCCGAGGGTGACCGCGTCGAGCAGGAAGGGCGTCGACGGCGCATCCGGGATGCCGCCCTGCTCGGCGGTGAGTGCGTAGAGCAGGCTCACCCCGAGGCCGAGGCCGATCATCGCGGCGATGAGAAGGACGGTCGAGCGCAGGCTCGTGAGCTTGATAAGTTCCGCATGCAGGATGTGGGCGAAGCGCTGACGCTCGGGGGCCTGCACGAAGGTCGTGCGCGGCTGGGCGGGGGCGCTCATCGACGGGCTCCGGCCCTCGAGCTGTACTCCACGTCGCCCGCGGTCAGGGCGAGGTACGCGTCTTCGAGGCTGCCGGTGAGCGGCACCACCTCGTGCAGCACGGCACCGGCCGCGGCGGCGGCGGTCGCGACCTGCTGCGCGGTGAGCCCCTCGATCTCGACCGCGCCATCCGGCTGCGTGACGACCGTCACCCCGGAGGCGGCGAGTGCTGAGGCGAGCCGTGCGACATCGGGTGTGCGCACCCGCACCACGGACCGCGTGGCGCCCGCGATGACCTCGTGCAGGGGGCCGTCGGCCAGGATGCGCCCGCGGCCGATCACGATGAGGTGGTCGGCGGTCTGCGCCATCTCGGTCATGAGGTGCGAGGAGAGCAGCACCGTGCGCCCCTCCGCGGCGAGGCGACGCAGCAGGGTGCGCACCCACAGCACCCCCTCGGGGTCGAGCCCGTTGACCGGTTCGTCGAGGATGACGGTGGCCGGGTCTCCGAGGAGGGCCGCAGCGATGCCCAGCCGCTGGCCCATGCCGAGCGAGAAGCCGCCCACGCGCTTGCCCGCCACGGAGTCGAGGCCGGCCATGCCGATCACCTCGCGCACCCGGCTCGCGCCTATGCCGTGCGTGGCGGCGATCCACTGCAGGTGCTTGTGGGCCGTGCGGCCCCGGTGCGCGGCCTTCGCATCGAGCAGAGTGCCGACCTCGCGGAGGGGCGCGGGGTGCTCGGCGTAGGGTCGGCCGTTCACCGTGACGGCGCCGCCGGTGGGCCTGTCGAGACCCACGATCATCCTCATCGTCGTGGACTTGCCTGCGCCGTTCGGTCCGAGGAATCCGGTGACCCTGCCCGGTTCGACGGTGAAGTCGATGGCGTCGACGGCGACCTTCTTCGTGTAGCGCTTGGTGAGCGCGTCTGCTCTGATCATGTGCAGCCTCCCTGTCTCTGCCGAGCACGCTACGGGCGGCTGCGAGGGGAGCGCATCGGACGGGAGTCCACGGTGATTCGGCGCACCAGTACCGGGGTACTGGTGGAGGGTGGGGCGGGGCTGCCGTCAGTCGGAGGGTGGGTCGCTGCGTGACGGGGTCACGGAGTGGGCGTCGCCCGGCTCGGGGTGAGGGATGCGGTTGGCGATCTCGGCCTGGCGGCCGGCAGCATCCACGTCGATGTGGTTCTGGGCGTCGTCGGCGGGCGCTGCCACCTGCTCGGCCTGATCCGCGGGATCGACGTCGGGGGTGCGGTCGGCGCTCACGAGCGGGTGGGCAGTCCGCTGGGTGCGCGGGTGTCGACCTCGCGGCGCAGCGTGAAGGCCGCGATCAGGGCGAGGAACCCGGCGAGGATGTGGAAGACGACATCGACGCCCGTGAAGCCGGTCGGGAGCACACCCAGCAGCTCCCTGTCGATGAGCGCCACCACCCCCATCAGCACGTACACGATGCCGACGAGCGCGAGAACAGCGGCGAGCGCGCCCCGCCCGATCCGCCCGAAGCCGACCCACAGCAGGGCGGCGGCGATCACGATGCGGGAGATGTCGAGCGGGAGGTCGACGTTCGCGAAACCGGCGAGGTGCCTGCCCTCGACGAACAGCCCGACCACCGCCAGCACGGCCACGACGATCCCGAGGATGCGGGCGATCGTCTTCGCGAACATGGGCGGCCTCCAACGACTGAGCAGGGAAGGGCGGTGAGATGTCGACACCGATGGCGGCTCCACGGCATCTCGTGCCCCTGCTCAGCACCCTACGAAGCTCCGGCCGCGCGCCCACGGGGCTTGACAACCCCGCCCCCGGATGGGGGTGCTAGAGGCCCAGGATGAGGAGGTCCTCCGACTCCGGCTCGCCTGCCGCATCGGCGAAGACGGTGAAGGCATCCCTGAGCAGTCGCAGCTGGTCGGCAGGGAGGCTGGAGAGCAGAGTGCCGAGCTCGGAGCGGCGGCGGGTGGCGGCCCCGTCGACGATCGCCCGACCGAAAGGGGTGATGCGCACGCACTGCGACTCCCAGTCGGCCGCGGGCTCGCCGGCGACCACGAGGTGCGCCGGTTGGAGGGACTCGACCGCGTCGACGATACGATCCGGCGTGGTGCGCAGGCGTCTGGCGAGCTCTCCGTTGCGGATACCTCCGGCGACCCCGCCCGTCGGCCCGGCCGCGGTGGTGAGCACCACGAGCATGCGCAGCTCCAGGAGGGTCACCCTCGAGAGGGCCTCCTCGGTGGATCGCGCGACGATGCCGAGGACCGCTCTCGATCCGAGGATGACCGCTTCTGCGGCTTCGACGGCGCTGACAGCGTCTGTGGCGCTGTCGGTCGAGGGCGCATACGTGAGGGGTGCATCGGTGATCGCGTCGTCCATGGTGTGAGCCCTCGAGTGCGCCCACGAGTGGGCCTGTCTGTCCTCGAGATGCCGAAGAGAGGGCACAGGCAGGGGACGATGGTCTGCACGCGAGCCACGGCCTAAGAGCCGAGGAGAACCCACTTGTGTGCACCGTTGCACCCTCGGCGGCCGAGAGGGAAATGGGCCCCTCCTTTGGGGGGCGATTGGCAGGAACGGGCCCTCGCCATTGCCGCGCGGCACGGCTGCCATCCGCTGCGAGGTGTCGCCACCTACCAGGACGTCTACAGGCTCGCGTACATCCGGGGGCCGAGTGGCATCATCGTGATGCTCGCCGAGGATCTCCGTCGGGCGACGGATGTGGAGGCGGCGGGCGCTGGCTAGGGTCGGAGGCATGGATATCGCAGCGATGATCATGGGAGCCTCCATCGCCTCGATCGCGTGGATCGCCTTCTACCCGTGGTCGGCGGTGAAGCGCCTCCGCGAGCTCGAGGCCGCCGGCACGAACAACCCAGACCCCGACGCTGACGCGCAGCAGCCCCCGAAGTAGTAGTCGGAACAGACGACGATGACCCTGCGCGACGAACTGCGACCCCTGCCCTCGATCACCGGCACCGCCCCGCCGTTCGAGGTGCACGCGGCGCCGGCCGATCCCACCGAGCTCTTCATCACCTGGCTCCGCGAGGCGATCGGCTCGGGCGTGGTCGAACCGCATGCGGCGACGCTGTCGACCGTCGATGCGGCGGGGGCTCCGGATGCGCGGGTGCTCGTGCTCAAGGACGTCACGGCCGACGGCGGCTTCGAGATCGCGTCGGGCGACGAGTCCTCGAAGAGCAGGCAGCTCGACGGCAATGCGGCGTGCGCCCTGTCGTTCCACTGGGTGCCGCTGGCTCGCGCGGTGCGGATCAGGGGCACCGCCCACCGCGCCTCCGCGGAGGACTCGGCGCGCGATTTCGCGGCCCGCCACCCCAGGGCGAAGGCGATCGCGCTGACCGGCAGGCAGAGCTCCGTCATGGCTCCTGACGACGATCCGGAGCGCTCGATCTCGGAGGCCCTGCACGAGGTCGAGCGCACTCCGGGCCTGGTCTCGCCGCAGTGGTCGGTGTGGCGGATCGTGCCGACCTCGATCGAGTTCTGGCAGGGCTCGCCCGACCGCAACCACACCCGGCTGCGCTACGAACGCACCTCGGGCGCCTGGAGCGCCGCGCGCCTCTGGGCCTGACCTCGAGCACCCGCCGTCGACCGGCGGAAGGTGAGCACGGCGAGGGTCGCGGTGTGCTCGCCGTCGGGCTGCTCGCCGCATCCGCCGTCGCCGCCGTCGTCCTCCCCGTCTGGACCATGCCCACCCCCACCGGCGATTACGCGATCGGCTCGGTCGACCTCGAGTTCGACGACCCCGACCGCCCCGAGACGCACACCGCCGACCCCGACGACACCCGCCGCGTGATGACCACCGTCTGGTACCCGGTCGACCCCGACGACGCCGAGGGGCTGACCCCTCAGCCCTACCCGAGCCAGCTCGGCGCGGCGGTGAGCTCGGTGTTCGGGCTGCCCGACGCCCTGTTGACCCACGCGGAACTCGTGTCGACCCACGTCGTGAGCGGGGCCGAGGTCGCCTCGGAGGCCGACGCCTACCCCGTCATCCTCTTCTCCCCCGGAGTGCTGTCGACGCGGTTCCAGAGCATGGCCATGGTCGAGGAGCTCGTGAGCCGCGGGTTCGTGGTGGTGGGCATCGACCACCCGTACACCTCGGGCGAGGTGGAGTTCCCGGATGGGAGCACCGCGGCCGCCGTCGACGACATCACCGACACGGGGAGCACCACCGAGGAGGAGTACGCCTATAACGTCTCCGAGGTCGGCATCCGCGTGGCCGACGCCTCGTTCGTGCTCGACCGACTCACGGCCCTGAACGACGACGACCCCACAGGGCTGCTGCAGGGCCGCCTCGACCTCGAGTCGGTGGGCATCGCCGGGCACTCCTTCGGTGGGGCCACGGCCGTGCAGGCGCTCTCGGTCGACGAGCGGATCGACGTGGGGCTGAGCCTCGAGGGCGGGTTCTGGGGGTCGGTGACGTCGACGGGCCTCACGAAGCCGTTCGCGTACCTCGCGAGCGAGGCCACGGCGGAGGCGTTCCGCACGAAGGATGTCGCGGCCGGCTACACCCCGGAGCTCGACGCCGACCTCAGGGCCACGCTCGGCACCTCGACCGCCGAGCTCGACGCGGCCGTGATCGACGGCTTCATCCACCAGAGCTTCACCGATCTCGCCCTCGTCTCGCCGGCGCTCTTCGCGGGAGGGATGGACCCCGCCCACAACGTCGACATCACCCGCACGCAGGCCTCGTGGTTCTTCGAGAAGCACCTGCACGGCGACGACAGCGGCGACTTCGGCACGGATTCCCCCGCCTACCCCGAGGTGGAGTTCGCCGACGACCCCGGCGCGCTGTTCGGGTAGTCCCTCGGGGCCCCGGCACCGGAGACTGCCGCTCGGGAGCCCGCTGCCCGGGGAGCCCAGCCGAAGGCGATCGCGGCGCCGGCGAGGGCCAACTGCCCCACATAGGGGAGAGCCGCCGAGACGACGGAGGCGTCGCCTCCGCTGGTGACGAAGGTGTCGGCGATCGACATGCCGATCCCGAAGCCGGCGAAGAAGCGGAAGAAGATCGCGCCGCCCACGAGCGCGAGCATGACGATGGCGACGCGTCGAGGCGTGAAGGCCGCAGCGCGGCGGCGACTCGCCATCACGAGCGCGACGAGGGCGAGACCCGCCCAGATGCCCGCCCACAGTGCCACCGCGATCGCGCTGGTGGCGAAGGAGAAGCCGTCGTCCGCCTCCATCGACGCGTAGATGGCCGACAGCTCCCTGCCGGGCACCTTGGCGAGCGGATTCCAGACGAGCAGGTCGATGGCGCCCACGACCACGACCGCCACGACGAGCGCGGCCCCGGCGAGTGCCGCGACGACCCGGGCGTGATGGGACGCCGTGCGGTGCTGGAGCGCGATCGCCCTCGTGCCTCCGAGCACCACGACTCCCCCCACGAGCGCCAGCAGCATGATGCCGAGGCCGACCAGCGGCAGCCACCACGGCACGGCGGGCAGTGTGATTCCGGCGAATGCCGAATCGGGCGGTGCGGATCCGGCGAGGAGCAGCACGGGCCCGACGACCGCGGCCACGAGGGTGGCGCGGGCGGTGCGGGTCTCCGCCACGGCGGCGGCCCGCAGCAGGAAGAGCGCTCCGAGCACGGCGATCAGGAGTGCGAGGCGGATGGCCACCCAGCCCACCGCCTCGAGGGCGGCGACGACCCCCGCTGAGGCGGCTGCCCCCTCGGGAACGATGCCCCCGCCCGTGAGGAACGCGCCGATCAGGATGGATGCCGCGGCGGCGAGCAGGGCGAACCCGCGGCGGGAGAGCCTTCGGGGCAGCATGCCGCGGGGCTCGCCCGTGTGCGCGGGCAGATCGCGGTCGATCGTGAGGCTCAGCATCGCGGCGCCGAGCACGACGTCGCGGCGGCGGAGGCCGGCCTCGGCGGCGCCCGCGGCGTCGGCCCGCCACTCCTCGAGGTAGCGCACGCGGGCGAGCGGCGGCAGGAGTCGGGCGAGGATGCGGAGCAGCAGGTCGACACTCATGCGGTCACCCCGGCCGCGTCACCGGCACCGAGACCTAGACCGGCACCAGCGATTCGCCCCGCACCGAATGCTTGCCTCGCCGCGGGCGCCGGCGCAGCTGGGGTTCGCGCGGCCCGCGCGCGCGTCTCGAACTGCGCGATCGCGCTGCGGGCCGCCACAGCCCCCTCGCTCGTCAGCTCGTACAGTCGCCTGCGGGGTCCGTGCCGATCGGTCGCGGCCTCCCACGACGACGACACCCACCCGGCCCCCTCGAGCCGCTCGAGAATGGGATACACACTGCCCGCGGGCCGTCCGATCTGCTTGATGACGAGCATCCCCCACACCGGGGAGTCACCCTGCAGCACGCGCAGCACATCCACGGTGGCAGGGGTGATCCGAGCGAGCGGCGTCAGCGTCATGCACCCAAGTCTAGCTATGTAGAGATGGCTACACCCAGGAACGGATCCAGGGCGCGTCGGCGAGGGCCGTCTCGAGGCGCGCGGCGAGCGCGACGTCGTGCCCGGTGATGGTCCACGGGCTGCCCCCGGGGCCGTTGCCGGAGACGCTGAGGTGCGCGATGGCCCGCTGCGGGTCGAGCCGTACCCGCACGGAGCCGCCCTCCGCGGTCTCCCATCCGTAGGTCGCCGGTCGCAGCCCCGCCTCGCGCAGCCCGGGGTCGAGCGCATCCGGTTCCACCGCAGTCACCGAGGCCTCGAGCGTGTCGCCGGATTCGCGGGCTGCCCGGCGCAGGCGGAAGTGCCGGAGCCGGTGCAGGAGCTCCACCCCCTCGGCGGAGAGACCGAGTCCATCGACAGGGTCGTGAGCCCGGGCTGGGCCGGGAGGCACCACGAACCACTCCCCCGGCCCGAGATCCTCAGCCGTCACGCGCCTCCCCGCGGCGACCGGCCGCGTCACCCGCCCGGTGCGGCGGTCGACCACGATGGGCGGCAGGCGGGAGGCCCAGGAGTCGCGCGACAGCGACGACTCCATCGCCTCGACGCTGTCGGGGTAGAACACCCAGAAGTGAGGCGTCTCCACGCCACGCCCCAGGCCGACCTCCACCCCCAGCAGGTGCGCATCCAGAGCAAGCTCCCCCGCAGCAGCCTCCACCGCCTCGTCCCGACTCAGCATGGCCCCAGTATCGCGCGGCCGCGTGCCAGACTTGGCGGCGACGACGAGCGGATGGGGTTCCGAGATGAGCGGTGACGGTGCGACGGCCTCCGCGCGGGCCAGGCGGCGGGAGCGCTTCGGCCCCGATGCCGCCGAGCGGATCAGCGCCGGCTGCTACGGCGCCCTCGTGGCCGCCACCACGCTGATCGGTCTCACCGAGACGCCGATGGGCAGCCTCATCCTCGTGGTCGTGCTCACCAACCTCATCTACTACGCCACCCACGTGTTCGCCTACACGATCGGTGCGCCAGGCGGTTCCGGCGAAGCGGGCTGGCCCGCGGTGCGCCACCACCTCGTGGTGAGCGCACCCATGGTCTCGGTCACGTTCGTGCCGATCGCGCTCGTGGTGGTGCTCGATCTCGCGGGGGTGGATCGGGAGACCGCGGTGCTCGTGGGGGTCATGGCGGCCCTCGCCTACCTCGTGGCCGTGGCCACGGGCGGAGCCTTCGTGCGGGGGCTGCGACCGCTCGCGGTGCTGCTCGTGGGCGTGCTCACGTTCGCCATCGCCATCGCCCTCGTGGCCGCCAAGCTCAGCCTGCACTGACGCTCCATCGCTCGAGCGCGAGATCCGGTCGGCGCTGCGGCGTCGTCTCCGCTAACCTCCGTGAGGGGGACGGTGAAGTCTCCGGCGAGCCAGGGGTCTCGCGCCACCACGACGAGGCGGGGGAACCATGTCCAAGGGCGATAAGACGGTCACGAGGAGTTCCGACGGGGAATCGCGGTCCGGCGTCAGCCGCCGCGGTCTGCTCGGTCTGGCGGCGACGGGCGGCGTGGGCGCCGTGCTGTGGTCGACGACCGCCGAGTCCAGCGCCTCGGCCGCTCCGCGAGTGGCCGGCGCGAGAGGCGCATCCGCCCCCGCCGCACCGGCGCCCCCCGCAGCACCGCCGGCGGTGACCTCGGGGCTGACCCCGTTCCCCCAGCAGGACGACCTCAACTTCCAGACCCAGTTCAACTACGGCGAAGCCGCCTACGGTGCCGCCGAGGTGGGTGAGGTCGCGGCGGCCGTGGCTGAGGTGCAGGCCGCGCTGGCGGCGATCGGCACCGACATGCTGCCGGTCTACCAGCCCTACAACACGAGCTTCGAGGCCCTGGCCGTGAAGCTCGCCACCGACGCCGACGCCGACAAGGCGGCGGGGCGCTTCGTGAGCGCCCGATCGAAGTACCTGCGAGCGGCCGGGTACTACACGGGAGTGCTCTTCTTCGTGCTGGGCACCGACGCCCCCACCCGCGAGACCGAGCTCTACGTCGCCATGCAGCGCTGCTGGGCCGAGGCCGCCGCGCTGCTCGAGCCCGTGTGGACCAGGGTCGAGATCCCCATGGCTGTGCGCTTCCCGGATGCCGCGGGCATCCCCGTGGTGCGGAACGTCACGGTGCCCGCGTACTGGGCCCGCGCGGCAGGTGCGGGCGCCAAGCCCACCGTCATCATCAACAACGGCAGCGACGCCCAGCTGGTCGACACCTACGCCTTCGGCGGCGCTGCGGCACTCGAGCGCGGCTACAACGCGCTCATGTTCGAGGGCCCGGGCCAGGGGTCGCTGCTGTTCGAGCAGGACATCTCGTTCACGCCCTACTGGCAGGACGTGATCACGCCGCTCGTCGACTTCGTGATCACGCAGCCCGAGACCGACCCTGCGGCCGTCGCCCTCACGGGCTGGAGCTTCGGCGGGCTGCTCGTCATGCGCGCCGCCGCGTTCGAGCACCGCTTGAAGGCCGTCGTGGCCGATCCGGTGTTCTACAACCCGCTCACCCCCTACACCGAGCTGCAGGGCATCCCGAACGACGTGTGGGTGAACGACGTCTATCCGTCGTTCCCGAAGCACGGCTTCCCGAGCCAGGACTCCCTGCGCTTCCTGCTCAACAAGCGCGGCGAGATCTTCGGCAAGGCCTTCCACGACCAGGCCCTCACGGGCGTGGTGATCCAGGATCTGGTGGGGCTGCTCGCGGCGATCGGCACCTACACGGGCGACAGCGCGCTCTTCGGATCGATCACGTCGCACTCGCTGCTGCTCACCTACGAGGGCGACGACTTCTTCACCGGGCAGGACGTCGACGTGCGGTCGTGGATGACCTCGGCCGCCTCCCTCGCCCAGCACGACTTCACCTCGGCGGAGGGCGCTCAGTTCCACTGCGCGCCGATGGCCCCGCAGGTACGCAACGAGGTGGTCTACAACTGGCTCGACGGCATCTTCGGCCGCGCGCCGACACCGCCCGCGCCCCCGGCACCGCCTGTGCCCCCGGCGCCGGTTCCGCCGGTCGCCCCCGGTGCCGCCGGCTCCCCCGTCGACCCGTCCAACCCGATCCTGGCCGCGACGGGCCTCGATGCAGGCCCCGCAGCCGCCATCGCCACAGGCCTAGCCACGGCGGGCGCCGGTGCGGCCGCCCTCGCCGCCCGCCTCCGCACCACGCGCACCTGATGCGCCCCAGCGGTTCCAGGCGAGCACGTAGATGGTGAGACCCGTGATGAGGCCCACGACCACCCACAGCACCACGAGGTAGTCGATCCAGGAGCCGACCGGTGGTGAGCCGGGCAGGAAGTTGCGCAGCGGGATGACGGCGAAGAGCATCGCACCCATCCAGCTCGTCAGCGTGGCCTCGACCTTGCGGCGACCGGTGTAGGCGCTGATCGCCACGAACAGCACGAGCACCGGCGTGACCGCCATGAGCCCGAGCAGCACGATCCCGAACGCCACGGTGCTCGCCGAGCGCGTGGCGGTGATCGCCACTGTCGGCAGGTCTCGGTCGCCCACGGTCGTTCTGACGGTGTTGTCGGTCTCCTCGATCACCGCGGTGCGCAGCTGCCAGCCGGGAACGGAGTCGTGCAGGCACACGGAGGTGGGCACCGCCACACGCTCGTCGCCCTGCCCTATGAAGGCGAAGGTGGTGAGCTCCGCCCGGTAGGTGTCGAACGGCCACTCCTCCACGATGCCCTCGGCGTAGTACGACCGCGGTGCGCTCGCCGGCGCCTCGCCCTCCGCGAATGTCACGACACTCGAACCGTCGACCGGAAGGGTCAACAAGCTGACGTCGCGGTTCGCCGTGAAGTCGTCCCGGGAGAGCAGACTCTCCGGCAACTCCAGCGACACCTGGAACTCCAGCCGCTGGTTCGCCGCGCTCACGGCGACGGGCTGCAGCGTCACCACCACACCGTCGTCACCCGCGATGACCGTCTCGCAGACGTCGCTCGAGGATCGGAGACCGCCGGCGTAGAGCAGCACGACCACGGCGTACACGAGAACCGCCACGACGACCGCCACGGGAACGAGCCAGCGCCGGCGCGGGGGCTGGGGTCGCGCGTCGCTCATCTGCCGAGCATAGCGACCCACGGGCGGAGCGCTTCGGCCCGCAGGGGGCGGGCGTAGTGGTATCCCTGCACGATGTCGCAGCCGAGCTCCTCGAGTCGTGAGAGCTGGCTCTCTGTCTCGACGCCCTCGGCGACGACGGTGATGTCGAGGGCGTGCGCGAGCTCGATGCAGCTGAGCACGATCGCCGCGGCCTCGGGCGAGGTGTCGAGTCGCGCGACGTACGAGCGGTCGATCTTGATCTCGTCGACGGGGAAGTCGTTGAGGTAGGAGAAACCGGCGTGCCCGGTGCCGAAGTCATCGATCGAGAGGTGCACACCGAGATCCGCGATGCTCTGCAGGGCGCGGCCCGCGTGCGCACTGTCGGCGACGAGGCCGGTCTCGGTGAGCTCGAGCGTGAGGCGAGCGGGATCCGACGCGGTGTCGCGCAGCAGCTCCTCGACGGTCTCGGGGAATCGAGGATCCATGAGCTGACGGGCGGAGATGTTGACCGACATGCGGGTGAGTGCGAGGGCGGGGATGTCGGCGAGCGCCATGGTCTGCAGGAACGCTGTGCGGCACGCCCACGTTCCGAGCTGGTTGATGAGCCCGGTCCTCTCGGCGAGATCGATGAACCCCGCCGGACCGATCGAGCCGCGCATCGGATGATCCCACCGCATGAGGGCTTCGAACCCGTGCGGCCGGCCGGTGCGGAGATCGAGCTGCGGTTGATACTCGAGGCGGAACTGGTCGGCCGCGATCCCGGTGCGGATCTCGCCCAGCAGGCGGATCTCGTTGATCACGGAGTCGTCCGTCGCCGCCGTGAAGTGCTTCCACCGGCCGCGACCCGAGGCTTTGGCCTCGTACATCCCGGCCTGCGAGTTGCGCATGAGCATCTCGATCGGCGGCGGATGATCGGATGCGTCCTCGACCGTCACCGAGCGGCCCGAGGCGATGCCGATGCTCGCCGAGACGACGATCTCGAGGCCCTCGACGGTGACGGGCTCGGCGATGAGCTCCATGAGGCGTTCTGCGTGGTCCTCGTCGGGGTCACCGTCCTCCGCGATCCCGGCGGCCCCTGAGCCGGCGATCCCTGATCCGGCACCGCCTGCCCCGGTGATCCCGATCCCGATCATGAACTCGTCCCCGCCCGCTCGCGCCACCAGAGTGTCGGTGCCGTCGTAGCGCCGGCTGAGGCGCCGGGCGAGGGTCGTGAGGATCTCGTCGCCGGCGGGCCGACCGAGGCTCGCGTTGATGACCCTGAAGTGGTCGAGGCCGATCCAGTACATCCTGGCCCGCTCGTCGGGCGAGGTGGTGGAGGCCAGGGCCGCGCCGAGGCCTTCGCGGTTGAGGAGACCGGTGAGGGTGTCGTGGTCGGCGCTGCGCCGCAGGTCGTGCTCGGCCTCCTGGCGGCGTGTGTCGGAGGCCTCCGCCCGGTGCACGGCGGAGAGCAGCTGCGCCTCCTCGAAGGAGCGTTCCCGGCGGGGCCCCATGAGGTACACCGTCACGGCGGGGTCGGTCTCGACCCGCGAGGCGACCAGCACCGCCGGCAGCGCCACCCGTCCCTGCCCGAGCAGCGTCGCGGCGGTCTCGGGCACGTGCCCCGTGAGGTCGAGGAGGGGCAGGGAGCGTGTGGCGAAGAGGATGCGGTCGGCCATGGAGAGGAGGCGCAGGAACTCCGTTCCGATCACGTCCTCGCGACGCAGGCCCGTCCAGGTGGTGAAGACCTCGTTGACGTCGAGGATGAGACCGTCGAGGCCGGTGATGATGGAGCCTGCCGGCGCGGCCCTGAAGAGCGCCTCGAAGTCGAGCGTCACGACGTCACGGTCACGACGTCTCGGCGATGTAGCGCAGGATCGCCTCCGCCGTCTCCTCGGGTGCGCTCGCCTGAGGCACATGGCCGGTCGCCGACAGCACCACGAGCCGGCCCTTCGGCAACGTCTCGAGCAGGTAGTCGCCCACCGCGAGAGGGGCGAGGGCGTCGTTCGAGCACTGGAGGATGAGGCTCGGAACGGTCACCTGCGGCACGAGGTCGCGCACGTCGGACAGGAACGTCACCCGAGCGAACGTGCGCATGACCTGCGGATCCGCCCGGCAGAAGCTCTGCTCGAGCTCACCCGCGAGAGCGGGGATCTCGGCGTTACCCATGACCACCGGCGCCATCGTCGTCGCCCAGGCCAGGTGGTTGTCGTCGAGAGAACCCAGCAGCTCCTGCACGTCCTCCTCCGACAGGCCGCCGACGTAACCGGCAGCGGGATGGTCGAGGTACGACGGAGACGGCGCGAGGAGCACGAGGCGGGCGAACAGCTCGGGCCGTTGCACAGCCGCGGCCATCGCCATCATCGCCCCGACGCTGTGCGCCACGAGGGTGACCTCGGTCAGGCCGAGTGCGTCGCACACCTCGAGCAGGTCGGCGGTGTAGCGGTCGAGCGACCCGTACTCCACCGGATCGTACGATTCCGTGTCCGACCCGCCGAAACCCAGGTGGTCGAACAGCACCACCCGGAACGTCTCCACGAAGTACGGGACCACGCGTCGGTACATGCCCTGATCGCATCCGAACCCGTGTGCGAAGACCACGACAGGCGCGTCATCCCGCCCCAGGACGGTGACGTTGTTGCGGGCCAGCACCTGGGCCGGTGCGAGCGATCGCCCGCTGAGAGCTGGCATACCCCTGAGCATGTCACACACCATCTCTTCGAGACGCGCTATCTTCGCCGACCTGCCCTGCGCGACGGACGGGCCTGTGCACCGGACGGGCCTGTGCACCGGACGGGAGGGGATGGGGTCGCCCCCACCCCCTCCCGCCGACCTCAGATCACGCGGTGCGTCGGACGCGCAGCGCGACCGCGGTCAGCAGCCCGAGCAGCAGGAGCCCGAGGCCGGCGCCCACGAAGGGAGCGGGGTCGGATCCGGTGTTGGCGAGCGACCCGCCGCCACCGCCGCCCGCACCCGTCGAGGCGGCCGCGACGTAGCGGAAGCCGAGCGCGTCGCTGGACCCGCCCGCGGTGTTCACCACGATGCTCGCCAGACCGGCCGCGCACGGCGGTGTCGTGAACCGCAGCCGGGTGCCGGCCTCGTTGACCTGCACCTGACCGACCGGGATCGTGACACCGCAGATGGTCACCGTCGTCGCTCCCTGCACGAAGCCGGTGCCGTCGACGGTCACCACGGTGCCGCCCGCGACCGGGCCCTGGCCCGGGTTGGACGACACGACCACCGGAGCCGGCAGGTACTCGTATCCGTCGACGAGCACCACATCCTCGCCGGGGAGCACGATCACGACATCGACCGCACCGACGGCGCCAGGGGGCGTCACCACGACGATCTCGGTGTCGGTCGGTGCGCCCACGATCGTGCCAGGCACGCCGTCGAACAGCACCTCGGTGGCACCCTCGAGTCCTTCACCCGTGATGGTCACGGTGGTGCCTCCCGCGGAGGGCCCCGAGTCGGGATCGATCGCGGTCACCGCGACGGGCACGTAGGTGTAGTCCTGCGCGGAGGTGATCGACGAGCCGCCGGCGAGGTCGAGGGTGACCTCCACCGTGCCCGTGCCCGGCGGGGCCGTGACGACCACCTGGGTGCCGTCGGGGCTCACCGAGACGATCGTGGCCGCGGTGCCACCGAAGTCGACGTCCGTGACCGTGTCGAGCCCGGTGCCGGTGATCGTGACGGTCGTGCCGCCGTACTCAGGGCCGGTCGGCGGCGTGAGCGTGGCCGCCGCGGGTGCGACGTAGGTGTAGTCGAGCTCGGCTGAGCTGCCGCCCGGGTTGGCCACGGTGACCGTGGTCGGCCCCGCTGCGCCCGGCGGGGTCACGGCGGTGAGCGACGTTCCGTCGGCGCTCACGACGATGTCGGTCGCGGGGTCCGCGCCGAAGTCGACCGTGGTGGAGGGCCCGAATCCGCTGCCCGTGATGGTGACCGTCTGCCCACCGGTGGTCGGACCGACCTGGGGCGTGATCGCGGTCGCCGTGACCGGCGCCACCAGGGGCGCCTCGCAGGCCGCGCCGGCGAGGGTGATCGATGCCACGACCACGTCGGCGAACTCGTCCGTGCCGACCGTGCCGTCGATCGACACCAGGGCCACGAGCGCGATCGCGATGGCGCCCTCGTCGTCGACCGTCTCGACCTGGCTCACCGAGATCGTGAGCTCGAGCCCCGTGAGGTCCGTTCCTCCCTCGACGACGCCGAGGCTCGCCGTGGCCGTGACGGCGGGGGGCCCTGCGGTGATCTCCACCGCATCGCCGAGCAGCGTCACGCCCGCGAGGGTCGCTTCGGCGGTGGCGGCGCCATCCGTCGGACAGGTCACCTCGGCCGAAGCGGCTTCGACCGTGAGAAGGTCGAGGCCCAGCAGCGACGCGTCGACGCCGGAGATCACGGACGACGCCTCGGACCCGGCAGGGTCGCTCGATGCCGACGTGCTCACGGCGCCCACCGTGATGTCCGCCAGCTGCGCGTCGACCAGGGTGTAGTCCTGCTCCTCGCTCGTGTCCGAACCCTCCCCCATCACGCCGACCTCACCGACGCTCGCATCGACGTCGATCACGATCCCCGCCACATCCACGTTCAGGGAGGTCTCGGCGCCGATGGCCGAAGCATCCCCCGGAGCGGCGTACGCCGGGGAGGCGACGAGCAGACTCGTGCCCGCGATCAGCCCCCCGGCCATCAGCCCTGCCAGAACCCGATTCCTCATTCGTTGGAACACGCGCACCCACCCATCGCTGTTCCGGCTGCCCCCGTTGGCCCCCGGTGCGCTCAACCTACTCGGCAATCCCCCGTCCGCCAGAGCTTGACAGAACCGGATTGCGACTCCGTTCTCAACGCCGCCGCGTCACAGGTCGGCGAGCGCCGTCGCGATGGCCCCGCTCATCGTCTCGAGGCCGTTGGCGCTCACCACGAACAGGTCGGTGTACGACATGAGGTCGTGCGGCCCCGCAGACCGTCTCCAGCGGTCGACTTCGGCCAGGAGCGCGTCGGAGGTCATGACACGCAGCTGCCACTCGCGGCCGTCGTCGAGCCTGATGACCGCCGTCACGTCGGCGACCTGTTCGATGTCCACGAGCTCCGAACCGATGAGGTACTCCACGACCCCGCGATCCAGCCTCACACGCACCCAGTACGCACCGCTCGGAGTCACCATGGAGTTGACCTTAGCTCATCTTCGTGTGCGATGATCTGCTCCATGAGCACACCATTCGACCGAGCCGTCGCTGTGGCCCGCGAGCACCACGGCGGTCAGACGGACAAGATCGGTCGCCCCTACATCGAGCACCCACTGGCCGTAGCCGCCTTGCTGAGTGATGAGGACGACAGGATCGTGGCCGTCCTGCACGACATCCTCGAAGACACCGACTGCCCACCCGATCTGCTCGCCGAGCTGTTCGGCGAGGAGGTTCTCGACGATGTGCTCGCGCTCACCCACCTGCCGGAGGAATCCCGGGTCGACTACCTCCACCGGATCCTCGCGCGCGGTGGCCGGGCGGTGCGCGTGAAGAAGGCCGACATCCGCCACAACACCGACCCGGCCCGGCTGGATCTCCTCGACGACCCCACGCGCCGACGCCTCCTGCAGAAGTACCGCGAGAGCGCCGCCCTGCTCGGCACCTCCCTGGAGGCCATCCACGGTCCGGAGGTCATCCACGGGTAGCGCCTCGGTAGGCTTCGGGGACTACCTGGGGGGCGCATGGGCGAGCGGACGAGGATGGCGATCATCGCCGGTGCCGTCGCGGTCCTCGCAGCGGGCTGCACGGCAGCCGACCCGACCGGCTCCCCGCCGTCCACGCCACCCGCGACAGCCGGCGCCTTCACCGCGGGCGCGCCCGGCATCGGCGACCCCTACTTCCCCCTCGACGGCAACGGCGGCTACGACGTGGAGCACTACGCCCTCGACCTCGACTACGACCCCGCCGACGGAGCGATCGACGGCACCGCGACCCTCTCGGCGACCGCCACCCAGAACCTCTCGGCCCTCGACCTCGATCTCGACGACCTCACCGTCGACGCGGTCACCGTCGACGGCGAGCCCGCCGAGTGGAGCCTCGAGACGACCCCCATCAGCGCCCTCACCGGCCAGCCGGACATCGCGGGCAGCGGCGATCCGCTCACAGCCCCCGGCCGCACCGAGCTCACCATCACCCCCGCGACGGGCATCGCCGACGGTGCCGACTTCACGATGGAGATCGACTACAGCGGCACCCCCGAGCTCATCGAGGACGAGTTCGGAGCGGCAGGCGTGTTCCGCGACCCCCGCGACGGCGGCATGCTCGTGGCCGGCCAGCCGCGTGTGGCCGCCACCTGGTTCCCCGTGAACGACCATCCGCTGGACAAGGCCATTTTCGACGTGCGGATGTCGGTGCCCGAGGGCCTGACGATGGTCTCGAACGGCAGGCTGGTGGAGCAGACCACCAACGGGGGGCGCACCGAGTGGGAGTGGGCCACGGGATCTCCGATGGCTCCGTATCTGCTGACCGCGACCGTCGGCAGGTTCGAGCTCACGACCGTCACCGTCGACGGCATCGAGTACTGGAACGCGATCGACCCCGCCTTGTCCGACCGCACGATCCCGGGCGCGAGCGGGTCGACCGGTGCGAGCGGACCGACCTACGGGCAGGTCGCCCAGGAGATGTTCGAGGCGCAGCCCGAGATCGTCTCGTTCCTCTCCGGGGTGTTCGGCCCGTACCCGTTCACGGAGGCCGGCGGGATCGCCGACGACGTGCCCGAGCTCGAGTTCGCGCTCGAGAACCAGACCCGCCCGATCTACCCGGTCTGGGCGTGGGAGGATCCGGACGACCTCGGACTGCTCGTGCACGAGTACGCCCACCAGTGGTACGGCGACAGCGTCTCGGTGGAGCGATGGTCGGACATCTGGCTGAACGAGTCCTTCGCCACCTACGCCGAATGGCTGTGGAGCGAGCACACGGGTGGCGCGGGACCGGCCGACGAGTTCGAGCGGCTCCTGGAGCTCCCCGCCGGCGATCCGTTCTGGCAGGCCGAGGTGGCCGACCCGGGCCCGACCGGCATCTTCGACGACGCCGTCTACCAGCGCGGGGCGATGACCCTGCACGCCGTCCGCACCGAGGTGGGTGACGAGGCGTTCTTCGCGCTCGCGCAGTCGTGGGCGAGCAGCAACGCGGGCGGCACGGTCGGCACCGCCGACTTCGTGGAGTTCGCCGAGCAGAGCACAGGCCGCGACCTGGACGGCCTCTTCGCCACCTGGATCTTCAGCACCGAGAAGCCCTAGCGGCATCCCGACCGGACCGGGTGCCTGCTCGCGGTCGAGAAGATGTGGGACCAAGGGCCCGGGTTCGCCGTTGCGCCGCACCCACACTGGGGGTCCACGCGACTAGAGGATCCCGCCATGAGCGCCACCCCCAACCCGTACCTCGACACCACCGAACCGCCGCCGTCCCTCGGCGAGACCGAGACACTCGAGACCGAGGAGTGCTGGCGACTGCTCGCCGCCACCCGCGTCGGCCGCCTGGCTGTCTGCGACGATCTCGGCGCCGACATCTTCCCCCTCAACTACCTCGTGGAATCCGGATCGCTGTTCTTCCGCAGCGCTCCAGGCACGAAGATCGTGAGCCTCACGAAGCGACCGGGTGTCGCGTTCGAGATCGACGGCACCGACTCCGGCAAGCGGTTCAGCGTGGTGGTGCGCGGTGACGCGCACCGGTTGAACGACGACGCCCAGATCACCGACTCCGGAGTGAGCGACCTGCCCACCATGACCGGCACGGACAAGTGGAATTACTTCGAGATCAGCCCCCGCACCGTCACGGGCGTGCGATTCAGGATGAGCCGATGAAGAACACCATCCTGGTCGGCATCGACGGATCCGCCTCGAGCGGCACGGCCCTCGCCTGGGCCATCGACGAAGCCCTCCTCCGCGGATCGCGGTTGAAGCTCGTGACCGTCGTCACCCCTGAACTGATCACCGATCCGCGCATCGAGGTCAGCTTGCTGGACGCCGGGACGACCGTGCTCCGCGCCGCCGAGGCGAAGGCGGTCTCCGCGGGCGTGACGGTCGAGATCTCCGCCGTGCGCGGTCAGCCCGCCGGCACGCTCGTGGAGCTCTCGCGCACCGCGCTCTTCGTGGTCGTGGGCACGCTCGGCCTCGGCGGGTTCGCCGGCCGCCTGATGGGCAGCGTCTCCTCCACTCTCGCCGCCCATGCGCACTGCCCCACCATCGTCGTCCCCGCGGGTCAGACCGCCCCGATGTATCCGGGCCGCACCGACGGGATCGTCGTGGCGGTCGAGCCCGGCATCCTCAACCCGGCCGTCTGGGCGGGGGCCGAGATGGCCACGATGCACGACCTGCCGCTCACGCTCACGGCCGTGCGGGCCGACACCCTCGGCGGGGCCCGCTGGCTGCCCGACGCCTACTCCGAAGACCCGTACCCGGCCGAGGTCGAGGGCCTGATGGAGAAGATGGTCGCCGCGGTCGCCTCCGAGTTCCCCTCTGTCCCCCTCCAGCACCGCGTGCTCGTGGGCAACCCCGCCCACCTGCTCATCCAGGCCACCGACTCGGCCGACCTCATGATCCTCGGCACGCGCGGCCATTCCGGCCTCGCGGGCCTGCTCTGGGGATCGGTCAGCCAGAACGTGCTGCAGCACTCGCGCACCACCACCATGGTCGTGCCCGGGCACGTCATCCAGAACTAGAAGGGCACCTCATGACTGTTCGCACCGATCCCACCCTCGCCCCCCGATTCCCGGACACGCCGGCCATCCGCCGGGAGGCCGCCGTGGTGACCAGCCGGGCGGGCAGGCGCGTGCTCGCCGTGCTCCGGCTCGCCACGGGCTTCATCTTCCTCTGGGCCTTCCTCGACAAGACCTTCGGTCTCGGCTTCTCCACTCCCGCCGAGCGCGCCTGGGTGGCCGGGGGCACGCCGAGCCAGGGTTTCCTGCTGAGCGACGGCGTGGTCGGCCCCCTCAAGGGCTTCTTCGCCGCCATCGCCAGCCCGGCGAGCGACGTGCTGTTCCAGCTCGGCATGCTCGGCATCGGCATCGCCGTGATGGCCGGCATCGGGCTCCGCGTCAGCGCCGTGGTCGGCAGCGCCATCATGGTGCTCATGTACCTCGCGGAGTGGCCCTTCGCGGCCAACGCCGCGTCGACCAACCCGCTCGTGGACTACCACATCATCTACGCCCTCGTGCTCATCGTGCTCGCCGCGCTCTCGGCGGGCGACACCTGGGGTGCCGGAGCCGCGTGGAAGCGCCTGCCGCTCGTGCAGCGCCTCCCCTGGCTCGTCTGACAGCTGCAGCTCGTGCAGCCGAAGGATGAGGCTCCGGCGACGACCCGGGTGTCGGAGGAGCGCAGCACGGGATCGATCGTGGTGGGCGTCGACGGGTCAGCGCCCAGCCGCTCGGCCATCGCGTGGGCGATGCGCCGCGCCTCTCTCACGGGAGCGGCCGTCGTGCTCGCGCACGTCATGGACGACGACGGTTCCGACGTGGGTGACGGTGCCTCGGATCCGCATGGCCCAGTCGACCTCGAGAGACTGCGTTCCGCGATCGCGTTCCTCGACGGCGAGCTCGCCCACGCGCAGCTGCTCGACCGTTCCGTCGCCGTCACCACCGAGCTGCTCCGCGGCGATCCGCTCGACAGGCTCGCCGAGGCGTCAGCGGGCCGGGCCATGGTCGCCGTGGGCACACACAAGACGGGCTTCGTGCAGGGGCGCGTCTTCGGCTCGCGGTTCATCCAGCTCGCGGCCCTCGCGGCCTGCACCGTGGCCTTCATCCCCAACTCGGCGAGCTCGCCGCGGCACGGGGTCGTGGTGGGGGTCGGCGGTATCGCACGGGACGAGGAGACCATCCGCTTCGCCGCCCGCGAGGCGGACCGCACCGGCCAGGAGCTCGTGATCGTGCACTGCCGGCCCGCGAGCACCGACGACTACGGCCCAGAGGGCTCACCGACCAGGTGGGACCCCGTGGGCGACGCCGCGGAAGCGGTCGCCAGGCAGGGCCATCCCTCCCTCGACATCCGCCGGCGCACCCTCAACCGCTCCCCGGCGGAGGGTCTCGTCGACGGGTCGATGTCGGCCGCCCTCGTGGTGACCGGCCGCACGCACCGGGCGTCCGACCGCCCGGGCTCCGTGGGCACGATCGTGCACGACGTGCTCCTCAACCTCGCGGCGCCCACCGTGATCGTGCACGCCGCCTGAGGGCCGCACCCACCTCGGGCCCGCACCCACCTCGCGGCGGCACCGACCCCTAAGCGCCCTTGGGCTTCGTGAAGCCCGACTCGTAGGCGAAGACGGCGGCCTGCACCCGCGTGCGCGTGCCGGTCTTCGCCAGGAGGCTCGAGATCTGCGTCTTGACCGTCGGCACACTGACCCAGAGCTCGGCGGCGATCTCGACGTTGCTGAGGCCGCGCGCCACCGCATCCAGCACCACCCGCTCGCGTTCGCTCAGCCCGGCCAGCAGCGCCTCCGTCTCCGGGGCCGCGACATGCGCGGGCCCGGAGGATCGCGCGCGATCGACGCCCTGCTCGATCAGCGCCCGCGTCATGGCGGGGTCGATCAGCGAGTCCCCGCGCGACGCCGATCGCACGGCGGCGGCGAGCAGATCCGGCCCGGAGTCCTTGAGCAGGAATCCGGAGGCGCCCGCCGCGATGCCGTCGAAGAGGTGCTCGTCGTCGTCGAACGTCGTGATCAGCACGACGGCGCAGTCCAGGTCGGCGAGGATGCGCCTCGTCGCGGAGATGCCGTCGAGCCGCGGCATGCGGATGTCGGTCACCACGACCTCGGGGCGGAGCGCGAGCGCGTCGCGGACAGCATCCTCGCCGTCGCTGCTCTGGCCCACCACGTCGATGTCGCCCTCGGCGTCGAGCATGGCGGCGATGCCGGCACGGGCGATCGGCTGGTCGTCGACCACGAGCACGCGGATGCTCACGCCGCAGCCCTCCGCGTGGAGGCGATGGCCAGCCGGGGGAGCTCCGCCTGCACGGCCCATCCCGATCCGTCGGCGCCGACGCCGGTCGTGAGCCGACCGCCGAGATCGGCGAGCCTCTCCTCCAGTGAACTGAGCCCCGAACCGCCGCCCGGCACATCCGGGAACCGTTCGCGCGCCGGGCCGGGATCCCTCACGGTCACCGTCCACGACAGGGGCTGCTCCTCCACGACGACCCGCAGCTCCTGGGCGGCGGAGTGCAGCATCGTGTTGGTGAAGCTCTCCTGGACGACTCCCACGATCGCCGCCCTGTGCGCGGAGGGCACGTCGCCGTCGACCCTCACCGCGCCGACCACCTCGTAGCCGATCGATCGCATCCGCTCGAAGAGCACCTCGAGCTCCGCGGCGAGCGTGAGCGGTGCCGTCACCTCACGGACGGGCGTGGACTTCAGCACACGCACCACGGCCCTGATGCGGGCGAGCACGTCCTGGCCGCCCTCGGCGATGTCGCTCACCGCACGGGCGAGCTCGTCCGGCTGCCGGTCGGCCACACGCACCGCTGCCTGGGCGCGGATGACGAGGGCCGCCACGTGGTGCGCGACCTCGTCGTGCATGTCGCGGGCGATGCGCGACCTCTCCTGCTCGGCGATGCGGGCCACCTCGGCCGCACGCAGCTGGGTGAGCTCCTGGTTGCGCAGGGCGAGCTCGACGGTGGCCCTGCGCTGTCGCCGCAGCATGAGGGCGAACAGCACCACCAGGCCGCACGCGACCAGCTGGGCCATCAGCATCGACCTGTCCTGTGCGCTGTCGATCAGCAGGACGTCGCTGAGGGGGATCGAGGCGTCCAGCGCGCCGACGATGTCGCGCCAGGGCACGATGACGAGCACGGCGAGGGTGCCGAAGGTGGCGGTGGGGGCCACCACGGGGCCGTTGTCCGAGATCAGGATGAAGGTGATGATCGCCAGCGGCACCAGCGCCTGTGGTGCTCCCAGGTACAGCCCGTAGAGCTCGGGCGGGAGGGGTGCGAGCGTCGTGAACGCGGTGAAGGCCGTCACGAGCACGAGCGTCTCGAGCGGCCACCGGCGTGTGGTCGCCGCTCCGATCACCGCGACGACGCCGAGGTAGATGTAGCCGGGCAGCGCCTGGGGGTACCACTCGAAGCGCAGCGCCACCGCGAGCCCCACGAGATAGCCGATCCCGACGGCCACGATGATGAGGAGGCGTCGTCTCTCCGGGCCGGCCAGGAACGCACGGACGCGCGGGATGGAACCCAGGCCCGGTGCGATGTCGTCGCTCGGTGCACCGATCCGGAGACGCGAGGGCGTGGGCACGACACTCACGCTATCCTCCCCGCGACATCGCGTTGTCGGTCGAAGGGATGAAAGTCGGCGAGCGCGCAGAGCTCGGCGGCGGCGTCTGCGGGGGTCGTCGCCCTGGGGCGGGGGAACGGATCGGGCTCGCGGCAGCGGGCGAGCAGCGCCTCCACGAAGGCGGCGCGGCGGGTGATGTCATCGGCGTGCAGCGCGCCGGGGAGGATCCGCACCTCGATGGTGTCGCGCGCGGGTGCGTCGGTGAGCAGGGCGGTGAGGTTGATGTCGAAGTACTTGGTGAGGCCCGTGGTGCCGGCGGCCGCCTGCAGTCGCCTCCATCGATCGGCCTCGGTCTCCCTCCCGCCCGAGGCGGTGGCGTGCTCGACGTGGTCGAGCAGCACGGCAGGCAGCGGCTGCAGCCGCGTGCACTCGGGGTTGGTGCCGAGCGCGATGTGCAGCGCCTCACGCCAGTACCCGAAGAGGCGCACGAGGTTGGAGAACGCGGCCACCGACCGGTACGGTGCCGCGTCGAGGTGGAGGTGCACGGCGGCCTCCACGGGCACCGTGAAGCCCAGCTCCCTGGCCGGTCGGAGGAGGGCCTCGAGCGCGTCGTCGTGATCGCGCACGAGCGGTGGGGTCACGATCTCGCACGGGCGCTCCCGCCCTGTCGCGAGCGAGGTCGCCAGGGCGATGCTCGCTCCGGCCCTGTCGCGGAGGCGGCGCACCGCTCCGACGGTCTCGACCGTGCTGCCGAACAGGGCTCCGACGTCGTCGAGCACCCGGCCGAACGGTGTGTCGGGAGGGGTGTGGTCGGCGACGAGGCGCAGCAGTCTGCCGTCGTCGGAGAGGATCCGGTAGGAGTGCTCGTCGGATCGCGCCGGTCGCGCCGGTCGCATCGGGACGCGGGCGTGCTTCGCCGTCGCGTCAGGCTCCCGCTCCTGCTCGCGCTGTCGCTCGCGCTGGAGGTCGGCGGCGATCGTGACGTCGTCGACGAGGGAAGCGAGCGGATCCCCGTGCCGGTCGCGCACCGTGAATCCGGGGGTCAGGTGCCAGAAGTGGCCCATGCCGGGCACGAGGGAGGGCTCGGAGTCGGTGTGGAAGAACCTCGTGACCCTCCCATCGTGCAGGAGGGCGATGCGGTCGGCGAGGGTGCGGCGATCGGCCCCCGCCGGGGCGAGGAGCTCGATCTCGAAGCCGATGCGTTCGTGGAGGATCATGCGCGCTCAGCGGGGCAGATCGTTGCCGGCGAGGATCTCGGCTCCCGCGCGCACGACCGCGGAGCGGGTGTCGGTCTGCCAGAGGCCCGCGAGCTGCGTCGCCTCGGCGTCGCCGTACCCCGCGAGGGTGAACGCCAGCGCATTCTGGTCGTCGGTGAACGTCGTCGGCACGGGGGGCACGGTCTCGTGCGCCAGCAGCAGTCCGCCGACCTGCGCCTTCGCGTCGAAGAGGTTCGCGGATCCCCACGCGACGGCGAGCCCGACGGTGTCCTCGAAGTCGGGGTCGGAGTCGATCTCGGCCATGAAGTAGGCGAAACGCTCCTGGTCGGGCGTGTAGTCGACGGTCGCCGACTCCCCGGGTCCGAAGGGCAGCGGGGTGCCGGCCTGGATCTTGGCGCCGGCCTTCCCCTGGGCTGTCTCGAGGTCGAGCCCCCACACGGCGGCGAGGTTGAGGGCATCGGCGGCGTACGGGGACGCCGCGAACGCGGCCAGGTCGGCCTCCGTGTAGGTCACTTTCGGCGCCGGCTCCGTGGTGCCGGCGTCGGCGGGTGCCGGGGTCTCGACCGAGGCCGCCACCTCCGACGTGGAGCTGCCGGGGGCGGCGAGGGCGCCCATCGAGCCGAGCCCGATGATGGAGCCGGTGACCGCGCAGGCCACCGCCACCGTCGCTCCTGCACGGCGGAAGGCCGAGGCCGAGGTGGGGTTCCGAGGGGCGAGGTTCTCGTTCGAGTGGTCCATGTGGTGCTCCTTGCTTCCGGTCGGTCTGAGTGGGACGCGCTTCGTCCCGTGCCGACAGGACTAGACGCTACGAGCCGCCCGACGGCCCCGACAAGCGCTGGAGCCCCCGTTCGTCCCTCCGTCCGCCCCTCCTATCCGGAGGGATGATCGCGATCGTCGGCGCGTTCCGCCGAAGGGATGAATCTCGCGCCGGACGGGCGGGATTCCTGGTGGAGGATGGCCGCGTGGGCTCGGCGGTGGAGGCCCAGTTTGGCGAGGAGCACGGAGACGTAGTTCTTCACCGTCTTCTCCGCCAGCGACATGCGCGCACCGATCTCCCGGTTGGTGAGACCCTCGGCGATGAGGGCGAGCATCTGGTGCTCCCGGGGCGTGAGCGAACCCATCCGCGGATCCGTCGTCAGCACGGGGGCGGTGATGCTCTCGACCACCTTCACGGCCATCCGCGGATCGAGGAGGCTGCGCCCCGATGCCACCGTGCGGAGCGCCTCGACGAGCCCGGCGCCTCTGATGTCCTTCAGCACGTACCCCGCCGCACCGGCGAGCACGGCGGCGCGCAGGGCGTCGTCATCGTCGTAGGCGGTGAGCATGAGGCACTGGATCTCGGGGTGACGGGATCGGATCTCCCGGCACAGATCGATGCCGCTGCCGTCGGGGAGCCGCACGTCGAGCAGCGCGACATCGGGGCGCGTGGCGGCGATGCGCGCCATCCCCTGGGCCACGGTCGCGCCCTCGCCGACCACCTCGATGTCGGGTTCGGCCTCGAGCATCCCGGCGATGCCGCGGCGCACCAGTTCGTGGTCGTCGACGAGGAAGATGCGGATCATGACGGGCTCGCTCTCACTCGGCGGACAGCTCGAACGGCACGGCCCAGCGCACATGGGTTCCGACCACGGCCTCGACCTGGGCGCGTTCCGGATCGAGGTCGAGGGTTCCGCCGCGCTGCTCCGCTCGGCGGGCGAGGTTGGCGAGCCCGCTGCGCCTGGTGCTGTCGCCGATCCCCGCCCCGTCGTCCACGATGTCGACCACGACGCGGCCGTCGGTGGCGGTGACGCTCACGGACGTGCGGCGTGCCGCGGCGTGCTTGGCGGAGTTCGTGAGCCCCTCGCGGATCACGGCGATGACGTCGCGCGCGAGGTCACCGGTCACGAGCAGGTCGACCGGCCCCGAGAAGCTCACCTGGGGCGTCGAGCCCAGGCGCGGAGCGAGTTCGGTGGCGAGATCGATGATCGAGTGCCGCACTCCGCCCCGGTTCTCGCCCGTGGGCGGCGACAGGGCGAAGACGGCGGTCCTGATCTGCGAGATGCTGGCGTCGAGATGCCCCACGGATTCCTGCAACCGCGCGGCGGCGGGTGTGCCCGCCAGACCCCCGGCGATGCTCTGGAGCTCCAGGCCCGTGCCGAAGATCTGCTGGATGACGTGGTCGTGCAGGTCGCGCGCGATGCGGCCCCTGTCCTCGAGCAGGAGGAGTCGCTGCTGGTCGGCTCTGGCCCTGGCGAGCTGCATGGCCACGCTCGCCTGTCCGGCGAAGTCGGCCGCCATCTCGAGGTCGGCCGTCGTGAACCCGAGAGCCGGGGCGGTGCGGGCGACCACGAGCACGCCCTCGGCCCGCCCGGCGACGATCACGGGCACGGCCAGGGCGGGGCCGAGCTCGACACCGTTCGGGAGGGTGATCTCCACGTCGTCGAAGAGCTCGGGATGGCGGCCCTCCAGCACCCTCGCCACCTTCGAGGGCCCCACCGGCACGAGCGCACCGCGCAGGTCGCCGGCACCGACCCCCGCCGCCACGTCGATCATGAGGGTGTGCGGCTGGTCGGAGGTCGTGAGCATGCAGACGAGATCGGCACCGGCGAGATGCAGCACGCGGTCGACAAGCAGCACGATCGAGTCGCTCTGCTCGCCCGAGAGCAGCGCCGCGGTGATCTCGGCGGAGGCGGCCGACCAGGCCTGCCGCCGCTTGGTCTCGGCGAAGAGGCGGGCGTTCTCGATCGCCACGCCCGCGGTGGCGGCGAGAGCGGTGACGAGGCGATCGTCCTCGTCGTCGAAGCCGCCGTGGCCCCGGTTGCTGAGGTACAGGTTGCCGTACACCTGGTCTCGCACCCGGATCGGCACCCCGAGGAAGCCCCCCATGGGGGGATGCCCGGCCGGCACCCCCGAGGATCGCGGATCGTCGGAGATGCGGTCGAGCCGGATGGGATGCGGGTCGTCGATCACGGCACCCAGCAGGCCGCGCCCCTGGGGCAGGTGGCCGATCCGCTCGACCGTTGCGGCGTCCATGCCCACGTGGATGAACTGATCGATGCGGCCGTGGGGGTCGATGACCCCGAGGGCTGCGTAGTCGGCGCCGACGAGCTCCACGGCGGCCTCGACGATGCGCTCGAGCACCACGGGCAGTTCGAGCTGCTCGACCACGGCGTGGTTCGCCTTGAGCAGCGCCTCGAGCCCCTTCACCGAAGCTTCGGCCATGTCGCACTCGCCTCAGATCGTCGTGCCTCGAACCTGGCCGCTCGGTCGAGCAGGCCTCCCCCCACCGTACGCGCCGCACGAGGGCACCGCTCTCGCATTCCTCCGGACGGAGCTCGACGATGACGGTGCCGAGTCGCCCACCCGGTGGGATCCGGTGGGCCCGTCGCCGCTAGGGTGTTCGCGTGGCCAGAGGCGGAGCGACCCGAGTGACGAGCAGCAGTCGGCGACGCCGCCGTCTTCTCGCAGCGGCGAGCCCGGTGCAGGTGATCTCGCTCGCTTTCGGGGCCGCCACCTTCGTGGGGACCGCCCTGCTGATGCTCCCGATCTCGAAGGTCGGGCCAGGAGGTGCGACCTTCCTCGAAGCTCTCTTCACCGCGACGAGCGCGATCTGCGTCACCGGCCACATCATCGTGGACACGCCGGTGTTCTGGACGCCGTTCGGGCACGGCGTCATCCTCGTGCTCATCCAGATCGGTGGAATCGGCGTGATGTCGTTCGCCACGCTGCTGGGTCTGCTGGTCGCCCGCCGACTGGGGCTGCGGACCAGGCTCACGGCGGTCAGCGAGACGCACACGCTCGCTCTGGGGGATGTGCGCCGTGTGCTCCGAGGTGTCATCATCATCGCCCTCGTCGTCGAAGCCGTGTGCGCTGCCGTGCTGGCGCTGCGCTGGATGATCGGTTACGGCTGGCCGCCCGGCGAGGCGATCTGGTACGGCGTGTTCCACTCGGTGTCGGCCTTCAACAACGCCGGATTCGCGTTGTTCAGCGACAGCATCATGGGCTTCGCGACCGACCCGTGGATCTCGCTGACCGTGTGCGCCGCCATCATCCTCGGCGGCCTCGGCTTCGGCGTCATCCTCGAGCTGCGCCGGAGCTTCCGCACGCCGTCGCGGTGGACCCTCAACACCATGACCGTCGTGGTCGGAACCGGGATCCTCCTGATCGCCGGCAGCCTCACGATCACCGCACTCGAGTGGTCCAATCCCGCCACCCTCGGCGCCATGGCGCCCGCAGACCGGGTGCTCGCCGGCTTCACCGCGGGAGTCGTGCCGCGCACCGCAGGGTTCAACAATCTCGACATCAGCCAGATGCACCCGGTGACGTGGTTGGTCACCGACATCCTCATGTTCATCGGCGGCGGCCCGGCGAGCACGGCCGGCGGGTTGAAGATCACGACCTTCGCGGTGCTCTTCTTCATCGTCGTGACCGAGCTGCGCGGCGGAACGGCCGTGAACATGTTCGGCAAGCGGCTTCCGCGCTCGACCCACCGCGAGGCCATCACGGTCGCCCTGCTCTCGCTCGCCCTCGTGATCGGCGCGACGGCGGCGATCATGCTGATGACGGACTACTCACTCGACCGGGTGCTGTTCGAGGTCATCTCGGCCTACGCGACCGTGGGGCTGTCGACCGGCATCACCGCGAGTCTTCCGCCCGCTGCCCAGCTCATCCTGGTGGTGCTGATGTTCGTGGGCCGCATCGGGCCTGTCGCGCTGGGCTCGGCTCTCGCCCTGAGAACAGAGACCCGACTGTACGAGCTTCCGAAGGAGCGTCCGATCATTGGCTAGAGCATTCACCAGCAAGCGACCGAGAGGTGTCGAATCCGTGGCCGTGATCGGTCTCGGCCGGTTCGGCCGCGCCCTCGCCACCGAGCTCGTGGAGTCCGGCACGGAGGTGCTCGGGGTCGACACGGACGAGGACATCGTGCAATCACTCAATGGCGTGCTCACCCATGTCGTGCGGGCCGACACCACCCGCGATGGCGTGCTCGATCAGATCGGCATCGACGACTTCGACCGTGTCGTGATCGGGATCGGCACGGATCTCCAAGCCAGCATCCTGACGGCATCCCTGCTCAAGCGGCGGGGCACCCGGGAGGTCTGGGCCAAGGCCGTCAGCGATCAGCACGGGCTGATCCTGGAGCAGATCGGAGTCGAGCACGTCGTCTACCCGGAGTCCGACATGGGCAGGCGAGTCGCGCACCTGGTCCGTGGTGGCATGCTCGACTTCCTCGCCGTGGAGAAGGACTTCGTGATGGCGAAGACCACGACACCGGCCGAGGTGGTCGGTCACACTTTGACGAGCGCCCGCATCCGCGACCGCTTCAGCGTGACCGTCGTGGCGGTCCGCCAGGACGATCGGTGGACGTACGCGACCGGCGACACCGTGCTCCTGGCCGGTCAGCCGCTGCTCGTGCTGGGCCCCTCGGAGAAGACGGAGAAGTTCGCCGCGATGCCGCGCTGAGAGCCGCGGGTCTGGCGGCCAGGTCGGCGATCGGTCAGACGACTCCGGAAGCACCGAGCAGCAGGCCGACGCCGTAGGTGGCGGCCAGCGCCAGGGCACCGCCGATGACCACTCTGAGCGTCGCCCGGCCCTTCGAGCTGCCACCGATGTGCGCCGAGACCGCGCCCGTGAGGGCGAGCGCCAGCAGCACGGCCACGAACGTGACCGGCACCCGCCACCCCTCGGGCGGCAGCAGGATGGCGAGCAGCGGCAGGATCGCGCCGATCGTGAACGCCGCCGCCGAGGCCGCAGCCGCGTGCCACGGGCTCACGACGTCGTCCTCGTCGATGTTGAGCTCGATCGCGAGGTGCGCGGCGAGGGCGTCTTTGGCGGTGAGCTCGACGGCGACCTTGCGGGCCGTGTCTTCGGTCAGCCCCTTCGCCCGGTAGAGGGCGGTCAGCTCGTCGAGCTCCTCCTCGGGCATCTCGGCGAGCTCCTGCCGCTCCTTCGCGATGAGCGCCCGCTCGCTGTCGCTCTGACTGCTCACCGAGACGTACTCCCCCAGCGCCATCGAGATCGCGCCGCCCACCAACCCAGCGACCCCGGCAGTGAGGATGGGGCCGGTAGCCGTGGTGGCGCCGGCCACACCCACCACGATCGCGGCCACCGACACGATCCCGTCATTGGCCCCGAGCACCCCGGCGCGAAGCCAGTTCAACCGCTGCGCAACACCACCCCGATGAGGCTCCCCGGCATGCCCCTGCGCCCCACCCGCCGCACTCCCGTCAGCCATACCCCCATCCTGTCGCCAAGAAGCACACCAGAACAACGAACAGGAGTCCGCTCGCGACAGCGGCGGCCCAGCGCAGAAGGTAGACGATCCATCCCCGAATTGAAAGGGGAAGGCGGATCTTCGCGAGAATCCGCTTGGGTACGTAGGGTGTGAGACGCATGCGTCCGCATACGTCCGCACACGGAAGGCAGGCTCCGCAGTTGACCGAGCTAACCCGCGAAGCCCGGCTCTCGCAGACGTTCATCACCCTGGCCGACACCCTGGTGGAGGACTACGACATCGTCGACTTCCTGCAGACCCTCGTGGAGGAGACCGTGCAGGTGCTCGAAGCGGCGGATGCCGGCATCCTGCTGCCGAACGAGTCGGGTGCCCTCAAGGTCGCCGCGGCGACGAGCGAGCGCAGTCACCTCGTGAGCCTGCTGCAGCTCGATGCCGACGAGGGGCCGTGCGTCGACGCGTTCACCTCGGGCCGCATCGTGACGGTCGACGACATCGCCACCACCTACGCCCGCTGGCCCACCTTCGCCACGCAAGCGGCGAGCGTGGACTACCAGGCAATGTACGCCATCCCGCTGCGGCTCCGCTCGCAGACGATCGGCTCGCTCAACCTCTTCAGCGACCGGCCGGGGCCGATGGATGCCAAGGACACCGACATCGCGCGAGCCTTCGCCGACGTCGCCACGATCGGCATCCTGCAGGAGCGGGCGATCTCGGAGTCCGACATCGCCAGGCAGCAGCTGCAGCGCGCCCTCGACAGCCGCGTGCTGATCGAGCAGGCGAAGGGCGTGATCGCCCAGACGGAGCGCCTCGACATGGGCGAGGCCTTCGTGCTGCTGCGGAGCCGCGCCCGCAACAGTGGCCGGCGGCTGTCGCTCGTGGCCCAGGAGGTCGTCGACGGCGCTGCCGAGCAGGCCGCCAGGGCGGGCTAGCGCACCCACGCGGCACGAGGCGGTCCCGCGCCGTCGCCGGGCGGGACCGCGCGCTGCGGTCAGAGGGTGACGACGACCTTCGACGCCGACACTCCCTCGCGAAGCCGGGCGAGCGCCTCCGGGATCGCCTCGAGCCCCTGGCCGGTGACCATGGGCGCCGGCGCGGCCCGGTAGCGACCCTCCGCGAGCGCACTCGGCAGGAAGTCGCGCCAGACCGCCGGCCCGACGGCCGTGTCCTTCGGGCTCCCGCCCCAGATCGCCGAGACGTGCACCCCGCGGCGCCTGGCCAGAGCGGCGCGGGCCGTCGTGATCGGAGTCGGATGCGCCGAGGCGACGCGGCGAGTGCCGGTGACGGAGCGCGATCCGCTCACGGCGATCGCGTTCTTCAGGGTGCCGGAAGCGACGGCGAGCGTGCCGGCCAGCGGATGCCCATCGAGCTCGCGGATGAGCTGCTCCACCAGGTCGCCGGCCTGGTAGTCCAGCACGGCCGAGGCGCCGAGGCTCCTCACGAGTGCCGCATTGCGCGGCGAGCTCGTGGCCACCACGGGGTACCCGGCGGCGTGAGCGAGCTGCACGGCGTTCATGCCCACGGTCGTGGCTCCCCCGAAGACGAGGACGGTCTCGTCCCTCTGGGGTGCGTCAGCCCTGGGCAGCTCCAGCGCCAGCTGGTCGCTCTCGAAGAGGCCGGCCGCCGCGGTCGTGAGGGCGAGCGGCAGCACGGCGGCCTCGGCGAACGTCACGGAGTCGGGGAGCGGCGAGCACATGTGCGCCAAGAGCACCACGTGGGTCTGGAACGCACCCTCGGCCGCCGAGTTGCGCGATCGCTCGACGCCCACGGCGTAGCCGACCACGCGGTCTCCGACCTGCAGCCCGGTCACGCCAGGGCCGACCGCGGTGATCTCACCGGCCACGTCGGAGCCGAGCACCGCGGGGTAGGTCAGCCACGGCAGCACCACGCGGCGAGCGATGCCGCCCATCGCATCGATCGGGTTCATGGCCACGGCACGAGCACGCACCACGACCTCACCCCTGCCCGCGATGCGTTCGGGAGCGGGCCCGACCCGCAGCTCGCCACCTGCCGACCCCAGCCAGAGCGCCGCGTTGTCCAGATCGCCGTTCGTCATGATTCTTCCTCTCGACCGGGCACCTGATGGCACGCCGTGTCATCACAGTGTGAGTGATGACACGGCGTGCTGTCAAGTACAATGGAGTCATGACGAGATGGGCACCCGGCGCCGAGGGCCGACTGCACGATGCGGCGCTCGAGCTGTTCCTCGAGAACGGGTTCGCGGCCACCACGGTGCCGCAGATCGCCGAGCGCGCAGGGCTCACCACCCGCAGCTTCTTCCGCTACTTCGCCGACAAGCGCGAGGTGCTCTTCACCGGCGAGGAGGAGCTGCCGGGCGTGGTGGCGCGCATGTTCGACGAGGCCGACGAAGGGCTGACGCCCCTGGAGATGGCGCACCAGGGCCTCCGCACCGTGGTGTTCCCGCGGCTGCTGAGCTTCCGCGACGGGCTCGTGGTGCGCCGCCGCATCGTGCAGTCCGACGACGGGCTGCGTGAACGGGAGCTCCGCAAGCTCGCCATCCTGCACGACGCCGCCAGTGCGGCACTCCTCCGCCGGGGCGTGCCGCCTCTCGAGGCCGAGATCGCCGGGCGGCTCTCGGTAATGGTCTACGACACCACCCTCGAGCTCTGGCTCGCGGAGGATGCGGTCGGCTCGCTCGACGACATCCTCGACACCGTCATGGCCACGGTCACGCGCCTGTCCGCCTGACCGGACGAGCACGCGCACGCGCGGCGACTCGGCGATCCGGCGATCCGGCGATCCGCGGCCTATCCGGCGGCCGTCACGTTCGCCACCACCGCCCCCATGATCGCCGGCAGGTCCCCGGCCATCTCCGCGGGCACGCGCACCAGGAACCACGCGTTGTCCACCAGCACGCTCGCCTCGTCTCCCGCATCCGACACGTACGCCTCGCCCGGGTACGCGCTCGCCGCATCCGCGGTCACCGGGTTCCAGACACCACCCTGCAACGGTGCCGATCCCGCGAAGTATCCCGATCCGCCTGGCAGCACCGACGCCCAGATGCCGGCGCCCTCCCCCATCCACCCGCAGGCGAACCCTCCCACCTGCGCGTTGCTCCGGAACGTCGCGATGCGGAACTCGCCCTCGGCCGAGCGGTACTCGTCCACCGTCGGATCCCCCACGATGGTGCCGAGCTGCTCCGCGGTGATCAGCCCGTCACACCTCGAGACCCCCACGAGGTTCGAACCCTCCGGCTGCCACAGCGGCGCGGCAGCACCGGCGCCCGAGACGGCCTCCGCCACGACGGCGAATCGATCCCGCATCGCCGCGACGTCGGCCTCGGTGATCACCTGGGAACCCGGCGTCATGGAGAGCTGGACTCCGTAGTCCCCGATCCGCTCGATGAGCGAGCAGAAGGGGAACGAAGCGCCGACCGTGCAGGCCTCCCGCGAATCGGCGCTGTAGCCCGGGATCGGCGGGTAGGGCCCGAGATCGATTCCCCGCGAGGTGTCCTCGTAGTCCTCGGGCGAGACGTCGGGCACGATCGTGAGCACGGCCGAGCCGGAGGCGATCGCGCCCTCGGTCGACCCGGGGGCGAACCATCCGCACGAGAGGGCGCCAGCACGAGCGTCGGCGAACGACAGCGGATCGGGCCCGCTCGGCGCCACGGCGACGAGATCCACCCCCGCCAGCCCCTCCGCGGTGCTCTCGGGCAGCAGGGAGTCGCACTCGAGCGGAACCCGCACGGGCGCGATGGCCGCTTCCGGCTCAGGAGCGGGCGCGGGTGTCGGCGGAGGCGAGGAGCTCGGCCCCGGAGTCGAGGTCACCGCGACCGACGTAGGCGCCGCCGCATCACCCCCACCTGCCGACGCACCACCCAGCACGAGCGCCAACCCGCCCGCGCAGAGCCCCGCCACCAGCGCGACGGTGCCGACCGTCACGGCGGCGCGGCGTCGGCTCTTGCTGCGAGCCGCCCTCGCGACCTGCTCCGGATCCCCGACCATCTCCGAGGCATCCGCCCCGGCACCCCCTGCAGCTTCTGTGTCCATACCCTCTGATGTCCGCTCGTCCCGGCGGGGTTCCCTCGCTCGTCTACTAACGTAGAAGGTGCAACCGGCGGGCCGTTCCGCCGCAGTCGAAGGAGCATCGCACCCATGGCAGGACTGAGCCTCTCGAAGGGCAACAACCTCTCGCTCTCCAAGGCGAGCCCCGGCCTCACCATCGCCACGGTGGGCCTCGGCTGGGATCCGCGCACCACGCTCGGCGAGCAGTTCGACCTCGACGCCTCGGCGATCCTCGTGGCGGAGAACGGCAAGATCCGCTCGGACGCCGACTTCATCTTCTACAACCAGATGTCGACCCCGGATGGCTCGGTCGTGCACCAGGGCGACAACCGCACCGGTGTGGGCGACGGCGACGACGAGCAGATCGTGATCGACCTCGGCCTCGTGGCGGCCGACGTGCAGCGCATCGTGATCGCCGTCTCGATCCACGACGCCGACGCCCGCCGCCAGAACTTCGGCCAGGTGCGGGATGCGTACTGCCGCGTGCTCGACCAGGACGGCCAGGAGATCGTGCGCTTCGACCTCAGCGAAGACGCCTCCCGCGAGACCGCGATGCTCTTCTCCGAGATCTACCGCAACGGCGCCGAGTGGAAGTTCAGGGCCGTGGGCCAGGGCTACGCCTCCGGCCTCGCGGGCATCGCCACCGACTTCGGCGTGCCCCTGAGCTGACCGGGCCGAGCTGACCCGGGCTCACTTCACCCGGGCCAGCTCGTCGGGGCATCAGCGCATCAGCCGACGGGCAGAGCGTTGACCTCGTCGCGCGCATCACTCGTGAGAGCGACGGTGTGGGGATCGGACGGGCGGCCGAGGGCACGGTACGTCCAGCCGTCGGCACGGTACGCATCGGCGTCGAGGGCGTGGCGCCCGTCGACGATCCTGCGGGAGCGCACGAGCGCACCGAGCCCCTCGGGAGCCGCATCGCGGAACTCCTGCCATTCGGTGAGCAGCACCACCACGTCGGCATCCTGCAGCGCCTCGTCCATGCTGTCGGCGTAGCTCAGGTCGGGGTAGGCGCGGTGGGCGTTCGCGTTGGCCTCGGGGTCGTACACGGTGACCTCGGCACCCTCCATATAGAGGAAGCGCGCCACGTCGAGCGCCGGAGCATCCCGCACGTCGTCGGAGTTGGGCTTGAAGGCCGCTCCGAGGGCGGCGATCCGCTTGCCCGCGAGGTCTCCCCCGGCGAGCTCGCGCACGAGGTCGACCGTGCGCACGCGTCGGCGCTGGTTGATGCCGTCGACCTCCTTGAGGAAGCCGACCGCCTGGCCCACGCCGAGCTCTTCGGCGCGGTACACGAAGGCCCGGATGTCCTTCGGCAGGCAGCCGCCGCCGAAGCCGAGGCCCGGCTTGAGGAAGCGTCCGCCGATCCTGGTGTCATAGGAGAGGGCGGAGGCGAGCAGGTTGACGTCGGCACCCGTGGCCTCGCACACCTCGGCCATGGCGTTGATGTACGAGATCTTCGTGGCCAGGAACGAGTTGGCGGCGACCTTCACGAGCTCGGCCGTGGCCAGGTCGGCGACCACCACGGGCGTGGCGTCGTCGAGGATCGGCCGGAAGGCCGCCTCGAGCTGAGCGCGCGCCCACTCCGACGAGACGCCGAAGACGAGCCGGTCGGGGTGCAGGGTGTCCTTCACGGCGAAGCCCTCGCGGAGGAACTCGGGGTTCCAGGCGAGCTCGAGCTCGGCCCCGACGGGCGAGACCTCCTGCACGAGAGCGGTGAGGCGTGCCGCGGTGCCGATCGGCACCGTCGACTTGCCCACGAGCAGGGCCTTGCGGTCGATCCTCGAGGCGAGCGCCGTGAAGGCCGCATCCACGTAGCGGAGGTCGGCGGCGTGGGAGTCCTTGGCCTGGGGCGTGCCCACGCAGATGAAGTGCACGTCACCGAAGCGCGCGGCCTCGTCGAAGTCGGTGGAGAAGCGGAGTCGGCCGGAGTCGAGGGCCTCGCGGAGCTTCTCCGGCAGGCCGGGCTCGAAGAACGGCACGGTGCCCGAGGCGAGATCGGCGATCTTCTTCTCGTCGACGTCGACGCCGAGCACGTCGAAGCCGAGGATCGCCATGCAGACGGCATGGGTGGCACCGAGGTAGCCGGTGCCGATCACGGTGATGCGGGGGTGCTCCACGATCGGTGCCGTGGAGGTGTTCTGAGCGGTGAGTTCGGGCATTCGGGGTCTCCAAAGGGATGGATGGATGGATGGGTGTGGGTGGGGTGGAGCGGGTCGTGAATGGAGCGGATCGGGGATCGAGCAGGTAGGGATGGACCGGGTCAGGTCACGGCGAGACGCACTCGGCGGTGCTGAGCCCCTCGCCCGCCCCCGATGCGCTGTTGCTGCACTCGACGGTGTTCTCGAGCTCGGGGGTGAGGGAGTAGCCGAAACCGGGGCCGTCGACCTGGGCCACGTTCGACCGGAAGACGTTGCGGGTGCCCCAGCCGTCGAGGATCTCGTGCGTCTGGAAGCCGTCCTGCGGCGACGAGGTGCCGATGTTGTCGGAGATCACCCAGTCGTTGCCCTTCACGTCGACCCAGGAGTCGGCGTCGTCCTCCACGAGGGCGGATCCGTCGAACGTGTTGCCGCTCACGGTGCCGGAGCTCGTGCCCTCCTTGATGTCGATGCTCTCGGCCGTGGTGGCCGTGATCGTGTTGTCGGAGATCACGTTGCGATCGCTCGCATCCGGCTCGCAGTCGGTGATGTCGCACCAGTTGCTCTCGGCGGTGCCGATGTAGACGCCCTCGCCGAACTGCGGTTTGCGCTGACCGGTGTCGGAGATGGTGTTTCCCGTCACCGTGTTGTCGCTGCTGAACGCCCTGAGGTGGATGGCCTCGTCGCCGATCTCCGAGACGGTGAGGCCCCGGATGACGGTGTCGGTGACGCCGTCGGCCATGAGGCCCTTCTGGCCGTTGCGGATGGAGAAGCCCGAGAGCTCCCAGTGGCTCACGCCGTCGAGGTGCAGCACGTAGCCGTCGTCGACCCGCCCGCCGTCGAGCACGGCGTCGGCGCTCCCGCACAGCAGGATCGGCGCCTCGGCCGTGCCGCTGACGGTCACGGTGAAGGTGCCGGGGTACCGGCCGTCGGCCAGGGCGATCACGGCTCCGGGAACGGCACCGTCGAGCGCCGCCTGCAGCTCGCCCGCCGTGCCGACGTCGACCGTGGGGGTCTCGCACCCGGGTGACGCGGCGCCGGTGGCCGGCGGCGCGGTCGGAGCGGGGCCGCCGTCCGACGGCTCGGGGCGGGGAGCCGACGAGTCGTCGCTCCTCGCGGGCATCACGATGAGCACCACGATCACCGTGATGACCACGGCGACACCGATGACCGCCGCCACGATCCAGCCCACGCGCTTGGCCGTCATCGGGTCACCGCCCCCGGCGCCGCCGGTTCGGCCGTGCCGGTGAGCGACTCGAACGGCACGATGCCGCGTGAGAGCGAGGTGAGCGGAACACGCTCGGCGTAGGGATGCCGGATGCTCTCGGTCGACTCGTACTGCGTGCCCTTGCGGGTGAAGGCGGTGCCGATGAGCAGCAGCGCGAGCACGAGCCACACGATCGTGAGCGGCTGCAGCACGAAGCCCACCACGGATTCGACGGTGGCCGCCGGCCGCCAGGTGCCCAGGTCGTTGTCGCCGATGAGTGCTCCTTCGGATTGGGTGGCGCGCACGGCGGAGGATCCGCTGCCGCCGATGGTGTTGTCGGCCACGTCGGAGCCCGCGACGTCGCCCAAGAGGGTGACTCCGTGGCCGGTCACGGCGCTCAGCACGTTCTCCTCGACCGAGGCGGTCGCGTTGCGGATGTAGATGCCGGTGTCGCCGCCCTCGATGGTGTTGCCCTCGACGGTCGCCTCCGTCACCGTGTCCCTGATGGCGACCGAGTGGCCGCTCTGGCCGGTGAAGACGTTGTCGCTCACGGTCACCCGGTCGGCGCCCTCGTCGAGCACGAGACCGTCGGGGTTGTCGTCGAACGTGGTCTGCTGCACGCGGATGCCGGTGCCGCCGCTGATCTCGGCGCCGTACCTCCCGTTGGAGGCGACGGTGCTGTCGAGCAGCGAGATGCCGCCGTAGCGCGACACCGAGGTGCCCGAGGCGCTCGGGCCGTCGGCGAGCGACTGGCCGTCGATCGAGATGCCGTTGCGGCCGTTCTCGGCCGCCGTCACGCCGTCGAGGCCGACGCCCGTGATGGAGCGGCCGAGTGAGATGCCGTCGACCGCGTTGCCGCGCGTCGTGGTGTCGGCGATCGAGCTGCCGGTCACCTGGCGGTGGAAGGTGATGCCGTCCACGAGGCTGTCGCTCACCACGGTGTCGGCGATCGTGACGTTCTCGGCGCTCGACACGAAGATGCCGAAGGCGTTGCCGTCGAACCGGGAGTCCGCGATGGTGGCCTCGGCCAGGCCGTCGGCCGCGGCATCCGGAGCCTCGGTGAGCGGCTGCGACGGGTCGGTCTCGGAGAACAGCCCCTCGGGATCGACCACGGGAGCCCCGGCGAGCGCGGGCAGTGGAGCCGCGTCGTCGGTGACGGCCTCGGCGAGCGCTGCACCGTCGAGCCCGTCGTTGCCGGTCACGGCGAAGCCGCCGGTGCTGCCGCTCCAGAAGCCCAGGTGCGACATGTCGGTGGAGGCCACGGAGGCGCTCCCGCCGATCACCCTGATGTAGGCGCGACCGTCTGTGGTGTCCACATCCGGAGTCCCCAGGGCGCTGTTCCAGCTCGTGATCGAGATCGGCGCCGCGGTCGTGCCCGAGAGGTCGAGCACTCCCCCGAAGGCGATGATCGAGGTGAACGCCTGCTCGTCGCTGCTGAGCTTGAGCACGAGCCTGCCGGCCGAGGCGAGGTCGAGGGTCGCCCCCTCCATGACCGCGATGTCCTCCTTGAGCAGGTACATGCCGTCCTGCTCCTGCACGAGGGTCTCCGGGGCGAGCGCCCTGATGTCGTCGAGCGTGTACGCGGCCTCCCTGGCGGGCAGCACGAGGGTGGTCTCGGTGCCGGTCTGGAAGCGGTACGGCTCGCTCACGGCGAGGCTCCAGTAGGCGGCCGAGGCGACCTTGCGCACGTAGACCACGCGCTGGTCCTCCTCGGTCACGAGGGCAGCTTCCGCTGTGGGATCGCCCGGGTAGAGCTCGCCCTGCACGTTGCCGTTGCGGGCGATCTCGTTGAGCCCGAACGCTTCGGGCGTGGCGGAGGATGCGGTGAGGGAGGTGAGGCCGACCACCACGAGCGCACCCGCGGTGGCTCCGGCGACGGCGATCCCGACTGCTGCGGCGACTCTCACGATGCCACCGTCTCGAGCGTGCGAGCGGCCTGGCCGTCGCCGCCGATCTGGTCGGCGTGCCTCGTGAGCCAGCCCTGCTTGTTCATGGTCACGAAGGCGTAGACCTTGATGGGCAGCGCCACGAGGATCACGACGAGCGCATAGAGCGGGAGCAGCAGGATGTCACCGGGGTTCCGTCGAAGGTGGGAGTAGCCGCGGATGCCGCGGCCGAGCAGCAGCCAGCCGAGCGTGAGGGCCACCCCGAGGATCGACAGGTCGAGCCTGCTGAAGATCAGGTAGAAGATGGTGAGCCCCATCGTGAGCGGGGTGAGCAGGATCTGCAGAACGGTCACCTTGGTGATGAACGGCACACGCCACAGCCAGCCGCGACCGATCGCGGTGAGGTAGCAGCGGTAGGAGTTGCGGCTCCAGCGGATGCGCTGCTTCACGAAGGCCCGGAAGGTGTCGGGGAACATGCTGAGGGCGCGAGCGCTGGACTGGTGCACCGTCTTGTAGCCGGAGGCGAGGATGAGCCAGGTGAGCCGGCCGTCGTCTCCCGCGATGCAGCGGCGGCCGAGGAAGTACTCGTTCTCGAGGTGGTCGAGCACGGCGAGCACGGCGTGACGCCGGTAGGCGGCCGTGCGGCCGGAGAGGCACGGCACGGCCCCCGCCTTGCCCATGGCGGGCACGTAGTCGTAGTAGCGCAGGTCGACCATCCAGTTGGCGATGCGTCGCCACACGCTCGTGCTGGCCTGGAAGACGTTCTGGTGGGTGCCGACCCCGCCCACGAGCGGGTCAGCGAAGGGCATCTGCACGGCCGCGAGCAGCCCGCGCTTCCACCAGGTGTCGGAGTCGGTGAGCACGAGGATCTCGCCCGTGGCCTGGCGGATGCCGGCCCCGAGCGCCGAGCGCTTGCCGACGTGGTGGAAGAGGATCGGGATGACGCGGTCGTCGCCGAGGGCCACGATGCGCCCGTAGGCCTCGAGGTCGTCGACGTCGAGCACGATGATGATCTCGGTCGGATCCTGGCTGCGCCACGACTCGAGGCAGTCCATGAGGATGTCGGGGTCCTCGTGGAACGACGGCACGATCACCGAGGTGGTGGTGCGGAAGTCGGTCTCGATGGGCCTCGCCCTCCGGGAGAGCACGAATCTGTAGAGCCAGAGCCCCCAGACCACGAGGCCTGCGATGGCGAGCGGGAAGTACACCGAGACGGTGCGGAACACGTCCTGCACGGTGTTCCAGAAGGGGGTCCAGGCGACCGTGAAGCTGTTCACGGCGTCGACGATGTCTGTCGGAGGGGTCATTGAAGGGTCTCTTGTCGGGTCTTCGGGGCAAGGATCCGAGCACCAGCAGGGGCATGGCGGGTACCGGTCGACGATGACCACGGATGGGAGCGACAGCGGGTGACTGCGCTGATCCGGCGGGGTGGTCACAGTGAACCTCGACGAAGAAGTTTCGAAACAGGCATCGACATCCGGCACCTCAGCACGTAAGGTCACGCGCGATCTGCCCGTTCCTGAGTGAACGCCCCACAGATCGCAGAGTCCCCGTCGATTCGGCGGACGGCCCCGAACACGACCGGAGACCCGGGAACCCTGGACCCTGAGACCCGGGCCGTCAGGAGACGAGTGACCCCCGTGAACACCCAACCCATCCGACATGACGACCCCATCCGGGCCGTCCTCGTCGAGACCCGCACCATCGGTCGCCGAGACATCATCGAGCAGCTGGCCGACGCCGGCGACGTGACCCTCGTGGGGGAGGCCACGTCGCTCCGCGACCTCGGGCCGCTCCTCCGCTCCACCCAGCCCGAGGTCGCCGTCATCGGCGGCAGGGCCTTCCGCGGTGACGGCGCGCTGCTGCGCTCCCTCAGCGCCGCGCACCCCGCCATCCGCTTCGTGGTGTTCGACCTGGCCGACGACAGCAACGTCGTGCGGTCGGCGCGAGACGGCGGTGCGCACGCCACCATCTCGAGCCGCGCGCCGAGCTCGGTGGTGGCCGATGCGGTGCGCACGGTGGCTCGTGGCCGCTACGCCCCCGATCGCGCCTCCAGGCCGGCGGAATCGCCCGCCGATGCGCTGCTCGACCTGCTCGTGCCGCGCGAGCGCGAGATCCTCGAGCTCATGGCGGCCGGCGCGCCCAACCGGCAGATCTCCGCCGAGCTGCACCTCGCCGACTCGACCCTCAGGAACTACATCACGAGCATCTTCCGCAAGCTCGCCGTCACGAACCGCGCCGACGCATCCGCCCTCCTCGACACCGACCCGGCCTGACGGTACTAGCGTGGGGAGAGATGATCACTCACGCCTGGGCCGCCCCGTCCGCCACCGAACCCCTCGTCCCCACCACCATCGAGCGCCGCGAGGTCGGTGAGAAGGACGTCCTCATCGAGATCGCCTACGCCGGCGTGTGCCACTCCGACATCCACGCCGCCCGCGGCGAGTGGGGCCCCATCACCTACCCGCAGGTCGTCGGCCACGAGATCGTGGGCGTCGTCACCGCCGTGGGCGACGGCGTCACCAAGCACGCCCTCGGCGACCGCGTGGGCGTCGGCTGCATGGTGAACTCGTGCCGCGAGTGCACCAACTGCCTCGCCGGCATGGAGAACTACTGCCTCAAGGGCAACACCCAGACCTACACCTCCGTCGACCGCGACGGCACCATCACCCAGGGCGGATACTCCACCCACGTGGTGGTCGACGAGGACTTCGTGCTGCGAGTGCCTGAGTCGATCGACTACGCCGCCGCCGCTCCCCTGCTCTGCGCGGGCATCACCACCTACTCGCCGCTCCGGCACTGGAACGCGGGCCCCGGCAAGAAGGTCGCCGTCGTGGGCATGGGCGGCCTCGGCCACCTCGCCGTGAAGATCGCCCACGCCCTCGGGGCCGAGGTCACTGTGCTCTCGCAGTCGCTCTCGAAGCAGGAGGACGGCCTGCGTCTCGGTGCCGACCACTACTACGCCACCGGTGACGGTGCCGTGTTCGAGGATCACGCCAACGAGTTCGACCTCATCATCAACACGGTCTCGGCGAGCATCGACATCAACGCCTACCTGGGGCTCCTCGCCCTCGACGGCACCCTCGTGAGCGTCGGCGCCCCCGCCGAGCCGCTGCCCGTGGCGGTCTTCGCCCTGTTCGGCAACCGGCGCTCGTTCGCCGGATCCGGCATCGGCAGCATCGCCGAGACGCAGGAGATGCTCGACTTCTGCGCCGAGCACGGCATCGCGCCCGAGACCGAGCTCATCTCGGCCGACTACATCAACGAGGCGTGGGACCGTGTCGTGCGTTCGGACGTGCGCTACCGCTTCGTGATCGACGCGAAGACGTTCGTTCCCGCGGCTTAGACCCCCCGGCTCGCCCGGCCCCGACGACCGCTCAGGCCGCCGGGGCCGGCCGTGCGAGCAGCACGTCGATGCTCTCCGTGTCGAAGAGCTGGTCGGCCGTGATGAGCGCGAGGCCCGTGACGCCCGCGAACTCGCCGAGCGACGACACGAGGATCGACAGGTTGCGCGTGGCGAGCGGCAGCGAGCGCTGGTAGACCCGCTCGCGCACGCCCGAGAGCAGCACCTCCCCGCAGTCGGCGAGCTGCCCCGAGAGGATGATCTGCTCGGGATTGAGGATGCTCACGAGGTCGGCCACGGCATCTCCCAGCACCCGCCCCGCCTGCCGCACGAGCCGCACCGCCTCGAGGTTGCCGCCCCTCACGAGCGAGACGACCTCGGCCACGTTGGCCGCGGGAACGCCCGCAGCCGCCAGGTCGCGGATGAGCGCCCAGCCCCCCACGTAGGCCTCCACGCATCCCACGTTCCCGCACCGGCACGGCAAGGGCGCCTCGTCGTCCGACACCGCGGCCCTCGTGTGGCCGATGTCGCCCGCGGCTCCGTCGCTGCCGCGGATGATCTGGCCGTTGAACACGAGACCCGATCCGATTCCCGTGCCCACCTTGAGGCTGATGAGGTCGTCGTGCCGCACCGCGTCCGCTCCCCGCGGCCGCGACTCGGCCACGGCGCGCGAATTGGCGTCGTTCTCCACCACCACGGGCACCCCGAGGCCCGCGAACCAGCCCACGATGTCGAAGCCGTCCCATCCGGTCATGATGGGCGGGTTCACCACGCGGCCCGCCGCGAACTCCACCGGGCCGGGCACACCCACGCCGATGCCCCACACCTCGGGAGCCGCACCGGTGGCCTCCGTGGCCTGCTGCAGCAGCTCGGTGAAGGCGGCGTCGACCGTGCCGAGCACACGCTCCGGCCCCTCCCAGACGTCGATGGTGCGCCGGGTGTGGGCGAACGGTTCGCCGGCGAGATCGCAGAGCGCGGCCACGAGGCCGGTGGCGCCGATGTCGGCGGTGAGGAAGGCGGCGCGCGAGCGATTGAAGGCGAAGCGGCTCGACGGCCGGCCGCCCGTGGATTCACCACCGCCGATCTCCGAGATGAGCCCGGCACCGTGGAGCGCGGCGAGCCGCTGGTTGACCGTGGAGCGGGAGAGCCCCGAGAGATCGATCACCTCGGTGCGACTCAGCTCGCCGTGCGCACGGAAGAGCGCCAGGACCTCGCCGACGTGGGTTCGCACATCCTTCACTTTACGCAGAGCTCCGTTGCCTTCGTCTTACCCGAGATCTCCATTGTAAACACATGTCGAACCAAAGTCATGGCACTTTTGGTTTGCAATAAGTCAAAAGCAGGCGTAGTTTGGGTTTCGAAGGCACGTAGTGGTGCCCTGACCCCACCAAGGATGACAATGTTCAGCAAAGACGCAACATGGATGCGCACCGCACGCATCGCGGTGCCGCTCGGTATCGCCGCTCTCGCCCTCGCCGGTTGCGCCGGCGGAGACACCGGATCGGGTGACGGCGGAGGCTCCGGCTCCACCAAGGTCGCCGCGGTCATCAAGGGCCTCGACAACCCCTTCTTCCAGGCCATGGAGTCCGGCATCCAGGAGACCGCGGACACCGACGGCGTCGACGTCACCATCCAGGCGGCGGCCGACGTGGCCGACACCACGGGCCAGGCCGACAAGCTCACCGCCCTCGCCGGCCAGGACTTCGGCTGCTTCATCGTGAACCCCATCTCGGGCAACAACCTCGTGCAGGCGCTCGCCCAGGTCTCGACCGCGGGCAAGCCCATCATCAACATCGACTCCCCCATCGACTCGGACGCCGCGGAGACCGCGAACCTCGACATCGCCACCTACATCGGCACCGACAACGAGGCAGCCGGTGGCAAGGCGGGCGACTTCGTGCTCGAGCAGGTCGAGGCCGGTTCCGAGGTCGCGATCATCGGCGGCGTCGCCGGCGACGTCACGAGCGGCGCTCGCATCGACGGCTTCAAGGCCGCCGTGGGCAGCGACCTCGACATCATCCAGGAGTCGGCAGCCGACTGGAAGCGCGAGGTCGCCCTGACCACCGCGACCGACATCCTCGCCGCCAACCCGAACGTCAAGGCCTTCTTCGCCGCCAACGACGACATGGGCCTCGGCATCGTGAAGGCCGTGGAGAACGCCGGTCTCACCGGCCAGATCACGGTCGTCTCCGTCGACGGCAACCAGGATGCGCTCGAGTCGGTGCAGGCGGGCGGCCTCTCGGCCACCGTGGCCCAGTACCCGTTCGCCATCGGCCAGCTCGGCCTGCAGGCGTGCGAGGTCGCGACCTCGGGCGGCGAGCTGCCCACGAACATCGAGTCGCCCACCGCGCTCGTGACCGAGGCAGAGGCGGCCGACGCCATCGCCGCCTTCCCCCAGCCCTTCGCCCCCTTCGAGAACCCCCTCGAAGACGAGCTCGCGAAGTAGCTGCTCCCCCGGGGGGCGGCGCGGGCGGCATGCCATCCGCCCCGCCCCTCGGAGCCCCTAGCCCGATCGCGAGCCCTACAGAAACGTGACCTCCATGACAACAACGGAACAGGCCAGGCCCTCCCGCCTCCAGTCCCTCGCCGCCGAGACGAAGCAGCTCAGCTTCTGGGCCGAGAACGCCGCCCCCATCGGGCTCGTCGCCCTCGTGATCGTGTTCTCGATCCTCTCCCCCACCTTCCTCACCCTCGGCAACATCAAGGCCATGCTCGTGGCGGCCGCTATTCTCGTGATCCTCGCCATCGGCCAGGCCTTCGTCATCACCACGGGCGGCATCGACCTCTCGATCTCGGCCACCATGACCTTCGGCGCCATCGGCTTCGGCCTCGCCTTCTCGAACGGCGCGGGCTTCTGGCTCTCGGCGCTCGTGGCGGTGGTCGCGGCCATGCTCATCGGCTTGATCAACGGACTGCTGATCGCCAAGGGCAAGGTGACCGACTTCATCGCCACCCTCGGTACCCTCTCGGTGGCCACGGGGCTCGCGCTCATCGTCTCGAACGGCAAGCCGATCTCGATCAACAGCCCCGAGCTGCTCACCCTCACCTCGGGGTCGATCGGCATCTTCGGCTACCCCATCATCCTCGCCGCGGTCATCGCGGTGGCGGCCTGGTTCTTCATGTTCCGCACCCGCTTCGGCCTGCACGTGCAGGCCGTCGGCGGCAACGAGGAGAGCGCCGTGGCCAACGGCATCAGGGCCACCAAGGTGCGCATGGCCGTCTATCTCATCGCCGCCGGTCTCGCCGGCCTCGCGGCACTCCTCCTGGTGGCCCGCGTGGGAGCTGCGGAGCCCGCCATCAACACCCAGTACCTGCTGAACTCGATCGCTGCGGTCGTGCTCGGCGGCGTGAGCCTCACGGGCGGCAAGGCGAAGATCGTCGGCCCCGTCATCGGTGCTCTGCTGCTGACCGCCCTCACCAACGGCCTGACGCTGCTCGGCGTCTCGCAGTTCTACCAGCCGCTCGCCGTCGGACTCGTCGTGGTCCTGGCCGCCCTACTCACGAGGTTCCAGAAGAAATGACCGACAACTACAACTTCGTTCCCGCGGCCCCGCACACCGGCACCACCCCGGCCCGCGACTTCATCCTCAAGGCCACCGACATCAAGAAGTCGTTCGGTGGCGTGCACGCCCTGAAGGGCGCGTCGATGACCATGCGCCGAGGCGAGATCACGGCCCTCATCGGCGACAACGGTGCAGGCAAGTCCACCATGGTGCGCTGCCTCTCCGGCATCCACCGCCCGGATTCCGGCACGATCTGGCTCGACGGCGACGACGTGACCTTCGAGACCCCCAACGCCGCCCGCGAGCGCGGCATCGAGACCGTGCACCAGAACCTCGCGCTCGTGGAGGATCTCGCGGTGTGGCAGAACTTCTTCCTCGGCCGCGAGAAGACCCACGGCTTCGGCCCCTTCCGCACGCTCGACCGCAAGCTCATGAAGAGCACGGCGGGCGACCTGCTCAAGAACCTCGCGGTCAACGTGCCTCCCGTCACGAGCAAGGTGCGCCGCCTCTCGGGCGGTCAGCGCCAGGCCGTCGCCATCGCGCGCGCCGCCGGCTGGGGCTCGAAGATCGTCATCATGGACGAGCCGACCGCCGCCCTCGGAGTGCAGGAGACCGCTCGCGTGGAGGGTGTCATCAACACGCTCCGCGACTCGGGTGTGGCCGTGCTGCTCATCAGCCACAACTTCGACCAGGTCATGCGCCTCTCCGACCACATCTGGGTGATGCGGGCCGGCACGGCCGTGGCCGAGCGCCGCACGAGCGAGACCTCGGGCGACGAGCTCGTGTCGCTCATCACGGGCGCCAAGGCGGCCTGAGCATGGCGTTCGACCTCCGCATCCCGTTCCGGCGGGCGGCGGCCGACACGGCCGTGCCGCTCGGCGTACATGCGGGCGTGTGGGTGCAGGGCTGGGATGCGGCGTCGGCTCGCCGGGCCATCGAGGGCAGTGCCGCCGCCGGGTTCGAGCTCATCGAGATCCCGGTTCCGGATGCGGGGTCGGGTTCGGGGGCTGGCGCCGCCGACATCCAGCTCACGAACGCGCTGCTCGACTCCACCGGCCTCGACGCCGTGGTGTCGCTGGCTCTCGATCCGTCGTCCGACATCAACACCGAGGTCGGCACCTCGGAGGGCTCCGCGCTCTCCGCGCGGGGCGAGGATCGGCTGCGGGCCGCCGTCGACTTCGCGTCCGCGATCGGGGCGAACTACATCGGCGGCGTCACCTACTCGGCCATGACCAAGTACGCCCATCCGGCCACCGAGGCCTCGCGCGAGAACTCGCTCGCGGTGCTCACCCGGGTGGCGGGGCTCGCCCGCCAGGCCGACGTGCGCATCGGGCTCGAGTACGTGAACCGCTACGAGAGCAACCTGCTCAACACGGCGGCCCAGACCGCCGCGTTCATCGGGTCGCTCGGCGAGCGGGGTGTCGACAACGTGCTGCTGCACATCGACACCTACCACGCCAACACCGAGGAGCTCTCGCTCGCCGCCGCGGTGCACGATGCGGGCGACCTGCTCGGCTACCTGCACCTCTCGGAGAGCCACCGCGGGGCGCTCGGCACCGGATCGCTCGACTGGGTGGGGCTCTTCGGCGCCCTGGCCTCCTCCGGCTATCGCGGGCCGCTGACCTTCGAGTCGTTCTCGCCCGCCGTCATCTCCCCGGCCACCCGAGGCGAGATCGGGGCCTGGCGCACGCTCTGGACCGATCCCGTCGCTCTCACCCACTCGGCCGCCGCGTTCCTGCGCGAGCAGCTGGCCGCATCCGCTCTTCTCACCACGACCAACTGAAGGAATCACCATGACCAACAAGCTCGGAGTCCACGCCCTCGTCTTCTCGGGAGGCACCACGCCCGCCGAGGTCGAGTACATCATCGGCGAGACCAAGAAGGCCGGCTTCGACCTGCTCGAGCTCTCGCTGCACGACGCCGCGAACCTCGACGTGCCCGCCGCGCGTGCCGCGCTCGACGCCGCCGGTCTCGGCATCGTGACCTCGCGCGGGCTGGCCTTCGCGGCCGACGTCTCGTCGGAGGATCCTGCGGTCGTGGAGAAGGGTGCGGAGCTGCTGCACACCTCGCTGCAGATCACGCACGGGCTCGGCGGCACGCACTTCACGGGTGCCCTCTACAGCGCCCTCGGCAAGTACGGCCACGCCCTCTCGGCCGCGGGCCGCGCCAACGTGGTGTCGACCCTGAGCGACCTGGCCGTCGAGGCGAAGCGTCTCGGCATGACGCTCGGGCTCGAGATCTGCAACCGCTACGAGACCAACGTCATCAACACGGCGGCGGATGCGCTGCGGCTGGCCGACGACATCGGTCACGACAACGTGCTCATCCACCTCGACACATACCACATGAACATCGAGGAGGACGATCTCGTGCGGCCCGTGCACCTCGTGGGCGACCGCCTGGGCTACGTGCACATCGGCGAGAACCACCGCGGGTACCTCGGATCGGGTCACCTCGACTTCGGTGCGTTCTTCCACGCCCTCGCCGACATCTCGTACGACGGCCCCATCACGTTCGAGTCGTTCTCGTCGGCCGTCGTGTCGCCCACGCTGTCGAACGACCTCGCCATCTGGCGAAACCTGTGGAACGACGGCCCGGCGCTCGCGGCGCACTCGCACCGCTACCTCACGAACATCATCGAGGGAACCCGTGTCGCTCTCTGACGCAGCCCCCTCTGGCACGACTCCCTCGGGCGCGGGGGTCGACTCCGCGCCCGAGGTGACCTCCCCCGTCGAGCCGCGCATCAGCGAGCCGCCCATCACCGAACCGCGCATCGCGGGGCTCGATGCTCTGGCGGCTCGGGCGCTCGCGCTCGTGGAGCCGGGGCGGCGCACCATCCTCGGCATCGCGGGCAGCCCCGGTGCCGGCAAGACCACGCTGGCCCGCCTGCTCGCCGAGCGCGTCAACGAGCTGAACGAGGCAGCTGGGGGCGCAGGCGCACCGTTCGCGGCGCACGTGCCCATGGACGGCTACCACCTCGCCGAGTCGACCCTCCGCCGCCTCGGCCGGGCCGACCGCAAGGGCGCCATCGACACCTTCGACGGCTGGGGCTTCCTGGCCCTCCTGGGCCGGCTCGTGGCCGAGACCGACCACACGGTCTACGCGCCGAGCTTCGACCGCGCCATCGAGGAGCCGATCGCGGGCGAGATGGCCGTGGAGCCGTCGACGCAGCTCGTGATCGTGGAGGGCAACTACCTGCTCGTCGACGAGGGGCCGTGGGCTTCGGTGAAGGGCCTCCTCGCCGAGGCCTGGTTCTGCGAGACGCCCGACGAGGTGCGGGTCTCCCGGCTGGTCGTGCGGCACGAGATCGGCGGTCGCTCGCACGAGGCGGCCCTCGCCTGGGCCGAGACGGTCGACGGAAAGAACGCACTGCTCATCGAGTCGACGGCCCCCCGAGCCGATCTCCTCGTCTCGGGCACCACGGGCGCCATCCTCCCCACCCCCTAGCACCGCCCTCCTCCCCCTCGCGGCGTAGGGTCTGAGCATGCAGGGGCAGGGGTTCGTGGTGCGGCGCACGGTCGCCGAGGACTGGCGCGAGGTGCGGGCCCTGCGCCTCGAGATGCTCGCCGACACCCCGCTCGCCTACCTCGAGACGCTCGCGCGGGCCGAGCGCCGCTCCGAGGCGGAGTGGAGGGCGTGGGCCCGCGAGGGCAGCTCGGAGAACTCGATCACGCTCGCCACCATCCTCACCGAGGGCCCGCAGGCCGGCCGCTGGGTGGGCACCATGCTCTCGAAGGTGCCGTCGGGAGCCTCGGGCCCCCACCTCTTCGGCGTCTACGTCGCCCCCTCCCACCGCGGTCGGCAGGCGGGCGTGACGGATGCGCTCCTCACCGCCATAGAGACCTGGGCCGCCACCCGCGGCGACACCCTCACCCTCGAGGTGCACGAGCACAACGCCAGAGCCCTCGCCGCCTACCGCGCCCGAGGCTTCACCGAGACGGGCCGCACCACCCCCTACCCCCTGGACCGCACCCACCGCGACCTCGAAATGCGCAAACCCCTCCCCAGGTGATGAGTAAGTACCAGAATGCGCGGGAGCGACGCCCTGTTCGGGGTCGGTTCCGCGCATTCTCGTAGTTACCGATCGCCGAGGTGGGCGAGCAGGGCATTCCGCACGAACGCCGCCCCCGCGGGGCCGCCGTAGTGGGCGGCGAAGCGGGCGTCGCTCACGTAGAGATCGGCCAGCCCACGCACGTACTCGTGGAACGCAGCGTCGCCCGGCCCGGCGCCCTGGGCACCCGGCACGCCGGGCACGCTCGCGAGCCACTGCACGTGGCGGGCGGCGAGTGCCTGCGCGGCCGGCCCCTCGGGGTCGTCTCCGGCCGCAACCGCCGCCTGCCAGCCGGCATCGAGCGCCGCCACCTCCGCCCGGAACGACTCCTGCCCGGAGGCACCGAGCCCCTTCCACCACGAGTCCCCCGCGGCGTAGGCGTCGGCACCCCACCGCGCGGTGACCTCCGCCTTGTGCTCCGTGTGGTCGAAGCCGTCGAACATCGTCGAAGCCATGAGCTGTCCTCCCTCTGCGAGTGCATCGATGGTGTGGCGAACGGAGGCGATCTGCCTGCCCAGTCGAGCGCGCTCGCCCTCGAGCCAGTCGAGGTGCAGCGAGAGCGCCTCCACGGGCTCCTGCACCTCGGCCAGCACCTGGGCGATCGCCGGCAGCCCCAGGCCGAGCGAGCGCAGCAGCAGCACCCGCTGCAGCCGCACGAGCGCCGCTGCGTCGTAATACCGGTAGCCGTTGGCTCCCACTCGCGAGGGCGGCACGAGCCCGACGGCGTCGTAGTGCCGCAGGGTGCGGCTCGTGACTCCGGCGTGCTTCGCCAGCTCCTGGATGGTCCATTCGTTCATGCCCCCACGCTACGAGTTGACGCAGCGGCAGGGTCAAGTGGGCGGCGCCGGGGCCGCGGGCGGCGGGGGGAGTAACGTCGGAGCATGGCACGCATCGGCAGCAGCGACCTCGACGTCTTCCCGCTCTCGCTCGGGGGCAACGTGTTCGGCTGGACGGCCGATCGGCAGGAGTCGCTCGCCATCCTCGACGCCCACGCCGCGGGCGGCGGCGACTTCATCGACACGGCCGACAGCTACATGGCGGGGGTGCCGGGCAACGTCGGCGGCGAGTCCGAGACCATCATCGGCGAGTGGTTCACGAGCCGCGGCTCACGCGACAGCACGGTGCTCGCCACCAAGGTGTCGCGCCATCCGCAGTTCAAGGGCCTGGCCGCCACCACCATCGCCGCCGCGGCCGACGCCTCGCTGCAGCGCCTGCAGACCGACCGCATCGACCTCTACTGGGCGCACTTCGAAGACCCCGAGACCCCGCTCGAGGAGACCGCAGAGGCCTTCGACACCCTCGTGAAGGCGGGCAAGGTGCGGTACATCGGCCTCTCGAACTTCGCGATCCCCACCATCGAGCGCTACCTCGAGATCGCCGACGCGAACGGCTGGGCCCGCCCCGTGGCCCTGCAGCCGCACTACAACCTCGTGCACCGGAACGACGTGGAGGAGAACTGGGTGCCGCTCGCTGAACGCGAGCAGCTCTCACTCATCCCGTACTACGCCCTGGCCAGCGGATTCCTCACCGGCAAGTACCGCGACAAGACCGACTTCGAGGGCTCACCACGCGCGAAGGCGGCCACGAAGTACGTGAGCGAGCAGGGCCTCGCCATCGTCGACGAGCTCGAACGGATCGGCCTGGCCCACGACGCCTCCATCGCCACCACGGCCCTCGCCTGGCTCGCGGCCAAGCCCACGGTCGCGGCCCCCATCGCCAGTGCCAGCCGCGTCGACCAGGTCGCCGACCTCGTGGCCGTCGGCCGCGTGCAGCTCACACCCGACGAGGTCGCACGGCTCGACGAGGTGTCGGCCTGGCACCCCGAGGGCACCGCATGACACCCCCGCTCGGCCGCCGCCGAGCCGAGCACACCCCCACACCCGCCGCCCCCGACGCGCACGGCGCCGTCGCCTCCCGTCGCGCGTTCCTCAAGGCCGCCGCCGTGGGCGCAGCAGGCGCAGCGGCGGGCGGACTCGCGGGCGCCTCGATCGGCGTGGGCGTCTACGCCCAGGAGACCGACATGGACTTCACCGCCGAGAAGGCCGAGGCCAAGGTGGGCTTCGAGCACCTCGTGGTGATGATGTACGAGAACCGCTCGTTCGACAACGTGCTCGGCTGGCTCTACAAGAACGAGGAGCTGAAGAACGGCCAGAAGTTCGAGGGCCTGCACCAGGGCGACCACTCCAACCCGATCCCCGGATCCGACGAGGTCATGAAGGCCCACGCCTACACAGGCTCGACCGACGAGATCATGTCGAGCCCCGATCCCGACCCCGGCGAGGAGTACCCGCACGTCAACACGCAGCTCTTCGGGATCGTCGATCCCGACGGCAACGACGACCTGCACGCCAACGGGTTGCAGTACCCCTACAACGCCCCGGGCCCGGGGGCTACGCCCTCCATGAAGGGCTTCGTGCAGGACTACTTCATCAACTACCGCCACATCACCCGCAACAGGCAGACCCCCACGAAGCAGGATGCCGAGCGCGCCATGGGCGGGTTCACCCCTGAGATGCTGCCGGTGTTCTCCACCCTCGCCAAGGGCTTCGCGGTCTTCGACCACTGGTTCAGCGCGGTGCCCTCGCAGACCTTCTGCAACCGCGTGTTCTTCCACGCCTCCACCTCGCACGGCTTCGTGACCAACAAGGGCGAGGGCGGCTACGACAAGTGGCTCGACGTTCCGGCCGACGAGTCGACCACCATCTTCAACCGCCTTGAGGATGCCGGGCTCACCTGGCGCGTCTACTACGACGCCGCCCAGCTCGTCTCGATGACGGGCATGCTGCACGCCCCCGCCCTGCAGCCCTACTGGAAGAGCAACTTCAGGGTCATGGAGCAGTTCTACGACGACGTGGAGAACGGCACCCTGCCCGACTACGCCTTCATCGAGCCGCGCATGGTCTACAACCACAACGACATGCATCCGCCGGTGGGCGTGCTCCGCGAGAGCGACGACGGCGCCGACGACGGCGGTCTCGTGATCGACGGGGCGGTGTCGGATGCGCGGGCCGCCGACGCCCTGCTGCACGCCGTCTACTCGGCCATCCGCTCGAGCGACACCTCAGGCGGATCGAACGCGCTCAACACCATGCTGTTCGTGACCTTCGACGAGCACGGCGGCACCTACGACCACGTGCCGCCGCCCTCCGCCACCCCGCCGCGCGCGGGCGACGCCGGCGAGATGGGGTTCACCTTCGACCGGTTGGGCTGCCGTGTTCCCGCCATCGCGATCTCGGCCTACACGGCCAAGAACACGATCATCAACGAGCAGATGGACCACGGCTCGGTCATCTCCACGCTCACCAAGCTGCACGGGCTCGAGCCGCTCACCCGGCGCGACGTGGGGTCGCACCACATGTTCGGCGCCATCAACCTCACGACCCCGAGGCCGGCGAGCGACTGGCCGCAGACCCTGCCGCAGTACACACCGCCGAACCCCGAGGTCGACTTCGACAGCTCGTCGGCCGACCACAAGGCGAAGCCGATCTCGAACCCCGCGAAGGGGCTGCTCGGGCTGCTGCTCTCGAAGTACGGCGAGCCGGGTGCGAAGGAGCCGCAGACCTACGGGGAGGCCTACGCCGCCCTCATGCAGACGCAGGATGCCCACGGGCAGCTCTTCGGCACCCTGGACTCGGTCGACGGCGAGCCCACGCCGAAGCCGAGCCCTACCCCGGGGTGACTCGGTGGGGCTGAACCCGACGCGCCACTGCGTCTATCAGTCGTCGCTTACGCGCCGACCAGCTTCTCGGCGAGGTAGCCGGTGAGGCGGTCGAGCGAGATGCGCTCCTGCGCCATGGTGTCGCGCTCGCGCACGGTCACGGCGTTGTCGTCGAGGCTGTCGAAGTCCACGGTGATGCAGAACGGTGTGCCGATCTCGTCCTGTCGACGGTAGCGGCGACCGATCGCCCCTGCATCGTCGAAGTCGACGTTCCAGTTCTTGCGCAGGTCGGCCGCGAGCGTCTTCGCGAGAGGCGAGAGCGCTTCGTTCCGAGAGAGCGGCAGCACGGCCGCCTTCACGGGTGAGAGCCTCGGGTCGAGCTTGAGCACCGTGCGCTTGTCGACGCCGCCCTTGGTGTTGGGCGCCTCGTCCTCGTGGAACGCATCGACGAGGAACGCCATGAGCGAGCGGGTGAGGCCGGCGGCGGGCTCGATGACGTACGGGGTCCAGCGCTCGTTGGTGGTCTGGTCGAAGTACGAGAGGTCGGTGCCTGAGGCCTTCGAGTGCGTGGTGAGGTCGAAGTCGCCGCGGTTGGCCACACCCTCGAGCTCACCGAACGCGCTGCCGGTGAAGCCGAACTTGTACTCGATGTCGACCGTGCGCTTGGAGTAGTGCGAGAGCTTCTCGGCGGGGTGCTCGAACATGCGCAGGTTCTCCGGGTCGATGCCGAGGTCGACGTACCAGGCGAAGCGCTCGTCGATCCAGTACTGGTGCCACTCCTCGTCCTCCCCGGGCTTCACGAAGAACTCCATCTCCATCTGCTCGAACTCGCGGGTGCGGAAGATGAAGTTGCCTGGCGTGATCTCGTTGCGGAAGCTCTTGCCGATCTGGCCGATGCCGAACGGCGGCTTCTGGCGCGAGGAGTTGAGCACGGCGTTGAAGTCCACGAAGATGCCCTGCGCGGTCTCGGGGCGCAGGTACGCCATGCCGCTCTCGTCGTCGACGGCGCCGAGGTAGGTCTTCATGAGGCCGGAGAAGTTCTTCGGCTCGGTCCACGATCCGGGCTGGCCGGTCTCGGGGTCGCGGATGTCGGCGAGGCCGTTCTCCGGCGGGTGGCCGTGCTTCTCCTCGTAGGCCTCGAGCAGGTGGTCGGCGCGGTAGCGCTTGTGGGTGTGCAGCGACTCCACGAGCGGGTCGCTGAAGACCTCGACATGGCCGGAGGCCTCCCACACGGTCCTGGGCAGGATGACGGCGGAGTCGAGCCCCACGACGTTGTCGCGCGACTGCACCATCGCCTTCCACCACTGGCGCTTGATGTTCTCCTTGAGCTCCACACCGAGGGGCCCGTAGTCCCACGCCGACCGGGTGCCGCCGTAGATCTCCCCCGTGGGGAAGACGAAGCCACGGCGCTTCGCGAGAGCGATGACAGAATCGAGACGGGATGCAGGCATGAAGTGGACTCCGATATCTCCGCGCGGCCGGCTGCTCGCGCTGGATCAGCGACAATTCTAATCGGAGCGGTCGAACCGCCCGTGCGCACCGAAGACGGGAAGGGCGCACCGGGGCGGCCGACGAGGGGGGAGGGCGATGGACGGCTGGACCTGGCTGCTGTCGCTCCGCATCGTCGACGGCCCGCTGCTCTGGGGCACCTACCTGCTCGCGGCGGCCGTGTTCGTGCTCCTGCTGGTGCGCACGCCCTCCCGCAGGTGGCTCGTGACCTCGGCGAGCGCCCTCGTGGGCGGAGCTCTCGCCGCCCTCCTCGTCACCATCGTGGTGCAGGACGTTCTCAACCTGTTCAACTCGCCGATGGCGATCATGGCGCGGCTGTGGATCGTGTTGGCCGGCGCCTCCGTCGGCCTCGCGTTCATTAACCTGCGGCACTCGCGCTGGTGGCGCAAGGTGGTGGCGGTCGGTGCGATCGGCCTGTTCGCGTGGACGGCGACCCTCGGCATCTCGGCCGACTTCGGAATCCTCAAGAACCTCGGCGACCTGCTCGACATCTCCATCGAGCAGCCGCTCGACACCGCCCAGCTCGCGCCGGCCTCCACCAACCCGCCAGGGCCGCTGTACGAGTCGTGGCAGCCGCCCGCCTCGATGCCCGCCACGAGCACGCACGGGTCGGTGAGCATCCCGGCCTCCGATCCGTCGTTCACGCCGCGCGACGCGATCGTGTACCTGCCGCCGGCCGCCCGGCTGCCGGATGCCCCGGCGCTGCCCGTGGTCGTCTTCCTGAGCGGGCAGCCGGGTGCGCCCGACGTGGCCGACATCGGATCCGTGCTCGACGGGTTCGCGGCCAGGCACGGCGGGCTCGCACCGATCGTCGTGTCCGTCGACCACCTCGGCGGGTCGGGCACGAACAATCCGCTCTGCGTCGACGGCTACCAGGGGGATGCCCTCAGCTACGTCAACCGCGACGTGCCGGCCTTCATCGCCGAGACCTTCAACGTGCTGCCGTCCCGCACCGACTGGACGATCGCGGGGTTCTCGAACGGCGGGGAGTGCAGCATCGCCTCGGCGGCCGCGTTCCCCGAGATCTGGGGCAACGTCATCGACATCTCGGGCGAGATCGAGCCCGATCTGGGCGGCGACGAGCGCACCCTCGAGGTGGGCTTCGGCGGCGACCAGGCCGCGTTCGACGCCGCGAAGCCGCTGACGATCCTGGCGGAGGGCGCCTCGGATCCGGCGACCGCCGAGCTCTACCGCGACACCGTGGCGGTCTTCGCCGACGGCTCCGACGACGAGCCCTACCTCGGCTACACCCGCACGCTGCACGCAGCGGCGCTCGAAGCGGGCCTGCAGGCGCACCTCGTGGTCTCGCCGGGCACCGGGCACGAGGCGGCCACCATCGAGTACGCCTTCACACGGGCCTTCGAGCTGCTGTACCCGCGCTGGGGGCTCGCGCCGCTCCGGTAATGCACAGAATGCGCGCAAGCGACCCCGTAGACGGTCGGTCCGTCGCATTCTGTGCAATATTCGGAGCATGGAGACTGCCGCATGACCGAGACGGTCACCCTCACCTCTCTGCCCATCGCGGGAATCGCGCTCGCTGTCGTGGCCGCCCTGCTGCTCTCGGTGGGCAACGAGCTGCAGTCCCGCGGGGTCACGAAGGTCTCGGCGCGCGACGACGCGCCCGCCGGCCTCGGATTCAAGCAGGTGCGGCGGCTCTTCACGAACCGCGGCTGGCTGCTCGGCACGCTCGCGCTCGTGGCCGCCATCCTCGTGCAGCTCGCGAGCCTCTCGCTCGCGCCGCTCATCGTGGTGCAGCCCGTGGGAGTGACGGCGCTCGTGTTCGCCGCCCTGCTCACCGCGTGGTTCACCAAGAAGCTGCCCTCGAAGCGAGTGGCTCGCGCCATCCTCATCTGCATCGCGGGAGTGGGGGTGTTCGTGGCGGTGGCCGCCGTGGTCTCGGTGCAGCGCCCCATCCGCGACTCGCAGCTCGTCGCCATCCTCGTGGTGCTCTGCGTGGTGCTGGTGGCGATCGCCGTGGTGTTCGTCGTGTCGCGCGTGCGCAAGGCGCCCGTGCATCCGATCGTGCACGTGTTCGCGGGCGGTGTGCTCGCGGGCTTCGTGGCCTCGCTCGGCAAGACCGTCATCCTGCGGGTGCAGTCGGCGCTCTCGGAGCTCGGCGAGGAGTTCTCGTTCGACTCCGGCATGGTGCTCACCGGCCTGTGCCTGCTCGGCATCCTGGTGGGCGGAGGCCTGTCGATCTACTTCGTGCAGCTCTCGCACACCGAGAACAAGCCCGAGGTCGTGGTGGCCGGGCTCACCGTGATCGACCCCGTGGTGGCCGTGGTGCTCGGCATCGTCATCCTCGGGGAGGCCGCCGGGGCGCCGCTGTGGTCGGTCATCGTGTTCGTGCTCGCGGGAGCTGTGGCGATCGCCGGGGTGTTCCTGCTGTCGCGGGCGCAGAACAAGGACGACCGGTTGGCGAGCGAGGCGTTCTCCGCACTCCCTCCGGAAGGACCCGCGCGATGAGCAACCGCATCCCGACAGCCGGCATCGTCGCCCTCGTCGCGGGGGCGGCCCTCCTGGGGGCCGGAGGGTTCTGGACCACGGGGATCACGGCGTTCGTGGCAGCCCAGACCTTCGTGACGTCGCTCAGCGCGCCGGCCACCGGGGAGGAGGGGGATCAGGGCCCCTGGGACGACGACGACGACCAGGACGACGTGCCGGGCGATTCCTACGACGAACCGCCGCTGGCCTACGAGATAGGCGACTGCTTCATGGAGTCGGATGGGGACGACGGTCGCGTGCAGTTCCGCGACTGCTCTGAGCCGCACGATTACGAGGTCTACGCCGAGTTCGAGGTCCCCGACACCGAGGACGGCAGCTATCCGGGCGACGACAAGATGTCGTACGCGGCCGACGAGGGCTGTTTCGAGGCGTTCGAGGACTTCATCGGCGTGCCGTGGGAGGAGTCGGTCTACGACTTCGCGCTGGTGGCACCCGACGAGGAGACCTGGACGGAGTTCGACGACCGCCTCGTGCAGTGCATGGCGGTCGACCCGGACGGCGCGCACACGGGCAGCCTCGAGGGCGTCGGCGAGTAGTCGGGCTAGGAGGCCTTCGTCGCCTTCTTGGCCGGTGCCTTCTTGGTCGGCGCCTTCTTCGCGGCCGGCTCCTTCTCGGCGGGCACCTCGTCCTCGGGCTTCTTCACGTTCGAGGTGACCCCGCGGCTCTTGTCGACCGAGCGCTTGAGCGCCTCCATGAGGTCGAGCACCTCACCGCCTCCCTCGGCCTCGCCCGGCTCGCGGCCGAAGGTCTCATCCGTGTCCATGGCGTCGCCCTTGGCGAGCTTGGCCTCGATGAGCGTGCGCAGCTGCTCCTGGTAGCCGTCGGTGAACTTCTCGGGCGCGAAGTCGGCGGCGAACTGGTCGACGAGCGACATCGCCATCTCGAGCTCCTGGGCCGAGACCCGCGTGGGCTCGTCGAGGGCGGGGAAGGCGGCCTCGCGCACCTCGTCGTCCCACAGCAGCGCCTGCAGCACGAGCACGTCGCCGCGCACCCGCAGCGCACCGAGGCGCGTCTTCTGCCGCAGCGCGAAGTGCACGATGGCGGTGCGATCGGTCGACTCGAGCGTCTTGCGCAGCAGCGCGTAGGCCTTCGGCGACTTCGAGTCGGGCTCGAGGAAGTAGCTCTTGTCGAGCATGATCGGGTCGATCTGCTCGCTCGGCACGAACTCCACCACCTCGATCTCACGGCTGCGCTCCTCGGGCAGCGACGAGAGGTCCTCCTTGGTGAGGATGACGGTGCGCTCGCCGTCGTCGTAGGCGCGGGCGATGTGCTCGTAGTCGATGATCTTGCCGTCGATCTCGCACCGGCGCTGGTAGCGGATGCGCCCACCGTCGGCATCGTGCACCTGGTGCAACGAGATGTCGTGGTCCTCGGTGGCGCCGTAGACCTTCACGGGCACATTGACGAGCCCGAACGTGATGGCGCCCTTCCAGATGGATCGCATATGCCATTCAACCGCGAAACCCCCCATCCAGACCCCACGATCCGGAGCATTATTGGGGCATGGTGCCGAAGAGCGGGGACGAGCAGCTCGTGCGCGTGGGCGAGCACCGCCTGCGCATCTCGAACCTCGACAAGGTGATGTACCCCGAGACGGGCACCACCAAGGCCGACGTGTTCCGCTACTACGCCGAGATCGCGAGCACCCTCATCCCGCACGCCCGCAATCGGCCCGCCACGCGCAAGCGCTGGGTGCACGGCGTGGGAACGCCCGACTGGCACGCACCGGTGTTCTTCCAGAAGAACCTCGACGACGGCACACCCGAGTGGGTGCGCCGCGTCACCATCCAGCACTCCGACCACGAGAACGTGTATCCGCTCGTCAACAGCGCCGCCACCCTCGCGTGGTTCGCGCAGACGGCCGCGCTCGAGATCCACGTGCCGCAGTGGCGGGTGGATGCGCACGGCCGGCCCAAGAACCCGGACCGTTTCGTGATCGACCTCGACCCCGGCGAGGGTGCCGGTCTCGCCGAGTGCGTGGAGGTGGCCGGGCACGCGAGGCGCATCCTGCTCGACATGGGGCTCGATCCGGTGCCCGTGACCTCGGGCAGCAAGGGCATCCACCTGTACGCGCCCCTCGACGGGCGCCAGACCTCGGATCAGGTCTCCGCGGTCGCCCACGAGCTCGCCAGGGCGCTCGAGGCGGATCATCCCACCCTCGTGGTGAGCGACATGAAGAAGACGAAGCGGCGCGGCAAGGTGCTCGTGGACTGGAGCCAGAACAGCGCCAACAAGACCACCATCTGCCCGTACTCGCTGCGCGGGCGGCTGCGGCCGACGGTGGCGGTGCCGCGCACGTGGGAGGAGATCGCGGCGCCCGGGCTGCGGCAGCTCGAGCTCGAGGAGGTGCTCGAGCGAGTGGCGGCGGAGGGGGATCCGCTGGCGGCGTCGTCGGTCGAACCGGGCTCGGTGGCGGAGCCGGGAGGGGTGTGGCACTCGGATCGCGGCCCGGAGGATCAGGAGGAGGCGCACCCTGGGGCAGCGGCGGCGGGGTCCGGCTCCTCCGGCTCCGCATCCTCCGGCTCCGGCGCTGCCGGCGCTTCCGGATCGGATCGCGCCGACCGGCTCGCCACCTACCGCTCGAAGCGCGACGGCACGAAAACGCCGGAGCCCGTGCCCGCCGCGGCGCCCGCACCCACGAGCGGGCGCAGCTTCGTCATCCAGGAGCACCACGCGCGCCGCCTGCACTGGGACTTCCGGCTCGAGCACGACGGAGTGCTCGTCTCGTGGGCGCTGCCGAAGGGAGTGCCCGACGATCCGGCGTCGAACCACCTCGCGGTCATGACGGAGGATCACCCGCTCGAGTACGGCTCGTTCGAGGGCACCATCCCGGCCGGGGAGTACGGAGCGGGCAAGGTGCTCATCTGGGACTTCGGGGAGTACGAGCTCGAGAAGTGGCGCAACGGCAAGGAGATCATCGTCACGCTGCACGGGCAGCCGTCCGGTGGGCTCGGCGACCCGCGCAAGGTCGTGCTCATCCACACCGGCACGGGCGAGGCGGCGGCGAAGAACTGGCTCATCCACCGCATGCTGCCGAAGGAGGCCGGAGCGCCCGCTGGGGCGGCGAAACGACGGAGCTCGGCGGCGCAGGGCGATCCCCCCTCCGTCGTTCCCGCCGACGCGCCCGAACCTCCGTCGACTCCCCCCGGCGGCCGCGGTCGGCGCACGATCAAGCCCATGCTCGCCACCTCCGCCGCCCCGCTCGAGCTCGACCACGAGGCGGAGTGGGCGTTCGAGATGAAGTGGGACGGCATCCGCGCCGTCATCGACGTCGCAGACGGCGAAGCGCGCATCCTCACCCGCAACGGCAACGACGTGACCGCCGGCTACCCCGAGCTCACCGAGGCGATCGCCTCCACCTACGCGGGCCGCTCGCTCGTGCTCGACGGCGAGGTCGTGGCGCTCGACGCCCGCGGCCGCCCGAGCTTCGGCCGCCTGCAGCAGCGCATGGGGCTCCGCAAGCCCCGCGAGGTCGAGGCCGCGCGCGCCACCACGAAGGTCGACCTCATGGTCTTCGACCTGCTCGAGCTCGAGGGCGAGTCGCTGCTCGCGCTGCCCTACGTGGAGCGCCGGCGCATCCTCGCCGAGACGATGCCCGAGAGCGACGGGCCGCTGCACGTGCCCCCTGCCTTCGACGGCGACCTCGAGCACGCCGTGGCGGCGAGCCGCGAGCTCGGCCTCGAAGGCGTGATGGCCAAGAAGCGCGAGAGCACCTACTCGGTGGGCCGTCGCTCCCGGGCGTGGCTCAAGATCAAGCTCACGGCCGCGCAGGAGGTGGTGGTCGTGGGGTGGCGACCTGGCAAGGGTCGCCGTGCGTCGCAAGTGGGGTCGCTGCTGATGGGGGTTCCGGATGCCGAGGGCGCGCTGCGGTACGCCGGTCGCGTGGGCACGGGGTTCAGCGAGCGCGATCTCGACGCCATCACCACCCGGCTGGCGCGGCTCGAGCGCAAGACCCCGCCGCTCGACGACGTGCCGGCCGAGGATGCGCGCGACGCCCGCTGGGTGACCCCGCGGCTCGTGGGCGAGGTGGAGTTCGCGGAGTGGACCGCGACCGGGCGGCTGCGGCAGCCCTCGTGGCGCGGCTGGCGGCCCGACAAGTCGCCCGCCGACGTCGTGCGCGAGTGACGCCATGCACATGCGTGCAATCCCTGGCCCGCGCGGCGGCCCGGTGGTAGCTTCGCGGCAGGAGCCATCGGCTCAGACATCGAGGAGGATCTCATGACCGAGAAGCGCGAGCACAACAGCGAACGAGACGGTGAGTACACCGACAAGGACGGCGAAGACGTGAACGTGCCGGAGCCCGAATCCGGCGAGTACACCGACAGCGACATCCCGGGCGACAACTAGCGCAGAACGCACTCCCGGCCGCCCGCTTCGACACCCGGTTTGACAGGGGCGCGGCCGGGAGTAGTGTTCTCACTCGTGGTTCAAGAAAACCGCTCGGCGAAGCGCTGGTTGATCGGCGACCCGCTTCCCAACGAGAAGCTCGATGGTCAGCTCCTCCCCAAGCGCCTCGCCCTCCCGATCTTCGCCAGCGACCCGCTCTCCTCCGTGGCCTACGCGCCGCAGGAGCTGCTCATGATCCTCATGATCGGCGGGCTCGCGTTCCTCAGCTTCGCGCCCTGGGTGGCGGCTGCGGTCATCCTGCTGCTCCTCGTGGTGGTGGCGTCGTACCGCCAGCTCGTGAAGGCCTACCCCTCGGGCGGCGGCGACTACGAGGTGGCCCACAAGAACCTCGGCGAGAAGGCCGGCCTCGTGGTGGCCTCGGCCCTGCTCGTCGACTACGTGCTCACGGTGGCCGTCTCGGTGGCCTCCGGCGTCGACAACATCATCTCCGCCATCCCCGAGCTCAACCCCTTCCGGGTGGAGCTCGCGGTGGGCTTCGTGATCATCCTCATGGCCGTCAACCTGCGCGGGGTGCGCGAGTCGAGCAAGGCCTTCGCCATCCCCACCTACGTCTTCGTGGCGAGCGTGGCGCTCATGATCGTGATCGGCCTCGTGCGCACAGCCTTCGGCGACGCGCCGGTCGCCGAGTCGGCGGGCTTCGAGGTGCAGGCCGAGAGCCTGGGGCAGGCGGCGGTCATCCTGCTGCTGCTGCGCGCGTTCTCGAGCGGATGCTCCGCCCTCACGGGCGTCGAGGCCATCTCGAACGGCGTGCCCGCTTTCCGGGCCCCCAAGGTGCAGAACGCCCAGCGCACGCTCGTGCTCATGGGCTCGATCGCCATCTGCCTCTTCGCGGGCCTCACCGCCCTGGCGCTCATCGCCAACGTGCACTACGCCGAGAACGCGTGCCACCTCATCGGCTTCGCCAACTGCGAGACGACTCCGCAGCGCAGCCTCATCGCGCAGGTGGCCGCCGCCACCTTCGGCAACAACAGCATCATGTTCTTCGTCATCCAGGCCGCCACCGCCGCCGTGCTGCTGCTCGCGGCCAACACGGCGTTCAACGGATTCCCGCTGCTCGGATCGGTGCTCGCCAAGGACTCCTACGCCCCCAAGGCCCTGCTCACCCGCGGCGACCGCCTCGTGTTCTCGAACGGCATGATCCTCCTGGCCCTCGCGGCCACCGCCATCCTGATCGTCTACCAGGCGAGCCTCACGCAGCTCATCCAGCTCTACATCATCGGTGTCTTCGTGTCGTTCACGCTCGGCCAGACGGGCATGGTGAAGCACTGGATCACGGCGCTGCGCGATCCGGAGACCCCCGCCTCGGCGCGCCCTGCCATCGTGCGCTCGCTCACCATCAACGCGATCGGCGCGGTGTTCACGGCCGTGGTGCTGATCGTGGTGACGATCACCAAGTTCACCCACGGTGCGTGGCTCGTGTTCGCCATCATGCCGGTGCTGTTCATCCTCATGATGGGTGTCAACCGCTACTACCGCGACGTGGCGACCGAGGTGGAGGTCGACCCGCTCACCACCTTCGGCTCCACCGGCGACCACGCCGTGGTGCTCGTGGGGCGCATGCAGAAGCCCGTGCTCAAGGCCCTCGACTACGCCATCGCCGCCCGGCACGACTCGATCGAGGCGGTGCACCTCTCCATCGACGACGAGCAGACCGCCAAGCTCGAGGCCGACTGGAAGGCGATGAACATCGAGGTGCCGCTCACCATCATCCAGTCGCCCTACCGCGACGTCGCCGAGCCCCTCTGCCAGTACATCGTGAAGCACCGGCAGGCGCACGGCTCCGAGGTGGTCACGGTGTACACCCCGATCTACATCGTGGGGCACTGGTGGGAATCGATGCTGCACAACCACAAGGCCCGTCGCATCCGCAAGAAGCTCATGCTCGTGCACGGCGTCACGCTCGCTCTCGTGCCGTGGCTGCTCGACTCCTCCGAGCTGCTCTACGGCCGCCGTTCCCGCCCCCTCCCGGGGCAGGAGCGCCGGGGGGAGCCGGTGCGCCCGGTACCCCGTCGCCCGCATGGCGGCTGAGAGCCTGCCGGAACCCGCGTGGTAGGCTGACCCCAGTTTTTCGTCGTTATTCGTCTCATCCGGGGGCTTGCCGCCCGGCCCGATTCGTGAGGGGGTCTCGCATGGGGCGTGGCCGTCAAAAAGCAAAGCACACGAAGGTCGCGCGCGAGCTGAAGTACTTCAGCCCCGACACGAACTATTCGGCGCTCGAGCGTGAGCTCGGTGGGGCCCAGGCCGGCGAGCCGGACTACTCCAAGTGGATCGAAGACGACGACGAGACCGACGAGGCGTACGGTCCGACCGACGAGCAGAAGCTGGCGTAAGGCCGCTCGGTCTCAGCGTTGCCGTATCGCCTGTTGCCGCATCACCTCGGGGAAGCGTGAAGCTCCCCGTCGTCAGACGTCGAGTGGGGCGTCGTGCTCTTCGACGCGTGCGGCCTGCACGGTGCGGGCTCGACGGCGGCTGACGCGATCGATCACGAGCGCGAACACGGCCGCGAGCGCCACGCAGATGGCCACGATGAAGAGGCCCGTGAAGCCGAGCACCTGCAGACGGGTGAAGTCCTCCTGCTCGGGGAACGACAGCGTCAGGGCGATCGTCACGATCACGCCCACCGCGAGGCCCACGGCCATGAAGCGGTAGTAGCGCGGCGCACGGCGCACCGTGACGGAGTCGACGGTCTCGGCCGTCGTGCGGTTGTCGGAGCTGTCGCGGAATTCGGGCTGGTCACTCACCCCTTCATTCTCCCCCACCCGCCTGGAAGCGGGATGCGCAGAACCCGCTCCATTTCGCGCATCCCCCGCCCTCCGGCCGGTGCTCCGATCAGTAGCGGATGGGCACGTGGGCCGAGAGGTCGGCGCGCTGGCCCGAGGCGCTGATGCGGGCGGCTGCGCGTCCATCGGCCCAGGTGAGGGAGCCGGTGGCGAGCTCGATCCACGTGCGCGCATCCATCTCCACCACGTTCGGCGGGGTGCCTCTGGTGTGGCCGGGGCCCTCGATGCACTGCACGGCGCCGAAGGGTGGCACCCGCACCTCCACGGAGTTCCCCTCGGCGGAGTCGGCGAGGGCCTGCAGCAGGTAGCGCACGGCGGTGGCGCGCACCTCGCGCCCCGTCCCCTCGAAGTCGGCCAGCGCCGCCCTCACGGCCGCAGCCCCCACGCCCGCGTCGATCCTCGCCTTCGCCATCCCCCCACGCTACCCGCCTCGGCGCCGCGGTGAGTCGCGCTTTTGTGTCGCTCTGGGCGGGGATCGGCGGCGGTTGACGACACGTGGGCGCGACTCGCGGTGAGGGGTGGGGGCGGGGTGGATCGGTAGGGTGGGGGCGTGAAGATTCTGGTTCTGGGCTCGGGCGCGCGGGAGCATGCCATCATCACCGCACTGCTGCGCGAGGGCGCGATCGGGCGCGACGGCGGAGTGCACGAGATCGTGGCGGCGCCGGGGAACGCCGGCATCGCGGCCGACGTGCCGATCGCCGTGGGGCTCGACGCGAACGATCCCCAGGCCGTCACCAACTACGCGATCGCCGAAGACGTGCAGTTCGTGGTGATCGGCCCCGAGGCCCCGCTCGTGGCGGGGGTGGCGGATGCGCTGCGCACGCGGGGCATCCCGGTGTTCGGTCCGGGTCGCGAGGCCGCCGCGCTCGAGGGCAGCAAGGCCTTCGCCAAGCGCATCATGGAGGCCGCGGGTGTGCCCACGGGCGGTGCCCTCACCGCGAGCACCCTCGCCGAGGCCGAGGAGGCCCTGGCGTCGTTCGGCGCTCCCTACGTGGTGAAGGCCGATGGCCTCGCCGCCGGCAAGGGCGTGCTCGTGACCGACGACCTCGAGGCCGCCACATCCCACGCCCGGCACTGGCTCGAGCACGGAGACGTGCTCATCGAGGAGTTCCTCGAGGGCGACGAGGTGTCGCTCTTCCTGATCTCCGACGGCCACTCGGTCGCCCCTCTCTCCCCCGCCCAGGACTACAAGCGCCTGCTCGACGGCGACCTGGGCCCCAACACCGGCGGCATGGGCGCCTACTCGCCGCTGCCCTGGCTGACCGAGCGCTTCGGCAGCGAGGAGGCGTTCGTCGACGAGGTCATCGACACCGTCGCCCTGCCCACCATCCGGCAGCTCGCCGCCGAGGACACCCCGTTCATCGGGCTGCTCTACTGCGGACTCATCCTCACGCCGGGCGGCATCCGGGTGATCGAGTTCAATGCGCGCTTCGGCGACCCGGAGACCCAGGTGGTGCTGCCCCGCCTCGAGACCCCGCTCTCCCGACTGCTCTTCGCCGCCGCCACGGGCACCCTCGGGCAGGAACCGCGGCCCGTCTTCAACGACGACGCCGCCATCACGGTCGTGCTCGCGAGCGAGGGCTACCCGGGCTCGCCGCTCGCCGGGCTGGAGATCACGGGCCTCGAGAGCACCGTGGGCGTCGAGGGTGTCTCGGTGATGCACGCGGCCACGGAGCGGGACGAGAGCGGGGATGCTCCGGTCATACGTGCCACGGGAGGTCGGGTGCTGAACGTGGTCGCGACCGCGCCGGGCGGCGACTTCGCGCTGGCCCGCGATCGGGCGTACGGCGTGCTCGCCGGCATCGGACTCAGCGGATCCCAGCACCGCACCGACATCGGCGCCAAGGTCGTGCCCGCATGAGCGCCGAGAACGGGCCCGCAGCGGGACAGGCAGGCGGCGCGCTCGACCTGCCCGGCTGGCGCCACATCTACAGCGGCAAGGTGCGCGACCTCTACGTGCCCGCCGACACCCCCGAGAGCGCGGGTGGCGACGCCGGTGCGGAAGGCGACGGCGGTGCGGGTGCCGCTGCGCCGGCCGCGCTGCTCGTGGTAGCGAGCGACCGCGTGAGCGCCTTCGACCATGTGCTCGAGCCCGGCATCCACGGCAAAGGCGAGCTGCTCACCACACTCAGCCGCTGGTGGTTCGACGCCCTAGCGACGGTACCCAACCACCTCGTGGCCGACGCATCCGCTCTGCCGCCGGTGCCCGCATCCGTGGCCGCCAGGTCGATGGTGGTGCGCTCGCTCGAGATGTTCCCGATCGAGTGCGTGGTGCGCGGTTACCTCTCGGGCAGCGGCTGGAAGGAGTACCAGGCCACGCAGAGCGTGTGCGGTGTGCCCCTGCCCGCCGGCCTCACCGACGGCGACCGCCTGCCGGAGCCCATCTACACCCCCGCCTACAAGGCACCGCTCGGCGAGCACGACGAGAACATCTCGTTCGAGAAGACGGTCGAGCTCGTGGGGCTCGAGGATGCGACGGCCCTGCGCGACCTCTCGCTCGACATCTACGCGCGGGCCTCGGCGATCGCGGAGGCGCGGGGCGTCATCCTCGCCGACACGAAGTTCGAGTTCGGGCGGGATGCGGCGACCGGCGAGATCACGCTCGCCGACGAGGTGCTCACGAGCGATTCGAGCCGCTACTGGGATGCCGCGGCCTACGACTCCGGGGAGCGCACGGCGAGCTTCGACAAGCAGATCGTGCGCAACTGGCTCGCGGCCAACTGGGACGGATCGGGTGTGCCGCCCACCCTGCCGCACGAGATCGTGGAGCAGACGGTGCTGCGCTACCGCGAGCTCCTCGAGCGCCTCACCGGCCAGTAGCACCCGGATCCCGGGCGGGGGCTTGGGCGGTGTCGGTGCTGCGCTGTAGCGTCTGGCCATGGATGTCGTACTGATCGCAGGGTTCTGGCTCGGGGGCGATTCGTGGAGCGAGGTGGCACCGGGCTTGCGCGCCGCCGGCTTCCGGGTGCACACGCCCACCCTGTCGGGCATGTCGTCGGTCTCCGACGACAGGAGCGAGGTCACTCTCGCCTCGCACGTCGCCGAGGTCATCGCCCTCGTCGACGAGCTGACGGCATCGGGCGGCAAGGTGGTGCTCGTGGGTCATTCCGGCGGTGGATCGGTCATCCACGCGGTGGCGGATGCGCGGCCGCACTCGGTGGCACGCGGCATCTACGTCGACAGCTGGCCCACGGCCGACGGCATGGCCATCAACGAGGAGCTCGAGGCGGTGGGGTCGGATGTGCCGCTGCCCGGCTGGGAGGTGTTCGGCGAGGCCGATCTGCGCGACCTCACCGAGCCGCTGCGGCAGCGGTTCCGCTCGGTGGCGGTGCCGGAGCCGGTGGGGGTGGCGCGGTCGCCGCAGCGCCTGTCGGATCCGGCGCGGTTCGACGTGCCCATCACGCTCATCGCCAGCACGTTCACCCGGGCGGAGCTCGACGAGTACACGGCGTCGGGGCATCCGCTGTTCGCCGAGCTGCCGTCGATCCGTTCGGTGGAGGTCGTCGAGCTCCCCACCGGACACTGGCCGCAGTTCACCAAGCCGAAGGAGCTCACCCGAGCCATAGCCGAGGCCGCAGGGGGCGCGGACACCGGCGACCGCGTCGAGTGATGGTGGTTCAGGCCTGGGTGGCGGCCCACTCCGCCACGCGGCGGGCGCTCTCCTCGGGTGAGAGGTATTCGACTCGGGTCATGATCGACCACCGCACGCCGAACGCGTCGAGCACCGAGGCGAAGCGGTCTCCCGAGACGAACGTGGCCGGGTGCTCGCGCACCGTCGCTCCCGCCGCCTCTGCCGCTGCGGTGACGGCATCGACGTCGGGCACGTACAGAGCGAGGGAGTACGGGTGCCCAGCCGCTGGATCGAGGGCCACGAGTCCGTACTCGGCCAGCGGATCGCTGAGCGTCAGCATCCCGGTGCCGAAGTCGAGCACAGCGTGCGCCACGAGCTCCGCCTGCGCGACGCCCCCAGCGGCCACGGTGGTGGCGGTCTCGGGAGCGCCGGAGACGGCAGCGGAGGCATCCGAATCAACATCGGCGGGTGGGGTGGGTGACGGGAAGCGGGTGACGTCTAGGACGACGGCGCCGAAGACGTCGCGGTAGAAGTCCAGGGCGGCGGCCGCCGGGCTCACCACGAGGTGGGGAGTCAGCGAGGTGTAGCCGTGCGGGATGCCGTTGGTGGTGTGCTCCCCGTCGGCGGCACGCGGAGCGGGTGCGGGGGTACCGGCGGGCTCGGCGGGGGTGGCGGGAGGGGATGAGGTGGCGGCTTCGTTTTCTGAGGACATGACGCCAGGGTAGGGAGTGCGAACGGCGGCGTCTTGAACTTCTGCGACAACCGGTCGCAGGCGCGGAGGAGGGCGGGCGATGGAGCGGGAATCGACGCACGCAGCGGAGGCACACGCAGCGAAGGCGCAGGTCGCGGAGGCGCAGGTGGCGGAGGCGCACGCATCGAAGGGGCACTTGAATCCGGGGGCGGTCGGGGTGGAGTTCGATCGGTTCGGGCTGGGGCCGGGGCTCTCCGAGCTCGTGCGGCACGTCTGGGCCGTGCGGTGGGACGTGCCCGCCGGCGAGACCCGCCCCCAGCGCATGCTCACCTACCCCGCGTTCAACGTGGTGATGCAGCCGGAGGGCACGACGCTCGCCGCACCGGATCCGAAGCTCGCCGTGGTGACGCTCACCGGGCGCTCATGGGCCGTCGGCATCCTCTTCCGGCCCGCAGCCGGGCCACTCCTCGCGGGCGACACGCACCCGAGCGAACTGCTGGGCAGGGAGGTCCCGTACCCGAGCGATCAGGATGCGGATGCAGCATCCGCGGTCGTCGCAGCTGCTGCGGTCGCCAGCGCGATGGAGCTCGCAATGGCGGCGAGCAGTGCTACCGGGGCCGCCGGGGCGACCAGGGCAACCGGGGAGTCTGGAGCAGCCAGGGCTGGCCGGGCGTCCGGAGCAGCCGGGGCTGGCGGGGCGGCCGGCGGGATCGGGGAGGTCGGACGGCGGCGGGTGGTGGCCGCACTGCGGGGGTGGCTGCTGCCGGTGGCCGGGCGCGTCGGTGAGCGCGGGCGGCTGATGAACCGGGTGGGCGAGCTGGCCGAGACCGACCGCGGGATCCTGCGATCCGCTGATCTGGCCGAACGTGCGGGGATCGGCGTGCGGGCGCTCGAACGACTCGTGGCCGAGCACGTGGGGGTGACGCCGAAGTGGCTCATCGAGTGCCGACGACTGCAGGAGGCCGCGACCACGCTCTACGCGCAACCGCAGACCGACCTCAGCGCTCTGGCTGCCGAACTCGGGTACGCCGATTACCCGCACTTCTCCCGGCGCTACAGCAGCCTGCTGGGCGAGACCCCCGATGAGACCCGCCGCGCCTCACCCCACCGACCAGCGGGGTGAGGCGGCTCAGGCGGATCCGAAGGGAATCAGTCTTCGTTGTAGGTGCCCTCGTTGAGGATCTCGGAGACCTCGGTGAAGCGGTACTGCGCGGTGGGCGGGCCGTCGACGGCCTCGGCCTCGTCGGCAGGGACGAGGCGGTAGACGAGCTGGCCCTCGCTGTAGGGCAGCACGAGCTCCTCGGGTGCTCCGTCGTCGAGCGGGATGATCTGGGCGTCGAGCGGGCCGCCCGACAGGTGCGCAAGTGCAGGTGTAGTCATGCAGACAGGCTACTCGCCTCCCCTGACACCGGCTCGATCGCCCCCGGCGCGCTCTGGCGTGCCGTCGCGCCTGAGGGTCGGCCCGCGCTTGCGAGACCCCCTGCGCTTACGCGGTCGCGTACGACGAGACGAGACGCACGGCGCCGCCGTCCACGCCCTTGGCCCCCTGCTCGAAGCCCTCGGCCGCGAGCGACGCCGCCGACCGGCCCAACAGCGAGACCGTCCCCACCTGCCAGGTGCGGATCCCCTCGGCCGCGATGGCCGCCGTCACAGCGGCCGCCGACGACGCCGACACCACCGCGAAGAACCCCACACCGAGGTTCCAGGTGCCCTCCGACGACTCGAGCGTCGACCCCGCGAGCGACGACAGCACCCGGAAGACGGGCGCGGGCGACCAGGTGGAGCGGTCGACCTCGACCCACGATCCGCGCGGCAGCACCCGCGCGAGGTTCGCCGCGATCCCACCACCCGTCACGTGCGAGAGCGAGTGGATGGCGCCGCTCAGCGCCGGATCCGCGAGCACGCGCACGAGCGGCCCGGTGTAGAGGCGCGTCGGCTCGAGCAGCACCTCGCCCACGACCCCGCCGAGCTCGGCCGACTCGTCGGCGTATCCGAGACCGGCCTCGGCGAGGATGTGCCGCACGAGCGAGAACCCGTTGGAGTGCAGCCCCGAGGATTCGAGGGCCAGCACCACGTCTCCGTCGACCACGCGCTCGGCACCGAGCACCGCATCCGCCTCGACCGCGCCCACGGCGGCCCCGGCCACGTCGTAGTCGTCGGGAGCCATGACGCCGGGGTGCTCGGCGGTCTCCCCGCCCACGAGGGCGGTGCCGGTCTCGGAGCAGGCCCGCGCGATGCCGGCCACGATCGTGGCGATGCGCTCGGGCACCACCCGCCCGCACGCGATGTAGTCGGTCATGAAGAGCGGCTTGGCGCCCACCACCACGATGTCGTCGACCACCATGCCCACGAGGTCCTGGCCGATGGTGTCGTGCTTGTCGAGCGCCTGGGCGATGGCGATCTTGGTGCCCACGCCGTCCGTCGAGGTCGCGAGAAGCGGATGCTTGTACCCGAGCAGCGCCGAGGCGTCGAAGAGCCCCGCGAACCCGCCGACACCCCCGAGCACCTCGGGGCCGTGGGTGCGCTGCACGGCCGCCTTCATCAGTTCGACCGCGCGGTCGCCCGCCTCGGTGTCGACTCCGGCTGCGGCATAGCTGTTGCTCATGCGTCCATTGTGGCGCACGGCGATCACCCCGCGCAGGGCACGAGGCCGGCGACCTGCGCGGTGAGCGAGGCGGGCCCGCCGAGCAGCACCACGTTCGAGGCCCCGAGGCGTGCGAGATCGGTGATGACCCCGCGCGGCACGCAGTCGCCGGGCACGACGTAGAGGGGAGCATCACCGGCCGCAGCCAGGACCCCTCCGGAGAGCGCATCCGGGAAGGTCTGACCGGTCGCGAGGTAGACCGTCTCGGCCGAGGCGAACGAATCCCGGTTGAGGTTGAGGGATGCCTCGTAACGGTCTGCGCCGTCGATGCGCGTGACGGTGGCGGGGATGCCTCCGGCGAGCGCGGCCTGCACACCCTCGCTCACCGAGTTCCTGCCTCCCACGAGGGTGAGGGAGGTCGTGCCGAGCGTGCGGAAGATGTCGATGGTCGCCGCATCCACCCCGCCCGATGGAGTGCCCGTGCCGTGCACGAGCACGACGGGCTCCCCGCGCGAACCCGCGGCGGCGCCGGCCGAGAGGGCATCCGGGAACGTCGATCCCGTGGCGGAATAGGCGTGCGGCACCGTTCCGGCGGGGAACGCGGAGGCGACCACCGCGCGACTCGCCTCGTAGCGATCGGCGCCCGCGAGCCGCTCCACGTCGGCCGAGGGCACGAGCTGGCCGAGCGCCCTCTCGACCTCGGCGCCCACGGATGCCTGCCCACCCACGATCACGATCCGCTCGGGCTGCAGCGACGCGATCTTCGCGGCCACCCGATCCGGCACCCGATCGGGCAGCACCAGCAGCAGGGGCCCGCCCTCGAGGGCCGCGGCGGGGCCGGCGCTGAGCGCATCCGGGTAGTTGAGGCCCGTCGCGACGTACACCACGGGGGCTGTGGCCGGTGTGGGGAACGCCTTCTCGGCGACGGCGACCGAGACCTCGAAGCGATCGGCACCCTGGATGCGCGAGACGGTGGGGCGGGTGAGGGAGAAGGTGCCGGAGACCGTCGTCGACGTCGATGCCCCGGATGCGTAGACGGCGGTCGCCGTGTAGGTGTGGGGGCCGGCCGGGAGGTCGACGAGGTCGGCTCGCCAGGTGCCGTCGCTCTGCACGGGGGCGGTGAGGCTGCGGGATCCGTCGATCGTGATGCGCACGGTGTGGCGCACGTCGCCGTCCCGCACGGTGCCGGAGAGGGCGGAACCGAGCGGCACGGTGGCGCCCGGCGCGGGCGACGAGACCACGGGTGCGGCGACCTGCACCGAGAGCTCCCAGTCGGTCTGGGAGGCCACGACCGAGCCGTAGCCGGAGCGGGCGGTCATGGGGAAGGTGCCGGAGAAGCAGGGGCCTGTGCAGGTGCTCGAGCCTGTGCCGGTGCCGCCACTTTCGCCGCAAGCGGTGAAGGTGCCGTTGGAGATCAGCCCGATGGCGTAGGGGCCCGAGACCACGGCGCCGCCGCTGTCGCCGCGCAGGGCGCACATGTCGGAGAGGTAGCTGTTGACCACGACCACCTCGCTGCCGCTCTGCACGTTCACTCGGGCGTCGACCTGCTCGACGGTGCCGCAGGTCCAGCCCGTGGTGCGGCCGGACTTGCAGATGGGCTGGCCCACGATGGCGCGGGAGTAGTCGCGCACGGCCTGAGGGGTGCCCGCGGTGACGGGGGCGTCGTTGGCGCCGTCGCCCCAGGTGCCCACGGCGGCGACGGGGGTGACTGCGGCGGTGTCGAGGGCGATGCGGCCCGAGTCGAGCTCGTTGCCGAGCGAGTAGGTGGAGCGGAGGGGCGCGCCGATCACGGATCCGACCTCGAGCGCGTTGGGCTTGCTCTGGGGCATCAGGTAGGCGCGGGAGTAGTCGCGGTCGGCGCGGAGGTTGCAGTGGCCGGCGGTGAGCGCCTGGGGGCGGGCGGTGGCACGGTCGATGCCGTTGAACGCGAACGAGCAGAGGTACAGGCTCGCGCCGTCGGCGTACGCGTACCCCTGCCCACCCACGAGCGCCTGCGGCCCGGCGGCCAGCGCCCCGGCCTCCGCCGCTGTCTCCACTTCTGCCTCCGCCGCCGGCGCGGACTCGGCCTCCGCCCCCGGCGCGACCTCCGTCGGCGGGTCGGCGACCGGCATCGGGTCGGCGGCCGGCGTCGGGTCGGCGGTCGGCGTCGGATCGGCGGCTGGCGGATCCACATCGGCCACCTGCGGCTGGGGCTGCGCGTCGGCGAGGAACTGCGCGGGCTCGGTCTGCTCGAAGGGCGGGGGATCGCCGAGCTCCGCGGTGGCGTTGACGGCCTCGACGGCCTGCACGGTCTCGGCGGAGGCGCCCTCGGGCAGATTCACCACGAGCGACGTGCCGTCGAGGCGGGAGCCCACGACCTCCACCCCGGCCGCCTCGAGCCCGTCGACCACGTCGACCGCAGCGGCGGCGGCATCGGCCCGGGCGAGGTACTCGGCGGGAGCGACGCCGAGGTCGTCCTCGAGAGCGGATGCGAGGTCCGCAGGAATCGCAGCGGCCTCGACCCCATAGGAACGAGCGTCATACTCCCCCATGACGACCGGCACCGCCCCGCCATCCACGCTGGGAGTCGACGCCGCGGAGCTGGAATCGGAGGTGACGGTGGTGTCGGAGGTGGCGGTGGGGTCGGAGGCGTTCGCAGTCGCGGCGGGGCCGATCGACGCCGCTGCGTTCGCCGCCGGAGAAAGCGCCTGCGCGGTCGCCGGAGCGACGGATGCTCCCACCAGCGCGACCACGGCCCCCACCACGAGCGCCGCGCGCCGCACCGCACGCACGGCGCTGCGCTTCGACGCGCTGCTGGTCGACGCACTGCGGTTCGGCGCGGTGTGGGCGGGCGCAGTGTGGATCGGCGCGGTGCGGCCACGCGGTGGGGTGCGGTGGTGGTGCAACACGTGGGCCTCCCGGGCGTTCGACCGGGCGATCCGTCTCGGAGCCGGCGACTCCGCGGCTCGGTCCGCCTCATCCTAACCAGCCACGGAGGGCGCCCGCCCGGCCGACCGGGGCGTCAGCCGGCGGCTAGGAGGGCTACCGCGTCTTCGACCTGGCCGAAGAAGGTGGAGGTGTCGGCGAGGTCGGTCGGAGTGAGGGTCTCGCCCTGGATGGAGATGACGAAGGCCTTGCCGTCCGACTCGCGCTCGAGGTACCACGACCCGGCCAGCACGCCGATCGAGCTCCCGCCCTTGAACGCCACCGTCGACCACTCCTCGCCGATCGCCCCCAGCCCGGGGTTCTCGGCCAGGATCTCCCCCACCGGCGCACCCGCATCCGTCGCCGCCCTCTGCTGCAATGCGACGTGCGCGGCCACGAGATCGTCGGCGGAGGTGAACCAGTCGAGCCCGAGCTGCCACACGGAGTCGGTCAGATCGGTCGGCTCCACGGTCACGGCTCCGCCGGGGAGCGCGTCGACGATGGCCTGGCGCTCGGCCTCGTCACCCTCGCTCCAGCGCTCGCGGATGTCGGCGCGCGACTCGGCCTCCCCGGCCTCGGAGTCCGCACCGGCACCGGCGGTACCGCCCTCGCCCTGCGACCCCCAGCCGAGCTGGAACAGCCCGCGCGTGGTGATCAGGGGCGAGTTGAGCGAAGGATTGTGGTGACCCATGTCGGCGAACGCCGCCTCCACAGCCTCCGGTCCGACCGTGGCGATGAGGAGGTCGGTGGCCGTGTTGTCGCTGATCGAGATCATCTTGCCCGCGGCCTCGCGCAAGGTGACGGTGGTGCCGCTGGGCTCGTCCTGCAGCACACCGGAGGGGAGGCTCTTGATGTCGTCGGTGATGGTGAGCGGGGTCTCCCAGGTGAGGGTGCCGGCCGCGACCGCGTCGGCGACCGCTCCGAGCACGTAGAGCTTGAACATGGAGCCGGAGGGGTGGACTGCGGTGGGATCGCCGGTCTCGAGCAGGCGCTCGCCCACGAGGTCCGCCGCCTCGGGGTCGACCTCCGTGACGACCATCGTGGTGTCGGCCGCGAACGACTCCACGGCCTCCTCGAGCTCCTCCCACGACGTCGCCGCCACGCGGTCGGCGGCCGACGGCGTGAACAGCAGCCCCGACACGAGCCCCTCCGCGTCGACCACGATCTGCATGTCGAGCGCATCTCCTTCGGCGGGGCGCAGGGTGATGACCGCTTGCGTGCCCGCATCCTCGACCTCGTCGACCCGCCACGGGCCCTGCTCCTGCAGCTGCTCGATCCCCTGTCGGAGCACCGAGACGCTCACCTCCTCGGTCATCTGCGCCGTGAAGCGCTCCGAGATGCCTGCGTCGATGTCGATGGCCTCGATGTCACCGTTGAGGGCGTCGAGCAGCCAGGCGGCCTGCGTGCCGAGCGGCGAATCGGGCAGGGCGGCGGCCTCGGCGGCGGGCTGCGCGGTCGAGCTGCTCACGGCACTGTTCGTGGCGGGCGAGCACCCGGTGAGCGCGGCACCCGTGAGCGTGAGCACGGCCACGAGAGCGGTCGCCGACGCTGCGACGGATGCGCGACTGCGCCGGCCTCGCCGGTTCCGCGTGATCTGGGGCGAGTTCGGGATGCGCGTGAAGTCCATGCTCCAAGCCTCGCCATTTACCCCGGCATAAACATCCGGCCAGGGGCTGACGCCGCTCCCCCTACAGGCGGAGAGACCGGCCGACCGGGTGGTGAGCTCAGCCGGCGGGTGCCGGGGCGGGGCGGGTCCAGCAGCCGGCCTGAGCCGCGAAGGCCGTGACGAGGGCCTCGACCGACTCCGGGGCGGGAGGTTCGGCCGCCGTGCCACGGACCGTCAGCCCCACCTCGTCGCAGATCCAATCGGCCAGCACGGCATCCGGCGACGACGGAGGCGGCGCCCCGACCCCACCCGTGCCGGTCGACCCCGTACCCGTCGACCCGTCCGCAGGCGGCGCATCCGTCGACCCGGCATCCGCGTCCGTCGTGAAGACGAGCGAGGAGGCCTCGATGGCCTGCTGCCGCTGCGTGACCACCTCGGGCGAGGCGACCCCGATCTCCACCACGATCGCCACCTCCCCCGCCCCCTCAACCCGGCACAGGTACACCTGCTTCGACTGCTCGGCGGCCCCATCGATCGGCAGAGCGGATGCGTCGCCCTCGGCCACCACATACGCCGACGTGCCGATCACCTCGGTCACGAGCGCGGCGTCGAGCGTGCACGCATCCGGCTGCTCGTACGTCGAGATGCCTCCCTCGGCACCCCCGCCCACGCACCCGGCGAGCAGCACCGCCACAGCGGCCACCCCACCGGCCCCGGCCATCCGCACGCCCGCGCCCAACCGCACGCCCGAACCCAACCGCACGCCCGAACCCATCCGCACCCGACGTCGCCCACGCATCCGCACGCCCGAGCCCATCCGCACGCCCACACCCTTCGCTCCCCGAGTCATGCCCCCATCCTCACCCACCCGCCACCGGCAGGCCACCCGCAGCCCGCGCCGCGCATCCGCTCTCCGCCGACCGCCACCGCCACCGCCACCGCGCCACGCATCCACCCGCCCACCACCGCGCCGCGCATCCGCCCCACCCCACCGCACACATCCGCCCCCAGAAACGACGGGGTCGCCCTCCACGCCCGGTAGAATCGTTGCAATGTGCGGCATCGTGGGCATCGTCTCGTCAGACCCCGTCAACCAGCTCGTCTACGACTCCCTCCTGCTGCTGCAGCACCGGGGTCAGGACTCGACGGGCATCGCGACCGCCGAAGGCAGCATCTTCCACATCGTGAAGGCCAAAGGCCAGGTGCGCGAGGCGTTCCGCACGCGTGACATGCGCTCGCTGCTCGGCACCATGGGACTCGGGCACGTGCGCTACGCCACGCAGGGATCGGCCTCGCACGAGCAGGAGGCGCAGCCGTTCTACGTGAACGCGCCCTACGGCATCATCCTCGTGCACAACGGCAACCTCACGAACACGCGCGAACTCACGAGCGAGCTCTACAACATCGATCGTCGACACCTCAACACCAACTCCGACACCGAGGTGCTGCTCAACATCTTCGCCAACGAGCTGCAGTCGCAGATCACGGGCCTCTCGCTCGATCCCGAGCAGATCTTCACCGCCGTCGAGCGTGTGCACGAGCGGGTGGAGGGCTCCTACGCCACCATCGCCATGATCGCCGGCCACGGGCTGCTCGCCTTCCGCGACCCGTACGGCATCCGCCCGCTCACCATCGGCGGCCGCCTGCTCGAGAGCGGGCAGATGGAGTACGTGGTGGCCTCCGAGTCCCTCGTGATGGAGAGCCTCGGCTACGACGTGGTGCGCGACGTCGCCCCCGGCGAGGCCGTGTTCATCACCCTCGACGGCGAGCTCATCGCCAAGCAGTGCGCGCCGAACGCGCGGCTCATCCCGTGCTCGTTCGAGTACGTCTACCTCGCCCGCCCCGACTCGGTGCTCTCGGGCATCTCGGTCTACGAGGCCCGCCTGCGGCTCGGCAACTACCTCGCCGACACCGTGGCCCGCTACACGCCGATGGGCGACATCGACGTGGTCATGCCCATCCCGGATTCGTCTCGACCGGCGGCCATGCAGGTCGCCCAGAAGCTCGGTGTGGAGTACCGCGAGGGGTTCTACAAGAACCGCTACGTGGGGCGCACGTTCATCATGCCCGGCCAGGCGGCGCGCAAGAAGTCGGTGCGGCAGAAGCTCAACGCGATGTCGTCGGAGTTCAAGGGCAAGAACATCCTCATCGTCGACGACTCGATCGTGCGCGGCACGACCTCGAAGGAGATCGTCGACATGGCGCGGCAGGCGGGTGCGAACAAGGTCACGTTCGCCTCGGCCGCTCCCCCCGTGCGGTTCCCCCACGTCTACGGCATCAACATGCCGTCGCGGCACGAGCTCGTGGCGCACGACCGCAAGATCCCCGAGATCGCGGCGGCCATCGGCGCCGACCACCTCATCTACCAGGAGGTGGAGGACATGCGCGCCGCCATCACCCTCGGCTCGCCGGATGTGCACGACCTCGAGATGAGCTGCTTCACGGGCGACTACGTCACCGGATCGGTCACCCCCGAGTACCTGGCGTGGGTGGAGAAGAACCAGCTCAGCTGACTCCGCGCCCCGCGGCACGCAGATAGCATCTCCTCATGGCGACTCCCGACTTCGTTCTGGCCCTGCGCGAGAAGATCGGCCACGAGCCGCTCTGGCTGAGCGGCATCACCGCGGTGGTCACCCGCGAGAACGGCGACGTGCTGCTCGTGCGCCGCTCCGACAACGGAGCGTGGACCCCCGTGACGGGCATCATCGACCCCGGCGAGGAGCCCGCCGTGGCCGCCGCCCGCGAGGTGCTCGAGGAGGCCGACGTGGTGGCCGTGCCCACCCGCCTCGCCTGGGTGCACACCATCCCCGAGATCGTCTACGCCAACGGCGACCGCTCGCAGTACATCGATGTCACGTTCCACTTCCGCTACGTCTCGGGCGAGCCGTTCCCCGCCGACGGCGAGAACACCGAGGCCGCGTGGTTCGCGCTCGACGCGCTGCCCGCGATGTCGGACGAGATGAATGCGCGCATCCGCTACGCCCTGGGCGACGAGGTCGCGGCGCGGTTCGAGTTCTGATCATCGATAGCTGATCTTTGCTCAGCTATACTCGGGGCGTGACCTGGGATACCTTTAGCAATCTCGACGACGAGGAGCGCACCGACGCCGAGCGCCGACAGCAGAAAGAGCGCGACTTCCATCGCACCCCGACGCGGCCGCCGCGATGGATTACCCGTTTACCCCCCGCTCCCTACACCGTCCGGTTCACCTCACCGCTGGCCTGGACGATCGTCCCTGTGCTGGCCCTCGCCGCCTTCGGCACCTGGGTGCAGCACGACGTCCGCGTGCTCATTGCCGGCCTGGCCATCGCCCTCGTGATCGCGGTCCGCACCTCGATGGGCGCACACCGTATCCGCAAGCGCGATGACCGGTCGATGCTCGTGCGCGGCGGCCTGCTCGGCCGGGAGATCGACATCTGCGGGATGCGCTGGGCCCGGTGGTACCGGTCGCGCTACAGCGGCGGGATGGTGGTGCTCACCTCGCGGCAGCGATTCCATGGCGGATCCCTCTTCTTTGGCACCTTCTTCCCCGGCGTCAGCCGTCGCCGGATCGTGATCCGTTTCGCCTCCTCCTGGCGCATCCCGGCGACGCGACAGAAGGTCGTCGACGCCGCGATGATCGAGGCGATTCGCCTGCAGCTGCGCCTGGGCGGCCTCGTCGTCCGGCCCACCACGTTCGACGGCTGGATCGCCCGCGCCCCCGAAGACTGAGCCGTACGTGCTCGCGCGTAAGGAGCTTTTGTCTCAATGCTTGTGTCAGAGGCGCTCGACCACTCCGCGCACGAAGGATGCCTGCCCCGCGTGCTGCAGGTCGTCCGAGATGATGCTCACGAGACGCACCGCGAGCGTGACCGGCGGATCCCACGCCTCGTCGACCACGCGCTCGAGCTCGCCCTCCGAGATCGACCGGAGGTACGCCGTCGTCGCGGCGAAGACCGCCTCGTGGTAGCCGACGAGCGACTCCGCGGTCACGCCCGGCCCCGCCACCTGCGCCACCTCGGCCGGTGACTGGCCGTATCCCGTGGCCTTGTCGGCGAAGGGGAGGCCGAAGCGATCGGCCCATCCGCCGCTCGTCCACACCTGCTCGGTGCCCGCCGCATCGGCGATGTGATCGTCCTGCACGCGGGTGAGGTGCCAGACGAGCCAGGCGATGGTGTTCGCCTCCGGATCGATCCGTGCGCCGAGGGTCTCGGGGCCGAGGCCATCCGTCACCCGCCGCACGGTGTCGCGGATGCGGGTGAAGCCGTCTTCGAGGAGGTCGATGCTGTCCGTCATGCCCTCACCCTAGGCACGGCATGCGACTCAGCACAGCGGCGAACGCCAGGCACGCGGCCGGGCAGGTTGTCCACAGGCCACCGCGTTCAGCACGGACGCGAGACCCTATCAGCTTTCTGCGAGCGACCCCGCGTACGCTGGCGCATATGCCCGAACGTCCCCACCGCCTCGTCTCAGCCTTCCAGCGGCTCATCGACGGCACCAAGCGCCCCGTCGGCATGATCGCGGTCCTCAGCCTCGCATCCGCTCTGCTCGTCACCCTCATGGCCGTGCCCGCCATGGCGATCACCGGTGTCTACGCCTCGCGCACCGTCGACGTGCTCGACACGCTGCCCGACTACATCCGCCCCACCACGCTCGCCCAGGCCTCGGAGATCTACGCCACGAACAGCGACGGGTCACCCGTGCTGCTCGCCACCGTGTTCGACCAGAACCGGCAGGAGGTCGGCTGGGAGGGCGTGTCGCAGTACGTGAAGGATGCGGTGGTCTCCACCGAGGATCCGCGCTTCTACGAGCACGCGGGTGTCGACGTCGCGTCGACCCTGCGCGCAGCCCTCGGCAACGTGGCCTCGGGCGGCGTGGAGAGCGGCGCGTCGACCATCACGATGCAGTACGTGCGCAACATCCTCGTGCAGCAGGCGGAGTCGCTCGACACCGCCGCCGAGCGCGACGCCGCCTACGAGGCGGCCACCACGGAGTCCGTCGACCGCAAGCTCAGCGAGATGCGCCTCGCCATCGCCCTCGAGAAGCAGTACTCGAAAGACGACATCCTGCTCGGCTACCTCAACATCGCCAACTTCGGCGGTTCGGTCTACGGCATCGAGGCCGCGGCCCAGTACTACTACGGCGTGAGTGCCGCGAACCTGTCGCTCGCACAGGCCGCCAGCCTCGCGGCCACGGTGAACGAGCCCAACGGTCTGCGGATCGACGAACCCGAGAACATCGAGGGCAACCAGGCCCGTCGCGACAAGGACGTGCTCGCGTCGATGCTGCGCGAGAAGACCATCACGCAGCAGCAGTTCGACGAGGCCGTGGCCACTCCGGTCACCCCCGCCATCACGCCGCGCACCACCGGCTGCCAGGCCGCCGTCTCCGGAGCCGCGTACTTCTGCGACTACGTGACCTGGATCGTGAAGAACGACCCCACGTTCGGCGACACCTCGGATCAGCGGTGGTCGAACTTCAAGCAGGGCGGCTACCAGATCTACACCACGCTCAACATGGATCTCCAGGCCAACGCCGACGAGACCATGCGCGAGTACATCCCGGCCACGATGGAGGACATCGAGATCGGGTCGACGATCGTGACCGTCGAACCCGGCACCGGACGCATTCTCGCCATGGCCCAGAACACCACGTTCGACGACGATCCCGACGCAGCAGCGCCTGGGGCCACCGCGGTGAACTACAACACCGATATCGACTACGGCGGATCCTCCGGCTTCCAGGTGGGGTCGACCTACAAGGTGTTCGCGCTGGCTGAGTGGCTCAAGCAGGGTCACACCCTCTCGGATCGGGTGAGCGGCAACGAGACCACGTGGGATCTCGCGGAGTTCACCAACTCGTGCACGTCGATGGGCGGAACGTGGGAGCCGGCCAACGACGGCAGCTCGCGGCCCGGCACCATGTCGGTGCAGAGCGCGCTCACGAACTCGGTCAACAACGCCTTCATCGCGATGGCGCAGGAGCTCGACCAGTGCGCCATCAAGGACACCGCCGAGGCGCTCGGCGTGCACCGCGCGGATGGCGATCCGCTCAACACGGAGCCGTCTGCCGTGCTCGGCACCAACGAGATCGCACCGCTCACCATGGCGGCCTCGTATGCTGCGATCGCGGCCTCCGGTGTGTACTGCGCGCCGATCGCGATCGACCGGATCGTCGACCCGACCGGTGGAGAGATCACGCCGCCGGCCGCCGACTGCACGCAGGGCCTGGACCCGGCCGTGGCGAACACCGTGGCGTACGCCATGCTCGGGCCGATCGAGAGCGGCACGGCGACGGCCTCCGATCCGGACGACGGCATCACGCACATCGGCAAGACCGGCACCACCGACAACGAGAAGGACACCTGGATGGCCGGCGCCTCGACGACCGCAGCCACCGTGGTGTGGGTGGGAAACGCCACCGGCAACGTGTCGATGACGGATGTCTACCCCAACGACTGGACTGGATCGTCGGTGCGGCATCGGATGTGGCGGACGGTCATGACGGCGAACGACGAGGTGCTCGGGGGCGGTGAGTTCGCTGAGCCTTCTGAGGATCTGGTGGACGGGTCATCGACGCGCTTCGGCGACTCGGGATCGGGATCGGGCTCTGGTTCTGGTTCTGGTTCTGGTTCGTCTGATGAGACTGCGCCGACGCTGCCGACCGTGCCCGACCCTGTCGTGCCTGCGGTGCCGGCGCCGGCACCCACGCAGGCGCCTGCGCCCGAGCCGGAGCCGACCGCCGACCCGGTGCCCGCGCCGACCCCCACAACGGCGCCCTGACGCCGCCGCCCCGGCGCCGCTAGCTGGGGGCACACCCACACACCAGCGCCGCTAGCCGGGGCACGCCGCTGCGGCTGCGCGTGTGCTGGTGTTGATGCGGCGGGGACAACGCCACCCCTACCGATGACCGAGGCCCATTGCGGTCCGATCCGCGCCATGAGTGCCGAAGTCCGGCCTGACGCTTCAGAAACGCAGTCGTCGCGCCGTCCGACGCTTCACCGGACTCGGAGTGCGGTTCTGAACTTGAAGCGGCGCGACCGCGAGGCGGTGAGCCGACGGGCCGCGGTCAGGCCGAGAGTTCTGTGAGCTTCTGCTCGATCACGGTGGCCGCGTCGTCGATGAGGGCCTCGGAGATGACGACGCTCGGGAGGAATCGGAGCACGCTGTCCCAGCTGCCCGCGTCCAGCACGATCACGCCGTTCGCCGCCGCGTGCTGGATGACGGCCTTGAGCGCATCCGGGTTCGGCTTCTTGGTGCCGGGCAGCACGAGCTCGACGCCGAACATCGCGCCCTTGCCGCGCACCTCGCCCACGATCGGGAAGCGCTCGGCCCAGTCGCCGATGCGTGCGAAGAAGGCGCGCTCGACGCGCTGGGCCTCGCCGAGGAGGTCGTCGCGCTCGATGAGGTCGAACACGGCGAGCGCCGCTGCGGTCGACACGGGGTTGCCACCGAAGGTGCCGCCGATGCCGCCGGGCTGCACGGCGTCCATGATCTCGGCCCGGCCCGTGACGGCCGCGAGCGGGAAGCCGCCCGCGATCCCCTTCGCGCTCGTGATGAGGTCGGGCACGACTCCGTGGTGCTCGATGGAGTACCACGCTCCCGTGCGGGCGATGCCGGCCTGGATCTCGTCGGCCACGAAGACGATGCCGTTCTCGGTGCAGAACTCGCTGAGGCGCTTGAAGTAGCCCGGCGCGGGGATGACGATGCCGCCGTCGCCCTGGATCGGCTCGACGAAGAGGGCGGCGAGCTCGGTGGCGCCGATGTGGGTGACGATGTAGTCGATGGTTCGCTCGGCGGCCTCTTCACCGGTCATGCCGTCGGGGTCGCGGAAGGGGTAGCTGATCGGCACGCTGTAGATGTCGCCGGGCATAGGGCCCATGCCGGCGCGTTCGGGCCAGGGGCGGTAGGTCATGGCCATGGTGAGGTTGGTGCGACCGTGGAACGCGTGGTCGAGGGTGGCGATGACGCGGCGCCCCGTGAACTTGCGCGCGATCTTGACGGCGTTCTCGACCGCTTCGGCGCCTGAGTTCACGAGGATGCTGCGCTTCTCGAAGTCGCCGGGCGTGATCTCGGCGAGCTTCTCGCACACCTTGAGGTAGTGCTCGTAGGGGGTGACGGTGAAGAGCGTGTGGGTGAGCTTGCCGGCCTGCTCGGCCGCCGCCTTGGCGACCTCCGGATGGGCGTGCCCGATCGTGGTGACGCCGATTCCGCACCCGAGGTCGATGATCTGGTTGCCGTCGACGTCGACCAGGATGGCGCCGGCGCCGTGGTCCATGTAGATGTCGGCGAGCGTCCCGGCCCCCTTGCTGACGGTCTTGAGTCGCCTCGCGTGCATCTCGCGCGACTTCGGCCCCGGGAGCTCGGTCACGAGCCTGCGCACCTGCTCGACAGCGAACCCGGACCCAGCAGAAGCAACAGTGTCAGTCATGTCCCGAGCCTATTCTTGGCCCGGGACATGCGCCCGACTTCACGACGTCAAGTAAGCCCGCAGCTTCTCGAACGTCGCCTCCGACACTGTCGCAGGCCCCCCGAGCACCACGATCCGAGCCGGCTTCAACCGCTTGAGCTCAGCATCGATAGCCGCCGGCACCCCGTCCTTCTGCACGAGCAGCACAGGAGCCCCCGCCTTGATAGCAGCAGCCGACCCCGACAACGCATCGGGAAACACCTCCCCCGAAGCCACGTACACCGTGGGCGTGCGCGCAGGGAAGTTCGACGCGGAGACTTTGGCCGACACTTCGTAGCGGTCCGCCCCACTCACCCGCACGGTTGGGGCAATCTGCTGAAGGGTGTCGACGACAGCGTCCGACACCGTACTGGGCCCGCCGATGACGATAATGCGAGGCGGCTTCAGAGTAGTGATCGCATCCGCGACCGCTTGGGGAAGCGAGTCTCGAGGTGTGAGGAGCACGGGTCTCGTCCTGCTGCCTGCCGTGGCTGACGCCGACAGCGCGTCGGCGAATGTCTGCCCGGAGGCGACATACACGTCTCGATCAGGTCCGGCAGTGAGGGCTATCGCAGCCGACACCGCATAGCGGGTCTCGCCTGAGATTCGTTCGACGTTCCCCGAGTACGATCGCAGTTGAGCCTCGACCTCAATACTCACCGAGGCGGGCCCGCCGGCAATGAGAATCTTGTCCGGCTTGAGCCGCTGGAGTTCGGCGATCACCGCTGCGGGTAAGGCATCTCTCGAAGAAAGCAGCACAGGTCCACCCGCACTGCTCCCCCGTGTCCATGAAGTCATTGGGGAAGCAGACATGGCGTCTGCATAGACCGTTCCGGAGGCTATGACCGCCACCGGAACTCCCGGGGCAAAGGCATCGGCTGAGTTCGCAGCTGAGACGTCGTAGCGGTTCTCGCCGCCGATTCGATCGATCCGGATCCCGCGATCAAGGGCTCTCACGAAAACCTGTGGCCGCATCGGCCCACTTGTATCGTCCGGTGTCAGATTCGTCGCGGACGAGGAGAAGGTTGCGATCGAGCCATCGAAACTCACGTCTGATTCGTACGTGTTATCGTTTGCCCCGTCCGCGCTCTTCGAGGGTGTGCTCACGAGAGTCGTCGACGAGTTCTCGAGGTCTCGAGAATATATCTGGTTGAGAATGCCGGGAAGGTGAGCAGTCTCGGGTGCTGCTCTGGGGTCTTGTGTACTGAACGTCACGTGGCGACCATCTCCAGAGATTGCCGGGAACCGGGCCGCCGAACCGAGGGGCAGTCCGGTGTCGTAAGCGACACTGATCAGATTGGTTCGATTCGCCTGGAGATCACGAAGGAATACCTGAGATTCCGTGAGAGCTGTTCCGACCAACTCGCCCGCTCGACCATGGAACGCCACCTTGGTTCCGTCCGAGGAGATTGAGGGTTGCTCCGAGGGGTGGCTTCCGGCCCGATCCTGGCCTGGTGTCGTGGACAGCAGGGAAGTCCGATTAGATGTCAGGTCGCGGAGGTAGACCTGCTGTACAGACCGGGCAGGGGTTGACGTGAGATCGCTGCGTGATACGAAGGCGATACGCTTCCCATCGCGAGACACAGATGGATCGTAGGCTCCCAACGGAGCACCGGGAGAGGTATCACTAGAGCTGACGAGGGTTGTCCGGCCCGTCCTGAAATCGTGCGCGAATACTTGAGTGACTCCCGCGGCCGCCGCCGGATCCAGGTTTGTTGCTTCCGTGGTAAATGCAACGACAGTGCCGTCGCCGGAAATATCGATGTCGGTGACGGATCTGTTCGCGAGCTGCGGCACCGCGTCGTTCGAGACACTGGCCACACGAAAGCTGTCGGAACTCCGATCCCAGATGTACGCCTGGTCTATTTTGAACAATGCGCCTGGAACGATGTCGGGGGCTTCCGAGATAAACGCGATCACGCCGCCGTCGTCCGAAATCGCAGGTCTATAAATGGAACCGTCGACGATCGAACCATCGGGCCGTGTGGCGATGTTTCGCGTAACTCCCGTTTCGAGATCGCGAACGTACGCGCTCTGGGCGACCATCTGTCGAGGACCGATGTCCTTTGAAGTAGACCCGAACACGACGAATCTGCCATTGCCTGATATTGCTGCTTGCCCTATGAGGCTAATGCCGGAACTGCCACCTCCCGCTTTTCCCGGGGCCGCGGTGGACACGCTGACCATCTGTGTTTCGGAGGGGCCTGGGAGGGCTCGTGAGGCGGCGGGTGACGCGAGGGCCGCCGGGGAGGCTGCTGTGCCTGTGAGGGCTAGGGCGACGGTGGTGAGTAGTGCTGCGAGGGTGCGTGCGCGCATGCGGGTCTCCGGGGGCCGGGCGGGGTGGTCGAGGGGCCTCGATCAACGCGAGAATTTATCAGGTGGGGGGTGGTGGGCCTAGGGCGGAGGGGGAAGTACTCAGTGGGGTTGGGGTGGGGAGTAGTGGGTACTCAGGCGCGGGGTGGGGTGGGCCGGGTGGAGGGGGCCGGGCAGGTTTGGATGTGGTCGTTTACTACGCCGACCGCCTCTAGGTAGGCGTAGGTGATGGTGGAGCCCATGAAGGTGAAGCCGCGTTTCTTGAGGTCTCGGCTCATCTCGTCGGAGAGGGGGGTTGTGGGGGCTAGCTCGCCGAAGGTGCGCGGGCCGTTGACGATCGGCTCGTCGCCGACCCAGCCCCAGAGGTAGGCCGCGAAGGAACCGTGGGTGGCCTGCACCTGCTGAAAGGCCAGGGCGTTGCGACGGGCTCCGAAGATCTTGAGGCGGTTGCGGATGATGCCGGGGTCGGCCATCAGGGCCGTGAGCTCGTCGTCGGTCATAGTGGCTACTGCCGCGACGTCGAAGCCCTTGAAGGCTCGACGGTAGCCTTCGCGGCGGCTCAGGATGGTGGACCAGGAGAGGCCCGCTTGCGCACCCTCGAGGATGAGCATCTCGAAGAGGTAGGGGTCGTCTCGGCGCGGTATGCCCCACTCCTCGTCGTGGTATGCGCGCATCGCAGCGCTGCTCGTGGCCCAGGGGCATGTGCCATCGGGGGTGTTGGCGACGATGGCGTGGGGCGCGACCGGGGTGGCGGGTGGCGCAGCGAGGGCAGGAGTGGCAGCAGCAAGAGGCGCGGCGGCAATAGAAGCGCCCGCGGCAGACGCGGCGTCGGAAGTGGCGGTACGCGCGGCGGCAGGTGCAGCGGCGAGGGCGGGAGTCGCACCGGTAGGAGGTGCGGCGGCGGTAGGTGCGGGGGCGGTGGCGGTCATGGGGGGAGTGTGGCAGGCGGGGGCGGCGCTGTGGGGTGCGGTGGCTGACCTGTGCATAAGTCGGGACTGTGCACAGACTGGGGGCATGAGAGTCACCGATACGAGCGACCTGTGGTGGAAGACGGCGGTGGTGTACTGCCTCGACGTGGAGACCTACCTCGACTGGAACGGCGACGGCGTGGGCGACTTCGCCGGCCTCGCGCACCGCCTCGACTACCTCGCCGAGCTGGGCGTCACGTGCCTCTGGCTCATGCCCTTCTACCCGACGCCCGACCGCGACGACGGCTACGACATCACCGACTTCTACAGCGTCGACGGTCGGCTCGGCTCCCTCGGCGACCTCGTGGAGGTCATCCGCATCGCACAGGACCGCGGCATGCGGGTGATCGCCGACCTGGTGATCAACCACACCTCCGACCAGCATCCGTGGTTCAAGCAGGCGAGGAAGAGCCGGGACAACCCCTACCGCGACTACTACGTCTGGCGCGACGAGCCCAAGGACGACGGCGAGGTCGTCTTCCCCGACCAGGAGACGAGCAACTGGGAGCTCGACGAGAAGACCGGCCAGTACTACCAGCACGTCTTCTACAAGCACCAGCCCGACCTCAACGTCACGAATCCGGTGGTGCGCGACGAGATCGCGAAGATCATGGGGTTCTGGCTGCAGCTGGGGCTCTCGGGGTTCCGGGTGGACGCGGTGCCGTTCCTGATCGACGCGAGCGGCGTGGTGGGCGGCACCGACCTGCTGCCGGATCCGCACAGCTTCCTGCGGTCGCTGCGCAGCTACCTCGGGCGCCGGAGCGGCGACGGCGTGCTCCTCGGCGAGGTCAACCTCCCGCGTGACGAGCAGCAGCTGTTCTTCGGCGGCGAGGACGGCGACGAGCTCACCATGCAGTTCGACTTCATCGCGATGCAGAACCTCTACCTCTCGCTCGCGCGCCGCGACGCCCGCCCGCTCATCGAGGCGTTGCAGTCGCGGCCGAAGGGATCCCCCGATTCGCAGTGGGCCAACTTCGTGCGCAACCACGACGAGCTCACCCTCGACAAGCTCACCGACAGCGAGCGCGAGGAGGTGTTCGCCGCCTTCGGCCCCGAGAAGCGCATGCAGATCTACGACCGCGGTCTCGTGCGCCGACTGCCGCCGATGCTCGAGGGCGACCCCCGGCGCATCCGGATGGTCTACAGCCTCCTGTTCTCGATGCCGGGCACTCCCGTGCTCTTCTACGGCGAGGAGATCGGCATGGGCGAGAACCTCGACGCCGACGGGCGGATGGCCGTGCGCACACCCATGCAGTGGAACGACGGACCGTCGGGCGGCTTCTCCACCGCACCGCCCTCCCGGCTGCGGAACGCCTTGGTGGAGGGCGGCTACGGACCGGCGCACGTCAACGTCACGCAGCAGCGACGCGATCCGGATTCGTTGTATTCCTTCGTGCGCATGCTCGTGCAGCACTACCGCAATGCGCCCGAGTTCGGGTGGGGCGAGTTCGAGGTGCTGCCCTCGGAGGACCCCGCCGTCTTCGTGCACTCGCTGCGCTGGGACGGCCGCACGGTCGTGGTGCTGCACAACTTCAGCGCCGATCCGGTGGACGTGCCGCTGACTCTGGATGCGACGGGGGGCGGATGGCGACTCGATCGCATGCTGGGCGGCGAGCAGGTGCCGCTCGACGAGAAGGGGCGCGCTCGGGTGGAGCTCGAGGGCTACGGGTTCACGTGGCTGCGGTTGGTCGCGGAGGATGATCCGCTGCACTACTGACCGGATCGGGCGGGCCGCGTATGGCGTTCGCGCCCGGGTAGCGATTGCTCATCACGTGCTCCGGGGTCGAGGCGGCACACTGATCCCGCGCTGACCACGGCGCAGGATCGGGGCACGTGCGAGTGGGTCAGAGGGAGCGATCGTGGGCCTGCCTGCTCGTGGTGAGGATGCTGGTCGGAGCGGTCGCAGTTTTCCCGATCCCGGCGACGACTCCGACCACCGAAGGGCCCCAGAAGCTGGACCGCCCTCCGTTCGAAGACCGCGACTTCGTCGATCGGATCGGGTTCGACATCCCCCGCTCGTGGTCGGACGCACGCCGCCACCACGCAAGGATGGCGTGGGCCGTGGAGTCGTATACCCGTGACTGCATGTGGGCCGCCGACTTCCACGGCTACGGCCTCACCCCCGAGTGGGTCTGGCATGCAGGACCCCGCCATCCGGAGCAGTGGCTGGACGAGCTACCGGCCCAAGCCAGGCCCGAGGCCAGCACAGCACTCCTCGGCGCCCGGGATGAGAACGGCCGCGTGGAGGGCGACTGGCGAGCGACCGGTTGCCTCGGCGCCGCCTTCCACAGGGTGGGTGCCGACTGATGCGCCCGGCCTCACACCGCCTGAGCGAACGCCGGCGACCCGGGCGCGGCCGGCTCAGCAGCCGCCGCGGCGGCGAGGTGCGCCAGCGCAGCAGGCACCTCGAGCCCCTTGCGCGCCATCGACTGCGCCCACAGCCGCCCCGCCCGATACGACGAGCGCACGAGCGGCCCGGCGAGCACCCCGAGGAACCCGATCGACTCGGCCTCTTCCCGGATGTCCACGAACTCCTCCGGCCGCACCCACGACGCCACCGGCAGGTGCCGGGGCGTGGGCCGCAGGTACTGCGTGACCGTGATGATGTCGCAACCGGCCGAGTGCAGATCCACGAGCGCCGACGACACCTCCTCGCGCGTCTCGCCCATGCCCAGGATGAGGTTCGACTTGGTGATGAGCCCCGCATCCCGAGCCTGCGTGATGACGCCGAGCGAGCGCTCGTAGCGGAACGCCGGGCGGATGCGCTTGAAGATGCGCGGCACCGTCTCCACGTTGTGCGCGAACACCTCGGGCCGCGACGAGAACACCTCGGCGAGCAGGGAGGGATCGCCGGAGAAGTCGGTGGCCAGGATCTCGACGCCCGTGCCGGGGTTGGCGGCGTGGATGGCGCGCACCGTCTCGGCGTGCAGCCACGCTCCCTCATCCGGCAGATCGTCGCGCGCGACACCGGTGACGGTCGCGTAGCGGAGTCCCATGGTGGTGACCGATTCGGCGACGCGGCGCGGCTCGTCGCGGTCGTAGTCGGCGGGCTTGCCGGTGTCGATCTGGCAGAAGTCGCACCGTCGGGTGCACTGCGAACCGCCGATGAGGAACGTGGCCTCCTTGTCCTCCCAGCACTCGAAGATGTTGGGGCAGGCGGCCTCCTGGCAGACGGTGTGCAGATCCTTGTCCTTCACGAGGGTCTGCAGCGCACGGTACTCAGGGCCGAAGCGGGCCTTCGTCTTGATCCACTCGGGCTTCTTCTCGATGGGCGTCGAGGCGTTGCGCACCTCGAGACGGAGCAGCTTGCGGCCCTCGGGAATGTGCCCGGCGGAGGTGGCAGTGGTGCCAGTGGCGGCGCCGGATGCGCACCCGCCGCTCACAGCCCGGCCCCCAGCAGCGGCGTGCGCTCGATCGCGTCGTGCCCCACCCGCTCGAGATGCTCCAGCCGGTCTCGAGGCGACTCGAACCGGGCGATCACCGCCCGCGTCACATCAACGGGCTCGACCGGGTAGCCCAGCACGGCGCTCATGGTGGTGACGCCCGCATCCCGGATGCCGCACGCCACGATCCGCGAATACGGCTCGAGGTCGTTGCTGCAGTTGAGCGCGAAGCCGTGCGAGGTGACCCCGCCGGCCACCCGCACGCCGATGGCACCGAGCTTCGAGACGACGTGCGATCCGCCGGCATCCGTGACCGTAGTCCAGATGCCCGACCGCCCCTCCACCCGATGTGCGACCACGCCGAACGAGCGCACCACGTCGAGCAGCATCGCCTCGAGCGAGCGCACATATGCCACGACGTCTATGGGATCGGGGAGCTTCACGATCGGGTAGCCGACGAGCTGGCCGGGGCCGTGCCAGGTGATCTTGCCGCCGCGATCCACGTCGATCACGGGCGTCGGATCCGTGGCCGCCGGGCGCTCCGACGGCTCGGTGCGCTTGCCCGCCGTGAAGACGGCCTCGTGCTCGAGCAGCACCATCGTGTCGGGGGCCGTGCCCGCCACCACGCGCTCGTGCAGTCGTCTCTGCAGCGCGAGTCCATCCTCATAGGGCACCAGTCGGCGCCCCACGCCCTCCACCACGAAGTCAGTCATGCCGCCATCCTACGATTGATGGACGGCGTACAACAATGCACTCAGGAGTTGTCCAGCGGGAAAGAACCGACGTTCTTGCAGGGCCGCGAGCAGCGAGGATCCCCGCGCCCACGCCATCCTTGGAGGGTGCCCACGAACGACCGCATCACCCTCCGCTTCCTCGCCGCCCCTCAGGACACCGCGGCGGGCGGCACCACCGTGGCCGCAGGCCGTGTGCTCGAGTGGATCGACAAGGCCGGGTACGCGTGCGCCGTCGGCTGGAGCGCGTCGTACTGCGTCACCGCCTACGTGGGAAACGTGCACTTCACGCGTGCCATCGCCTCGGGCGACATGATCGAGGCGACCGCGCGCATCATCCAGACCGGGCGCACGAGCATGCAGGTGCTCGTGACGGTCGCGGCAGCGGATGTGCGGAGTCGCCAGTTCACCGCGGCCACGCACTGCCTGCTCGTGTTCGTGGCGGTCGATGCGGAGGGTGCCCCGCACGGTGTGCCCCAGTGGGTGCCTGAGACCTCCGCCGACCGCATGCTGCACGAGCGCGCCGAGGAGCGCCTTGCGCCCCGCCGCGTCATCCGCGATGCCATGCAGCAGCAGGTGTACTCGGATGAGGGCACCACGCCGCGCACCGTCTTCCGCTTCCTCGCCGCGCCCGCCGACGCCAACTACGGCGGCAACGCGCACGGAGGCACCGTGCTGCGCTGGATCGACGAGACCGCGTTCGCGTGCGCGGCGAGCCACAGCTCGGAGAACGCGGTGGCCGTCTATTCGGGCGGCATCCACTTCTACCGGCCGATCCGGATCGGGCACATCGTGGAGGTGGATGCGCGACTCATCCACACCGGTGACCGCAGCATGCACGTCGCCATCCACGTGCGATCGGGCTCGCCGCGCACTCCTTCTGCGCTCGAGTTGACGACGCAGTGCATGAGCATCTTCGTGGATCCGGAGGAGGGGCGGGCCCGTCGGGTGGCGCCGCTCGAGCTCGACTCCGAGGAGGACAGGCGGCTCGCCGAGCACGCGCAGGAGCTCATCCGGCTGCGGGCCGAGCTCGAGGCGCTGCCTGTGGTGTGATGCGGCACGGCGATGGCGCGCTCATAGCTTCGCTCGATAGGGTCGAGGTCGCATCGCCCGGCAGTCGCCGTGCACCACCACGAGGAGTATCACGGCATGAGCCCCGCGCAGCCCGACAAGAGCATGTACGAAGGCCTCTCGAAGAAGGACCGCCAGGCCCTCAACCGCGAGCTCGCCCGAATCCAGCGCGAGGAGGAGCGCAAGCGTCGCAAGCGCAACCGCATCCTGTTCCGCACGGGTGCCGTCGTGGTGGTCGTGGGTGTGCTCGCCGGTGCCGGTTTCGCCATCTACTCGGGGGTGCGCGCGAGCTTCGTGGGCCCGGCGAACATGCTGAGCGACGGCATCCTCTTCACCGGCAGCGGTGAGGCCGTGGCCGCGACCACCACCGCCGCTCTTCAGCCGGGCGAGAAGCCCGTGGCCTCGGAGCTCGACACCTCGACCGTGCTGCGGCTCACCGAGTACGTCGACTACGCGAGCGACGACGTGGCGACCTTCGAGACCACTAACGGCGCTGCCCTTCAGGGCTACGTGACGGCCGGGTACGCGAGTCTCGAGCTGCACCCCGTGGCGCTCGAGGGTGCCGACACGTACTCGGCGCGGGCGGCGAACACCATCGCCTGTGTGGCGAACGGGGTTCCGGATGCGGCGCTCGCGGTGCACAACGCCCTCGTGGCCGCCCAGCCCGATCTCGACGACGACGGGCTCAGCAACGACGAGCTCGTGACCCTCGTGACGGATGCGGGGCTCGACGACGAGGGGATCGCGAACTGCATCCGCGGCAACGAGTTCTCCGACTGGGTCACGGATGCGACGGCGCGCGCCCAGGCGTCGATCCCGAACTCGGATGTGACCGAGCTCACTACCGTGCCGCTGCTCGTGGCCTCGGGCACCGCCTACACCGGAGCGCTCGACGACACGGAGGCGCTCAACACCTTCATCACCGAGGTCTTCACGGCCACCTCGGAGACCGCCACCGAGGACGGCACGGCAGAAGAGGGCACGACCGAGGGCACCACCGACGGCACCACCACGCCTGCCCCGACGGCCACGCCGACGCCTGCAACGACCACGCCAGCCGGCTAGCCGACCGCCTGAACTCAGCCACGCCATCCTCGGGCAAGCGCGTAGCGCGCGGCAGCCCTAGTCGCCTCCTGCCCTGATGGTTCGGGGGCCGACTGGGCTGCCGCGCGCTGCGCGCTTGCCCTCGGATCGGATGGATGCGTCTCAGTGTCGGTGGCTGGTGATTGAATAAATCTCATGAAGCCGATCTTCTCCGAGACAGTCACTCAGGCGGGCGACGCCGTCGAGCGTTGTGATGAGCGGATCCGCTTCGCGGTGGAGGGATTCAGGCGGGCGGATCGGATGATCGCGGCGATTCAGGCTCGACAGGCGCGGTTGCTGGCGCGGGCTTTGGAGGCGTCGGAGGAGAAGGCGGGGATTCTTGCGGGTGGGTTGACTCCGGATGCTCGTGACTGGGCGCGGCGGTCGGTGAAGACCGAGATCGCTACTGCGGCACGCCGTTCCGAGGGCACGATCGTGCGCCTGATCGCCGATGCCGAGACGCTCGTCAGCGACCTCCCCGATACCTTCAAGGAGCTGTCGACGGGCAGGATCTCCTACGCTCACGCCCGGTCGATGGTCACCCACGCGACCTCTCTGCCGATCGAGTCACGCGAATCGTTCGAGAAGGCGATCCTGCCGCGGGCGAAGGAGTGCAACGCGGCCCGCTTCGATGATGCGGCTCGCCGACTCCGCGAGACCCACCACCCCGACTCGATCACCCAGCGCGCCAAGAAGGCTCACGAAGACCGAGCCGTGTGGCTCGATGCCGAGCGCGACGGCATGGCCACCCTCCACCACCACTTGCCCGCGGTCGATGCGCTCGCGATTCACGATGTGCTCGACCAGGCCGCTCGCGCGGCCCGCTCCGACACCGAGCCGCGCACTCAGGCGCAGTTGCGTTCCGACATCCTCGCTGACACGATCCTCGGCCGAACCGGTGGCGCGGTTGGCTTCACGCCCACGGTGATCGTCACGGTGCCGGCGGCCATTCTCGCCGGGTGCGAAGGTGACGACGGCGATGGTGGGGAGGCGCGCGGCAGGCGTGCACAGCTGCACGGGTACGGCCCCATCGACCCCGAGCTCGCCAAGCGCCTCGCCGCGAAGGCGCCCACCTTCCTCAAGGTGCTGACGCATCCGGGCACGGGCGACACCATCGAGGTGGCCGGCCGGTACCGCATCCCCGCCGCCCTCCGAGAAGCCCTCATCGTGGCGGATGAGCACTGCCGGTTCCCTGGTTGCGGCCGGCGGGCGGCGCGTTGCGAACTCGACCACACCGAAGATTGGGCCCACGGGGGCCGCTCCACCGCCTCCAACCTGGCCCACCTCTGCTCGAGTCACCACCACCTCAAGCACAACGGCGGTTGGAAGGTCGATCGACCACCAGGTTCACCGCCGGGATCACGAGAACTCGAATGGTGTTCCCCACTCGGAGCCACCTACCGCACTGCCCCTACCTGATCGCGATCGGCATGCCGGTTGACTAGGTTAGCCTTACCTAACTAGGCTCGGGGCGCTCGTGATGTCTTCAGGGCCTCCCCTCCACCAGTTCGGAACTCGATGCCGCTTCGTCCACTTCGCCGCCTGCGCGCCGGCCTCGCGCTGACCGTGGTCGCCGCCGTGATGCTCTCGCTCGGGGCGTGCTCGACACCGGCAGAGTCGACCGCAGGAGCCGGCGGCACCAGCTGCCTCCAGAGCGACGTGCCGCTCGCGAGCCTCGACCTGGCGAGCGACCCCAAGAACCACGTCGGCGAGTCGACCGCATGCCTCGAAGACACCGGCATCACCCCGGTCACCGACGACGGCATCGACGCCACCCCCGCGCTCCCCGCCACCGTGATCGACAACCAGGGCACCGAGGTCACGGTCACCGACACGAGCCGCATCCTCGCCCTCGACATCTACGGCACCCTCGCCGCCACCGTGTTCGGCCTCGGACTCGGCGACAGCATCGTGGGCCGCGACACCTCCACGAGCTTCGCCGGCGCCGAAGACCTCCCGCTCGTCACCCAGAACGGCCACGAACTCAACGGCGAGGCGATGCTCGAACTCGCACCGAGCGTCATCATCACCGACTCCTCCATCGGCCCGTGGGACGTGGTGCTGCAGATGCGCGAGGCCGGCATCCCCGTGATCGTCGTGACCCCCGACCGCAACCTCGAGAACTTCGGCGAGATCGCGACCATGGTGGCCTCGGGCCTCGGCGTGCCCGATGCAGGCGCCACCCTCACCGAGCGCGTCGACGCGGAGATCGACGCCGAGATCGCCACCATCGCTGCCGTCACCCCCGAGGATCCGGCCGACCGGCCGCGCATCCTGTTCCTCTACGTGCGCGGCAACGCCGGGGTGTACTACATCTTCGGCGACGAATCCGGGGCCGACACCCTCATCGAAGCACTCGGCGGCATCGACGTGGCGGGCGAGATCGGCTGGACCGGCATGCGCCCGATGACCGCCGAGGCAATCGTGAAGGCGCAACCCGACCTCATCCTCATGATGACGAAGGGCCTCGAATCGGTCGACAGCGTCGACGGACTGCTCGAACGCATCCCGGCCGTGGCCGAGACACCGGCCGGGGAGAACCGCCGCATCGTCGACATGAGCGACTACGAGATCCTGAGCTTCGGCCCCCGCACCGCCGCCGTGCTCGACGCACTGGCTCGCGCGATCTACGCACCGGATGAGTCGGGCGCCCAGTGACCTCCACGACACCGCAGGGCACCGAGCCCGCCGCGGCACAGCCCTCCCCGCAGCCCGCCCGGAAGGGCGCCGGGTTGGACGCCGGGTTGGACGCAGGCGCCGATCCGCTGCCCAAGCGGGCGGGCCCTGGCCGACGCGCCCTCCTGTTCACCGCCCTCGGCGTCGGGCTCGTGGCCATCTCCCTCGTGGCCGCCGGCACCGGCCAGCTCTCCGTGGCTCCGGATGAGGTGCTCGGCTCGATCCTGCACAGGATCGGCATCACCTGGTTCCCCCTCCCCGAGCACCCGAACGGCGACAGCGCGCTGTGGAGCATCCGCTTCCCCCGCGTGGCGATGGCCGTTCTCGTAGGTGCCGCTCTGGCCGCCTCCGGCATGGTGATGCAGGCCATCTTCGGCAATCCACTCGCCGAACCCGGTGTGGTGGGCGTGAGCTCGGGGGCCGCCCTCGGCGCCTCGGCGAGCATCGTGTTCGGCTTCACCTTCCTCGGCGACTGGTCCATCGCGGCGAGCGCCTTCGTGGCCGGACTGCTCGCCACCCTGCTCGTCTACGCCGTCTCGCGCGCCAACGGCAAGACCGAGGTCGTCACCCTCGTGCTCACGGGCATCGCCGTCAACGCCTTCGCGGGGGCCGGGCTCGCCCTGTTCATGTTCCTCGCCGACACGCAGTCCCGCGAGGCCATCGTGTTCTGGCAGCTCGGCAGCCTCAACGGATCGCGCTGGCCCGACGTGTTCGTGGTGCTCCCGGTCGTGATCGTGGGGCTCATCGTGGCCTTCACGCTTTCACGCCGCTACGACTTGCTGTCGCTCGGCGAGAAGCCCGCCCGCCACCTCGGCGTGAACGTCGAGCTGCTGCGCATCGTCTCGATCGTGGTGGTGGCCCTGCTCGTGGCGGCGGCCGTGGCGTTCTGCGGCATCATCGCGTTCGTGGGGCTCGTGATCCCGCACCTCATGCGCATGATCATCGGGCCCAGGCACCTGCCGCTGCTCATCGCCTCCACCCTCGGCGGAGCCGTGCTGCTCGTGGCCGCCGACCTCGTGGCCCGCACGGCCGTGCCCATGGCGGACCTGCCGATCGGCATGCTCACCTCCCTCATCGGCGGGCCGTTCTTCTTCTGGCTGCTGAGGCGCACCCGCAAGCGGGCGGGGGGCTGGGGATGAGCGCACCTGCCCTGCGCGTCTCCGGCGCCGGTGTCGTGATCGACGGCACCCGCATCCTGCACGACGTCTCGTTCGAGGCCTCGGCCGGCGAGGTCGTGGCCCTCATCGGCCCGAACGGTGCAGGCAAGTCGACGCTGCTCTCGGTGATGACGGGCGACCAGTCGGTCACGGAGGGCACGGTCGAGATCGATGGTCGGGCCCTCGGCCGGTGGAGCCTCAAGGAGCTCGGTCGTCGGCGCGCGGTGCTGCTGCAGCAGAACGGTGTGTTCTTCCCCTTCACGGTGCGCGAGGTCGTGGAGATGGGGCGGGCCCCCTGGCAGGGCACCCCTCGCGATGCCGACGACGAGCGTGTGGTGGAGGAGTCGATCGCGCTCACCGGCATGGAGCGCTTCCGCGAACGCCCCCTGCCCTCGCTCTCGGGCGGGGAGCGGGCGCGGGCCTCGCTCGCGCGCATCCTGGCTCAGGAGACCGGCATCCTGCTGCTCGACGAACCGACCGCCGCTCTCGACCTGCGCCACCAGGAGGACGTGCTGCGCATCGCCCGCGACCGCGCGCGGGCGGGCGACTGCGTGGTGGTGGTGCTGCACGACCTGAGCCTCGCGGCCGCCTACGCCGACCGCATCGTGCTCATCGCCGCGGGTCAGGTGGTCGCAGACGGCGCTCCGGATGCGGTGCTCACCGCCCCGCTGCTGAGTGAGGTCTACGAGCTGCCGGTCGAGGTGATGCGGCACCCCGTGACCGGCACGGCCCTCATCCTGCCGCTGCGCCATGAGCCCGCCGCTTCCGGCACCGCTTCTCTTTCCACCGCCGAGCCTCTTCAGGAGACGACATGAACGCCACCACGACCACCCCCACCCGGCAGGCCCGCGGATGGCGGCGGTGGGCCGCGGCCACGGCTCTCGCGGCCGCCGTGCTCACCTCGGTGCTGACCCCGGCGCTCGGGGGGCCGGCGGCTCCGGCGCACGCGGCGGGATCCGTGCAGGTGACGGTCAAGGATCGGCCCGACCTCGTGGGTGTGGCCGATCCGGCGTACCTCACCGAGGTGACCGTCACGGGCACCGGGTTCCAGTCGGTGCCGAACGGCTTCGGCGGCATCTACGTGTTCTTCGGCTGGGTCGAGGGCGGTTCGTGGGCACCGAGCCAGGGTGGAGCGACCGGATCGAGCTACCGCTACGTCTACGACGACGAGGCGAACCCGGTGGGGTACCAGCTGTTCGTGAGCTTCCCCGGAAGCTCCACCGAGTACGCGGCGAACGGCGGCGAGGTGTCGGCGGATGGCTCGTGGTCGGCGACCATGCGCATCCCGGGGTCGAGCTTCGAGTCGTACGACCGGGATGGCGGGGTGAGCACGGTGGACTGCCTCGCGGTGCAGTGCGGCATCATCACGATCGGCGCCCATGGCGTGGTGAACCCGAGCAACGAGAGCTTCACACCCATCGCGTTCAAGGATCTGTACTCGAACGATGCGGTCGCCGCCGAGGCCGCTGCCGCCGCCGCAGCAGCAGCGGCCGCAGCGCCCGCCGCCACGACGCCACCCGCCGGGGAGGAGCTCGCGGCCGACGAAGCCGTGCCTGCGCCGGTGACGACCACGATCATCGCGGCGCCTTCGGCGGTCGAGGACAGCGGCGACCTCGTGCCGATCCTCCTCGGCGCGGTGGTGGGCGTGGGGGTGCTCGCGGTCGCCGCGATCGGCTTCCTCGTGTGGGCGGTGCTCTCCTCCCGCAAGCGCGCGGCAACCCCGGCCGCGGCACCAGCACCCGCGCCCGCGGCCACCGCACCGGCGGCAGGCAGCGGAGGTTCCGATGCGTGACCATCCCCGCCCCCGGATGCTCCGCGCCGCGCGCCGGCGGGGGCTGCTGGTGGCGGTTGCGCTGGCCGCGTCCGTGGCGCTCGCGCCCCTGGCTCCTCTTTCGGCGAGCGCCACCGCGCCCTCGCCTGATGCTGCCGGCGCCCTGACGGCAGGCGACGGTCAGGGGCCCGAGTCGACCCCCACGGCCGTCCCCGGTCCGGGTGCCGGTGAGACGCCGGCGCCCGTTGCGGCACCCACCTCGGATCCGACCCCCGCTCCCACGGACAGCCCCGCGCCCGAGGCCACTTCTGCCCCGACGCCGGTGCCCCCTCCGACCGACGTTCCCGCTCCGACGCCGACCGCGACGGTTACTCCAACTCCGACGGCCACGCCGACGCCCACCCCTGCGCCGACACCGACTCCCACCCCGACGCCGACCCCCGCGCCCGTGCCCGCCGGCGATCCGGTTCCGCTGCCCGCGTCGACATGGGTGGCCACCACTTCGGCCGCGCCCGGCGAGGTGCTGCTGCAGACCGACCCCGCCCGCATCGACTACGCCGTCGACATCACCTGGGCACCACTCGCCTCCCAGACCTCGCTCACACCCCCGGCCACGACCGTCGGCGCTGCCGCCTCCGGGGCGTCCGCCGCCGATGCCATCGCCGTGGTCGGGTACCGGGTGGAGCTGTTCTCCGGGCGGTCGGTGAGCAACCTGAGCAACCTCGTGGCCCGGGTCGAGGTGCCCGCCGGCACCACCCGTCACCGCGTGGAGGGTGTGTCGTTCGGCGCCTCCGCGGTCACCGCGAGGGTCACCGTGCTCGATGGCGCGCGCGCACTCCCCGACCCGCTGGTCAGTGAGCCGCTCAGCATCCCCTCGTCGAGCGTCGGCACCCTCGGCACGGCCCGCGCCGGAGTGCCGGCCCTCTCGAACCCCACCGCCGACGGCTTCACCGCCGAGTGGGCCCCCGCCTCCACCGACGACGCGCCCACCCCCGCGGGGTACGTGCTGCGCGTGCTCGAGCGCCGCCACGACCAGGCCGCCTCCACCGCCAACTCGTTCATCGCCACCACTCTCGATGTGGGGTCCGCCACACGCGCCACCGTGCACGGCCTCGAGGGGTCGAGCCGCTACCTCGCCGCCGTCGTGGCCTACGACCTCGTCGACGGCACGAAGCGCTACCGCCCCTCCTCCGCCGTGAGCGCCGTTCCGGGCTGGGCGAGCGACTACCCCGCCCAGACCCTCGGATCGCGTGCACCCCTCACCGACTGGCCCGCCGTGCCGGCCACCCCGGTGGCCGAATCCGCCCCGAGCATCACGTGGACCGGCGCGCCCACGACAGGCCGCTTCACCGGCGGTCGTGCCATCACCGGCTACCGGATCGAACTGCACCGCGCCGGCACAGGGCTCGTCCAGAGCACCGTGGTGTCGGTCGGCACGGCGGGTGACGCGCCGAGCGCCCGCTTCGCCGGACTGAACCCCGGGGGCGTGTACTCCGTGCGCGTGGCCGCTGTGAACGCCGTCGGCACGGGCGAGCTCTCCGACTTCAGCGCCTCTGTCACCCTCCCGGCGGGGTCCGCCCCCGGCAGCCGCCCGCCTGCCTACGCCGACCGCGCCGCACTGGAGGCCGCCGTGAAGGCGGGCACCGTCATCGACGCGACGCCCGGCAGCGGCGGCACCGGCACCGGCAACGGCAGCGCCACCAACACCGGGTACACGGCCGAGCAGGGCTCCGACATCGTGGTGACGGTCCCCTGGCGCACAGCCCAGTCCGGCGAGGCCTGGTGGTACGGCGACGCGACCTTCGCGGCATCCGTCTCCACCGCATCCGCCACCACCGCCGCCGCCTCCATCGCCGTCACGCTCCCCACCACGGGCCTCGCCCCCGGCACCCACCGCGTGCTCTTCGTCACCGACGCCGAGCTCGACGGCGAACCCGCACCCCCGGGCGGCCAGGCCACCGCCGTGACCGTCACGATCACCCCGAGCACCGCCCCCGTGCTCACCCTCGACGACGCCGTGCTGCGCTGGGGCCTCAACGACGAGTCGAACAACGGCTCCTACTTCGGCGGCTGCAACTACCTCTCCGCCGGCCGCACCCCCGACCCGGGAGGTTCGACGGTCTTCACCGCCGCCCAGTACTCCTCGAAGTCGGGCACCGTCACCATCGAGAAACCGGATGCCTCCGGCCGCTACGTGCAGGCCCAGTTCGCCACGAGGTGCCTCGACCGCGACGGCCGCCCGCTCACCTCTGGCACGAGCTCGCCCTACGGCGGCAACCAGTTCGTGATGTCGGGCGGCACGGGCGAGGTCGATCGCGCCACCGGCAGTGCCACCCTGCGCTGGCAGGGCGACGTGACCGTGGCCTACTACGGCGGCATGACCTTCTGGTACCTCTCGGATCCGGTGCTCACGGTGCAGAACGGCGTGGGCACCCTCACCGCCACCACCGGCGGCTTCGGCACCGACATGGACGACCTCACGAAGTGGCAGCCTCTGCCCGAACGCGAGGTGACGCTCGCGACGTTCTCGGGGGTGCAGGTGGGCGCCGACGGCTTCACGGTGCAGCCCGACTACCGGGGCGTGCAGGTGCAGCTGCCGGCCGGCCAGGTGCCGCAGGCCACCACGGGAGCGGACTGGGGATCGTTCCCGCAGAGCTTCGTGGACTTCCAGCGGGAGACCGGGCAGGCCGCGTACTGGTACTCGAGCGGTGGCATCGCGGATGGCGCCAAGCCGGCGACCCCAGCGGTGGTGGGCTACGACTCCTCGACCTTCGTGACCCCGACCGCCGCGGCTCCGTCGGTGGAGAAGGCGGCCCCGCGCACACCCGTGGCTCTGCTGCCACCCGTGCGCACGCCGCTCGCGCCGCTGACGGCGACCGCGGTGCCCGCAGGCGCCGCCTCGGCTCAGGATGCGGGTGCGGCCGCGCACTCGGTGGTGATCGTCGAACCCGCCGGAGTGCTCGGCGCCCTCAGCCCCACCGAGCAGCTGCTCGTGCTGCTCCTGCTGGCATCGCTCGGGCTCGTGGTGCTCGTGACCGGCGTCGGCGGCGGGTTGGTGGTGCTCGGTCGGCCCGGTGGAGCAGGAAGTTAATTAGGTGTGCCTAACCTAATTAAGGCTAGGCTTACCTTATTCCTGATAATCCGCCGTGTCCCGGTCGTCCCGGGCTGCGCCTCACTCCCGGAGCCTCCGTGCACAGATCACACACCCGAGGGCGCGCAGCCGCCGCCCTCGCGACCGGCATCACCGCCGCCGTCGCCCTCTCGGCCCTCACAGCCCTCCCGGCCACGGCGGCGACATCCACGACAACCGCCGACGCGACCGCACCCACCGCCACCGCCGCCGCGGCCGTCACCGCAGGCACCGTCTCCGACGCCGTCTTCCAGTGGGGCGTCTCGAACGAGACCGGCAACCGCGCCTTCGCCCCCGGCACCTTCAACCTGCTGGGTGCGGGCAAGATCCCCAAGACCAGCGCAGCCGACACGATCGTGGAGAGCGACTGGAAGGCCACCGACGGCAACGTCGTGCTGCAGAAGAAGCAGGCCGACGGCAGCTACGCCACCTCCACCTGGGCCGGTCTCACCACGGACTCCGCGGGAGTCCCCATCCTGAGCCCCACCGCAAAGCGCTACAGCGAGAACCGGGTCACCATCGCCGCCGGCACGGGCACGGTGGACACGGAGACCGACACCGCCGAGATCAGCTGGGACGGCGACTTCACCGTGGCCTTCTACAGCGGCATGACCCAGTTCTACGTGAGCGACCCCGTGCTCGACGTCGCCGACGGCAGCGGCACGGTCACCGCGACCCTGAGCGGCTACGGATCCGACATGGACGACCCGTCCAAGTTCGTCACGCTTCCCGACACCGAGGTGGTGCTCGCCGATCTCTCCGGTGTGGACGTCACCGAGACCGGCTTCACCATCGACCCCGACTACCTCGGCGTCTCGGTCACCGCGCCCGCCGGCGGATCGCCGCAGGTCACCGACTCCGCCTACTTCGGCTCGTTCCCGCAGAGCTTCGTCGACTTCCAGGGCCTCACCGGCCAGTCCTCCTACTGGTACTCCAGCGGCGGATCGGCCGACGCGGCGAAAGTCGCCCTGCCGCTGAGCTCCACCTACACGGTGCAGGCCCCCGTGGTCGTGCCGGCCGTCACGGTCTCGAAGACCGAGGGGCTCAACCCCGACACCGACGTGGTCACCGTGAAGGGCACCGGCTTCTCCGCCAACGCCCCGGCGACCAACGGCAGCCGCCCCCCGCTCGCTGGCAAGTTCGCCGGTGCGTACGTTGCCTTCGGCAGCTTCGCCGAGAACTGGAAGCCCTCCGCCGAAGCACCCGGCTCAGCGCGGCCGACGATCCGCACGGCCGAGAGCCTCAAGTGGGTCGTTGATGCCGCCGACGTGCAGACCGTGGGCGGTGCCGCCGCCGGCGGTGTGGCGATCAACGCCGACGGGTCGTTCGAGGTCGAGATCACCGTGCAGAAGGACTACGCCGGTGCACTCGCCGACGGCAACTACGGCATCTACACCTACCCAGGTGGCGGCGCGGTCTACGCGCCCTTCGAGACCTACACGCCGATCTCGTTCGGCACCGCCGTGCCCACCCGCATCGAGGGCGCCGACCGCTACGACGTGGCGGTGGAGATCGCGCAGAAGTCGCACCCCACCACCTCCGACGTGGTCTACCTCGCCAACGGCACCGCCTTCGCCGACGCCCTGAGCGCCGCACCGGCCGCCGCGAGCGACGACGCACCCCTGCTGCTCACCACCGCCGACCGGCTGCTGCCCGTCGTCGAGGCCGAGCTCGAGCGTCTGAACCCCAAGAACATCGTGGTCGTCGGCGGCCCGAAGTCCATCGAGCCCGCGGTGCTCACCCAGCTCGAGGCCCTCGCCACCGACGGAGCCGTGCGCATCGACGGAGCCGACCGGTACGCGGTCTCGCGATCCGTGACCGAGTACGCCTTCGAGTCGGCCACGAACGCCTACGTGGCCACCGGCGCCACGTTCCCCGACGCCCTCTCCGCGAGTGCGGCGGCCGGATCCGCCGGCTTCCCGGTGGTGCTGGTGCCCGGCACCGCCTCGACCGTCGACACCGAGACGACCGCAATCCTCACCGACCTCGGTGTGGAGGAGGTCACCATCGCAGGCGGACCGGCCTCGGTCTCCACCGGCATCGAGACGTCGCTGAAGAGCGTGGCGCCTGTCACCCGACTCTCCGGAGCCGACCGCTTCCAGGCGTCGATCGCCATCAACCGCGATGCGTTCACCGCGGCCGACGACGTGTTCATCGCCACGGGGTACACGTTCCCGGATGCCCTCGCGGGCGCCGTGCTGGCCGCCTCGAAGGATGCGCCGCTCTACGTGGTGCCCACCGAGTGCGTGCCGACCGGCGTGCTGCAGGATCTCAGCACGCTCGACCCGAACCGCGTGACCCTGCTGGGCGGCACCGCCTCGCTGAGCCCCGCCGTGCAGTCGCTCACCGCCTGCGCGTTCTGACCCATCGCATCAGCAAGGGGGCCGTCCATCAGGGCGGCCCCCTTTTGCGTCCCAAGGCGGTCCCGCTTCAGCCCGCGGGCCGCATGGTGGCGCCCGCGCGTGCCGCGAAGGCCGCCGCCGTCGACGCGATGGTGCGCTGCATCACGCCCACCGCGGCCGTCGGCGTCACGTCCGCCGGCCGCGCGAGGCTGATGGTGCGTGTCAGGGTCGGCCCCTCGAGCCGCACCGAACGCAGCCCTGGGCGATCGATGAGCACCATCGCCGGCACGATCGCCACTCCGAGCCCGCGCTCCACGAACCGCAGCACCGCATCCATCTCGGCACCCTCGAGCACCACGGAGGGCACGAGCCCCTGCCCCGCGAACGCCGCATCCGTCGCCCCGCGCAGGTCGTAGCTCGCACTGAACACGATCTGCGGCAGCGCGGCCACGTCGGCGAGCGCGATCGATGGCCCTGAGGTCACCGGGTCGGCGGCCGCCGCCGAGATCACCACGAGCTCCTCCACGAGCAGCGGCGCCACCGTGAAGCGCTCGGCCGACGACGCGTCCGAGGTGGTGATGAGCGCGAGATCGAGCTCCCCGCCCGCGAGCTCATCGAGCAGTCGTCTCGACCCGTGCTCCGAGAGGTGCAGCTCGATGGCCGGATGCGCGGCGTGGAACGCGCTCAGCACCTCGGCCACGAGGCTGATGCACAGCGTGGGCGTGGCCCCCAGCCGCACCCGACCGCGGCGGAGGCCCGCGAGTTCATCGAGCTCGCGTCGCACCGACCCGGCGTCGGCGAGCATGCGCCTGGCGAGCGGCAGCAGCGACTCCCCCGCGGTGGTGAGCGTGCTGCCGCCGCGCGAGCGGTGGAACAGTTCGGCCCCCAGATCCTGCTCGAGCGCCGCGATCTGCCGGCTCAGCGAGGGCTGGGCGAGGTGCAGCTGCGAGGCCGCTTCCGTGAACGTGCCGAGCCGCGCGATCTCCACGAATCCCTTGAGCTGGTCCAGGTTCATTTCCATAGCCTAAGTGCATCTTCGCCACGTTATATATGCATTGGAGTAATCGAGCACACGCGCCTAGCGTGAAGTCATGAGCGCATCCGAACGTCAGATCTCCACCACCGTCCTCGTCATCGGCACGGGCGGATCGGGTCTCCGCGCCGCCATCGAGCTCGCCGAAGCCGGGGTCGACGTGCTCGCCCTCGGCAAGCGCGCCAAGTCCGACGCCCACACCTCCCTCGCCGCCGGCGGCATCAACGCCGCCCTCTCCACCATGGATCCGGACGACAGCTGGCAGCAGCACGCCGCCGACACCCTCAAGGAAAGCTACCTGCTCGCGAACCCGCACACCGTGCAGATCGTGACCGAGGGAGCGGCCCGCGGCATCCAGGACCTCGAGCGCTACGGCATGCCGTTCGCGCGCGAGGACGACGGTCGCATCTCGCAGCGCTTCTTCGGCGCCCACACCTACCGCCGCACGGCCTTCGCCGGCGACTACACGGGTCTCGAGATCCAGCGCACCCTCGTGAACCGGGCAGCCCAGCTGAACGTGCCCATCCTCGACACCGTCTACGTCACACGCATCCTCGTGAACGACGACGGTGCGGTGTTCGGCGCCTACGGCTTCGACGTCGAAGACGGCACCCGCTACCTCATCCACGCCGACGCCGTCATCCTCGCCGCGGGCGGGCACAACCGCATCTGGCGCCGCACCTCGAGCCGACGCGACGAGAACACGGGCGACTCGTTCCGCCTGGCCGTCGAGGCCGGTGGCCGCCTGCGCGACCCCGAGCTCGTGCAGTTCCACCCCTCCGGCATCATCGAGCCCGAGAACGCGGCGGGCACCCTCATCTCCGAGGCGGCCCGCGGTGAGGGCGGCATCCTGCGCAACGGCCTCGGCGAGCGCTTCATGGCCCGCTACGACCCCGAGCGCATGGAGCTCTCGACCCGCGACCGTGTGGCCCTCGCGGCCTACACCGAGATCAAGGAGGGGCGCGGCACGCCCAACGGCGGCGTGTGGCTGGACGTCTCGCACCTGCCTCGCGAGACGATCATGACCCGCCTGCCCCGCGTCTACCAGACGATGCTCGAGCTGCAGATGCTCGACATCACGAAGGAGCCGATCGAGATCGCGCCGACCGCGCACTACTCGATGGGCGGCGTGTGGGTGCGTCCCGAGGACCACGGCACCGACGTTCCCGGCCTCTACGCCATCGGCGAGGCCTCCTCCGGTCTGCACGGCGCCAACCGCCTCGGCGGCAACTCGCTCATCGAGCTGCTCGTGTTCGGGCGGATCGTGGGCCAGGCGGCGGCCGACTACTCGGCATCGCTCACGGCCCAGACCCGGTCGGCTGCGGCGGTCGAGGTGGCGCGCACCGAGATCGCGGGCCTGCTCGCGGCCGACGGCACCGAGAACGTGCGCGCGCTGCAGCGTGCCATCCGCAACACCATGACGCAGCACGCCGGGGTGGTGCGCGACGAGGAGGGCCTCAAGACCGGTCTCGCCGAGCTCGACGCCATCGAGGCGCGGATCGCCGACATCGGTGTGCACCCCGACATCGCGGGGTACCAGGATCTGGCGCACGCCTTCGACCTCAAGTCGGCGGCCCTCGCCGCCCGAGCCACCCTGGAGGCGGCCCTCGAGCGCCGGGAGACCCGCGGGTGCCACAACCGCAGCGACTACCCCGAGCTCGACGAGTCGATGCAGGTCAACCTGGTCTGGTCGCCGAACGGTGTGACCCGCGAGGAGATCCCCGCCATCCCCGCCGAGATCGAGGCGCTGATGTACGAGGTGTCGGTGAGCGGCAAGCTCCTGGAGTAGCGAGAGATCGCAGTGAGAGAAGGGACTCGGCCGAGCGGGATGGCCGGGTCCATTCTCATGTTGCCGGTCTTCTCCATCCTTTAGGCTGGCGGTGCAGAGCGGGCGACAGGGAGGGGCTGACGTGCCGGAACCGACTTATCCGCCCGAGCCGTGGTACCTGGGCGGCTCGCTGCTCGTCTCCGTGTTCCTCGTGCCCGCCTCGGCGCTGCCGGTGGGGTTCGACCTCCCCGACGGCCGTCGGCCGCTGCGGATCGCCGGCCGGGTCGTGGTGGGGGTCGCTGCCGTGGAGTACGTGCCCGGCGGGGCCCTCGAGTACGACGAACTGCTCGTCGCCCTGCCCAGCTTCGGGCGCGGCGGGCTGCGCGTCACGATCCCGCAGATCTGGGTCGACAGCGAGGCGTCGAAGCGAGGCGGTCGGGAGCTCTGGGGCATCCCGAAGCACCTCGCCCGGTTCGCGCGCACGACAGCGGGGCGCCGCACCCAGGTGCGCATGCTGGTCGACGGTCGCACCGTCGCCGGGCTGGCCGCCCGCCGGGGCCGTGCGCTGCTGCCGGGGCTGCACCAGCTCGCACTGCCCATCCTGCAGCGGCTCGAGGGGCGCACCACCCTGTCGCGCAACCTCGTGATCGGCCGCGTGTCGGGGCTCCGCGCCGCCTGGCGCTTCGCCGACGACGGCCCGCTCGCGTGGCTGCGAGGCGTGCGGCCCGCCCTCAGTGTGGAGCTGCACGACGCCGCCATCGTGTTCGGGATGCGTGTGCAGCGCGGCCCGGCGGCGCCTGTGCCGGTATCTGTGCCAGCATCTGTGCCGGCGTCATCCACCCCGGTACCGCCGCTCCCCCGATCCGCTCCCCTACCCGAGAAGAGCAGCTGATGTCAGAACGACCCTTGGCCGTCGTCACGGGCGGTGCCCGCGGCATCGGCCGCCGCATCGCCGCCGACCTCCGCACCGCGGGCTACCGCGTGGTGATCGGCGACCTCGACGAGAAGGCCACCCTCGAGGCGGCCGCCGAGCTCGGCTCGGGAGTCACCGGGGTGCGCCTCGACATCACCGATCGGCAGCTCGTGCGGCAGACCATCGACGAGATCGAGACGACCCTCGGGCCCATCGACGTCTGGGTCAACAACGCGGGCATCATGCCCACGGGGGCCTTCGCGGGGCAGAGCGTCGAGCTCGCGCGCACGATCATCGACGTCGACTACGCAGCCCTGGTGGAGACCACCGCCGCCATCCTCCCCCGCTTCCTCGCGCGCCACTCGGGCACCATCGTGAACATCGGCAGCGCCACCGGGCTCAAGCCCCTCGCCGGCCTCGCCGTCTACTCGGGGGCCAAGGCCGCGGTGATCGGCTTCAGCGATGCCCTGCGCCGCGAGCTCCGGGGCACGGGGGTGACCGTGCGGGTGGTGCTGCCGAACCTCGCGCGCACTCCGCTGGCCGCCGGCATCACGCCTCCCAAGCTCGTGCCCGCCGTCACCGCCGAGCAGGTCAGCCGCGCGGTGCTGCGGTCCATCCGCTCCGGGCCGTTCGCGGTGACCGTGCCGCGCGTGCTGGGCCCCGTGCTGCGGATCTCCCGCCTGCTGCCCAGTCAGGTGCAGGACTGGCTCGACGACCGGATCGGCACCGACAGCATCGGGCTCGGCGGCGACCCCGCGGCCCGCGCCGCCTACCAGCGCGACGCCCTGCGCAAGATCGACGCCGAGCCCCGCACGGAACGATGAGCAGCACAGAACGATGAGCAGCACAGAACACGGGCCGGCCGGCCCGGAGGATGTTCGCGCGGCCGGCAAGGACGACTCCCGCACGGCCGACCCGGATGGCGCTCCTCCGACCGCTCGGCGATCCGCGGCGATCGTCGTCAACCCCGCGAAGGTCGACGTCACGACGCTCCGCCGCGTGGTGGAGCGCGCGGAGACCATCCACGGCTGGGCACCGTCGACCTGGTTCCCCACCGCGGCGGCCGACGACGGGCGCGGTGCCGTGCGCGACGCGGCCGAGCTCCGCCCCGAGCTCATCCTCGTGGCCGGGGGCGACGGCACGCTCCGCTCCGCCGCGGAGGAGCTGAGCGGCAGCGGAATCCCGCTCGGGCTGCTCGCCGTGGGCACCGCCAACCTCTTCGCCCGCGAACTGCGCCTGCCGCTCAACGATCTGGCGGCCGCCGTGGAGATCGCCTTCACGGGACGGAACCGGCCCATCGACGTGGGGGTCGTGGAGTTCGAGCGGCCAGACGGCGAGAAGGAGACGAAGGCCTTCCTCGTGATGACAGGCATCGGCGTCGATGCCCACATGGCCGCCCACACCAACGAGGCGCTCAAGCGGCGCATCGGGTGGCTCGCGTACACGGATCCGATCGCCAGGAGCGTCTTCGGCAACCGGCAGTTCGATCTCGTCTACCGGCTCGACGACAAGCCCGAGGTGGCCACGCGGGCGCACACCGTGATCGTCGGCAACTCCGGCAGCCTGCCCGCCGGCCTGCTGCTGCTGCCGGCGGCTACGGTCGACGACGGGCTGCTGGATGCGGTCGTGTTTAGGCCAGGCCGTGGATCGGGCTGGACGAACATCGGCTATCGCCTCACCTTCAACCGCCTGCTGCACCGCACGCGGGTCGGGCGGCAGCTCGTGCGGCTGACACCTCGCTCGCGCGCCATCCGCTGGGCTCAGGCCACTCGCATGAGCGTGCGGTTCGACACCCCGCAGGAGATCCAGCTCGACGGCGATCCGAGCGGAACCGTGGTGGGCGCGGTGATCACGGTGCAGCACCACGGCCTCCTCATCCGCGCACCGGGAATGTAGTTGTACCTACAACTGTTCTTCTCCGTATGAGCAGCACCGAGATCCTCGCTTCCGCCACCACCATGGGAGCCGTCACACTCCGGGTGGGTCACCTCGACCGCATGGTCGCCTACTACCGCGACGCCGTCACACTCGACGTGCTCTCGCAGGAGGGCGACACCGCCGTGCTCGGTCGCGGCGGCGTTCCCTCGATCGTGCTGCAGCACGCGCCCGAGCTCAAGAACCCCGGGCCGCGCGACGCCGGGCTCTTCCACACGGCCATCGTATTCGACACCGAGCAGGCCCTCGCCGCCGCGGTCTACTCGGTGGCCCAGCGCTTCCCGCACTCCTTCACCGGATCCTCCGACCACCTGGTCTCGAAGGCCTTCTACTTCGACGACCCCGAGGGCAACGGCGTGGAGCTCTACTGGGATCGCGACCGCAGCCTGTGGAGCTGGGCGCACGGGCAGATCGATATGGGCACCGTGTACCTCGATCCGAACGCCTTCCTGCAGGAGCACCTCACGCCGGCGCTCGTCGACGACCCGAGGGTGGGTGCCGCCCCCGTGGGGCACGTGCACCTCTCGGTCGGTGACGTGGCGCAGGCCCGTGACTTCTACGTGGACACACTCGGCTTCGAGGCCACCATCGCACTCGACACCGCGCTCTTCGTGAGCGCGGGCGGCTACCACCACCACATGGCCATGAACGTGTGGAACTCCCGCGGGGCCGGTCGCCGACAGCCCACGCTCGGCCTCGGCCAGGTCGAGATCGTGCTCCCGGATGCCGAGTCGCTCGGCGCCACGCACGAGCGCCTGCGGCACCACGGCCTGCAGACCCGCGACGACGGCCGCACGGTGACGGTCGCCGACCCCTGGAACAACACGATCCTGCTGAAGCCCGCGAGCGCGTAGGGCGCGCCCGAGAGCGCGTCGCCCCCGTCAGCGGGAGCCGAACCGCTTGGCCGAGGCCGTCTGCTGCGCCAGGCGCCGGAGGCTCAGCAGCAGCGGCTCCACGAGCACCGTGCCGAGGATGACGTAGCGCGCCGCCGCCTCCGCCGAATCCGTGGGCCCCTCCGCGATCTCGTCCTCCGCCACCCCCATCATGGCGTGGGCGTAGCGCTCGAGCACCTCGTCGGAGAGCTCGAAGCCGCCCGCCTCGAGCCCGTCGAGTGCGGCCTCGAGCGCGCCGAGCGCCGCGGGCGAGCACCCGGAGGCACCCCACCCCAGCCTCTCCAGCAGCCGCTCGGCCCGCGGGGTCTCGACGAACCGCGGATCCGCCTCCGGCGTGACCGCCACGTGCGCGATGCCCAGCAGGTCGTGCGCCGAGCTCGGCGGGTCCGCGATTGCGGCGAGGATGCGCCGGGTGCTCGCGATGCTCTGCTGGGCAGGCCCCACGAGAGCACGCACGAGCTGCAGCCGCTCGAGGTGCGAGTCGTCGTAGTCGGCCTGGTTGGGGGAGGTGAGTCTCCCCTCGTGCAGCAGGCCCTCGCGCAGGTAGAACTTGACCGTGGCCACCGGGAGGTCGGCGGCCGCGGCGAGCTGGGACATCCGCATGAGTGCCTCCTTGACATGGATAGTCTAACTATCCACAATGGATACCGACACTATCCGTTCTGAAGGGACGCATCATGGCCACGGTGAAGGACAAGAAGACGAGCAGGCGGATGACCCACGAGCACTCGGGGGAGCTCGTCGTGTTCCTCATCGGCATGCGGGTGAACCGCCCGTGGCGCGTCGACCTCTGGGCCCCGGCGTTCGCCGCGATGCCCAGGATGCTGCGCGAGCTCATGAGCGATCCGGAGTCCGGCCTCGCGGGGGTTCGCTTCACCGTGGGCCAGCGGGGGCCCGTGATCGTGCAGTACTGGACGTCGCTCGAGAAGCTCTACGCGTACGCCTCCGACAGCACGTCGGAGCACCGGCCGGCCTGGGCGGCGTTCAACCGCCGTGCCCGCAAGGCGCCTGGCGCCGTGGGGATCTGGCACGAGACGTTCGCCGTGGAGCGCGCCGAGAGCATGTACGTGGACATGCCCGTGTCCGGCCTCGCCGCGGCGACCCGCGAGGTCGCGGTCTCACCCTCTCGAGACCGCGCCGCCACCCGCGCCGAACACGGGGGCACGCCGCGCTCGCCTCAGTCGGAGGAGGAGACGAGGCAGAACGGGTGACCGGCGGGGTCGAGGTAGACCCGGAACGTCGGCTCGCCCTGGCCCGTGGCCGTGGCACCGAGGGCGAGGACACCCTTCTCGCCGGTGTCGAGGTCATCGACCCGGATGTCGAGGTGCAGCTGCTGCGGCACCTTCTGGCCCGGCCACTCCGGCGGCGTGTAGTCGTCGACCTTCTGGAACGCGAGCACCCCGTCGCCACCGGGGCGGGAGATCTCGACCCAGTCCCCCTCACCGTCTCCCACGATCTCCATGCCGAGCACCTCGGCGTAGAACGCAGCGAGGGCGGCGGGTTCGGGGCAGTCCAGGGCGATGACGTCGAGTGATCCGATCATGCGGCCATTTTAGGGCCGCTCGGTCGCCGTGGCTACGATCTCGCGAGCGGCGACCGCGCCCTCGGGTGTGAACGTGTAGAGCCTCCGGCGCCGCAGCTGCGTGTCGGTGTGCTCCTCCCAGGCCGAGGTGATCCAGCCCTGCCGCTCGAGACGCTCGAGGATGGGGTAGATCGTGCCCGACGGCCGACCCGACCTCCTCATGATCTCGAGCCCGAACACGGGCCCGGCGGTCTCGACGAGGATCGACAGCACGTCGACGGTGGGTGCGGTCACGCGCTGCAGCGGTTGCATGCCCCCAATGTAGCCCGGGTGCACACGCGTCACCCGGGTGCACACTGGGGAGATGAGCCCGCACGACGCCCTCGCCGAGATCGCTTTCCGGCTCGAGCGCGAGCTCGCCCCCGGCTTCAAGGTGAAGGCGTTCCGGCGGGCCGCCGGGGTGCTCGACGAGTTCTCGGCCGAGGAGGTCGAGGCCCGCCTCGCGGATGGGCGGCTGCGCCGCACCAAGGGCATCGGCGACTCCACGCTGCTCGTGGTGCGCCAGGCCTCTGAGGGTGCCGTGCCCGACTACCTGCAGAAGCTCCGAGACAGGGCGGATCCGGGCAGCGGCCCTGGCGACGCGCTCGAGGGTCTCGCCGCCCTGCTGCGCGGCGACCTGCACACGCACAGCGAGTGGTCCGACGGCACGACACCCGTCGGAGCCATGGTGCACGCCGCACGACTGCTCGGCCGCGACTACCTCGCGCTCACCGACCACTCACCGCACCTGAAGATCGCGCACGGGCTCACCCCCGAGCGTCTCGCCGAGCAGCTCGACGAGGTCGGAGCGCTGCAGAAGCGCGAGGAGAGTCGGCCCGCCACCGAGCGCGTGCACCTGCTCTCGGGCATCGAGGTCGACATCCTCGACGACGGATCACTCGACCAGGAGCCCGAGCTGCTCGACCGGCTCGACGTCGTGGTGGCGAGCGTGCACTCCAAGCTCCGCACCGACCGCACCACCATGACGACGCGCATGCTCGGCGCCATCGAGAACCCGCGCACGAACATCCTCGGCCACTGCACCGGCCGGCTCGTGCAGGGCGACCGCGGCACCCGCCCGCCGTCGGAGTTCGACGCAGAGCGGGTGTTCGCGGCGTGCGCCGAGCACAGCGTGGCGGTCGAGATCAACTCGCGCCCCGAGCGTCAGGATCCGCCGGACGACCTCATCGCGCTCGCGCTCGAGGCGGGCTGCGTCTTCTCGATCGACAGCGACGCCCACGCCCCCGGGCACCAGGGGTTCCTGCCCCTGGGGGCCGCGCGGGCCGAGGCCGCCGGGGTGCCGGCCGACCGCATCCTCACCACCTGGCCCCTCGAGCGACTGCGGGAGTGGCTCGAGGGGTAGCGGATCGGATGCGGCCGGGCGGCAGGCTGCTAGGCCTGGCCGATCCCCACCTCTTCGGGCGCGACATCCGCACCGGGGGCGGAGGGCTCGAGCGCGGCGGCGACACGCTGCGAGAGCGTGACGTCGACGGCGGCCCAGTACTGCAGTACGCGCTCGCGCAGCTCGGGGATCGTGACCTTCGACACGTGGCCCGCGATGTTGGCGACCAGTCGCGACCGCGCCTCGTCGTCGAGCACCTCGCGCACCAGGGTGCCCGCCTGGCCGAAGTCGTCGTCCTCGGCGTGCAGGGTGGCGGCCGAGCGCACGAGTGCGCCATCCGACTCCCAGCCCGCGTCGTTGCCGTGCGCCGCCGCGTCGGCGTGCGGGCCGCCGTACGAGTTCGGTGCGTAGACCGGGCGGTCGGCGGGCGCGAAGTCGTGGCGCATGGCGCCGTCCTTCGAATACGAGTTGACCGGCGAGTGCGGCGCGTTCACGGGCAGCTCGGCGTGGTTGGTGCCCACGCGGTAGCGGTGGGCATCCGCGTAGCTGAAGATGCGGGCGAGCAGCATCTTGTCGGGCGAGGCCGCGATGCCGGGCACGAAGTTCGAGGGGGCGAAGGTGGCCTGCTCGATCTGCGCGAAGTAGTTCTCCGGGTTGCGGTTGAGGGTCATCGTGCCCACCTCGTGCAGCGGGTAGTCGCCGTGCGGCCACACCTTGGTGAGGTCGAACGGGTTGAAGCGGTAGGTCGCCGCATCCGCGTAGGGCATGATCTGCACCGAGAGCGTCCAGGAGGGGAAGTCGCCGCGCGAGATGGCCTCGGAGAGGTCGCGGATGTGGAAGTCGGCGTCCTCACCGGCGATCTGGTCGGCGGCGCCCTGCGAGAGGATCTCGATGCCCTGGTCGGTCTTGAAGTGGTACTTCACCCAGAACCGCTCACCGGCGGCGTTGATCCACTGGTAGGTGTGCGAGCCGAAGCCGTCCATGTGGCGCCACGAGGCGGGCAGTCCGCGGTCGCCCATGAGCCAGGTCACCTGGTGCGCGCTCTCGGGCGAGAGGGTCCAGAAGTCCCACTGCATGTTGTGGTCGCGCAGGTGGGTGCCGGGGAGGCGCTTCTGCGAGCGGATGAAATCGGGGAACTTGATGCCGTCGCGGATGAAGAAGACGGGGGTGTTGTTGCCCACGAGGTCGTAGTTGCCCTCGTCGGTGTAGAACTTGAGCGCGAAGCCGCGCGGGTCGCGCCATGTGTCGGGCGATCCCTGCTCGCCGGCGACGGTCGAGAAGCGAGCGAGCAGCTCGGTGGTGGCGCCGGGCTGGAACAGCGAGGCACGCGTGTAGGCGCTCACGTCGCCCGTGGTCTCGAACGTTCCGAACGCTCCGCCGCCCTTCGCGTGCACGACGCGCTCCGGCACCCGCTCGCGGTTGAACTGAGCGAGCTTCTCGACCAGGTAGTGGTCATGCAGCACCACGGGGCCGTCGGCGCCCACGGTCTGCGAGTGCTCGTCGCTGGCGACGGGTGCGCCCGAGTTGGTGGTGGTGCCGGTGAAGGTGGGCTTCTGGTCGGTCATGATCTCCTCAAGGGGTGGGGATGGTGATGCTGCTGACATGCTGCGACTGACACGAGGGGCAGAGCCCCCAGAAGGTCACCTCGGCCGAGCTGATGGCGAAGCCGCCCGTCGACGACGGTGCGAGGCAGGGGGCCTGCCCGTGCACGCAGTCGACGTCCTCCACCGCTCCGCAGCCGGTGCACACCACGTGGTGGTGGTTGTCACCGATGCGGCGCTCGTAGAGGGCGGGCGACCCAGCGGGCTCGATGCGGCGGAGAAGCCCCGCCGCGGTGAGCGCGTTCAGCACGACGTAGGTGGCCTGCAGGGAGAACCCCGGCAGAGCAGGGGCGACCCTGCGGTGCACCGTGTCGGCGTCGGAGTGCGGGAGGCCCTCGAGGGCCTCCAGCACGGCCAGTCGCTGACCGGTCACCCGCAGGCCGGCATCACGGATGCGCGTCTCGAGTGATTCGGTCATACAACGACCGTAGCCGCTAATTATGAACAATTCATAATTAGCGGCTACGGTGCGCGTGTCGCGCAGGCGACGGGGAGGTGACTACCCGACGCCGCAGGTGGTGAGGTCTTCGACCGCCACCGTGAGCGTGGCCTCGCCACCGAGCAGCGTCACCCGGGTGGCCCCGAGCTCCGTGATCTGGTTGAGCGTCGCCACCGGGATGCAGTTGCCGGGGGTGGTGAAGAGCGGCGCGTCGAGCTTGGGCGCGAGGCCCGAGCCCGAGAGGGCGTCCGCGAACTTCTCACCCGTGGCGAGCAGCACACGATCGGCCGATTCGAAGAAGTACTCGTTGATGGAACGAGATGCTTCGTACCGGTCGGCACCGCCGAGGCGCACCGTGGAGGCGAGCTTCGAGGCGTCGGAGGCGATGCCGCCGGAGACCGACGACGTTCCGCCGACCACGACGATCTCAGCGACGTCGAGCTCTTCGAGCAGCTCCGTCGTGGGTCCGTCGAGCTGCGACCGGGATCCGTCGACCAGGATGACCGGGCCGCGACCATCGAGCGCTGCGCCCGCCGACAGGGCGTCGGCGTAGGTGCTGCCGGTGGCGATGACCGCCACAGGTGCACCGTCGGGGAACGCTGCCTCGGCGATGTTCCGCGAGGCCTCGTACCGGTCGGCTCCGCCGATGCGGGTGATCTTGCCCAGTGCTGCGAGCTCGATGACCACGCGGTTCGACACCGTCGCGGTTCCACCGACGATCACGATGTTCGTCGGGTCGAGCCGCTCGATCTCCGCGCGCACCGAGGCCGGCACCGACTGACCGGAGGTCAGCAGGATCGGGCCGTCGGCGTTGGCCGCGGCGGGAGCAGCGGACAGGGCGTCCGGGAACACCTCGCCCGAGGCCAGGTACACGGTCTCAGCACCCTCGGGGAAGCCCTCCTCCGAGGCGTTGACGGCGACCTCGTAGCGGTCGGCGCCTCCGATGCGGTCGGTCTCGATGCCGAGGTCGGTGACCTCGAAGTCGACCCAGCCGAGCACCTCGCCGGTCGCGGTGAGCACCGCGATCTTGTGGGATCCGGTGGCCAGGTCGGCGGGGAGCGTCACCGTGACGGTGCCGTCGGCCGCGACCAGCTGCCAGCCGCCGAGCTGCTGGGGCTCGGAGTAGACGACCACCGAGACCCACTCGTTGGCGTGCTCGACACCCACGAAGACGGAGAGCGTGGCTCCCGGCTTGGTGACGTCGACACCGATCGAGATGTCGCCGTAGACATCCTCCGGCAGCGCCTCTTCAGGCACCGTCGCCGGCGGGGTCGTGGGCTCCTCGGGAACGGGCGGTCGACCGTTGTTCACCTCGACCGGAACACGCACCTCGGTGCCGCTCGGCTGTGCGGTGAGCACGAGCTCGCTCGACGCCAGGGCGTCGGCCGGAACCGTGAGCGACACCGTGGCGGCGCCGTTCGTGACGGGGATCGCCTCGAAGGTCGCGGCGGAGTCCGTCCAGGTGGCGGTGAGCGAGGTGTTCTGCGGGCTGCCCAGCGACGTCAGGTCGAGACCTGACACGTCGAACGTGACCGTGGAACCCAGCTCGACCGGTGCGGCGGGGGTGTTGGTGACGGTGACGGCCTTGCGGTCGTACTCGGGCGTGAGGCCCGGGTTCGCCTCGAGGTACGCGATCCATGCGTCACGGTCGACGAGACCGGAGTCGCGGGTGTCCGTTCCGTTGGCGAACTCGCGGAAGTTGTCGCCTCCCTGCAGCAGGAAGTTGAACGAACCCACGCGGTACGACTGGTCGGCCACGATCGGCTCCCCGTCGATCCAGATCCCCGTCACACGGTCACCGGCGATGCGCGCGGCATCGTAGGTGTACTCGACGTTGTCGGAGAGACCCAGCTTGAGGAACGGGCGGGACGGCACGTTGCCGGCCGCATCCGTCTGCCACTGCTGCTCGAGAACGGTCTTGAACTGCGCGCCCGTGAGCGACGTGGTCCAGAGGTTGTTCACGAACGGCAGCACCGCGTTGGCCTCGGCGTAGGTGATGACGCCGTCGGTGTTGGCCGGGTTGGTGGACGTGTCGCCCTTGAACAGCAGGTCGGCTCGCAGGCCGCCCGGGTTCACGACACCGATCTCGGCGCCGCCTCGCTCGGGGTTGCTGAGCGAGGAGACGAGCGAGTCGGCCACCAGGTTGCCGAGCGTCGACTCGGAGGCCCGGTCGTCGCGAGCGCCGCCGGTCCAGACTCCGTCGACGAACGAGCCGCCGCCGAAGGCGGTGGTGATGTCGGCCGTGACCGAGCCCTTCGGCTGGTTGCCGATCTCGGCGGCGTAGGCGAGAGCCTCATCCGTGATCGCCTTGACCTCCGCGACGCGGGGGTAGGCGGCCACCAGGTCGGCGTCAGCGGTGGTGGTGCGCGCCACGTTCTGAGCCGTGTAGCTCACCACGTCGCTCGTGGCCGGGTCGATCGAGAGCACGACGTTGCCGATGTTCTCTCCGTAGTTGCCGGTCTGCAGCACGGGGCGGGTCTTGCCGTCGACACCGGGCACCGGGGCGTCCCACGCGTACTTCTTGTGCGTGTGACCGGTGAAGATGGCGTCGACCGAGGCCGAGGTGCCGTTGACGATGTTCGCGAAGGCGCCGCCTGCGGCGAGCTCCTCCTCGAGGGTCGAGCCCTCGACGGTGCCGGCTCCGGCACCCTCGTGGTAGGCCGCGATGATGACATCGGCCTCGCCGTTGGACTCGTCACCGTCGGTGAGCTGTGCCGTGACCCGGTTGACCGCGGCGACGGGGTCACCGAAGTCGAGGTCGGCGATGCCGGCGGGCGACACCAGGGTGGGGGTCTCGACGGTGATGGCACCGACGATGGCCACGGTCAGACCGGCGACCTCCTGCAGCGAGTACTCCTGCAGAGCCGGTGTCTGGGTGCCCTTCTCGTACACGTTGGCGCCCAGGTAGTCCCACTCGGCGTTGCGCGCGTCGTCCGCACCGATCACACGATCGGTGAGGTCGGCGTAGCCCTGGTCGAACTCGTGGTTGCCCACGGCGCTCGCGTCGAGCTCGAGTGCGTTGAGCACGTCGATGGTGGGCTGGTCGCCCTGCGTCGCCGAGGCGAACAGCGAGGCGCCGATGTTGTCACCCGTGGAGAGGAACAGCGAGTTCTCCTCGCCGCCTGCAGCACGCAGCTGCTCGACGGTACCGGCGAACTTGACCGTGTTGCCATCGATACGACCGTGGAAGTCGTTGATGTCGATCAGGTTCAGGTCGACGAGCTCGGGCTCGGCGACGGTGACCGGGATGCGCACCTCGGTGCCGCTCGGCTGAGCGGTGAGCACGATCTCCCCGGCGCCGTATGGGGCGTCGGCCGGAACGGTCAGCGTGACCTCGGCGGCACCACCGGTGACGGTGATGGGCTCGAAGGTGGCGGCGGAACCGGTCCAGGTGGCGGTGAGCGAGGTGTTGAGCGGGCTGCCCAGCGACGTCAGGTCGAGACCCGAGACGGTGGCCGAGAACTCGGCTCCCAGCTCGAGCTCGCCCTCGGTGACGTCGGTCACCTGCACGGCCTTGCGGTCGTACTCGGGGGTGAGGCCCTGGTTGGCCTCGAGGTAGGAGATCCATGCGTCACGGTCGACGAGACCGGAGTCGCGGGTGTCGGTGCCGTTGGCGAACTCGCGGAAGTTGTCGCCTCCCTGCAGCAGGAAGTTGAACGAACCGACGCGGTACGAGGCCGCGGGGTCGATCGGCACGTCATCGATCCAGATGCCGGTCACGCGGTCGCCCGCAGCCCGGTCGGGGTCGAAGGTGTACTCGACGTTGTCCGAGAGACCCAGCTTGAGGAACGGGCGCGAAGGCACGTTGCCCGCCGCATCCGTCTGCCACTGCTGCTCGAGAGCCGTCTTGAACTGCGCACCCGTGAGGGTGGTCGTCCAGAGGTTGTTCACGAACGGCAGCACGGCGTTGGCCTCGGCGTAGGTGATGACGCCATCGGTGTTCGCCGGGTTGCTGGTGGTGTCGCCCTTGAACAGCAGGTCGGCTCGCAGGCCGCCCGGGTTCACGACACCGATCTGGGCACCGCCTCGCTCGGGGTTGCTGAGCGAGGAGACGAGCGAGTCGGCCACCAGGTTGCCCAGGGTGGACTCCGCTGCGCGGTTGTCGCGTGCGCCACCGGTGTAGGTGCCGCTCGCAGCCGAGCCGCCGCTGTACGCGGTGGTGATGTCGGCGGTCAGCGAGCCCTTCGGCTGGTTGCCGATCTCGGCCGCGTAGGCGAGCGCCTCATCCGTGATGGCCTTCACCTCGGCGACGGCCGGGTAGGCAGCCACGAGGTCGGCGTCGGCGGTGGTGGTGCGGGCGACGTTGCGAGCCGTGTAGCTCTCGAGGTCACCCGTGGTGCCGTCGAGCGTGAGCACGACCTGGCCGATGTTCTCGCCGTAGTTGCCGGTCTGCAGCACCGGACGCGTGGCGTCGGAGCCGGGGATCGGGCCGTCCCAGGCGTACTGCTTGTGGGTGTGGCCCGTGAAGATGGCCGCGACCTCGGCCGAGGTGTCGTTCACGATCTCCGCGAACACTCCGCCTTCGGCCAGTTCCTCCTCGAGGGTCGAGCCCTCGACGAGGCCGGCGCCTGCACCCTCGTGGTAGCTGGCGATGAGGACATCCGCTTCGCCGTTGGTCTCGTCACCGTCGGTGAGCTGAGCCGCCACGCGGTTGACCGCAGCGACCGGGTCGCCGAAGTCGAGGTCGGCGATGCCGTCGGGCGAGACGAGCGTCGGGGTCTCCTCGGTGATCGCACCGATGATGCCCACGCGCAGGCCGTCGACCTCGCGGATCGTGTACTCGTCGAGCGCCGGGGTCTCCGTGCCCTTCTCGTAGACGTTGGCACCCAGGTAGTCCCACTCGGCGTTGCGCGCGTCGTCCGCACCGATCACACGATCGGTGAGGTCGGCGAAGCCGAGGTCGAACTCGTGGTTGCCCACGGCGCTCGAGGTGAGGCCGAGCGCGTTGAGCACGTCGATGGTGGGCTGGTCGGCCTGGGTCGACGATGCGAACAGCGAGGCGCCGATGTTGTCACCGCTCGAGATGAACAGCGAGTTCTCGTTCTCCGCCTTGAGCTGCTCGACCGTTCCGGCGAACTTCACCGTGTTGGAGTCGATGCGGCCGTGGAAGTCGTTGATGTCGATCAGGTTGAGGTCGACGGTCGCGGCGGCGGGCTCTCCGAAGTCGTAGCCGACGACCACGGGGTCGTGGTCGCTCGAGCGGTAGACGTCGGGGGAGTAGAAGTCGGTCAGGTTGTAGTTGTACCGGCTGTACTCCTTGGCGATCGACTCTCCCGAGTTGATGTTCCAGATGTCGGCACCGGTGATCTTGGCGTCAGCCGAGGCCGAGGCGTAGATGTGGTCGAGCGAACCCGACTGGCCGCCGAAGGAGTAGCTGTAGCTGCCGGTCTTGGTGCCCTGGTCGACGTAGCCGGCGTCCATGATGGCGACCGACGGGTCCTCCTGCGTGTAGGAGTTGAAGTCACCGATCAGGAAGACGTCGCTCGTGCCGAGCTCGGTCTCGAGGCCGTCGGCGAACGCGAGGAGCGCTGCCGCCTGGCGGGTGCGGTCGCCGTTGAAGGCGCCCTGGATGCCGTTGGCGTTGTCGCCCGTGGCGGGCGGGTCGCTGTCACCCTTCGACTTGAGGTGGTTGACGATGGCGATGAACGTCTCGTCGTCGCTGCCACCCGCTGCCTTGAACTCCTGCGCGAGGGGCGCACGAGCGTTCGAGTAGGCGGCGTCGATGAGCACGCGCGAGTCGCCGACGGGCTCCACGGCGGCCTTCTTGTAGATGAAGGCGGTGCGGATGACGTCTTCGTTCGCGGGCAGGGCCGAGGCGGCGGGCGAAGGCACGAAGGCCCACACGTCGCTGCCGGCTTCGGTGTTGAGCACCTCGACGAGCGTGCCGAGAGCGGCATCGCGGTTGTCGCCGAAGCGAGCCGAGTTCTCGATCTCCTCGAGAGCGACGACGTCGGCGTCGAGACCGGTGATGGCCGCGACGATCTTGGCCTGCTGGCGCTCGAGGTCATCGGCGTTCGCCGCGCCGCGGGCGTCGCAGCCCCGGTTCACGGTGATCGGGTTGCCCTCGCGGTCGGTGTAGTAGGTGCAGCCCGTGAGGGAGTCACCCGTGGTGGTGAAGTAGTTGAGCACGTTGAAGCTCGCGATGGCGATCTGTCCACCCACGTCCTCCGGCTGCGGCTGGCGCACGTCGGAGAAGGTGGCGGGCAGTGCACCAGCGGCGGTGAGCTGCGTGGTGGGCTGGAACTTCCAGGTGCTGTTGCGGTAGTCGAAGATCACCGGCGAGGTGAACGCCACCGAGGAGCCGACCGTGATGGCCGGGTTCTGGGTGAGGAACGGCAGCGCGATGCCCTTGTTGGCGTTGTTGAGGAAGTTCGTGGTGGCACCGTCGTCGAGCGTCACCGCGCGAGCGGCGTTGTCGGCCACGGCCGCGGTGTACTCGGCGCTGCCGGGGCGAGCGATCTCGGTGGGGCTGATGAGCGGGGTGTCGCCCGTGGCGAGTCCGATCTCGGCGTACTGGTTGGTGGTGTACGTGTTGCTCACCGTGAACTCGCCCTCGGGGGCGACGATCATGCCCTCGAGCGACTCGCGCTGAGCAGCATCACCCGGCACGGCGGTGACGGCGGCCGCGGGAGCGGTCACGCCCGCCGAGTCGAGCTTCTGCAGACCGGCCGCCGAGGTGACCGTGATCTGGGTGAGGTCGAAGTACTCGCTGACCGCACCGGTGACGCGGACGTAGTCGCCGATCTGCACGGAGGCGGCGGTGGAGGCCGAGTACACGAAGAGGGCGTCGGAGGCCGTGTGGGTGGCGTAGTCGATCACGCCGCCCGTTCCGGCGGTCTGGATGTAGTAGCCGTTGAAGCCGCCCGTGGGGTAGACCGCGGTCACGACGCCGAGCGCCGAGACGGTCTGACCGGCGAGGGGGCTCGCGGTGCCCGTGCCCTGGATCTCAGCGATGGGCGTGGTGCCCTCGGTGGGGTCGCCCGGGGTGGTGGGGGTGGGGGTGGGCGTCGGCTCAGGCGACGCCGTGGGGGTCGGGGTGGGCTCCGGCTCGGGCTCTCCGCCGCCGGAGGACTGCGGGGTGACCGCGTCGCTCACCACGAGGTCGGTCGCGTTGTTGTCGGTGTCGGCGAAGCCGGTGCGGTTGAGCGAGTTGGGAACGCCGTTGGCGCCGACCGTGGCGACGACTGCGCCCTCGAACGTGTTGGAGGTGCCGAAGCCGACGAGGTCGATCAGGTTCTCGGTGCCGGCGGGCACGGCACCGGTGGGCAGCGTGAGCGCCGTGGTGGTGGAGGCCAGGTAGAGGGTTCCGTTGGTGCCGGAGGGGTTCATGCTCGAGCCGAGATCGATGTCCGGGGTCGGCAGTGCCGCTCCGGTTGCGCCGTTGCCGGTGATCTGGGCCAGGTAGTAGCCGTCGGGGGCGATGGAGCCGCTGAGGGCGCCCACGCCGTTCGCTGCGCCGGTGCCGCCACTCGAGCGGTACTGCAGCGACCAGCCGTCGAGGGAGACCGCTGCGTCTCCCGGGTTGTAGAGCTCGACGAACTTGCTGCTGTACGGGGCGCTCGCCGATCCGCCCTTGGTGTAGATCTCATTGATCACGACACCGGTACCGTCGACGCTGGCGGATGCGGACGTCGCGACCCCTACGAGCGGAGACGCGATGAGCGCGCCTCCGAGGATCGTCGCGAGAGCCGTTCTTACGGATCTCGTGGCTGACTTTGACATGGTTCTCCTACTGCAGACCGGTCACATGGATGTGGTCATGCTAGAAGGCCAAGAGAGAGTGGACATTTCGCGGAGGTTAACACTAGGTAAGTGACTTTCCGTCACCCGCACGGGGGTCAGCGGATCAACCCCGGGATCCCGGGCGACACGCCGCAGACGGGCTCGTCATGGGGCCGTGATCGGCCCGACGGAGGCCGTGCCGAACTGCAGGGTCGAGAGTCCTCCCGGCAGGGGTGCGAGGCTGAGCAGCTCGAGCTGCAGCGCCGTCACGAGGTACTGGGCGCTGGATCGGGTCACGGGGTCCGCGGGGGTGTGGACCCCGCTGCCCCCCGGCTGATCCGGCTGCACGTTGGCCTGGATCGAGACCACGTCCGGCAGGAAGAACAGCAGGTTCGACAGAGCGGTCACCACGGGGGCGGTCGCCGTGCTGACGGCACGATGCCGATCGTGAAGGTGGCGGTCGCGCCGGGTGGCAGCACGGCGCTGACCGGCGCCACGAGATCCACGTAGGGGCGGCCGGACAGGCTGCGCCCCGCCCTCGGTGGCCCTTCGGCAGGCCGTCGGTGCCGACCGGTATCCCGGGTCGGTGGTGCTCCGCAGAAGGAGGTAGGGCGTGTGCGGCCGTCTCGGTATTCCTCGGTAAGTGACGACTCAGCAACTGAGTACTGGGATGCCCACGAGCCACTAGCGACTTCGGCGCAGGTAGGTAGTCTGAGGGGACCCCCCGGTTGGGGTTGAAGCGACGTGCGGGACACGTCGACTGCAGCGCCGTGGGGGGACAATCGGGTAGCCAACTGTCGATCGTGGGGGTCACAGTGACAGGAACATCAGGTCGCTTCGGCGACGAGAAAATACACGGGTCAGACGAAGTCGAGCACGGAATAGTCGGAGACGACCGCAACGTCGCGGAGATCGTCGAGCGGCTCGAAGCGGGCGGCAGCGTCATCGTGGTGGGAGCTCTGGGCTCCGGCAAGAGCCACTTCTCGCGCGCCATCGTCTCCGCGCTGCGGGCGGGAGGCGCCGATCCGGTGATCGCGCGGGCGGCCGCCCCGCTCACCGAGACGCCGCTCGGAGCCCTTCAGGCGAGCGGGGATGCGCGACTCGCGCGACTCGCCGACGACCGGCCGGACGACAGGCCCGACGACCACGGCCGGTTGCTGCTCGTGGTCGACGACGCGCACGCCCTCGATCCGGAATCGCTCGCGGTGATCGCCAGAGCCGTCTACACCGGGCGGGTCACGGCGCTGCTCTCGGTCACCGCCGACCCGGCGGGCGCGCTCGACGTCTCGGCCCCGGCCGCCATCACCGATCTGTGGCTCGAGGGAGGGGCTGCACGGTACGACCTGCATCCGCTCGACCCCGGAGCCGCCGAGAAGCTCATCACCGCCTTCGTGGGCGACGAGGTCTTCGACACGGCCACGCGGAGCGCCCTGATCGTGCGGGCGGGCGGATCGCGCATGCTGCTGCGCGAGCTCTCGGTCGAAGCGGCCTCGCGAGTGGCGGCCGGCCGCGATCCGCTCGACCCCACCTTCGAGGCCGCCCCCGGCTCACGCCTGTCGGACGCCTTCGCCTCGATGATCGCCGAGTACACCCACGAGCAGCGTCTCACCCTCGCACTCATCGGCCGCCTGCCCGGCGTCGCCTTCGCGGATGCGGCGAGGAGCATGCGCCCGCAGACCCTCGACACGCTCATCAGCCGCTCCGCCGTGCACACCGACGGCTCGCCCGAGAAGCACCTGCAGGCGAACCCCCTGCTCGCGAGCGAGGCGGAACGCCGGCTCGAGCCCGGGCGCCTCGATGCGGCGCTCGACGCGATCGCCCGTCGCGCCCTCGTGACCACCGAGATCCCACCGGGGGCTCCCGTCGACCAGCTCATCGCGGCCGCCTGGTACTCCTCCCGGGAGGGGATCCCCTCGCCCGATCAGGTCTCGAAGGAGGTGCGCTGCCGCATCCTCGCGAGCGCAGCCCGCTCCGCCAACGCACGAGGGCGCGCCGACCTGGCACTCGCCTACGTGCGTCTCGGCCTCGAGACGGACGGCTGCCCCTCGCTCTTCATCGAGGCCTCGAGGGCGTACACGAGGCTGCACCGCATGCCGGAGGCGTTCACCGCGCTCACCGAGCACCCGGCCTCTGACCTCACGCCCGGGGTGCTGCGGCGACTCGTGCGCTGGTGGGCCACCCTCGTCACCTGGGATGTGCGCGGCGAGCACACGTTCGACGAGATCGAGGAGTGGATCGCCTCGACCGGTGTCGTGCCGGATGCGGCCGTGCTGGCCGAGATCGATCAGGGCCGCGCCGAGGCCGCAGGCCTGCAGATGGAGTGGGAGCGCGCCATCGAGCTCGCGGCCGGAGTGCTCACCGCCGCCGGCGTGAGCCCGCTCACCCGGGTGCGCGCGTCGGTGGTGACCGGCACGGCCCTGGCCGAGCTCGGGCGCTTCGCCGAGAGCGCGAAGGCCTTCGCCGCGGCGGAGTACGCAAACCGCGATGCCGTGACGGGCCGACCGCGGTCGACCACCGCCGAGCTGGCCGCCATGGCCTTCGAGGCGATCGGCATGCAGCTGGCCGGCACCCCGAAGCCCAGTCTGCTCGTCCGGTTGCGACGAGCCGCCCAGATCGCCGCCAGGCGCGACGACCGCACGGCCCTGACCCTCGCGAACATCGTGGCCGGCCAGCTCGCGGGAGGGCTCTCCTCCGACCCGGCGGGGGCCGACCGCGAGTTCGGCGCGGCCCTCCGCCGCTTCGACCGTGTGGAGTTCGCCGCCTGGCGGCCCATCGTGGCCGCCTTCAGGGCTGCTGCGTTGGCGGATCTCGGCCGCGTCGATCAGGCCATGAACGTGTTCGAGAGCTCGGAGGATGCTGGGCTCGCGAACAAACGGCTCGTGCGCTTCGCCCGCCAGGCCGTGGAGGCGGAGCTGCTGGCGGCGGCAGGCGACCTCGAGGCGGCGAGGGAGAAGGCCGTGGCGGCGGCCGCCATCCGCCGGGAGGGCGGACTGCCCGACCGGCCGTCCGCGATCGACCAGGAGCGGATCGACAGACTGAGCGGCGCCGTTCTTCTGAAGGAATCCGTGGGCGAGGCGACCGAGAGCGGGCTCCGGCTGGTGCGCAGGGACGTCGAGCACGACTCGAGCCCCGGCGTCGCCACGGCGGCGCGGCTGGCCGGGCTCGGAACCGCTCCGTTCTCCTTCTCGCCCCTGACTCCGCCGGGCGCAGGGTGCGAGCAGGTGGAGCTCACCGAGCGCGAGCTGGAGGTCGCTCTGCTCGTGGCAGGCCACCTGAGCAACAAGGAGATCGCCCAGCGGCTCTTCCTCTCGGTGCGCACCGTCGAGTCGCACGTCTACACCGCTCGGGGCAAGCTCGGTGCCCGCACGCGTCGGGAGCTCGGCCGCATGGTGGTCGCGGCCTCCGCCCCCGCCGCCGCCTCCGCCTCCGCCACCGGGCGGGGGCGGTAGACTGGCGGGGTCCCCTCCGCCCGACCCGAGGAGCAGTCACGTGCCCAAGATCGTCGTCGACGTCATGCCCAAAGCCGAACTCCTCGACCCGCAGGGCAAGGCCGTGGCCGGCGCCCTCGCGCGGCTCGGCACCAGCACCTTCAGCGACGTGCGCGTGGGCAAGCGGTTCGAGCTGACCGTCGACGGCCCCGTCGACGCCGCTGTGCTCGCCTCCGTGCGCGAGATCGCGGAGGATCTGCTCTCGAACGGCGTGATCGAAGACGTCGTCGACATCACCGTGCTCGACGAGTCGGGCGCCCACAGCGGCGCCGGCGCCTCGGGAGCCCTCGCGTGAGCACACGCGTCGGAGTCGTCACCTTCCCCGGATCGCTCGACGACCGGGATGCCCAGCGCGCCGTGCGCTTCGCGGGCGGCGAGGCCGTGGCCCTCTGGCACGGCGACCACGACCTGCAGGGCGTCGACGCCGTGGTGCTGCCGGGCGGCTTCAGCTACGGCGACTACCTGCGCGCAGGCGCCATCGCCTCGCACTCGCCCATCATGCGCGAGGTCGTCGCGGCGGCTGAGCGCGGTGTTCCCGTGCTCGGCATCTGCAACGGCTTCCAGATGCTCACCGAGGCGCACCTGCTGCCCGGCGGGCTCATCCGCAACGACCACGGCAGCTTCGTGTGCCGCGACCAGGTGCTGCGGGTGGAGAACACCTCCACGGCATGGACCTCGGGCTACACCGCTTCGCAGGAGATCACCATCCCGCTGAAGAACGGCGAGGGCGGCTACATCGCCTCGGCCGAGACACTCGAGCGGCTCGAGGGCGAGGGCCACGTGGTCTTCCGCTACGTCGGGGTCAACCCCAACGGCTCGCTCAACGACATCGCGGGCGTCACCAACGAGCGCGGCAACGTGGTGGGCCTCATGCCGCACCCCGAGCACGCGGTCGAGCCCGGCTTCGGGCCCGACACGGCCGTGGCCATGCGCTCGGGCGTCGACGGCCTCACGATGTTCTCCTCGGCGCTCCGCTCGCTGCTCGCAGCGTAGGTCTTCGGGGCTGGGGGCCTAGGGCCCCTTCTCAACGACCTTGAGCGCCTGGGTGTCGAGGGCGGCGGCTCCCCCGTATCCGCTCTTCCTGCGGTGCAGGAAGGTGACCACCCAGAGCAGGATGCCGATGGCGAGCAGGATGCCGGCGATCAGGTACTGGTCGACGGGTCGCCCCGAGGTCCACGGGAACACCAGGTAGAGGCACGCCACGGCACCCACGATCGGCAGCGCCGTGGGGGTGCGGAAGTGCTTGTGCTCCACGGGCTTCTTGCGCAGCACGAGCACGCACACGTTCACCACCGCGAACACGGCGAGCAGCAGCAGCGAGGTGGTTCCACCGAGCAGCACGGCGATGGGGTTGTCGGGGTCGATCGACACGTACGAGGTGAGCGCCAGGGCGATCACGGTGGTGAAGAGGATCGCGGCCCACGGCGTGCGGCGCTTCGGCAGCACCTTCGACAGGAACGGCGGCAGCACGCCCTGCTTGCTCATGCCGTAGAGCAGTCGGCTCGCCATCATCATGTTGATGAGCGCCGAGTTGGCCACCGCGAAGAGCGAGATGAACGGGATGACCGCCGAGATGGGGAAGTCCGGCGCCGCCGTCTGCACCACCGTGACGAGGGGGGTGTCGTTGCCGGCCAGCTCCCCCACCGGCACGATCGCCACCGCCACGATCGAGATGAGCACGTAGACGACCGCCGTGATGCCGAGACCCGTGAGCATGGTGCGCGGGAAGATCTTGGACGGGTTCTTCGTCTCCTCCGCCATGTTCACCGAGTCCTCGAAGCCCACCATCGCGAAGAAGGCGAGCGAGGTGGCGGTGGAGATGGCGAGGAACACGTTCTTGTCGTCGGGGGTGTCGAAGGCCACCACGCGGGAGAAGTCGGCCTGGCCGCCGAAGATGGCGAAGAAGCTGATGAAGAGCACGAGCAGCAGACCGGAGAGCTCCACGAGAGTGAGCACCACGTTGAGGCCCACGCTCTCGGCCACACCCCGCAGGTTGACGGCGGCGATGAGGATCATGAACCCGAGCGCGATGAACAGCGCGAGGCCCGGACCGTCGCCGAGCCCGAAGCCGATGGCGAAGTTGCTCGCGAACGCGCCGGCGGCGGCCGACGCGGAGGTGATGCCGGAGGACATCACCGTGAAGCAGATGAGGAAGGTGACGAAGTGGATGCCGAAGGCCTTGTGCGCGTAGAGCGCCGCACCGGCCGCCTGCGGGAACTTCGTGACCAGCTCGAGGTAGGAGCACGCCGTGATGGTGGCCACCACGAAGGCCACGAGGAAGGGCAGCCAGGCGGCCCCGCCCACCTCGGCGGCCACCTGCCCGGTGAGGGCGTAGATGCCCGTGCCCAGGATGTCCCCGATGATGAAGAGCAGGAGAAGCTTGGGGCCCATCACCTTCTTGAGTTCTGTCGTCTCCGGCTCGCCGGTCGACTGCGTCGTCGTCATCATGAGGACAGCATGCCCCCGATCCTCTCCGAGCGCTCGGTCGTTAACTTTCGACGGGCATAATGTCGCCTATGCCGAAGAAGACCCGCACCGTTCTGAAGGACCTCACGAGGGCCCTCGAGAAGCACGTGTCCGTGCTCGAGGACCCGAAGGCCAACCGTGGAAAGCGCGACAGGGCCACCGCCCGTCTGCGCGCCGCCGTCATCCACTACGACTCCGTGCTGCACTCGCGCACGGGGTCGACCAGCCCCTTCGTGGAGCTGCCCGACCCGGGGCTCTCCGACTCCACCGTCGCCTCGCTCAAGGCGGAGAAGGAGGCGCTCGAAGCGCGCCGGGCCGCCAAGAAGGCGGAGAAGACCTCCAAGTCCTGACGGGCCGGCGTGCCGCTACGCCGCGGCGCCCAGCACGTTCACGAGCCAGTGGATGCCGAACCTGTCGGTCACCTGGCCGAAGAGATCTCCCCACGGTGCCTGCTCGAGTGGCAGTTCCACGGTGCCGCCCTCGGAGAGCTTGTCGAAGTAGCCGCGCAGCTCGGTCTCGCTCGGTCCGCTGAGCGAGACCGAGATGTTGTTGCCGGGGGTGTACTCCATGCCGGTCGGCACATCCGAGATCATGAAGGTCAGGCCGCCCTCGGTCGAGAGCTGGGAGTGCATGATCCACTCCTGCTCGGCCTCGTCGGTGGGGGTCTGGAAGTCGGCGAACGTACTCCGTGTGAGCTCGCCGCCGAAGACCGACTGGTAGAAGTCGCCGGCCGCACGGGCCTCGCCGCGGAAGTTGATGTACGGGTTCAGAGTGGTCATGTCGGTCTCCTCAGCTCGATGTGCTGCACACGCTAGCAGAGCATGTGAACGGTGTACACATACCTGTGCGCACCTCTTCGGGATGGCCGATCGGTGACGGGTCAGCCCGAGCAAGCTCCGGAGGCGACCGGCTCGGTCGATCCGACCGCCGCGAGCACGGGAGCGATCTCGTCGAGGGTCATCGCGTACCCCGTCTCGGCGTCGATCGTGGAGCGTGCGAACACCACACCCACCACCTGGCCGGCCGCATCGAAGAGCGGGCCGCCCGAGTTGCCTGGGCGCACATCCGATCGCAGGGAGTAGATCTCGCGCGTGACGGGACCCTCCTCGTAGATGTCGCTGCCGACCGCCGAGAGCACCTCGCGCACGCGGGAGGGGATGGTCTTGTAGGCGCCGTTCTCGGGGAAGCCCGCCACCACGGCGGAGTCGCCCGCGGCGAGCTCGGTGCCGAGCGGCAGCGGGGCAGCGTCGAGGCCGGGCACCGCGAGCACGGCGAGGTCGCGATCGGCGTCGAAGACCACGAGCTCGGCGTCGAGCAGGCGGCCGATGCCGCCCTTCTGCACGTAGAGCTCCTCGGATCCCGAGACCACGTGGGCGTTCGTGACGATGCGATCCTCGGCCACCACCCAGCCGCTGCCCTCCGCACCGCCACCCCCGCTGCAGCTCGGGGCGGAGGAGAGCACCTTGACCACGCCGCCTGCCGCGGCGTTGACCGCATCCGGCACATTCGGATCGGGCGGAGGGGCGCCCTGGATGGTCTCGGAGTCGAACGCGAAGACCTCGGGGAAGCCGGAGCCGTCGAGCGCCTCGCCGATGCTGCCGAGAGCGGTCTCGGAGGGCATGGGGGCCAGGGCGTCGAGCGTCGCCACCACGCGCGAGCTCTGCACGAGCTGCGTGACGGGCAGCAGGCCCGTGGTCTGCAGGAGCCCGGCGAGCAGCCACACCACCACGCCCCACGTGAGCAGGCCGAGCACGGCGCCACCGAGCGAGTCGATGCCGCGGCCGATCTTGACGACGCCGACGACCCGGCGCAGGAGACGCGCCACGAGGGTCAGCAGGCCGATGGCGAGCGAGATGCTCAGGATGAGCACGGCGGCCGCCGCCACCGCGCGCTGCCAGGCCTCCGCCCAGCCGAGACCCGCGAGCCACTCGACCGCCGTGGGCGCCACGAGGGTGGCGAGGAGGGCGCCCGCCACGATGCCCGCGAGCGAGGCGGCGGTCACCAGAGCGCCGCGGCGCCAGCCGGCCATGACCGCGAGCACGGCCACGGCGAGGAGCACGATGTCGGTGAGGAGTTCCATGTGCCGTTCAGAGTAGATGGCGCGATGATGCCGCACCTGGGAGGTCGTCGGGGCGGGGCTTCGGGTCCGGTGCGGGTGTGGTGCAGGTCAGGGCTACCGGTCAGTGGCCGGGGGTAGAGTGACGCGCGTGAACATCGACGAGATCCCGCTGACCACGATCGACGGCACCCCCGCCACCCTGGCCGACTTCGCGCCGGTCAGGCTCATCGTGAACGTGGCCTCGCGCTGCGGCCTGGCGCCGCAGTACGAGACCCTCGAGGAGCTGCAGAAGCGCTACGGCGACCGCGGCTTCACCGTGCTCGGCTTCCCCAGCAACCAGTTCCTGCAGGAGCTCGGCGACACGGAGAAGATCAAGGAGTACTGCTCGATGACGTGGGGGGTCACCTTCCCCATGTTCGAGAAGGTCAAGGTCAACGGGCGCTCGGCGCATCCGCTCTACAAGACGCTCACCGAGACGCCGGATGCCGAGGGCAAGGCCGGGCGCGTCAAGTGGAACTTCGAGAAGTTCCTCGTGACCCCCTCCGGTGTGCAGCGGTTCCGACCGAACACGCTGCCGGACGACCCGGCGATCATCGCGGCGATCGAAGCGGCACTGCCGGCCTGAACTGGCTTGATCGATTGATCTGATGGGTCTGTTTGACCTGATCGCGGATCTGTACAGCGCCGCACGTCGCGATGGACGATCTGGCAGCTCGCGGGCGCGCATCCGCCCCCTAGCCTCGGCGTATGCCTGACACCTCCGAGCTCCCCGTCGTGCCCCACTGGATCGACGGCGCCCTCTCGCCCTCGCACTCCGGCCGCACGGCCCCCGTCTACGACCCCGCCCTCGGTGTGGAGACCAAGCGTGTCGCCCTCGCCGACCAGGCCGAGATCGCCGCCGCCATCGCCTCGGCCGTGGCCGCGTTCCCCGCGTGGCGCGACCTGTCGCTCACGAAGCGTCAGTCGATCGTGTTCAAGTTCCGCGAACTGCTGGATGCTCGCAAGGGCGAGCTCGCCGAGATCATCACGTCCGAGCACGGCAAGGAGCTCTCCGACGCGCTCGGCGAGATCAACCGCGGCCAGGAGGTCGTGGAGTTCGCCACCGGGCTCGCCCACCACCTCAAGGGCGAGTACTCCGAGCAGGTCTCCACGGGCATCGACGTCTACTCCACCAAGCAGCCCGTGGGCGTCGTCGGCATCATCTCGCCCTTCAACTTCCCCGCCATGGTGCCGATGTGGTTCTTCCCCATCGCCATCGCCGCCGGCAACACCGTCATCGTGAAGCCCTCCGAGAAGGATCCGTCGGCAGCGCTGTGGCTCGCCGCGCTGTGGAAGGACGCCGGACTCCCCGACGGTGTCTTCACCGTGCTGAACGGCGACAAGGAGGCCGTGGACGGCCTGCTCACCTCGCCCGACGTGGCCGCGATCTCGTTCGTGGGATCGACCCCCATCGCCCAGTACGTCTACGAGACGGGCACGAAGCACGGCAAGCGCGTGCAGGCCCTCGGCGGGGCGAAGAACCACATGCTCGTGCTGCCGGACGCCGATCTCGACCTCGTGGCCGACTCCGCCATCAACGCCGGCTTCGGCTCGGCCGGCGAGCGGTGCATGGCCATCTCGGTCGTCGTGGCCGTGGAGCCCGTGGCCGACGAGCTCGTGGCCAAGATCTCACAGCGCATGGCTGGGCTGCGGATCGGCGACGGCCGTCGCGGCTGCGACATGGGGCCCCTCGTCACGGCGGCGCACCGGGACAAGGTGGCGTCCTACGTCGATGTCGCGATCGCGGACGGGGCGACCGTGGTGGTCGACGGCCGCGACGTGCAGCCCGACGGCGACCCGGCCGGGTTCTGGTTCGGCCCCACGCTCATCGACTCGGTCCCCACGTCGTCGCGCGTGTACACCGAGGAGATCTTCGGGCCGGTGCTGTCGATCGTGCGCGTGCAGTCGTACGAGGAGGGCGTTGCTCTCATCAACGCGGGCGCGTTCGGCAACGGCACGGCCATCTTCACGAACGACGGCGGGGCGGCGCGACGGTTCCAGAACGAGATCCAGGTGGGCATGATCGGCATCAACGTGCCCATCCCCGTGCCCGTCGCCACGTTCTCGTTCGGCGGCTGGAAGGCCTCGCTGTTCGGCGACACCAAGGCCCATGGCGCCGAGGGCGTGCGGTTCTACACGCAGCAGAAGGCCATCACCTCGCGCTGGCTCGACCCCTCCCACGGGGGCATCAACCTCGGGTTCCCGCAGAACTGAGGTCAGGCCACCAGCTGCAGGGCCGACCAGAGCTCTGCGCGACCGGCGAAGGTGTCGAGGTCGAGGCCCAGGAGTGTCTCGGCGGCACGGATGCGGTTGCGCAGGGTGTGGCGGTGGGTGCCGAGCTCGCGCGCGGCGGGGTCCCAGGCGCCGTTGTGCGTGAGCCACACACGCAGCGTGGTGAGCACCGTGTCGCGCTCGGCGATGGGCAGGTCGAGCACGGGCTGCAGCATGCGCCTGGCCACCCGGTCGCCGCCCGAGGCCACGAGCAGACCGTGCATGCCCTGCTCGGCGAGGTGCTCGAAGAGCACCACGGGGGCGTCCCGGGTCACGGATCCGGCGGCGTGCCTGGCCTCGCTCAGCGCGCGTGTGAGCTCGTGCCACGACACCGGGCCCGAGACCCCCGCTGCGAGGCCGTGCCTGGCGAGGAGGGCCTGCGAGGCGGCGAGATCGTCGTGCTCGGTCACGAGCACGATCTCGTCGCCTCGCTCGGCGAAGAAGAGGCGGCCGCTGTTCTCGTCGGCCTGCAGCTCGAGCTCGTCGAGCAGGGACTGGCCGTGCACCTCACCCACCACCACGGCGAGCCTCACGGGCTCGGTCGGCAGGGGGCCCCAGAGACCGCCGGCGGTGCGGTCGGCCACGCCCGAGAGCACGAGTTCGAAGAGGCCCGTGCGGAGGCGCCGCCTGGCGGCATCGAGGGTGCGGCGCTGCTCGAGCGCGATGCTCGCGAGGCCGATCACGCTCGCGAGCAGGTCGTGGCCCGCGGAGTCGAGAGGTTCGGTCGCGCCCACCGCGAGCACGCCGCGCAGGTGACCTCGCTGCCCGAGCGTCTGCAGCGAGATGCCTCCGCCCGCCTCGATGATGCTGAGGCCGGCCCGCGATCCCTTGCCGAGGGCCGACGCCACCGCATCCGCCACCACCCGGTCGAGGTCGGCCGGCACGCCGCGCAGGCCGGGCACGCGCAGCACGTTGCCCACGGAGTCGAAGAGCGCCACCCAGCAGTCGAGGCGGCGGGAGAGCTCGAGCAGGATGGCGCCGAGGCCGTCGACCCTGAGCGCCGCACGGGCCACGGCGCGCTGGGCGTCGAGCGACCACTCGAGGCGCTCGCGCTGCTCGGTGGCGATGGCGTCGGCCACGGAGCGGACGATGCCGATGAAGGGGGTGGTCTCGTCCATCACGAGGAGGGGGAGGGAGGTGGCGGCGCACGCCTCCACGAGGGCGGCAGGCACCTCGTCGTGCACGACCCCGGTGGCGAACCCGAGCGCCCGAATCCCCCGCGCGTTCAACCGATCGACATACGCCCGCACGGGCCCGCCCGCCCCGCCGCCCCCCGCCGCCGCCGCATGCGCGGGCGAGGTGGCGGTGGCGGCGAATGCGGCGGCGCCGGGCGGGTCAGCGGGGGACGTGGCGGGCGGAGCGGATGCGGCGGCGGGCGAGGCGGCGGTGCCGGCGGATGCGATGGTGCGCAAGGTGGCGTTGGCGGGCGGGGCGGATGCGGCGGGGCGGCGGGTGGGGAGGGAGCGGTCGGAGACCGTGCCGTCGGGGGCGAACTGGGCGCCGTCGGTGAGGAGGAGCTGGCCCTCGTCGAGCCAGGGCGTGGGGTCGGCGAGGTCGGAGCTGTGCGCCCAGGTGAGCGGGGCGTCGAGCAGCGCGTCGGCGGCGGCGTCGCCCGCGTTCCAGGGGCCGGGAGCCAGCTCGAGCCGGAACCGCCCGTCGGCGAGCAGGGTGCGCACGCTCAGAGCCACGTCCGCTCCTTCCGCGCCGCCGACCCACCCAGCCTATCCACGCCCACCCTGCCCGGCCCGCCCACTTCGCCCACCCCGCCGGCGCCCACCACCCCGCCCACATTGCCCACCCCACCCCGCTGGCGCCCACCACCCTTCCCCGCCCGGCGACTCCTACCGCCCACCTTCAGCCGCGGGCCCGGCCGTGGAACTATGGGGGCATGAGTGCGGACGACGACGTGCGACGGCTGGCCATGGGGCTGCCCTCCGTGGAGGAGCGGCCCTCGCACGGCATGGCGTCGTGGTACGTGGCCGGCCGCATCTTCGCACGGCTGCACGAGGAGCCCGGGGTGCTCGTGTGCTGGCGCGCCGACCTGGGCGAACGCGAGGCACTGCTGCAGCGGGATCCGGGGACCTTCTTCACCGTGCCCCACTACGACGGTCACGCGTCGGTGCTCGTGCGCCTCGAGCGGATCGGGCAAGCGGAGCTCGGCGAGCTGCTCCGCGAGGCCTGGGAGAGCCGGGCCCCGAGGCGACTCCGCGACGCGATGGCCACCGACCCCGAGCCGTCGCCGTGAGCACGGACGCGGATGCCGCCTCGCGCCAGGATCCGGACGTGGACGCGGGTGCGGATGTGGACGTAGACGCGGATGCGGGTGCGGGTGCGGGTGCGGATGTGGACGTAGACGCGGATGCGGGTGCGGGGGCGGGTGCGGATGCGGGGGCGGAGTTCGAGAAGGTGGTGGTGCGGCTGCGCGGGGCCGGGTGCGTGTTCGCCGAGGAGGAGGCGCGACTGATCGTCGAGGTGGTGGCCGAGCGGGCGGGCGGGATCGCGCTGCTCGATGAGCTCGTGGCCGGGCGCGTGGGTGGCGCGCCGCTCGAGCATCTGCTGGGGTGGGCGGAGTTCGACGGGCTGCGCGTGCTGGTGGGGCCCGGGGTGTTCGTGCCGCGCACACGCACCCGGTTCCTGGTGGAGTGCGCGATGGAGGTCGTGCGTCACGATTCCGTGGTGCTCGACCTGTGCTGCGGGTCGGGCGCGGTGGCGACCGCGATCACGGCCCGCCTGGCACTCGCGGAGCGGGAGGTCGCTCGCGCCGGTGAGGCGGATCTCGCGGGGGTGGGGGAGGTGTGGGCGTGCGACGTGGACGGCGCGGCCGTGGAGTGGGCTCGGCGCAATGTGGGGGCGGAGCGGGTGCGGCAGGGGGATCTGTTCGAGGCGCTGCCGCGGGAGCTGGTGGGGCGTCTCGACGTGGTCGTGGTGAATGCGCCCTACGTGCCGAGTATCGCCATCCGCACCATGCCACCCGAGGCGAGGCTGCACGAGGCACGAGTCGCTCTCGACGGAGGCGACGACGGGCTCGACGTGCATCGCCGTATCGCCAAGGAGGCCGGCCGCTGGCTGGCCCCGGGCGGGCACTTGCTGATCGAGACGAGCGAATCCCAGGCATCCGCCACCCGGAGCATCTTCCTCTCAGCGGGCCTGCCAGCCGAGATCCGCCGCTCCGATGAGCTCGACGCCACGGTGGTCATCGCTCACCGGGACCACGAAGAACCCGAGAAACACCCGGGACACGAAGAACCCGAGAAACACCCGGGACACGAAGAACCTGAGAAAGACGAAGAACCCGAGAAACACGAAGGCCGACGGCACCGCCCCTGAGGGCAGCACCGCCGGCCGACGGAGAGTGCGCTCTACGCGCGGCGGTTCTTGCGGCCGAAGATGAGGCCGTAGATGAGCAGCACCACGATGGAGCCGACGATGGCGACGACCCAGGTCTGGATCGACCAGAACTCTTCGAGGTTCACGTTGAAGAGGAGGCCGCCCAGCCAGCCGCCGAGAAGGGCACCGACCACACCGAGGATCAGGGTGACGATGATGCCGCCGCCCTGCTTGCCGGGGAGGATCAGCTTGGCGATGGCGCCGGCGATCAGGCCGAGAATGAGGAAGGCGATAAAGCTCATGCTGTGAGTTCCATTTCAGTTCGGGTAACCCACTAACCGTGGACGGGTTCGGGTGATCCCGCAACGGGTCGGCCAGGATCGCCGTCCGACCGGCCCGACCACCGTAGGCTCGGAGGATGACCGGAACAGCACTCATCGGGCAGGTCGAACCGCCCGAGCTGCACGTCATGAGCTTCAACATCCGCCGCCGCCTGCCCCAGCTCGGCCCCTTCGCCGGCCCGAGGAGCGCCGACCGCTGGTCGGTGCGCGCCCCCGCCGTGGCCACGCTTCTGCAGACCGAACGCCCGGCCCTGCTCGGCACCCAGGAGGCGCTCCCCGACCAGGACCGCGCCCTCTCCGCAGCCCTCGGCAGCACCTACAACCGGGTGGGCCACGGCCGCGACGCCGACGGCCAGGGCGAGGGCTGCCCGCTCTACTACGACTCCACCAGGCTCGACCTGCTGCGCTGGTCGCAAGTGGCGCTCTCCGACACCCCCGACGTCGACGGCTCGCGATCCTGGGGCAACCTCACCCCGCGCGTGCTCGTGGAGGCCGAGCTGCGCGACCGCACCACCGGCACCCGCTTTCTCGCCGTCAACACCCACTTCGACAACTTCTCCCGCCGCGCGAGGGTGCGCTCCGCGGAGTTCGTGCGCCTCCTCGTGGCCGACCGCGGGCTCCCCGCCGTGGTGACGGGCGACCTCAACAGCGGCGAGCGCACCGCCCCGCTCACCGAGCTCCTCGGCGACGGCACGCTCGTGGATGCGTGGGGTGCGGCCGAGAAGCGCCTCACTCCCGAGTGGGGCACCTTCCCCAACTACCGAGCACCGCGGCTCGAGCGCAAGCGGATCGACTGGATCGCCGTGACCCCCGACGTGCGGGTGGAGCGGATCGGCCTCAACGCGCGCCGACCCCGCGGCGCCTGGCCGTCCGACCACCTGTCGGTGCAGGCCGTGCTGCGCCTGCCCGATCCCTCTTGACCATCGACCCGGCGCAGGCGGCCCCGCATCCGATGATCGCCGCGTTCCTCCGCCGCCCGCACGGCGCGCTTGAGATGGTCGCCGACGCCCTCCGCGTGCTCGGCGCCGTGGGTGTGCTCGTGGCGGCCATCGCCTTCGGCCCCACAGACGCCGGAGTGCTCGCCTTCGTGCTGCCCGGGCTGCTGCTGCCGAGGTTCCTCGGGGTGCGCCCCGGCTTCGACATCGTCTACTGCGCGCTGCTGCTCGTGGCGGGGTGGAGCAACGTGCTCGACCTCTACACCCGCATCCCCTGGTGGGACGTGCTCGTGCACTTCGCCTGCACGGGCGTGATCGCCGTGATGCTCTACCTGCTGCTCGCCCAAATGGGAGTCGTGATGGATCCCGCCGACGACCGCTTCACCCCCGCCACCGCTCTCGTGCTCTCAGCGACCCTCGGTCTCGCCCTGAGCGCCGTGTGGGAGATGGTGGAGTGGATCGGTCACACCTTCATCAGCGGCGAGATCTTCGTGGAGTACGACGACACGATCGGCGACATGGCGATGGGCGGACTCGGCGCCGTCATCGCCGGGATCGTGCTGGCGGCCGTGCCACTGCGACGAGCCCGGCAGGCCTGACGCCGCCGAGCGATCCGGGTGACCCGCGCGATCCGCGCGATCCGGGTGATCCGAGCGATCCAGGCGCACCCGGCACCTTCGACGTGCCGTGCCCCAGCCGCCCCCACACGGAGCGGGCCCAGCGCAGCCACGGCAGATCGTGCGGCCAGTGCACGAACACCGTGCGGAAGCCCCGGCGGAACCGCTTCACCATCGACGAGGCGTCGGTCATCGGCCGGTGCGAGATCTGCACCACCATGCCGGGGGCGTAGCGGATGCGACGGCGCGACCCGAGATGGAAGGCGAGATCGAGGTCGTCGTGCAGCTCGGGGTCGCGTCGGTGCACCGCGAACGCGGCCGTGTGCCAGGCCTCCCGCCGCATCGCGAAGTTGGAGCCGAACAACGGCACGTGGCCGAGGGCGGGAGTGAGCGCCACGTAGTAGGCACCGAGGTACACGGCGGCCCCCACCCCGCGCAGCCAGCGTGGACCGCCCGAGAACGTCGCGCCCCCCGTGACCGCACCGACGCGCGGGCGACGCGCGAGGGCCGTGACGGCCGCCTCGATCCAGGTCGGGGAGGGGATGGTGTCGGCGTCGAGCCTCAGGATGACGTCGCCGTGCGCCGCGTCGTAGCCGGCCGAGGCGGCCGCAGGGATGCCGGGCCGGTTCTCCCGCACCACCCGGGCGCCGCCGGCCTTCGCCACGGCGGCCGAGTCATCTGTGGAGGCGTTGTCGACCACGACGATCTCGGAGGGGAGCACGGTCTGCCGACGCAGCGCCCTGAGGCAGACCGCGAGGCGTTCGGCATCGTCTTTGACGGGGATGACGACCGAGACGGTCACCGCGGGTACGGGCGCAGCGGGTGAGGGCACAGCGGGGATGGGCGCAGCTGGTAAGGGCACCTTGTCAGTGAACGGCGACGGCCGACCGACCCGCTACGGGCTTGACAGCGGCGAGCGCGTGGTTCAGTTCGGCCGTTCCGGATCAGCTCTCGTCGTAGGGAGCGCGGATGATCGCGACGAGCGCAGCGAGGCCCGTGATCAGTCCACCCAGGGTGATCAAGCCGAGTAGTCCGTACAGCAGCTCTGCCATGTGCCTCTCCATTTCCGTCTCGCCCAGGCTATCAAGGCTCGAAGCATCGTCTGGCGAATCGGCGGGAACAGCAGACGATCGGGCCCCTCCCCCCGTAGGGTGTGCGGCATGGCTGCGGAGTTGACGCTGGGCGCGGAAGAAGAGCTCCACCTCATCGATCTCGAGAGCGGGAAGCTCTCGGCGAGGGCGCCGCAGCTGCTCTCGCGGCTGCCCGCCGAGAACTACTCGGCCGAGATCCAGCGCACCACGGTGGAGACCAACACCGACGTGGTCTCGAGTCTCGACGGGCTCCGCACCGAGCTCATGCGGCTGCGCAAGGGCGTGGTGGATGCGGCGGCCCCCGACGGCATCGGCATCGCGTGCGTGGGCACGGCGCCTCGTTCCGAGTTCGCCGACTTCGAGCTCACGACCACGGGCCGCTACGGCCGCATGCAGGAGCAGTACCGCATGCTCGTGGACGAGCAGCTCATCTGCGGCACCCAGATCCATGTGGGGGTGTCGGATCGGGATCTCGCGATCGACATCGCCCAGCGCGTCTCGCGCGACCTGCCCGTGCTGCTCGCCCTCTCGGCCAGCTCGCCGTACTGGAACGGGCACGACACCGGCTACTCGAGCATCCGCTCGATCATCTGGCAGCGCTGGCCGAGCGCGGGCTCCACGGGCCCGCTCGCGAGCGCTGCCCAGTACGACGAGCTGCTCAGCGACCTCATCTCCACGGGTGTGATCGCCGACGACAAGATGGCCTACTTCGAGGTGCGACCCTCCGCGCACGCCCCCACGCTCGAACTGCGGGTGTGCGACGCGTGCCCCATCGTCGACGACGCCGTGCTCATCGCCGGCCTCTTCCGCGCCACGGTGCGCGCGGCCGAGCAGGACATCGAGGCCGGCCGGCCGTTCGTGCCCGTGGCCGAGCCCATCCACCGCGCCGCCATGTGGCAGGCCGCCAGGAGCGGCCTCACGGGCGACCTGCTCGACGACACGCCCCACCCCCGCCCCACGGCGGCGGCCCACGCCGTGCGGCACCTCATCCGCCGCTTGCGGCCGCAGCTCGAGGAGCTCGGCGACTTCGAGGAGGTCACCGAGCTCGCCACCACGCTGCTCGCCCGCGGCAACTCCGCCGACAGGCAGCGGGCGGCCTTCGCCGAGCGCGGTGAGCTCGACGCGGTGGTGAAGCTCGCCGTGGAGGAGACCCAGGGCCCGGCCTCCGGCATCCCGCCCGCCGTTCCGGCGCTGCGCACCTATCGCACGCGAGCAGGAGACGAGGCCGTGGGCCCCAACTCCCGGCCGCGCGCCGCCTACGAGGAGATCGTGGCGCACTTCGAGAACCTCACGAGCGGAACCGTGGCCGAGAGTCTGCGGGCGGCCGACGCGTGGATCCTCGAGCACGATCTCACCTTCGCCTCGGCCGATGGGCCCCGCCCGTTCGCGGTCGACCTCGTGCCCCGCGTGATCAACCCCCACGAGTGGGCCACCATCGAGGCCGGGGTCGTGCAGCGCGCACGCGCGCTCGAGGCCTTCCTCGGCGACGTGTACGGCGAGCAGCGGATCCTCGGCGACGGTGTCATCCCGCGCGACGACGTGGAGGGGGCGCCCGGCTGGCACGATGCTGCCCGCCGACTGCCCGCCGGCTGCCTGCGGAGTGCCGTGATCGGCTTCGACCTCGTGCGCAACGAGTTCGGCGGCTGGCGGGTGCTCGAGGACAACCTGCGCAATCCGAGCGGCGCGGCCTACGCCATCGCCATCCGCTCGATGATGGACGAGGTGGCGCCGAACGTGCCCCGCCCCACCGAGCTGCTGGCCCCGGAGAGCACGTACACGCTGCTGAGGGGAGCGCTCGGCGTGGAGGGCTCGAGCGGCACGGCGGCGGTGCTCTCCTCGGGCCCCGCGAGCGGTGCCTGGTTCGAGCACCGCGCGCTGGCCGAGGGTGCCGGGCTGCTGCTCCTCGGGGTCGACGACATCGACGTGGCCGAGGATCACGTGGTCGACCGTGCCACCGGCACGCGGATCGACGCGCTCTACCTGCGGCTCGACGGCGAGCTGCCCGAGGCGACGAGCTCCTCGGGCGACCCGATCGGCGAGCGGGTGATGGCGGTGGCAGCCGCCGGCGCCGTGCGGCTCGCGAACGCGCCGGGCAACGGCGTGGCCGACGACAAGGCGATGTACTGCAACGTGCCCACCATGATCGGCTACTACCTCGACGAACGTCAGCTGCTCGAGCAGGTGCCCACCTACCGCACGCGCGACGCGGTCGAGCGGCGCGGGGTGCTCGAGCGCGTGGGCGAGCTCGTGACCAAGCCCGTCGACGGACACGGCGGGGAGGGTGTGCTCATCGGGCCCGCCGCTGGCGCCGCCGCCGTGGCGGAGCGCCGAGCCGCCATCGCCGCCGACCCTTCGGCGTGGGTGGCGCAGGAGGTCGTGCCGCTCTCGTCGCACCCCACCTTCTCGCTGCCGGCCACGGGTCTCGCCGGAGCGGCGGGCAGCGTGCTCGAGCCGCGGCACGTCGACCTGCGGGTGTTCGTCTACGCGAGCGACACGCATCCGAGCGGCTTCGTGGTGGCCCCGCTCGCGCTCACCCGCGTGGCACCGGCGGGGAGCATGGTGGTCAACTCGTCTAGGGGCGGCGGTGCGAAGGACACGTGGATCGTCGCGCCGACGAGCGACAACACAGAATGGGAGCACTGACATGTGCGGATTCGCGGGAGAGCTCCGCTTCGACGGATCGAGCGCCGACCTGGGCGCCGTCGACAGGATGACGGCCTGCCAGCGCCACCGGGGGCCGGACGGCACGGGCCTCTGGTCGAACGGCCGCGCAGCCCTCGGCCACCGCCGGCTCTCGATCATCGACCTGAGCGCCGCGGGCGCGCAGCCCATGGTCGACCCGGCGCTCGGCCTCACCGTGGCCTTCAACGGCTGCATCTACAACCACCGGCAGCTGCGCCAGGAGCTCGAGGGCAAGGGCCACCGCTTCTTCTCGCACTCCGACACCGAGGTGATCGGCAAGGCGTACGCCGAGTGGGGCACCGACTGCGTCGACCACCTGCTCGGCATGTTCGCGTTCGTGATCGTGGAGCACGCCTCCGGGCGCGCGGTGCTCGCGCGCGACCGGCTCGGCATCAAGCCGCTCTACCTCGCCGAGGAGCCCTCGAGCGGGCGCATCCGCTTCGCCTCCACCCTGCCCGCCCTGCTCGAGGGCGGTGGCGTCGACGCGTCGATCGACCGCGAGGCGCTGCAGTACTACCTGACCTTCCACTCGGTGGTGCCCGCTCCGCTCACGATCCTCTCGGGTGTGCGCAAGCTGCCGCCGGCGACCGTGCGGGTCATCGAGGCCGACGGCACCTCGCGTGAGCACGTCTACTGGCGCGCCGACTTCGTGCGCGACGCCGACAGGGCCGGCTGGAGCGAGCGGGACTGGGAGGACGCGGTCATCGCGAGCCTCCGCACCGCCGTGGAGCGCCGCATGGTGGCCGACGTGCCCGTGGGGGTGCTGCTCTCGGGCGGCATCGACTCGAGCCTCGTGGTGGCGCTGCTCGCCGAGGCGGGGCAGACGGATCTGCAGACCTTCAGCATCGGGTTCGACTCGGCGGGCGGCGAGTCGGGCGACGAGTTCGAGTACTCCACCCTCGTGGCCGAGCGCTTCGGCACCGACCACCACCGCATCTCGATCGACAGCTCGCGCCTGCTGCCCGGCATCGACGCCACCGTGCACGCCATGAGCGAGCCGATGGTGAGCCACGACTGCGTGGCCTTCAACCTGCTCTCCGAAGACGTGTCGAAGTCGGTGAAGGTGGTGCAGTCGGGCCAGGGCGCCGACGAGGTGCTCGGCGGCTACGACTGGTACCCGCCGCTCTCCGACGTTCCGCGGGCCGACGCCGTGGAGGCGTACTCGCGCGTGTTCTTCGACCGCCGCTGGCCCGAGCTCACCGCGCTGCTCAACCCCGCCTGGCTCGAGGGGGCGCCCGTGGATGCGCCGACCGAGTTCATCCGCCGCCGCTTCGCCGAGCCCGGCGCCGAGACCTCGGTGGATGCCGCCCTGCGCAACGACACCACCGTGATGCTCGTCGACGACCCCGTGAAGCGCGTCGACAACATGACCATGGCGTGGGGGCTCGAGGCGCGCGTGCCCTTCCTCGACCACGAGTTCGTGGAGCTCGTGGCCGCCATCCCGCCCGCCCTCAAGCTCAGCGACGGCGGCAAGGGCGTGCTCAAGCGCGCGAGCCGCGGCATCGTGCCCGACGAGGTGATCGACCGCACCAAGGGCTACTTCCCGGTGCCGGCCATCCGCCAGCTCGAGGGGCCCTACCTCGAGCGTGTGCGCGACGCGCTCAGCGATCCGGCCGCCCGAGCGCGAGGTCTCTTCGACGAGGGCACCGTGCGGGGACTGCTCGCCGACCCCAACACCACGCGCACGACGCTCGGTTCGAACGCGCTCTGGCAGCTCGCGCTGCTGGAGATGTGGCTGCAGGAGCACGGCATCCGATGACGGGCAGCCAAGTGACAGAGACAGTGTCCGAGACCCTGGCCGAGCAGCTCGTGGGAGCCTGGGGCAGCTGGGGCCCGTCGATGACCCCGGATGCCGCCAGGGTCGCGTTCATCAGCGATCGCGGCGGCTCGCCCGAGGTGTGGGTGCAGGATGTGCCGGATCCCGGCGCCACGGAGCTCCCCGAGGCCCTGCTCGTATCGTTCTCGAGCGACCCCGTGATCTCGGTGAGCTGGTCGGCCGACAGCGCCTGGCTCGCGTGCGCCGTGGCGACCGACGGCGGCGTGCGCACCCAGGTGTGGGTGGTGCGACCCGACGGCACCGACGCGAAGCGCGTCTCAGGCCCCGCCGAGCGGCACGCCGAGCTCGGCCCGTGGACGAGGAGCGGGCACCGCGTGGTCGTGACCGTTCCCGCCACCGAGGCGGGCGAGCCCACCCGCTCCTACCTCGCCGATCCCGCCACGGGATCGCTCGACCTGCTCGCCACCGGCGATCTCATCCACGTGCTCGACCTCTCGGCGCACGAGCGCATGCTCGTGATGCGCGACGGCCGGCGGGGCCGCGAGTTCTGCGTGGTCGTCGACCGCGAGACGGATGTCGACCACCCGGTCATGCCGCACCCGGCGACGGGCGCCACCGAGGTGGCGTTCATCCGCCCCTCCCCTCCCGGCGAGGCCGCCCCCGGCATGATCTACGCGGCGACCGAGGTGGGGCTGCCCCGGCGGCAGCTCATCGCCTACCCGGTCGATCCCGACGACTGGTCGCGGCCGCCCCGGGTGCTCGCGGAGCGACCGGACGCCGAGCTCGAGGCCCTCGACGCCGACGACGAGGGGCGCATGCTGCTGCTCGTGTGGAACGTGGAGGGGCGCAGCGAGCTCGAGCTCTACGACACCGTGAGCGGTCGCTTCGAGCCCGTGCCCGGGCTGCCGGGAGCCGTGGCGACCAGCCCCGTGCTGAGCCGTGACGGGGGCAGCGTGCTGCTCGCCGTGGAGGGCCCCCAGCGCCCCCGTGAGCTCTGGCGGCTCGACACCGCGGGCTTCGCGTGGACGCGCGTGACCGCCGTGCCCGAGCTGCCGCCCGTGCGGCTCGTGGTGCCCACGCTCGAGCGCTACCGCTCGCGCGACGGCCTCGAGATCACGGGGTGGCTCTACCGTGTGCCCGAGACCCACGACCTCGGCGACTCCGAGGCGCCATCGCCCACCCCGTGGCTGCTGCGCTCGCCCGAGCCGCCCGCGGTGCCCGGCCGCGCCATGCTGCACCTGCACGGCGGCCCCGAGTCGCAGGAGCGGCCCACCTTCAGCCCGCAGCACCAGGTGCTCGCGGCCTCGGGAGTGGCGGTGTTCGCGCCCAACGTGCGCGGCTCCTCGGGCTTCGGCCGCGAGTTCGTGCACGCCGACGACGTGCACGGCAGGCAGGGCGCCTTCGACGATGTGACGGCCGCGGCCAGGCACCTCGTGGAGATCGGTGTGGCCGCGCCCGACCGCATCGCGGTGACGGGGCGCTCCTACGGCGGCTACCTCACGCTCGCGGCCCTCGCGTTCACTCCGGGAGTGTTCGCGGCGGGGGTCGACATCTGCGGCATGTCGCACCTGCTGCACTTCTACGAGGAGACGGAGCCGTGGATCGCAGCGGCCGCCTTGACGAAGTACGGGCACCCGGAGGATGACCGCGAGTTCCTGCGGTCCATCTCACCGCTCGAGCAGGCCGACCGCATCCGCGTGCCGCTGCTCGTGGTGCACGGGGAGCTCGACACGAACGTGCCGATCGGTGAGGCGCACCGCATCGTGGCCGCGCTGCGGGCACTCGATCGCCCGGTCTCGTACCTCGAGCTCGAGGGCGAGGGCCACGAGTACCGGCGTGCGTCCTCCCGGCTCACCCTCATCGAATCGATGCGCGGCTTCCTCGCCGAGTTCCTCTAGAGGGCGGTGACGCGGAGGGGTGTGGGCACGACCTGGGCCCCGAGCACCACGAGCAGGGCGAGCTTCTCGGCGCTCTCGGTGCCCGGGGTCGCGGTGAACACAAGCAGCGACTGCGCCTGGTCGGGGTCGTGCACCACCTGGCAGTAGAGGCTGAGCTCGCCCACCTCGGGGTTCACGAAGCGCTTCTCCTCGGTGAAGCGCACGTCGACGTCGTTCTGGTCCCAGAGGGCGGCGAACTCCGGGACGCTCTCGAGCAGGTGCGCCACGAGGGCCGCGGGCTCCGAGTCGGGGCCGTGCACCGCGGCCGACCGCCTCAGCTGCGCCACCTGCACGCGAGCGTGCCGCGGGTGGTCCTCCGCGGGGTAGATGTCGCGGCTCGCGGGGTCGGTGAACCAGCGATAGGTCGAACTGCGCGCCGGGCCGGTGTGGGAGGTCTGGTCGCCGAGGAGCGCCACGGCCGCCGGGGTCTGCACGAGGGTCTCGCCGAGCGATCCCATGATCTGGGCGGGGGTGTCGTCGGCCAGCCGGTCGAGGATGCGCATGAGGCCGGGCCCCACGTGCCGACTCGACGCCGCTCGGGCGGGCGGGCGGTGGCCGGCGAGCAGGAAGAGGTGGTCGCGCTCCCCCGTGGTGAGGCGGAGGCCTCTGGCGAGGGCCGCGACCATCTGCTCGGAGGGCTGCGGGCCGTCTCCGCGCTCGAGCCGCGCGAGGTAGTCGGAGGACATGCCGGCGAGGCCGGCCACCTCCTCCCGCCGCAGACCGCTCGTGCGGCGGCGCGCACCGCGGCCGAGCCCCACGTCTTCGGGCTGCAGCGCCTCGCGCCTGCCGCGTACGAACGCTCCGAATGCCGACCGGTCCATCGCCGTCCCTCCTGGCACCGCTGCATCCGGCGCCTCCCCCACTCTCGCGGGTTCCCGTCGCCTCAGCCACTGCATGGCGTTCAGTGGCTGCGCTTGTCCTGGTGCGGATGCGTCGGGGAGCGTTGACTCGGGTCATGGACATCACCTCAACCACCGTCTTCCTTCCCGGCGCGACCTCGGGCATCGGCCTGGGGCTCGCACTCCGCCTGCAGGCCGCGGGCAGCACCGTCATCATCGGCGGTCGCCGCCGCGAGCTGCTCGACCGCCTCACCGAGGAGCACCCTGGCCTCGTCGGCGTCGAGATCGACACCACCGACCCCGCCTCGATCGAGCGGGCCGCCGCCGAGGTGCTCGCCGCCCATCCCTCGCTCGACGCCGTGATCGCGATGGCGGGCATCATGCAGCCGGAGGATCTGCGCGATCCCGGCTTCCTCGAGCTCGCCGAGCGCACGGTGGCCACGAACCTGCTCGGGCCGATCCGTCTCGCCGCGGCGTTCGTGCCCCACCTGCTGACGCGCCCGGCGTCGACGTTCATGACGGTCTCGTCTGGCCTCGCGTTCGTGCCGCTGCCGGCCACCCCCACCTACAGCGCCACGAAGGCCGCCACCCACGCGTTCACCGAGTCGATGCGGGTGCAGCTCGCGGGCACCTCGGTGCAGGTCGTCGAGCTCGTGCCGCCCGCCGTGGGCACGACCCTCATGGGGCTCGACCAGACCGACTACGCGATGCCGCTCGAGGAGTTCCTCGACGAGGTCATGAGCCTGCTGACGGCGCATCCCGATGCTCCGGAGGTGCTCGTGGGCCGCGTGCACTGGCAGCGCTTCGCGACCGCGGAGGGCCGCTACGCCGAGGTGCTCGCCGCGCAGTCCGCCGCCCACTGAGTCGAGCGGGGTCAGGCCGCCCTAGTGGGTCAGGCCGCCCTCGTGGGTCAGGCCGCCTTGGTGGGGTCGGGCGCGTCGACGGGTGCCGGAGTGGGCTCGGGGGCGCCGCCGCGGGGCATGCGGAGGGCGAAGAGCGAGGCGGCGGCCATGAGGAGGAAGGCCGAGGCGAAGGCGGCCTCGAACGAGAACGCGTCGACGAGCAGGCCCGCCACGAGGGGGCCCACGATGGCCCCCGCATCCGCCACCGCCTGGAAGACCGCGACCGGCTGGCCGCCCCTCCCGCCGGCCGCGTCGCCCACCGAGGCCGCCGGTGCCGTGCCCATGAAGGCCGCCGCCGCCCCGTAGATGCACAGCAGCACGATGAGCAGCCACAGCGAGTCGACAAGCGGGATGGCGAGCATCACCACGGCCCCCACGGCGAACGAGCCCGCGATGGCCGGTCGCCGGCCCACGGTGTCGACGAACCTCCCCGCCGGCACGAGCGCGAGGGTCTGCACCACGGCCGCCACGGCGAAGGCGATGCCCGTCCAGGCGGGCTCCCCGTGCAGCACCTCCACCACGAGCACCGGGATGAGGGCGGTGCGCACCCCCATGGCCGACCAGCCCTGAGCGAGGTTCGCGAGCAGCGCCGACTGGTAGCGGCGATCCCTGAGCACCTCGCGGAACGGCCTCGGTGGCTCGGCCGTCTTCACGTCGGTGCGTATATGCCGCCGCAGCAATACGAAGCCCACCCCGCCCGCCACCACGAGCGTTCCGGCGTAGAAGAAGAACGGCGCCTGCAGCGAGATGGCGGCGAGGAGCCCGCCCACGGCGGGCCCAGCCATGCCTCCGATGAGGAAGCCGCCCTGGTAGAACCCCACGGCCCTGCCGCGCACCGAGGGGTCGGTGGAGGCGAGCAGCAGCGTCATGGCCGCCACCGAGAACATGGCCGATCCGATGCCGCCGGCCCCGCGGAGCAGCAGCACCTGCAGGTAGCTGTCGGCGAGGCCCACGAGGGCGCTCGAGACGGCCACGATGCCGATCCCGATGGCCAGGATGACGCGCTCCCCCGCGGCGTCGACGAGGCGCCCCACGAACGGGTTGGCGACGAGCCGCATCACGGCAAACACCGAGACCACGGCGCCGACTTCGAGGTAGCCCACGCCGAAGCTCCGCACGTAGACGGGCAGCACGGGGATGACGACGCCGAAGCCCAGCATCACGAAGAACGCCACGACGCCGAGCACCACCACGTCGCGCGGAAGACCGGCTCCTCGACCCCAGACGAAGCGTCGGAGGGAGGATGCGAAGGTCACTTGCTCAAGGGTAATCCCGGAAGAAGAGTGTGATGCGCGTGGCGAGCATCGGGGGTGCTCGGGGTATGCCACGCGCATCACACATACGGCATCAGATGATGCCGCGGACCGCACGGCGGGTGATCCGTGGGACCGGTCCGGGTCGAGAGCGACACTACCGGCCGGAACCCGCCTTGAGTAGAGGGGGCCATGGGGCCCGGTTGGGCCCCGGATCGTCGATGTCAGCACGTCGGCTGGCAGAGACAATCAATCCCTGATCTGCCTTTCTATGAATTTCAATGCACCCGTATGGAGGTGTCGTCCTTGCCTGATACTGATCCGAACCTGCGCCGATCTTGAGCAGAAACTGAGGTAACCCTTAGCTAACTCGGGCCTCCGAATAGCGCCCGCGGACGCCCCGAACCTGGCCCTGTGTTCAGCCTGGACATACACTGTGCGGGACAGCACGGGCGCTGTCCGCGCGTCTCACGCGGCGGCCTCCGCCCGCCGAGAACGGAGATCGCCGATGAACGCACCCCGCCCGCTGGCCGCCCCAGGCCACATGGGAGTCGACTACGAGGAGCGCGTCGACTTCGACCGCCTCCGGCGCTACCGTCTCGAGCGGGCCAAGGCCGCCCTCGAGGCGAGCGACTGCGGCGCGCTGCTGCTGTTCGACTTCTACAACATCCGCTACACGACGAGCACCTGGATCGGCGGAGCCCTCGGCGACAAGATGATCCGCTACTGCCTGCTCACGCGCGACGACGAGCCCGTGCTGTGGGACTTCGGCTCGGCGGTGAAGCACCACAAGCTCTACTCGAAGTGGCTGCCGGAGGAGAACTGGCGGGCCGGTTTCCTCGGGTTCCGCGGCGCCGTGGCCCCCGACGCCGGACTCATGGCGGCAGCAGTGACCGAGATCAAGGGGCTGCTCGCCGAGGCGGGCGTGGCCGGCGCTCCCGTGGGCATCGACATCGTGGAGCCGCCCTTCCTGTTCGAGATGCAGCGGCAGGGCCTCACCGTGGTCGACGCGCAGCAGCTCATGCTCGACGCGCGCGTCATCAAGTCACAGGACGAGATCGTGCTGCTCAACCAGGCCGCCGCCATGGTCGACGGCGTCTACCAGGACATCGTGGACGTGCTGAAGCCCGGCATCCGCGAGAACGAGATCGTGGCCCTGGCGAACAAGCGCCTCTACGAGCTCGGCTCCGACCAGGTCGAGGCGGTCAACGCCATCTCCGGCGAGAGATGCAATCCGCACCCCCACAACTTCACGGATCGCATCATCCGCCCGGGAGATCAGGCGTTCTTCGACATCATCCACTCCTTCAACGGCTACCGCACGTGCTACTACCGCACCTTCGGGGTCGGCAGCGCCACCACGGTGCAGCGGGACGCCTACAAGCGGGCGCGCGAGTGGATGGACCGCGGGATCGAGGCCATCCGCCCCGGAGTGGGCACCGACCAGATCGCGGCCCTGCTGCCGAAGGCCGAGGAGTTCGGGTTCGACAGCGAGATGGAGGCCTTCGGGCTGCAGTTCGCGCACGGGCTGGGGCTCGGGCTGCACGAGCGGCCCATCATCTCGCGGCTCAACAGCCTGGAGAACCCCGTGGAGCTCAGAGCCGGCATGGTGTTCGCCCTCGAGACCTACTGCCCGGCCTCCGACGGCGTCTCGGCGGCGCGCATCGAGGAGGAGATCGTGGTGACCGACGAGGGCCCCGTGGTGCTCACCAAGTTCCCCGCCCAGGAGCTCTTCGTGGCCAACGAGTATTGACGATCTCGACGAATGTCGCGCAAAACGATCGACTTGGCTGCACACTTCGTGTAGTAGTTGTAAACAGCGTCAACGAGGACGCCGCTTAGGACATCACTGGGAGTTGCAATGAGGCAATCGAAATCGCGTTTCGCGCGGGTGGCAGCAGCGATCGGGTTGACGGCGGTGATGAGCTTCGGGCTCGCGGCCTGCTCGTCCGACGGCGGATCGGGTGGCGGTTCGGGTGCAGGAGCTGCCGCGAGCGGCGAGGGATCCGGATCGCTCGAGGGCGGCGGCCAGACCATCGTCATGTTCATGCCGTCGACGGCCACCATCTACCAGTCGGACGAGGCCGCATCCGTCAAGGCCGAGGCCGAGGAGCTCGGCTTCGAGGTCAAGATCTTCGAGAACAAGACCGACCAGACCGAGCAGGACCAGCAGGTGCAGCAGTTCATCGCCACCGGCGAGGTGCCCGCCGCCTTCATCTGGTGGCCCTCCAACTCGCAGGCCGGCATCAACTCGAGCCGTCTGCTCTCGCAGATCGCCCCGGTCTTCCAGGTCAACCAGTCCGTGCTCCCCGAGGGCGAGGAGTACATCACGGCCTACGCCGGTGTGCGCGCCTACGGCATCGGTGAGACCGCGGGCGACATGCTCGAGGCCGCTCGCGAGGAGGCCCTCGCGGCCGGCAAGCAGCTGAACTCCGAGGAGGGCAACCTCATCGAGATCACCTTCCCCGCCGGCTACCAGTCGGGCATCGACCGCCACGACGGCATGCTCGCCTCCACCGAGGACGCCCCCTTCAACCTGCTCGCGAGCGAGCCGACCGCAGCCGGCTTCGACTCTCAGGGCGCGTTCGACATCGCGAGCCAGGTCATCCCCAAGTTCTCCTCCGAGGGCATCGACTTCGTGTTCGCGCAGAACCTCTCGATGGCGGCGGGTGTCGTGACCGCCCTGGAGCAGAACGGGCTCACCCCCGGCGAGGACGTCTGGGTGATCGCGGGCAACGACGCAGGCGACAAGACGCCGCTGCTCAACGGCCAGGTCTACAGCGCCGTCATCCAGTCACCCGTGGTGGAGGGCAAGCTCATCATCCAGACGGTGGCGAAGTACCTGGCCTCTGGTGAGGTCACCGACGATGTCGTCAACCTCGAGCTCGAGGCCACCGAGCCGGAACTCACCGCCGACGCCCCCGCCAAGACCACCTACATGCCGAACCCGCCGATCCGGCTCGCCGACATCGAGGGCTTCGAGTTCTGGGGTCTCAGCTACGAAGAGCTCGGCAGCCAGTGATGACCGGCGATCCCGTGCAGCCGCGACTGGTGGCTTCGGGGCTCAGCAAGCGCTACGGCGCCGTGCAGGCTCTGATCGACGTGGAGTTCGACCTCAAGCCGGGCGAGGTGGTGGCACTGCTCGGTGAGAACGGGGCGGGCAAGAGCACCCTCGTGAAGGTGCTCTCCGGCCTCGTGACGCCCGACACGGGCACCATCACGATGGACGGCGAGGTCGTCTCCCTCTCGTCGAGCGCCCGCTCGCAGGCTGCCGGGATCGCCGTGGTGCAGCAGGAATACAGCACCGTGGGCACCCTCTCGGTGGCCGAGAACCTCGTGCTCGGCAAGGCGCACTCCCCGTTCTTCTGGACGAGGGGTCGCCTGCGCACCGAGGCGAAGGAGCTGCTCGCCGAGGTGGGCCTCGGTCACATCGACCCCTCGACCAAGGTGGAGGAGCTCTCGGTGGCCGAGATGCAGCTGCTCGAGGTCGCGAGGGTGCTCGCGAGAGAGGCGAGGGTCGTCATCTTCGACGAGCCGACCGCCGCCCTCTCGGATGCCGAGACGGAGAAGGTGCTCGCGGTGGTGCGCAAGCTCGCCGGCAAGGGCATCAGCGTGGTCTACGTGACCCACCGCCTGCCGGAGGTCTTCGCGATCGCCGACCGGGTGAGCATCTTCCGCAACGGCCGCAGCCTGCCGAGCGTGGAGATCGGCGACATCGACGTGGCCGGCGTCATCCAGATGATGCTCGGCCGCAAGCTCGAGAGCATGTACCCCGAGCGGCGGCCCGTCTCGGGCGACGAGCGACTCGTGCTCGACGACGTCGTGATCTCGGGCCTCAACGCCCCCGTGTCGCTCCGCGCCCGCCGCGGCGAGATCCTCGGCCTCACGGGCCAGCTGGGCTCGGGCGCCGACCTCGTGGTCAAGGCGCTCGCGAGCGAGACGCCCATCCTCGGCGGTGTCGTCTCGGTCGACGGATCGCCGCTGAATGCGAAGGACCGCTCGAAGGGCCTCGCCGCCGGCATCACCTACTGCTCCCCCGATCGCAAGCGCAGCGGCATCTTCTCCGGGCTCTCGATCGTGAGGAACCTCTCCTCCTCGTGGCTCTCGTCGGTCTCGACCGCGGGCACCGTGAGCACGAGGAGGGAGCGCACGGCCGCCGAAGCGCTCGCCACGGCGTTCGCCATCGACAGCAAGCGCCTCGGCTCGAGCGTGGGCAAGCTCTCCGGCGGCAACCAGCAGAAGGTCGCGCTCGCCAAGTGGCTCGGCAACGACCCCACGCTCTTCCTCGTGGAGGAGCCCACGCGGGGCGTCGACGTGGGGGCGCGCTCCGACATCTACGCCAAGCTGCGCGGGCTCTGCGAGCAGGGGATGACGGTCGTGGTCTCGAGCTCGGACACCAACGAGATCCACGGCCTCTCGGACACCATCGCGACCTTCTACCACGGCGAGATGGTGGGCGTGCGGCCCGCCGACGAATGGACGGAGGACGCCCTCGTGGCGGCCGTCATGAACAGGAGCGAGAAGTGAGCACACAGTTGGAGACGGCGCCCGTCGCCGCGGCGGGTCCTCCCGCTCCGTCTCGCCGCGGGGCCGAGTTCGTGATCACCTGGTCGCTGCCGCTGCTGCTCGTGCTCACCCTGGTGATCGCGACCGCGACCACGCCGGGATTCCTCTCGTTCGAGAACCTGCGCGGCATCCTCATCAACACCGCCGTCATCGGCATCGCGGCGGTCGGCCTCACGCCAGTGACCCTCTCGGGCAACCTCGTCTCGCTCGCGGTCACGCAGCAGGCGATGCTCGCGGCCGTGATCTTCTTCCCGCTGCTCGCGGTGGGGGTGCCGCTGCCCATCACCATCCTGCTGGTCGTGCTCATCCTCGCCGCCACCGGGTTCGCGCAGGGGGCCTTCGTGGCGCTCGGCCTCAACCCCATGATCACCACGCTCGCGGCCGGCGCCATCATCTTCGGGCTCGCCACCCTCGTGACGGGGGGACGCGTGGTCTCCGCCCCGGCCGTCGACACGAAGTGGATCGCGCTCGCGAGCCCTCTCGGGCTGCCGCTGCCGATCTACATCTTCATCGGGTTCACCATCGTCACCACGTTCTTCATCGATCGCACGGTGACGGGCCGCCGGATCTCGCTCGCGGGAGCCAACCGCGAGACAGCCAGGCTCAGCGGGGTCTCCTTCCGCTCGGCCACGATCGCGGCGTTCGTGGTGTTCGGCATCGGCACCGCCATCTCGGGGATCGTGGTGGCCGCCCAGGCCGGTCAGGCCACGACCCTCGACCTGCCCACCCTCACCTCCAACGTCATCGCCGCGGTGCTCGTGGGTGGAACCGCCATTCAGGGCGGATTCGGCTCACCACTCCGCTCCGCCCTCGGAGCCCTCATGATCGCGATCTTCAGCCAGGTCATGCTGCTCCACGACTTCTCGCACGGAGTGCGCCTCGCCGCGGTGGGTGTGCTCGTCGTCGTGATGGTCTCCGTGCTCCACGTCATCCGGAAGAAGGCCATCTGATGCGCGGTGCACTCGCCACCACCTCCCGGGAATACGGGCTGCGGATCATCATCCTCGTGGCCGTCATCGCCACGTTCCTCATCATCTCGAAGGGCTTCAGCGGTCCGTCGTCGGTCTACGCGGTGCTCGAGTCGTTCGCGTTCGTGGGGATCGTGGCCCTCGGGCTCTCGGTCACGATGATCGCGGGCGAGCTCGACCTCTCGGTGGCGTCGACGGCCGCGCTCATGGGTGTGATCGCCATCGAGGTGGCGCAGTTCGGTCTCGTGGTCGCCATTCTCACGGCCGTCGTGGGCGGCTTCGTGCTGGGCGCCCTGCAGGGCTGGCTCATCGCCAAGCTCGGCATCAACTCGCTCGTCTTCACGGCCGGCAGCCTCATCGCCATCCGCGGCTTCGCCTACATCGCGAGCGACAACGCGCCCGTGGTGCTCACCGACTTCGAGATCTCCGACCCGCTGCACGCGCGGTTCGCGATGTTCTTCTCGCCGTCGAGCATCATCGCCATCATCGTGTTCGTCATCCTCGGCGTCTTCCTCGCCTACACGAGGCCAGGCCGGCACATCTACGCCATCGGCGGAGCCCGCACCGAGGCGATCGCCGCGGGTGTGCCGCTCACGAGCTCCATGACGCTCGCGTTCGGCATCTCGGGAGCCACGGCGGGGCTCGCCGGGGCGATCGCCTGCCTCAAGGGCGGCAGCGCCGCCCCCGAGGGGTTCCCGGACCTGCTGCTGCTCGCGGTGGGCGCGGCGCTCATCGGCGGCATCGGCCTCTACGGCGGCGTGGGCACCATCGGGCACGTCGTCGTGGGTGTCGCCATCACTGGGACGCTGCAGGCCGGCATGGCCACCCTCGCGGCGCCGTCGTACCTCAACAACCTCGTGCTCGGCGTGCTGCTCGTGCTCCTGCTCGTGGCCGACTTCCTCATCGTGCGGGCCTCGAGGCGGCGACGCCTCACCCGGCTCCGCACGATCGTGGCCACCGAAGGGGAGGTGCCCACTGAGGCTCTCGTGAGTTCTGGCCGCTAGAGTCATGTCGAACTGACGACGGAGAGCACATGAAGAGCGAACTCGGGCCGGGACTCAGGGCCGTGCGTGAGAAGAAACGGTTGAGCCTGCGCGCCGTGGCTGCGGCCGTCGGCATCTCCCCGAGCCTGCTCTCGCAGGTGGAGACGGGCAAGACCCACCCCTCGGTGAGCACGCTCTACGCCATCGTCACCTACCTCGGCATCTCGATCGACGAGGTCATGGGCAACGTGATCCCTCCCGAAGATCCCGTGACCCGCCGGGGTGCCGACTTCCCGAGGGCCCACCCCGGCGCCTCGGCCATCCAGCGGGTGGAGGACAACCCCACCATCGAGATGGAGAACGGCGTCACCTGGCAGCGGCTCGCGGTGGGCGGCTACAGCATCGTCGATCCGCTCATCACCACCTACGCTCCCGGCGGATCGAGTTCGATCGAGGGCCGGCTCATGCGGCACTCCGGCATCGAGTACGGCTTCATCCTGTACGGCGAGCTCACGCTCAAGCTCGACTTCGACACCTACATCCTGCGACCGGGCGACTCGCTGTGCTTCGACTCGCTGCGCCCGCACATCTACATCAACCACACCGACCAGGAGACCCAGGGCATGTGGTTCGTGCTCGGGCGGCACGACTCGGGCGACGGCAGCGACCTGCTCGCCGAGCACGGCATGGCGCTCGCGGGCGAGCGCCCGCGCAAGTCGGCGGTCGACGTGCTGAGCGCCCTGCGCGAGCTCCCGCCCGGGAGCGGGCAGCCCGATCGGGGCGCCGTCGGATGACCGGTGGCCGCATCGCGGTGCTCGGTGCCGGGGCCAACGGCGCCTCGATCGGCGTCGACCTCACCCGGGCGGGCCTCGATGTGACGCTCATCGAGCAGTGGCCGGCCCACGTGGAGACGATGCGCGAGCACGGCGCCACCATCCGCATGCCGGGCGAGACGCTGCAGCAGAGCGTGCGGGTGCTGCACCTCTGCCAGGTGGCCGAGGTGCGCGAGCCGTTCGACATCGTGCTCATGCTCATGAAGGCCTACGACTCGCGCTGGGCCGCCGAGCTCATCAAGCCCGTGCTCGCGCCCGACGGCCTCGTGGTGGGAGTGCAGAACGGCATGACCGTCGACACGATCGCCGACGTGGTGGGGCCCGAGCGCACCATCGGCTGCGTCATCGAGATCACCTCCATGATGTTCGACCCCGGCGTGGTCGAGCGCCACTCCGCGCACGACCGCTCGTGGTTCGCGGTGGGCAGCATCCACCCGGCGACGGCGTCTCGACTCGGTGAGATCACGGCGCTGCTCGACCTCGTGGGGGCCGTCGACGTGGTCGACGACATCCGGGCGGCCAAGTGGATGAAGCTCGTGAGCAACGCCACCACGCTCGTGACGACCGGCATCGTGGGCCTGCCGATGGTCGAGGCCGCCGCCATCCCCGAGATGCGCGAGCTCATGCTGCGTTCGGGTCAGGAGGCGCTCGACGCGACGATCGGCCTCGGCAACCCCGTGCTGCCGATCTTCGGGCTGACACCGGCGGCGGTGAGCGACCCCGCCACCGTGGTCGAGACGCTGCTCGACACGCTGCTCGGTGGCTTCGGGATGCCCGACAGCAAGACCACGGTGCTGCAGGACTGGATGAAGGGTCGGCGCAGCGAGGTCGGCGAGCTCAATGGGCTCGTGGCCTCGACGCTGCGGGCGCAGGGCGGGCGGGCGCCCGTGAACGAGGCCGTGGTGGAGCTGGCCGGGCGCATCGAGCGCGGGGAGCTCGAACCGGGGCTGCACAACCTGCCGACGCTGCTGGAGCTGGCGGGAGCGCCCGCGCGCTGAGCGCCTCAGTGTTTGGCGTGCGCCGGACTCAGCGGGTGGCGGCGAGCACGTCCACGAGCAGGCTCGCGTTCGAGAGGTCCGGCGCGAGCTCTCCCCGCTCCACCCGCTGGGCGATCGCCAGGATGGCCTCGTTCACGGGCACCGGGATGCCGAGCTCGGCGGCCTTCGCCACGACGTAGCCGTTGAACGCGTCGAGCTCGGCCCTGCGGCCCTTGTCCCAGTCCTGCAGCACGGCCACCCGGGTGTCGGGCAGGGAGTACGACTCGAGCACCGACTCGAGCAGGTCGATGCCGTACTGGTCGTCGTCGGGCACGTCGGCCGCGGTCTTGCCGAAGATCGGCACCATCGTGATGCCGAGCGCCTTCGCCACGCGGTAGGCCTCGCGAGACGCCTCGTCCATGACGGGGCGCACGCCCTCCGCCTGGGAGGCGGTGAGCAGCGGCACGTTGAGGATGGCGGAGGGCAGCATCTCGGGGATGTTGGCGATGAGCTTCATCCACTTCGACGAGCGGATGTCGTCCGACACCGAGATGGCCCCAGCGTGCCCGAGCGCGTCGGCCACGGCCTCGAGGGCGGGCGTGCGCGAGCCGTCGAGGGTGCCCACCGTGAGCCAGGTGCCGGAGGGCGCCACCTGGCGCACGACCACACCGGGCGTGAACATGTTGGCCGCGATGCCGAGCACGGCGCCGAGAGTGCGCTCCGGCCCCACGATGTCGGCCACGTCGTCGATCGTCATGCCGTTCTGCAGCCCCACCACCACGGAGGTCTCGTGCAGCAGCGGCTTGATGAGCTCGGTGGCCCAGCGGGTGTCGTAGCTCTTGACCGAGACGAAGACGATGTCGAAGGGCTGCCGCAGCTCGGCGACCTGGCAGAAGTGGAAGACCTCCACGGGTGTGGTCTCGGTGCTGCCGTCGGGGAGGTGCACCACGAGGCCGTTCTCGCGCATGGCCTTCACGTGGGCGGGCCACTGCTCGATGAACGTCACATCGAGCCCGGCTCGCACCATGTCGGCGCCCATCGACGCACCATTGGCGCCGGTGCCCACGACCGCGATTCTCGATCCGTCCATAGTCTCTACAGCTCCCTCGGTGTACAAGCAGACTAAACACAACCCTACTTCTTGTTCAGTCTGGCTGTCCAGGTACGCTGACTGCGTGGCCTCAGAGAGCTTCTCCGCCGATCGGCTTCACGATCGGCTGGAGATCCAGCATCGCGTGAACCAGTTCTGCCGCGCCATCGACCGGCTCGACCTCGAGGAGCTCCGCGAGGTCTACCACGCCGACGGCTACGACGACCACGGGGCCTACCAGGGCGACGTCGACGGATTCATCGAGTGGGTGCGCGGGCGGCACGAGCAGATCGCCTTCTCCTCGCACCACATCACCAACACCCTGATCGAGTTCGTCTCGGACGACTCGGCGTTCGTGGAGACGTACTTCCTGGCCTGGCAGAGCGTCAACCCGAACGCGATGCCGCCCTCGGGGGCCGCCTCCGGGGGCGATCAGGGTGCTGTGGAGGCCATCTCGTCCGGCCGCTACGCCGACCACTTCGTGCGGAAGGACGGCCGCTGGGCCATCCAGACCCGCACCGCCATCCCCGGGTCGCTCGTGGCCATGACGGAGGGTCTGCACCCCGGGTCGATGCCGCCCGGTGCGCCGCAGGGGTCTCGCGATGAGAACGATCCGGCGGAGCGCCTGCGCCTGCGGCTCGGACTCGGCCGCCCCTGAGGTGTTGGCCAGGGCTGACGGCGCAGGCTGACGGCGCGGGCTGACGGCCCGGACGGGGGCGTTCCGAACGACGGACTGCACCGATAGCATCCGAGCATGTGCACTCGGATCTTCTCCAACACCAGCGACGTCGCGAAGACCGTGAGCAGGTGCATGGACTGGGCGGTGAGCGACGAGCCCGAGCTGTGGTTCGTGCCGCGGGGAACGGCCCGCACGGGCGGACCCGATCCGGAGGCCCTCCGCTGGACCTCGACCTACTCGAGCGTGGTGGTGAGCATGTGGGGCCTCGGCACGGTCGACGGCCTCAACGAGAAGGGCCTCGCCGCGCACGCCCTCTACCTCGACCCCGCCGACGTGTCGTTCCCCGAGGCGGATGGGCGGCCCGCCGTGGCCAACGCCCTCTGGGTGCAGTACCTGCTCGACAGCTTCTCCACGGTAGCCGAGGCGATCGCCCGCATCGACGACGTGCGCATCTTCTCGCCGCTCTTCCGGGGCCAGGAGCTCGGCGTGCACATCGCGCTCGAGGATCCGAGCGGCGACTCCGCCATCATCGAGCCGATCGACGGCCGCCTCGTGGTGCACCACGGCCGTGAGTTCACGGTGATGTCGAACTCCCCCACCCTCGACGAGCAGCTCGCGAACCGCGCGAACTACCGCCCGTTCGGCGGGGAGCTGCCGCCGCCCGGCGACATCACCTCGAGCGACCGGTTCGTGCGCGCCTCCTACTTCCTGCACTACCTGCCGCAGCCGGCCACGCCGGAGCAGGCCGTCGCCAACGTCTTCCAGCTCATCTCGAACGTCTCGGTGCCCTTCGGAGCGCCCTACAGCGACGGCGGCGTGTACCCGACGTGGTGGCACGCGGGGGCGGATCTGACCCACCGCTACTACTACTTCGGCGCCACCGAGAGCCCGAGCGTGTTCTGGGTGGGGCTCGACGCGCTGGCCGACGGTACCGAGGTGCTGCGTCTGGATCCGCGCGATCCGTCGCTCGTGGGCGAGGCGTCGGGACGCATGGAGCGGGCGGCGCTGCTGTACTGAGGTTCAGGCACCCCACGTAGGGTCGGAGCATGAGCTATGTGCAGCCAGGCGAGTTCGACCGCGACACCAACTACATCGAGGACCGCATCACCCGTGACGCAAGGGACGGCTGGCCTGTGGAGGCCGGTCGCTACCGGCTCGTGGCCGCCAGGGCCTGCCCGTGGGCGAACCGCACGGTCATCGTGCGCCGCCTGCTCGGCCTCGAGCAGGCGATCTCGCTGGGCCTCCCCGGCCCCACGCACGACGAGCGCAGCTGGACCTTCGACCTCGACCCGGGCGGAGTGGATCCTGTGCTCGGCATCGAGCGTCTGCAGGAGGCCTACTTCGCGCGCTTCCGCGACTACCCGCGCGGCATCACCGTGCCCGCGCTCGTCGACGTGCCGTCCGGGCGTGTGGTGACCAACAACTATCCGCAGATCACGCTCGACTTCTCCACCGAGTGGGGCGAGTTCCACCGCGACGGCGCGCCCGACCTCTACCCGGAGGCGCTGCGGGCCGAGATCGACGAGGTCAACGACGGCGTCTTCCGCGATGTGAACAACGGCGTGTACCGCGCCGGGTTCGCGGGGTCGCAGAAGGCTTACGAGCGGGCCTACGACCGTCTGTTCACACGTCTCGACGAGCTGTCGGAGCGGTTGTCGACGCAGCGCTACCTCGTGGGCGACACCATCACCGAGGCCGATGTGCGCCTCTTCACCACGCTCGCGCGCTTCGACGCCGTCTACCACGGGCACTTCAAGTGCAACCGGTCGAAGCTCAGCGAGATGCCGGTGCTGTGGGCCTACGCTCGCGACCTCTTCCAGACCCCCGGCTTCGGCGACACGATCGACTTCGGCCAGATCAAGGACCACTACTACAAGGTGCACCGCGACATCAATCCCACCGGGGTGGTGCCGCTCGGCCCCGACCCGAGCGGGTGGCTCACGCCCCACCACCGGTCGGAGCTCGGCGGTCGGCCCTTCGGCGACGGCACCCCGCCGCCCGCGCCGCCCGCCGACGAGCGCGTGCCGGCGCTCGTCTAGGCTCTCGGCATGCACGAGCTGGGCTTGGACCTGCCGCCGAACCGCCCGCTGCGTCGGCTCGGCTTCCTCACCATCGGGGTGTTCGACCCCGCGGATCCGGTGGCCGGGCACGAAGCCACCCTCGAGACCATCGCTCTTGGCGAGCGCCTCGGCTTCGACAGCGCGTGGCTGCGCTCGCGGCACCTGCAGTACGGCATCTCGTCGCCCGTCGCCGTCATGGCGGCGGCCTCGCAGCGCACCTCCCGCATCGAGCTCGGCACGGCCGTGGTGCCGATCGGTCTCGAGAACCCGTTCCGACTGGCCGAGGATCTGGCCACCGTCGACCTGCTCTCGAACGGCCGCATCAATCCGGGGTTCTCGGCCGGCACCCCCATGAACGTCGATGCGTTCCGCGACGCCATCTATCCCGACACCTTCGAGCAGGAGGAGTTCGGCTACGAGCGGCTGCTGCGCTTCCGGCGCTTCGTGAGCGGATCACCCGTGAGCGACTTCTCGGGCACTCGCGGCATCGAGGTGTTCGCCGACACCGTGCAGCCGCACTCGGCGGGGCTGGCCTCGCGGCTCTGGTACGGGGCGGGGAGTCTCGCCTCGGCGGAGTGGGCGGGGGCCAACGGGTTCCACCTGCTCACCTCGAGTGTGGTGCAGGGCGAGGAGGGCGACGACTTCGCGCACAACCAGTGGCGGCAGGTCTCGGCGTATCGCCGCGTGCACCCGGCCGGTTCCGCGGCGCGGGTGTCGCAGGGGCTCGTGGTCATCCCGACCGATTCGGCGACTCCGTCGCAGCGTGCGCGGTACGAGGCGTATGTGGCGTCCCGGGCCGGGCGCGTGGGGGTGCCGCACGGCCCGAAGCGCATGCTGTTCGCCGCCGATCTGGTGGGCTCGTCGTCGTCCATCGCCGAGCGGCTGCTGGCCGATCCCACGTTCCGGGCGGTGGAGGAGGTGGCGTTCGCGCTGCCGTTCTCATTCGAGCCCGAGGACTACGTGCAGCTGCTGCACGACATCGCGGAGCAGCTCGGGCCGCTGCTCGGCTGGGCACCTGGCGGCTGGGCGCCCGGCGGCTCCGCTCCGAGCGGGGTCTAGGAGAGGATGTCCTTCGTGGCGAAGCGGCCGTAGGCGAGGGCACCGAAGACGGCCACGTAGGCGAGCTGCAGCACCGCGTTGGCGCTGAACGACGACCACTCGATGGGCTGCCTCAGCAGGTCGGCGAAGTCGAGCCAGTAGTAGCTGAAGAGGTAGGGATGCAGCCACTCGAGCTGCGAGAGCTGCCCGAGCACCTGCGCCACGATCGAGACCACCACGGTGGCGGCCATCGCGCCCACCGGGGCATCCGTGAGCGTGGAGATGAAGAGGCCGATCGCCGAGAGGCCGAGCAGGCCCACGGTGATGTAGAGGGCGATGAGCAGCGAGCGCAGCAGTGACTCGCCCACGCTCACGGTGTCTCCCGAGACCAGCGCCACGGGCCCCACGGGGAAGAGCGCGAGCCCGATGAGGATGCCGGCCGCCGTCACCGCGAGGGTCGCGGCGAGGCAGAACACGGCCGCCGCCGCGAACTTGACCACGAGCAGACGGATGCGCCCCACGGGCGACACGAGCAGGTAGCGCAGCGTGCCGGCTCCTGCCTCGCCCGCCACCGAGTCGCCCGCGACGACGCCCACGGTGAGGGGGAGGAAGAGGGGGATGGCGACCACGAGCGCGGTGGTGGCCACGAAGAGGCCGTTCTGGGTGATGCGGTCGAGGAAGGCGGGGCCGCCGCCCTCGCCGCTGCCGTCGTCGGTTAGGCGGATGGCGACCGCGATGAGCACGGGCACAGCGGCGAGCGCGAGCAGCATGGCCCAGGTGCGACGGCGGCGGAAGAGCACGGCGAGCTCGGAGAGGAAGAAGCCCCAGCCGAGGGCGCGGCGGGGGCGCGTGGGTGCGGCGCTGGTACCGGCGCTTGTCGCCCCGGCGCCGGCGTTGGTGGGCCCGGCTCCGGTGCTGTCACCGGTCTGCGGTGCTGCGTCACTGGACAACGTCGAACCCCTCCCCTGTGAGCTGCACGAAGAGGTCTTCGAGCGAGGCGCGTTCGGCGGCGAAGCCTCGCACCCGCACGCCTCCGGCCACGAGTGCGGCCACCACCGCCTCGGCGGGCACGCTCTCGGGCAGCTCCGCCTCGAGCGTGGCATCGCCCGGCCCCGCATCGCCCGCCCCCGCATCGCCCGCCCCCGCATCTCTCACCTGGACGCCACCGTCGGTGGTCACGGTGACCGCGGGGAGGGTGAGGCGGGTGAGGGTGGCTGCGGCCGTGGCGGCGTCGGGGGCGGCCACCGTGAGGCGCACGCGGGTGGCGCCGGCGCGGCGGAGGTCGTCGAGGTCGCCCTGGGCCACGAGTCGCCCGGCGCGCATGACGGCCACGTGCGAGCACATCTGCTCGATCTCCGAGAGCAGGTGGCTCGACACGAAGACCGTCGTGCCCTCGGCGGCGAGCGAGCGGATGAGGGAGCGCACCTCGCGCGTGCCCTGCGGATCGAGCCCGTTGGTGGGCTCGTCGAGCACGATGAGCTCGCGCGGGGTGAGCAGTGCGTTGGCGATGCCGAGCCGCTGCTTCATGCCGAGCGAGTACGCGCGCACCTTCTTGCCGGCCGCCGAGGAGAGCCCCACGCGCTCGAGCGCCCGCTCCACGCGGGCCGACCGCGTCGAGGCGGTGGCGAATCCGTCGGCCGCGTCGAGGCGGTGCAGGTTGGCCCGACCGGAGAGGAACGGGTAGAAGCCGGGGCCCTCGATGAGCGCACCCACGGAAGGGAGCACGTCGGCGACGTGCCGGGGCATGCTCTGCCCGAGCACCCGGATGTCGCCCGCGGAGGCCGACGCGAGCCCGAGCAGCATGCGGATGGTCGTGGTCTTGCCCGACCCGTTCGGCCCGAGGAACCCGAACACGGACCCGCGCGGTACCGCCAGATCGATCCCGTCGACGACGGCCGCCCGCCCGAACCGCTTGCTCAGCCCGGACGTCTCGATGGCGAACCCCGTGTCAGCCATGCGGCGGCCGGACGGGGTGGTCACTCGGCCGCGGCCTGCTGGAGGAGCTCGGCGGGCACGGCGCCGGCGAGCACCCGGCCGTCGTCGGTGAGGAGCACCGAGACGAGAGTGGTCTGCAGCACGCTGCCGCCGTCGACCGGAGTGGCCAGCTGGGCGAAGAGCGGATTCGAGGTGAGCTCGGTCAGATCGCCCTGCAGAGCGGTCTCGACGATCGCACCCCAGCCCGATCCGATCACGGTCGGCTCGGTGGCGGCTCCCGACCCGGGGGCCGAGGCATCGGCGGATCCCTCGGAGCCGGGGCCCGAGGCATCCTGATGCGATCCGTCGATTTCCTTCTCCGTGACTTCGGTGCCCGCAGGCGGCGTGAACTCGAAGAGGTCGGCCGAGGGGGTGTCGAGCGAGAGGTCGGTGAAGCCGACCTCGAAGGCCGCCGACGACGTTCCGCGGGCGAAGACCTGCACCTCGAGCGGCATGCCCGTCTCGGCATCGACGGCGATCGTGACCGAGCCCACGAGCGTGTCGTCGGTGCGGGGCGTGAGCACGAGGGCGTAGGCATCGCGGCCCGCGACCGTGGTCTCGGAGCCGAGCGAGACATCCGTCGACGGGTCGACGGCGTCGAGGAACCTCGTGGCCAGCTCGTCGGGCGTGGGCACGGTGCCGTTCTCGCCGGGGAGGGCGGCGGCGGCGCCGTCATCGGCGCCCTCGGCACCATCGCGCTCCGGCAGGGTCGCGTGCACCGCGGTCTGCTCGTCCGAGTCGTAGAGCCACAGGTCGTCGCCGTTCCTCACGGCGTCGCGCTCCGCGAGCTGGTCGAGCACCTGCACCCGCAGCTTCTCGGGCCCGTCGGCGTAGACGCGGGCGGTGTGGCTGCCCGTGGCGAGTTCGAGGGCACCGGAGACGGCCGCGGTCGAGTCGCCCGAGCTGCCGGAACCGGATCCGCCGGACCCACCCGTTCCACCGGAGAGCGCCGAGACGTCGGGCAGTCCGAGATCCGAGCTCTGCTCGATCGTGCCGGAGAACGCCGTGACGTCGCTGGAGCCCACGAGCGCCAGCACCTCCTGCGGAGTCTTCTCGGGCAGGTCGGCACTCGCGGAGGCGGCGACCCCTCCGGTGACGGCCACCACGGCCACGACGGCCGGCACGGCTACTGCGGGGATCCAACGCTGCCAGTTGCGGGACACGATCGACTTCTTCCGGGAGAGGAGCGGCGGCCGGACGGTCGGCGCGATGGAGGCGACGCTACCCCGCGAGTCCGTGAATCAGCTTCACGCATTGTCCCCAGTCCCCAGCCCACCCTCGGTTATCCACAGCTCGCAGCCCCTGACGGGTGCGACACGGCGGGCCGGTAGAATCGAGGCGCTTCCCTCCCCCGCTATCCAAGGAGTCCTGGCCGCGTGAGCAATGCCGATACCGTCGAGAACGCCATCGCGACCCCCGAGCGGGAGCAGCCCTACGAGGCCCTCGGTCTGAAGGCCGACGAGTACGCCAAGATCCGCGAGATCCTGGGCCGTCGCCCCACGAGCGGCGAGCTCGCCATGTACTCGGTCATGTGGAGCGAGCACTGCTCCTACAAGTCGTCGAAGATCTACCTCCGCCAGTTCGGCGAGAAGGTCAGCCCGGCCATGAAGAAGAACCTCATGGTGGGCATGGGCGAGAACGCGGGCGTGGTCGACGTCGGCGAGGGCTGGGCGGTCACCTTCAAGGTCGAGAGCCACAACCACCCCTCCTACATCGAGCCGTTCCAGGGAGCCGCCACCGGCGTGGGCGGCATCGTGCGCGACATCATCTCTATGGGCGCCCGCCCCGTGGCCGTCATGGACCAGCTGCGGTTCGGAGACATCGACGAGGCCGACACGGCGCGTGTGGTGCACGGCGTCACGAGCGGCATCTCGTTCTACGGCAACTGCCTGGGCCTCCCGAACATCGGCGGCGAGACCTACTTCGACAAGGTGTACCAGGGCAATCCGCTCGTCAACGCCCTGAGCGTGGGCGTTCTCCGCCACGAAGACCTGCACCTCGCCAACGCGCGCGGCGTGGGCAACAAGGTCGTGCTCTTCGGAGCGCGCACGGGTGGCGACGGCATCGGCGGCGCATCGATCCTCGCCTCCGACACGTTCTCGGCCGGCGGCCCCACCAAGCGGCCCGCCGTGCAGGTGGGCGATCCGTTCGCCGAGAAGGTGCTCATCGAGTGCTGCCTCGAGCTCTTCGCGGGCGACCTCGTGGAGGGCATCCAAGACCTCGGCGCCGCCGGTATCTCGTGCGCCACCTCCGAGCTCGCCTCGAACGGCGACGGAGGCATGTTCATCGAGCTCGAGAAGGTGCTGCTGCGCGACCCCACGCTCACGGCGGAGGAGATCCTCATGTCCGAGAGCCAGGAGCGCATGATGGCCATCGTGCAGCCCGAGAAGCTCGAGGGCTTCCTCGCGGTCACCGCGAAGTGGGATGTGGAGACGAGCGTGCTCGGCGAGGTCACCGACACCGGTCGTCTCGTCATCAACTGGCACGGCGAGGAGATCGTCAACGTCGAGCCGCGCACCGTGGCCGTCGACGGTCCGGTCTACGAGCGCCCCGTGGCCTACCCCGCGTGGATCGATGCGCTGCAAGCCGACTCGGCCTCGCGGCTCCCCCGCTCCACCTCGGGTGAAGACCTGCGCTCGGAGTTCCTGCAGCTCGTCGCCTCGCCCAACATGGCGTCGAAGGCGTGGATCACCGATCAGTACGACCGCTACGTGCTGGGCAACACGGCCCTGTCGTTCCCGGATGACGGGGGCATGATCCGGGTCGACGAGGAGTCGGGTCTCGGCTTCGCGCTCGCCTCCGATGCGAACGGCCGCTACTGCCAGCTCGACCCCTACCGTGGTGCGCAGCTCGCGCTGGCCGAGGCGTTCCGCAACGTGGCGGTCACGGGTGCCACGCCGGTCGCGGTCTCGGACTGCCTCAACTTCGGCTCGCCCGAGAACCCCGAGGTCATGTGGCAGTTCTCGAAGGCCGTCGAGGGTCTGGCCGACGGCTGCCTCGAGCTCGAGATCCCGGTGACGGGCGGCAACGTCTCGTTCTACAACCAGACCGGTTCGCAGCCCATCCACCCCACCCCCGTGGTGGCGGTGCTCGGCGTGATCGACGATGTGGCGCGCCGTGTGCCCTCCGGCTGGCAAGACGAGGGGTCGAACCTCTACCTGCTCGGCGTCACGCGCTCGGAGCTCGACGGCTCGGCGTGGTCAGGCGTCATCCACGACCACCTCGGCGGGCTCCCGCCCGAGGTCTCGCTGCCCGCCGAGGCCGCTCTCGCCGAGCTGCTGCGGGCCGGTGCGCTCGAGGGCCTCATCGACTCGGCGCACGACCTCTCCGACGGCGGTCTCGCGCAGACCCTCGCCGAGTCGGTGCTGCGGTTCGGCATCGGGGCCCGGGTGTGGCTCGACGAGATCGTGGAGCGCGACGGCGTCTCGGCATCCGATGCCCTGTTCAGCGAGTCGACCGCGCGCGTGCTCGTCTCGGTGCCGCGCGAAGACGACGTCAAGTTCAAGGGCCTGTGCGAGGGCCGCTCGTTCCCGGTGCTGCGCATCGGGGTCACGGATGCGGAGTCCGACTCGCTCGAGGTGCAGGGCCTCTTCACGGTGCCGATCGCCGAGCTCTCCGGCGCCCACACGGCGACCCTCCCGGGTCGCTTCGGCCCGGTCGCCCCGCCCGCCGCCACCGTCTGACGCCCCCGCAGCCGCCGCGAACGCGGTGGCCGCGGATCAGAGCTTCTTGCCGTCGGCGATGCGCTCGTGGTGGTGGATGACCTCGGCCACGATGAAGTTCAAGAACTTCTCGGCGAACGCCGGGTCGAGGTGCGCCTCCTCGGCGAGCGAGCGCAGGCGCTTGATCTGACGGGCCTCGCGCTCGAGGTCGGCGGGCGGCAACCCGTGCTCGGCCTTCAGCCGACCCACGTTCTGCGTGAACTTGAACCGCTCGGCGAGCATGTGGATGAGGGCCGCATCGATGTTGTCGATCGACTGACGGATGCTCTCCAGGTGCGCGTACACCGCAGCCTCCGTGTGGAGGCCGTCGTCGTCGGGTGCGTCGTCGAATGCCGAGGAGTGCGTGACCATACGTAGACTCTAGCCAGCTTCGCGGCGAGCACCCTTCGAGTCGCCCGCACCGGCCAGGGGACCACCGGATCCACCGGGTCCACCGGGGCCGTCGGCACCACCCGAGCCCCGCGACGGCATCCGCAGCCGCCCCTGGGCGAACAGGATGCCCACGAACACGAGCAGAGCCCCCACGGGAGCGTTCCAGCTCAGGGTCTCGCCGAGCAGCAGGATGCCGAGGGCGACCCCCACCACCGGAGTCAGGTAGGTCACCGTGGAGGTGGCGGTCGGGCCCCAGGCGTTGAGCACGTTCATGTACCAGAGGTACGCCACCCCGGTGCCGGCGACGCCGAGCACGATGAGGCTGCCCACGATCGCGGGGTCGAGCCGCACGGAGCCGATGGCCACGAACGGCGTGAGCACGAGCAGGATCGCGGCCCCCATGCCCACCTGCAGGAACGCGGCGGTGAGCCCGGAGACCGGATGGCGGCCGCTCACGAAACGACGGATGTAGCCGAACGTGAAGCCGTAGCAGACGGCAGAGCCGAGGCACGCGAGCTGACCGGCGAGCTCGAGCAGCAGATCCCCGTGGGGTGCTCCGCCGCTGCCGTCGGCGCTGCCCGAGAGGAAGGTCCACGGGCCGATGATGATGATGACGCCGACGATGCCGGCGACCACGCCGAGAACCCGATCCCGCCCCAGACGCTCGACCCGGAACGCGAGGGTCACCATGAGGGCGGTGGTGATGGGCGTGACCGCGTTGTAGATGCTCGCGAGCCCGGAGGTGACGTACTGCTCGGCCCAGGCGAACAGCAGATATGGGATGGCGCAGCCGAAGGCACCGATCACCACGAAGTGCAGGTAGACGGCGCGACCCTTGGGCAGCCGTGTGCGGGTGACGAGCAGCAGGATGCCGAGGGTGAGGGCGCCGAGCACGAGTCTGGTCCAGGCGACCTGTCCGAACGAGACACCCTCGAGGGCGACCTTCATGAACAGGAAGCTGGCTCCCCAGATGAGTCCGAGTGCCGAGAACTGGAGGGCTACGGCGAGGCGGTTGCGGGGCACTCGCCAGAGACTACCGCCTGGGGGAGTCGCCCCGGGCGGCCGACCGCGAGCCTCGCGGGCTTTGGCAGTCGGCCGCCGGGAGAATGGCAGTCGCTACTCGACGATCGAGACCTTGACCTCGATGTTGCCGCGGGTGGCGTTGGAGTAGGGGCAGATGGTGTGGGCCTTGTCGGCGACCTGCTTGGCCTCCTCGGGGCTCACGTTCGGCACGTAGACGTCGAGCTCGACGGCGAGGCCGAAGCCGCCCTCACCGTTGCTGCCGATGGCCACGCTCGCCGAGACGGCGGCGTCGGTGGTGTCGAGCTTGAGCTCGCGGCCGGCGGCGTGCACGGCACCGAGGAAGCAGGCGGAGTAGCCTGCGGCGAAGAGCTGCTCGGGGTTGGTTCCGTCGCCGGATCCGCCCATCTCCTTGGGCGGGCGGGTGTCGAGGTCGAGGCGGTCGTCTTCGCTGCGGACGTGTCCGTCGCGGCCTCCGCCTGAGGCATGGGCGATTGCGGTGTAGATAGCTTCCATGGCTCTAGTTCATCACTGATCGGGGGTGGTCTGCACGGAGTTGGGTGCACGTTCTCCCGATCTTCAGGGCGGCCGGGGGTCAGTGCCGGTGAGGGGCTAGGTCGTCCTCTTCTGCACAGGCACTCCGCCGCCCTGGTTCTCCACACGTTGCGTCAGGCCCGCCTGCACGCGCGGCCAGTCGTCGATGATGATCGAGAACACGGCGGAGTCCCTCCAGCTGCCGTCGGCGCGGGGCAGATCGCGCCGGCTGATGCCCTCGAAGGTCGCGCCGAGTTTGGCGATCGCGGCCTGCGATCGTTCGTTGCGCACATCCGCCTGGATCTTGATGCGGCCGAAGCCGTGCTCGAAGGCCAGGGAGAGGAGGAGGAGTTTTGCTTCCGGGTTCACCACGGTGCCCCAGACCCCTGGGTCGTAGGCGGTCCAACCGATGTGCGCGTATTCGAGCGCCGGATCGACGTCGCCCAGGGTCGTCGTGCCCACGAGCAGGCCGTCGTCGGACCCTCCGGTGAGACGGATGGCGTAGGCGAGGCCGCCCTGCCACTGGTAGTAGCCCTCCGCCCAGGCGGTGAACTCCTCGGGAGTGGCGCGGTACGCCTCCGGCCCGCCTCCGTAGCCGCTCGCGAAGACCTGCGGATGGCCGATGGCCGCGTGCAGCTCGGGCAGGGCCTCTCGCGTGAGCGGTTCGAGACGGATGTAGCGGCCCTGCAGGGGGGCATGCACGGGCATCGTGGCGACCATCCCCCCAGTGTGGCACCGCCCCCGCCGCCCCCGCGCACCCGGTGGGGCACGGCAGCCGGTGGCGCCGCGCACCCGGTGGGGCACGCGCTCAGCCGTCGGTGGCCTCCGTAGCATGGGGGCATGGTGGGTGCGGAGTTCTTGGAGATCCCGGTGCTGAGCGGGCGCCTGGCCGTGCTGGAGCCGCTGCACCCGTCGCACGCCGAGGAGCTCGCCGAGGCGGTCGCGCCGCTCGGCGATCTCTGGTTCACACGGGTGCCCTCACCGGAGGGGATGGCGGAGGACATCGCTCTGCGGTTGGTGCGGCACGAGGCAGGTCTCGTGGTGCCGTGGACCATACGACGGGTGTCGGATGGACGGGCCGTGGGGATGACGACGTACCTCAACATCCGGCGGGAGGATCGGAGGCTCGAGATCGGTTCCACCTGGATCACGCCGAGCGCTCAGGGCACGGGGCTCAACACCGAGGTCAAGCTGCTGCAGCTCTCGCGCGCCTTCGAGCAGCTCGATTGCATCGCGGTCGAGCTGCGCTCGCACTGGCACAACCGTCGTTCCCGCGCCGCCATCGAGGCACTGGGGGCCAAGCAGGACGGCGTGCTGCGGCACCACGATCTGTGGCGCGACGGCACGGTGCGTGACGTGGTGGTCTTCTCGATCATCGCGCCGGAGTGGCCGACGGTGCGCCTCGGACTCACCGAGCGCCTGCGCCGCATCGAGTAGAGGTGCACACCGATGTGCGTCGCGGGCGCGCGCGCCGGTGGGGGTGGGGCTGTGCCACGATGGGGAGATGGGCAGTGCCGCCACGTTCTTCCACTCCTCCACCGCGTTCCACGACCTCGTCACGAGGGTTCCGAGTGACCGGTGGGATTCGCCGGCGCTCGGGGAGTGGACCGTGCGCTCGCTCGTGGGCCACACCACTCGCGCCATCCTCACGGTCGAGAGCTATCTGCTGCTCGACGACCCCGGGTTCCCGAACGTGCCGAACGCCGAGAGCTACTACGCCCGCGTCTACCGCGACCTGACCGATCCCGCGTCGGTGCACGACCGCGGCGTGGAGGCGGGCATCTGGCTCGGCGACGATCCGGCGCGCGCGGTGGCCGACGCCATCACGAGAGCGACCGCGCTCATCGACGCCGCGCACCAGGAACGCATCGTCTCCATCGGCGGCCTCGGCATCGAGCTGCACGAGTACCTGCGCACACGCGTCTTCGAGCTCGTGGTGCACTCGATCGATCTCGGCCGCGCCCTCGACATCCCGCACGGCCAGTCGCCCGACGCCGTCGCCTCCACCGTCACGCTCGCCTGCGGTGTCGCCGCGGCCCGAGGCGACGGCGACACGCTCCTCCTCGCCCTCACCGGCCGCACCCCCCTCCCCGCCGGCTACTCCGTGGTTTGACCCACCCGAACCGTCGATCATCGCCGAGGTAGCGGATCGTCGAGGAGACCAGCACGGCGGTTGCCGGACGCGTGGCTACCGGGCTTGCGACTACCTCGGCGCTGCGCGGCGGCTGCGGCCGGCGCTAGGGGAGGAGGTCGTGGCGGGTGACGATCGCGTCTCGGGCCGGGCCCACTCCGATGGCGGAGATACGGGAATCGCTCATCTCCTCGAGGGCCAGCACGTAGCGCTGCGCCGCCGCCGGGAGGTCGGCGAACTCGCGCACACCCGTGATGTCTTCGCTCCAGCCCTCGAACTCCTCGTAGATGGGCTTCGCGTGGTGGAAGTCGGTCTGCGAGACGGGAACCTCGTCGACGCGCTTGCCGTCGACCTCGTAGGCCACGCAGACCGGGATGGTCTTGAGGCCCGTGAGCACGTCGAGCTTGGTGAGCACGAAGTCGGTGACACCGTTGATGCGCGCGGTGTAGCGGGCGATCGGCGCGTCGTACCAGCCGGTGCGGCGGGGACGGCCGGTCGTGGTGCCGAACTCGAAGCCCTTGGAGCGCAGGAACTCGCCCGACTCGTCGAACAGCTCGGTGGGGAAGGGGCCGGCGCCGACCCGCGTGGTGTACGCCTTCACGACGGCGATGACGCTGTCGATGCGGTTGGGCGCGACACCCGATCCGGTGGCCGCCCCGCCCGACGTGGCGTTGGAGGAGGTGACGAACGGGTACGTGCCGTGATCCACGTCGAGCATGGTGGCCTGGCCGCCCTCGAAGAGCACGGTCTTGCCGTCTTTCAGCGCCTGGTTGAGCACGAGCGAGGTGTCGGCCACCATGGGCCGCAGCCGCTCGGCGTAGGAGAGCAGGTCGTCGACCACCTCGTCGACCTCGATGGCGCGGCGGTTGTAGACCTTCACGAGGATGTGGTTCTTGAGGTCGAGCGCCCCCTCGACCTTCTGGCGCAGGATGCCCTCGTCGAAGAGGTCTTGGATGCGCACACCCACGCGGTTGATCTTGTCGGCGTAGGCGGGCCCGATGCCCCGACCCGTGGTGCCGATCTGGCGCTTGCCGAGGAAGCGCTCGGTCACCTTGTCGAGCGTGCGGTGGTAGTGCGTGATGACGTGCGCGTTGGCCGAGACGAGCAGCTTCGACACGTCGACCCCGCGGGAGCCCAGCGCCTCGAGCTCGTGGAAGAGCACCTCGACGTCGACCACCACACCGTTGGAGATGACCGGGGTGACACCGGGCGTGAGGATGCCGGACGGCAGCAGGTGCAGGGCGTACTTCTTGTCGCCCACCACGACCGTGTGGCCCGCGTTGTTGCCGCCGTTGAACTTGACGACGTAGTCGACACGACTGCCGAGGAGGTCGGTGGCCTTGCCTTTACCCTCGTCGCCCCACTGGGCGCCGATCAGCACGATCGCTGGCATGTGGATTCCCTCTCGGTTCCTCTGTCAGTGCCCGACGGACGGTGCCGGTCGACAGCTGATTCTATCGTGGACGGGTCTCGTGCTCCGCGCGCGCGACCGGCCTGGGGAATCAGCGGGGCGCATCCGCGGTTGTGCAGGAGGTGTCGGAACTCAGCGTGACCCTCTACTCCTCGAGCTTCTGCGGCGCGTGCACGAGCACGCGGCAGACGCTCGACCGCATCGCTCCGCTCGTGGGCGAGCGGGTCGAGTGGCACGAGATCAACGTGGCCGACGACCCGGCCGCGAGCGAGGCCGCCGGCATCACCGCCACACCCACCGTGGTCATCACGGGCGCCGACGGCACCGAGCGGATGCGCGCATCCGGCGTGCCCACGGCCGAGCACGTGCTGCACGCGCTCGCCGCAGCCCTCCCCTGAGCCGCCGCGCCCAGGCGCCCCACCGGGGTGAGCTCAGCGAGCGGGGCGGACTTCGAGGAGCGCGCCGGACTCCATCGCGACCCACACGGCCCCGTCGGCGGCCACGGCCAGCCCGTGCGGCTCGTCGTGCCCCGATGACGCGAGGTCGACGAACGAGAACGATCCGTCGAGCGCCACATGCCCCAGCTGGTTCGCCCCCCACAGCGTGAACCAGCACCCCGCACCGAACACCCCGTCCGAGCCGAGCGGATCGGCCACGATCGCGTGCGGCTTGGAGCCCGACGCGGGCAGCGGGTACTCCGTGATGCGGCCCGCGCGGTCGATGCGCCCAATGGCCCCCGCCAGGATCTCGCAGAACCACGCGGCCCCGTCGTCGCCCACCGCGATGCCCACGGGCCCCGCCTCCGGAGTCGGCAGCGTGTGCAGCACGGGCGCGGCATCCCCGCCCCGCACGTAGCCCACCGCGTTGGCCTCGTGCGCCGTGAACCACAGCGAGTCACCGGATGCCGCGAGCATCGACACGAGACCGCCCGACGTTCCGGCGGCGAACTCGGCCACCCCGCCCAGGATGTCGATGCGCCCGAGCGAGTCGTTCGCCATCTCGGTGAACCACGCGGTGCCGTCGTGGAGGGAGACCACGCCGAAGGGCTGGGCGCCCGCGGTGGGGACGGCGACGGATCGCAGCTCCCCGGCCGGTCCGACGAGCACGAGCCGGCCACCATCGGTGTCGGTCACCCACACGGAGTCCTCCCCCGCCGCGGCCACCTGCGACGGCCGAGCCCCGGAGCCCAACTCGATGCGAGTGAACCCGTCCCCCGCCGCGGCACCGTCATCCGCAGCACCGGCGGCACGGCCGGTCGCTCCGGCGGCACCCGCCGCGAACCGCACCACGGCCCCGCCGTGCACGAGTGTGCACCACACGGCCCCGTCCTCGGTCACCGCGAGCCCGTACGGCCCCCCGTCGGCTCCCCCGGGAACAGCGTGCACAGCAACAGAGCTCATGCTGCCCGAGCCTACGCCGCACCCAGCACCCGCCCGGCCCGCCGGCCCCACCGACCCCGCCCAGCGCCGCCCGCCCCGAGCCAGGCGCCGACCGAGCACAGCGCCCTCCACAACCACCACCCGGGCACGGGCCACCGCTAGCCCAAGGTAGACTGGGAAACCTGCCCTCTCCCCGACCCGAGGAGTCCGCGTGATCCTGGTCCTGCTGCTGTTCGCAGGGCTTGCAGCGCTCACGCCCGTACTCACCCGGCTGCTCGGCACCAAGGTCTTCTACCTCGTCGCGATCCTCCCGGCGGCGGCTTTCGTGTACACGCTGAGCCAGACCGGAACGGTGCTCGAGGGCGGCCAGGCCGTGCAGTCGGTGCCGTGGATCCCCCAGCTCGGCATCGCCTTCTCGTTCCGCGTCGACCTGCTCGCGTGGCTGCTCGCCCTCGTGGTGACGGGCGTGGGCGCGCTCGTGCTGATCTACTGCGCCCGCTACTTCAGCGAGCGCGAGCCCCAGCTCGGCCGGTTCGCCGCCCTGCTGCTCGCGTTCGCCGGCACGATGTACGGTCTCGTGACCGCCGACGACATCTACATCATGTTCATGTTCTGGGAGATCACGAGCGTGCTCTCGTACCTCCTCATCGGCCACTACACCGAGCGCAAGGAGAGCCGAGGTGCGGCCCTGCAGGCGCTCCTCGTGACCACCTTCGGCGGCCTGGCCATGCTCGTGGGCATCATCCTGCTCTCCACCGAGGCGGGCACGAGCTCCATCGAGGCCCTCGTGGCGAACCCCCCGGAGGGCAGCGGCCTCGTCACGACCGCCATCATGCTCATCCTCGTGGGCGCCCTCTCGAAGTCGGCCCTGCTCCCCTTCCACTTCTGGCTGCCGGCCGCCATGGCCGCCCCCACCCCCGTGAGCGCCTACCTGCACGCGGCCGCCATGGTGAAGGCGGGCATCTACCTCGTGGCCCGCTTCGCCCCGGGCTTCGCCGACACCCCCGGCTGGGTGCCCGTGCTCGTGGCCTTCGGCGTGTGGACCATGCTCGTGGGCGCCTGGCGATCCCTCCGCCAGTACGACCTCAAGCTGCTGCTCGCCTACGGCACCGTGAGCCAGCTCGGCTTCCTCACCGTGGTGGTGGGATTCGGCACCCGCGACTCGGCACTGGCCGGTGCCGCCCTGCTGCTCGCCCACGCCCTGTTCAAAGCCACCCTCTTCCTCGTGGTCGGCATCATCGACCACGACGAGGGCACACGGGATCTGCGCGAGATCTCGGGCCTCGGCCGACGCCGGCCCGTGCTCGCGGCCGTGGCGCTCATCGCCGTGGCGAGCATGGCCGGCATCCCTCCGCTCCTCGGCTTCGTGGCCAAGGAGGCCGTGCTCACGGCGTTCCTCCACGCGGGCGAGGAGGGCGACCTCTGGGGCTGGGTGGCACTCGTGGGCGTGAGCATCGGCTCGCTGCTCACCACGGCCTACAGCGCCCGCTTCTTCTGGGGGGCCTTCTTCACCAAGAAGGGCGAGTCAGGCGAGACAGCGGATGCGGCTGCCGCCAAGCGCGACCGCGCGCACCGCGAGGCGGGCCACGAACCGCACCCGCCGGCCAAGGCCATCCTGCTCGCCCCGATCGTGCTCACCCTCGCCACCATCGCGGGCGGCTTCTTCGCCGGGCCCATCAGCACGGCGCTCGAGGTCTACGCCGACAGCATCCCGCACACCACCGACTTCGCGTTCGTCGGAGGCTCAGGAGAGGTGCCGAGCACCTACCACCTCGCCCTCTGGCACGGCTTCGAGCCCGCGCTCGGCATCTCGGCGCTCGTGGTGGCCGGCGGTCTCGGCCTGTTCGCCATCCGCCGCCCGTTCGCCAGGCTGCAGCGCAAGATGCCGCACCTCATCGACGCCTCGCGCACCTACGTCACGATCGTGCGCGGCGTCGATCAGACCGCGGCCCGCGTGACCCTGTTCGCGCAGAAGGGCGGTCTGCCGCAGTACCTCGGCACCATCCTCGTGGTGTTCGTGCTGTGCCTCGGCGCCACCACGGCCTTCAACCGCACCTGGCCGAGCGAGATCGTGCTCTTCGACTACCCGGCCCAGGTGTTCGTGGCGCTCGCGATGGGAGTGGCCGCCATCATGGCCGCGCGGGCCACGCACCGACTCGCGGCCGTGCTGCTCGTGGGGGTCACGGGCTTCGGCATGGTGGCGCTCTTCGCCTTCCACGGCGCCCCGGATCTCGCCCTCACCCAGGCTCTCGTGGAGACCGTCACGATCGTGGTCTTCGTGCTCGTGCTGCGCCGCCTGCCGGTGAAGATCGCCCAGCACAACCGCCCCATGCGGCGCCGCCGTCGGGCGCTCATCGGCACCCTCGTGGGCGTGACCATGGGCGTCGTGGGCATGGTCGCGCTCGGCGCCCGCCAGGTGGGCGACCTCTCGGAGGAGCTCGCACGCCTGAGCGTGGAGGAGGGCCACGGCCAGAACATCGTCAACGTCATGCTCGTCGACATCCGCGCCTGGGACACCATGAACGAACTCTCGGTGCTCATCGTCGTGGCCACGGGCGTGGCGAGCCTCATCTTCGTGACGGGCCGCAACTTCACCATCCCGCGCCTCCGCGAATCGCGCGGCCGCCGCCAGGGAGCGCAGCGCATCCAGCTCGTCGACGATCCGCACACCTCGGACGAGATGCCAGAGGACAGGCAGCACTCGTGGCTGCTCGGCGGCAAGACGCTCTCGCCCGCCAACCGCTCGCTCATCCTCGAGGTGCTCGTGCGCCTCGTCTTCCACCCCGCGATCGTGGTGTCGATCTTCCTGCTCTTCGCAGGCCACAACGCCCCGGGCGGCGGATTCGCGGCCGGTCTCGTGGCGGGTCTCGCACTCATCGCGCGCTACCTCGCCGGCGGCCGCTACGAACTCGGCGAGACGCTCCCCATCGGCCCCGGCGTGCTGCTCGGCGCCGGCATGCTGCTGGCCACCGGCACCGCCGTGGGCTCGCTCTTCCTGGGCGCCGAGGTGCTCACGAGCGCCTACTTCTCCACCGAGCTGCCCCTCGTGGGGTACGTCTCGTTCGGCACCTCCACGATCTTCGACGTGGGTGTGTACCTCGTGGTGATCGGTGTGGTGCTCGACATCCTGCGCGCACTCGGCGGCGAGGTCGACAGGCAGCTCGCGGAGGACGACGTGGACGCGAAGCCCGACGACCACTCCGTGGTGGCCGAGGAGGCCGACACCCGAGGGCGTGTCGCCGGCAGCGACACGAGCGGCCGCTCCACCCCGAGCCGTGCGGATGCCGCCCCCAGCCGGTCGGATGCCGCGCAGAGCGCGGGGGGTGATGCCCGATGAGCGCTTCCCTCACCCTCGTGGTGCTCATGGCCGTGATGTACGGCACGGGCGTCTACGTGATGCTCGAGAAGAGCCTCACCCGCATCCTCATCGGCTTCCTGCTCGTGGGCAACGCCACCAACCTGCTCATCTTCATGATGTCGGGGCGGTCGGGCCAGGCACCGATCATCGACGGCGACACCACGGGTGCCGACATCGTCGATCCGCTGCCCCAGGTGCTCATGCTCACGGCGATCGTGATCAACTTCGGCATCACGGCGTTCATCCTGGCGCTCATCTACCGCTCGTGGTGGCTCTCCAACCTCGGCGACGAGGGAGACGACGTGCTCGCCGACGAGGAGCTCGAGGAGGCCATGGAGGCCGAGGCCACCGAGCAGTTCCACGCCTCGCTCGACGACGACGACGAGGCCGTGCGCCACGTGCTCGAGGAGGGCGGCGACGGCAGCGAGGACCACCCGCCCGCCACCGAGGAACCCAGCGAGAACGAGAGGGATGTGATGCGATGAACGCCCTCGTCCCGCTCCTCGTGATCATCCCCCTCGTGGGATCCGCGATCACCCTCATCCTCGGCCGCTACCCGCGCCTGCAGATCGCCATCAGCGTGACCGCGCTCACCGCCGTGACCATCGCGGCGGCCGTGCTGCTCGCGGTGGTCGACGAGACCAGCAGGCCCCTCGTGGTGAAGGTCGGCGGGTGGGAGCCGCCCTTCGGCGTCGTGCTCGTGGTCGACAGGCTCTCCGCCATCATGGTCGTGGTCTCGGCGCTCGTGCTGCTCGGCGTGCTCATCTTCGCCGTGGGCCAGGGCATCGCCGACCGGGATCGCGACACCCCCGTGTCGATCTTCCACCCCACCTACCTCATCCTCGCGGCCGGGCTCTTCGGCGCCTTCATCGCCGGCGACCTCTTCAACATGTACGTGGGCTTCGAGATGCTGCTCGCGGCGAGCTACGTGCTGCTCACGCTCGGCGGCACGGGCTCGCGCATCCGGGCCGGAGTGACCTACGTGGTGGTGAGCCTCGTGTCGTCGCTGCTCTTCCTCGGGGCCATCGCGCTCATCTACGGTGCGACGGGCACCGTGACCATGGCGCTGCTCTCCGAGCGCATGCGCGACCTGCCGCTCGACATCCAGATGATCCTCTGCGCCGCCCTGCTCATCGGCTTCGCCGTGAAGGCCGCGGTGTTCCCGCTCTCGTTCTGGCTGCCCGACAGCTACCCCACCGCGCCCGCGCCCGTCACGGCGGTGTTCGCGGGGCTGCTCACGAAGGTCGGCGTCTACGCCGTCATCCGCACCGACAAGCTGCTGTTCTTCGACGTGCCCCTGGCGGTTCCCCTGCTGATCGTGGGCGGGCTGACGATGATCGTGGGCATCCTCGGCGCCATCGCGCAAGCGGATGTGAAGCGGCTGCTCTCGTTCACCCTCGTGAGCCACATCGGCTACATGATCTTCGGTGTCGCCATCGGCACCGAGCTCGCCACGGGGGCCACGATCTACTACATCGTGCACCACATCCTGGTGCAGACCGCGCTGTTCCTCGTGGTGGGGCTGATCGAGCGGGTGGGGCACTCGACGTCGATCACGCGGCTCGGCGGGCTGCTCAAGAAGGCGCCGTTCGTGGCGATCCTGTTCTTCCTCGGCGCGCTCAATCTCGGCGGCATCCCGCCGTTCTCCGGCTTCCTCGGCAAGCTCGGCCTGTTCGAGGCGGGGGCTGCGAGCCCGAGCCCTCTCGTCTACGTCATGATCGGGGCGGGCACGGCCACCTCGCTGCTCACCCTCTACGCCCTCATGCGCGTGTGGAACATGGCGTTCTGGCGGCCGAAGGAAGACGTGGAGGGCTACGAGTCACCCCTCATGGAGTCGCTGCAGGAGAGCCCGGACGACACCAACGGATCCCCCTCGGGCGTGGCGACCGCCTCCGACACAGGGCTGCGCCGCTCGAAGCTCATGGTGAGCGCCACCACCGGGCTCGTGGCGCTCACGCTGTGCCTCACGGTGTTCGCCGGTCCGCTCTTCGACCTCGCGCAGCGCGCGGCGTTCAACGTGGCGACGCCCGAGAACTACGTCGACTCGGTGTTCCCCGAGGGCACAGACACCGTGTTCGAGGGGAGCACCCCGTGAGCCCCCGCACGCGCGCCCGTCTGCTCCGCGCCCGCATCGCGAGCGGCCTCGTGCCGTTCCTCGGGCTCGTGCTGCTGTGGATGCTGCTCTGGGGGCAGTTCACGTGGCTCGCGCTCATCACGGGGGTCGCGCTGGCCTTCGTGGTGTCGGCGGTGTTCTTCCTGCCCGCCGTGCGCTTGAGCGGGCGGATCAATCCGTGGCGTGCCCTGGTCTTCCTGGCCAAGCTGCTCATCGACATCGTGGTGGCTTCGATCCAGATCGCGTGGGTGGCCGTGAAGCCCGGCTACGTGGCCTCGAACGCGATCATCGCGGTGCCGCTGCGCACCCGGTCGGATCTCGTGATGACCTTCACGGCCGAGGCCATCGCGCTCGTGCCCGGCTCGATCGTGCTCGACATCGACCGCGAGAACGCCACCCTCTACCTGCACTCGTTCGACGTCACGTCGCTCGACGAGCTGCCGGCGCGGCGGCGGGCCGTGCTCGCGACCGAGCGGCGGCTCATCCTCGCGGCCGGGTCGAACGACGACCTGGTGCGGCTGCGCAAGTCGGAGGACGCCCTCGCCGCGGGGGCCGAGATCGAGACGGTGCCCGATCCGGAGGCGCCGTACGGGGTCGGAACCGGCGCGATCGATCTCACCGACGACGGCACCGGCGCCGGCACTGGCACGGACACCGGCACCGAAAGGGGTCGCTCGTGATCATCGTCGTCATCATCGCCGGGATCCTCATGGGTGTCGGTGCCATCGGAGCCATCTGGCGCATCATCAAGGGGCCGTCGGCGCTCGACCGGATCATCGCCTCCGACGTTCTCGTGGCGACCGTCATGTGCGCGCTCGGTGCCGAGATGGCCATCAACGGGCACACCGACACCCTGCCCGTGATGCTCGGTCTCGCCCTGTTCGGCATCGTGGGCTCAGTGAGCGTGGCCCGCTTCGTCTCCGCGAGGGACGACACATGAACCTCGACCTGGGATTCGACCTCGACGGCGTGAGCGGGGTGGGTGTGCGCGATGTCATCACGGTGCTGCTCGTGCTGCTCTCGGCGTTCATGTGCTTCGCGGCAGGCATCGGCCTCGTGCGGTTCCCCGACGTGCTGTCTCGGCTGCACGCGGCCACCAAGCCGCAGATCCTCGGGCTCATCGCCATCGTGGTGGATGTGGCCATCTCGAACTTCTCGGTGGGCACGGTCACGCTCGCGGTGGCGATCGTGTTCTTCCAGGGGCTCACCGCTCCCGCCTCGGCGCACATGACGGGCCGGGCGGCGTATCGCACGGGGCACTTCCTGCCCGAGACGCTGCTCATCGACGAGTTCGAGCGCATCGAGCAGCCCGCCGACGGGCCGGACCTCGACGATCCGGAGAAGCCGGATTCCACCGCCGAGGTCGGCGACGACAGCCGCACGTGATGACAATCCCGGCCCTCTGACGCCATACTGGTGTCCATTCCGAGGGGCGTCTGAACGGGGAGCGGCATGGGGGGCACAGCGGCCGCCGGCGGTGCATCCGGGCCCACCACGCGTCGACAGCTCGTGCTCGCGGTGCCGGCCGTGGCGATCGGGGTGCTCTCGGCACTCGTGCTGTTCGGCCTCGAGCAGCTCGCCGGCCTGCTCGAGCACGGCATCTGGGATGCGCTGCCGGCCGCGGTCGGGCTCGATCCGTCGAGCGGCTGGTTCATCCTCGCGGTGCTGAGCCTCACCGGGCTCGCCGTGGGGCTCGTGGTGCGGTTCGTGCCTGGCCACGGCGGCCAGGACTCCGCCACCACCGAGCTCATCTCCACGCCGCAGCCGCTCAGGGTGCTGCCCTCCCTCGCCCTCGTGGCGGTGCTCGGGCTCGCCGGAGGCGTGAGCCTCGGCCCGGAGAGCCCCATCATCGCCATCAATGCGGGGCTGTTCGTGGCCCTGATGGCGCGCTTCCTGCCGAAGGTGCCGCCGCAGCTCACGGTCATGCTCGCGGCGGCCGGAACCGTGGGCGCGCTGTTCGGCACGCCCGTGGCGGCGGCGCTCATCCTCACGGGCATCGTGGCGGCGCTGCCGACGGGCGGCGAGCTGTGGGACAGGCTGTTCCTGCCGCTCGCGGCCGCCGGGGCCGGATCGCTCACCATGACGCTGCTCGCGCGACCCACCTTCGCGCTCGGCCTGCCCGCCTACGACACCGTGGTGCAGCTCGACATCCTGGGCGCCGCGGTGCTCGCGACGGTCGCGGCGGGTGTCGGCATCCTGTGCATCCTGGTGTTCAGGGTGCTGCATCCGCTCTTCCATCGGATCGGCAACCCCGTTCTGTACATCACGCTCGGCGGGGTGGTTCTCGGCGCCCTGGGTGCGCTCGGGGGGCCGCTGACGCTCTTCAAGGGGCTCGACCAGATGGGCGAGCTGCTCGAGACGCGGTCGTCGCTCGGGGTGGGGCAGGTGCTGCTCGTCATCGCGGTCAAGCTCGTGGCGCTGGCCGTGGCGGCGGCGGCCGGGTTCCGGGGTGGGCACATCTTCCCGGCGGTGTTCCTGGGGCTGGCGTTCGGCATCCTGGCGAATCTGGTGCTGCCAGGGGTGCCGCTCACGCTGTGCGTGGCGGCCGGGGTGCTCGGGCTCGTGCTGGCGATCAGTCGGGACGGGTGGCTCGCGCTGTTCCTGGCGATCGTGGTGACGGGGAGTCTCGTGGCGCTGCCGCTCTTGTGCGTGGCGATCCTGCCGGCGTGGCTGCTCGTGTCGAAGGCCCCGCCGATGGTGGTGACGGCGACTCCCGAGCCCGGGCGCGTGGCCGCCTAGCCCCTATCGCGGGAGGGGGCGAAGGCGCGCCAGAGGATCTTGGCGTGGGCGGCCTTGGCTCGGCCCACGCCGGCCTCGTCGCCGCGGAGGGCGCTCACCCATTCGGCGATGCGGCTGCCCGTGGCGCCCAGCACCATGGCGATGTCGACGACCTTGGGCGGGGGCACCGCCGCCTCCGACGACGTCATGCGGCCGCGCCGGGCGAGCGAGCCGTCGACGTGGGCGACGGTGAGCTCGGCCACTCCCACGGCGTGCGCGTTGATGATGGAGTGCGCCGCTCCCCCGATCTCCCACGTGCGCACCGCTCTCGCCCTCCGCGCCGAGCGCGTGAGCCTCGAGTGGAAGCGCCGGGGCGAGGTGCGGTCGAACTCGCCGCGGATGAGCAGGGTCTCGGCCTCGACGAGCCCGATCCGCTCGCTCAGCCGGTAGCGCAGCATGTGCGGCAGCACGGTGAGGAAGTAGACCACGCCGCACAGGATGTACGACGAGAGCGCCGTGAGCATGAGGTGCAGGCTCTCGTGCACGGCCGACTGCGCGAAGCGGATGCCTTGCACGGCGGGGGTGCGCTCGGCCTCGTTGATGACGGGGCTCACGAGCACGCCGTGGGTGAACTCGGGATGGCGGAGGAGCACCTCGGTCACCACCTGGGTGCCCATCGAATGCCCGATGAGCACGGGGTTCTCGAGGCCGTAGTGCTCGAGCACGCTCTCGACCTGGTCGGCGAAGAAGGCGGCGGTGGGCTGTGCGGTGGGGCGCTTCATGCCGGCGAAGCCAGGGAGGTCGAGCGCGTACACGTCACCGTGTCTGGCGAGGGCGGGGGCGAGGAACTCGAAGTACGTGGCCGCGACACCCACACCGGCGATGAGCACGAAGTCCCGGCCCTTTGCGCCCTGCGCTTCTCCCTCGCGGGTGACGACCTTCGTGACGCGGGTCGCGAGCGAGTGCTCCCCCATGCCGCCGCCCGTGCGCACCCGCTCGACGGTCAGCTCGATGGGCGGCTCTCCCTCAGACATCCCTCCAGCATGCCAGGCGCGGGGTCAGGAGGGTGGGCGATGCGGGCGGCGGGGCGTAGCGTCGACGGCGATCGTGGTTCGGAGGTGCGGCATGGCGGAGTCGGCGGAGTCGGCGGAGGATGCTGCCACCGAGGATGAGCGCTGGCTCGTGATCGGCGGGCGGCGCTGGCGACGCACCGACCCGTCGCTGCCCGAGGACGTGGTGATGGCGCTCAAGTCGCACCTGGGGAGAGGGCGCTCCGGAGTGGGCGCGGCCAAGCGGCACGGCGACGAACCTGCCGTCGCGGCGTCGCGCGAGCGCGTGGGACTCGCGAAGCACGGCCTGGGCGAGCGCGGGCCGTACTGGTGGGAGGAGCCCGTCGCCGCCCGCCTCGCCCGCGCCCACGAGGCCCTGGAGGCCCTCACCGCCCTCGACGAGGAAGAGACCGACGCCGAGGAGGATCATGCCCGCTCCTGAGCCCGTCGGCGACGACGTGGGTGCGCGGCTCGAGACGACCATCCTCGAGCTGCTCTCCCGCCGCGCAGCCACCTCCACCATCTGCCCCTCCGATGCCGCACGTGCCGTGGACCCCGACGACTGGCGCCCGCTCATGGAGCCCGCCCGCCAGGCCGCGCAGCGCCTCGTGGACCGCGGCGAGGTCGACATCACCCAGGGCAGCACCCCGGTCGAGCTGGCGACCGCCCGCGGCCCCATCCGCATCCGCCGCCGCCCACCCGCCCCGGACACCCCGGAGCCCGACGACGCCTGACCGCGTGCGGGGTGACGCACTCGCCGGCACGGCGTAGCGTCAGGGGATGACGTGGAACGTGCGGCACCTCACCCGGTCGATCGACGCCGCGCCCGCGGAGGTCGCGGCCGTGGCGGGCGATCCGGCGCAGCTGCCGCGGTGGGCGGCGGGTCTCAGCTCGGGCATCCGCTGGGAGCCCGACGGCTCGGGTGGGGGCGGGCGGTGGGTGACGGAGTCGCCGATGGGGCTCGTGGAGGTGCGGTTCACCGGGGCCGTCGACGAGGGGATCCTCGATCACGACGTGGTGCTGCCTGATGGCTCCGTGACCCACAACCCGCTGCGCATCCTGCCCAACGACGGCGGCAGCGAAGTGGTCTTCACGCTCTTCCAGCTGCCCAGCACCTCCGACGAGGCCTTCGCCGCCGACGCACGCCTCGTGCAGGCCGACCTCGCCCGCCTGGCCGCCCTCTTCGCACCCCCATCCGCCTCCCTCTGATCGTCGCGACCAGAGGGAAGCAGGGCTGCGTCAGCCCGCCAGGTGGAGGGTGCCGTCGATGCGGCGGGGGATGGCGGTGTAGTCGTCGCGGAGCTCCTCGGGGAGGGCGGCGGCCGGCGCGTTCTGCCAGGCGAGCGGCCGCAGGAACCGGCGCACCGCGGTGACGCCCACCGAGGTGTGCTGCGAGTTCGTGGAGGGCCACGGCCCCCCGTGCTGCTGCGCCCACGTGACGCGCACCCCCGTGGGGTACCCGTTGAACACGACGCGACCGGCGTTCGCCGAGAGGGTCGGCGTGAGCGAGGTCACCACATCCGTCTCCGACTCCTCCACGTGCAGCGTCGCCGTGAGCGAGTGCGGGATGCGGCCGAAGGCCTCGCGCACCTCGTCCAAGCTCGTGTACCGCGCCACCACGATGAGCGGACCGAAGCACTCCTCCGCGAGCGACTCGTCGAGCGTGGCCGCCGACGTCTCGAGCAGGGTCGGCGCCACACTGAAGCCCTCCGGCGCATCGGCCGGCGCCTCCACACCCCGAGCCAGCTCGGAGGCGCCCGCCGCCGTGAGCCGCCCCTCGATCTCGTCGAACGACCCGCGGATGCGCCCGTTGAGCAGCACCTGAGCAGGCGCCTCGCGCGTGAGCGAGGCGAGCGCATCCACGATCGCCTGCCCCGACGCATCCGCCGGCACGAAGGCGATGCCGGGCTTGGTGCAGAGCTGACCGGCCGATCCGGTGTACGAGGTGAAGAGCCCCGTGGCGATCTCACCGCCGCGCACGGCAGCGGCCTCCGGCGACACCACGAGCGGGTTGATGCTCGAGAGCTCGCCGAAGAAGGGGATCGGATCGGGCCGCGTGTCGATGGCCTTCTGCAGGGCAGAGGCTGCACCGAGCGACCCGGTGAAGCCCGCGGCCTTGATGGCGGGGTGCTTGACGAGGTCGACGCCCGCGACCTGCCCGTAGACGATGCCGAAGGTGCCCCGAGGGGCGCCCACGCTCTGCGCCGCCCGCAGCAGCACCTCGTAGGACAGGCGCGAGGTGAGCGGATGCGATCCGTGCGCCTTGACCACCACGGGCGAGCCCGCGGCGATGGCCGACGCCACGTCGCCGCCGAGCACCGAGAAGGCGAAGGGGAAGTTGCTCGAGCCGAACACCGCGACCGGGCCGATGGAGACGAGCATGCGCCGCACATCCGGTCCGGGGCCGAGCGGGGTGTCGCCCGCGTGGTCGATGGCGGCCTCCACGAACGAGCCCTCGCGCACGGCCTCGGCGAAGAGCGAGAACTGGAAGGCGCTGCGGCCGGCCTCGCCCGTGAGCCTGGCGATGCCGAGGCCGGTCTCGGCGTCGGCGGTGGCCACGAGCTCGTCGCGCGACGACAGCACCTCCGCCGCCATGGCGTCGAGCAGCTGCGCGCGGAACTCGCGGCCCCTGCTCTGCAGTTCGTGGGCGGCGCCCTCCGCCCAGCGGGCGATCGTGTCGACGCCCTCCGTGCTCGTGGGCTCGAGGTCGGTGGCAGCGCTAACACCGGTACGCGGATCCGTCGTGGTCAACATTTTCATGTCCTTCAGGTGAGGGGGGGAGGCGTGGAGTGGGAGAGGGGAACGTGGAAGAAGGGGAAGGGCGGCTACGCGCTCTCGCGCGCCACCACCGAGAAGCCGAGGTCGACCGCCGAGGTCGCGGTCGAGCGGTTGTTCATGCGGGCGAGCAGCACCTCGCCCGCCACGGTGCCGATCTGCCGGTTGGGCACGGCCACGGTGGTGAGTGTCGGCACGAGGTGGCGACCGATCTCGAAGTCGCCGAATCCCGTGATGGCGATGTCCTCGGGCACCCGCAGACCCCGCCGCGTGCACTCGAGCAGAGCGCCGGCCGCGAACACGTCACTCGCGAACATGAGCACGTCGGTCTCCGGATGCGCGCGCAGCGCCTCGTCGAGCAGCCGCCTGCCGGTCTCGTAGTCGACCGTGGCCGTGCCGGAGTCGACGACCCGCACGGGTTCGCCGGGCAGCAGGGCCGCAACCGACTCCTCGAAGCTCGCGCGTCGGGCCGTGGCGCGGAAGTCGCCGCGCTGCAGCGATCCGGCGAAGGTGGGGTGGGAGTAGCCGCGCTCGATGGCGAACTCCACCACCGCGCGGATCGCCTCCCGGTTGGAGAAGCCCACGACGCTGTCGACGGGGTCGTCGCTCAGATCCCAGGCCTCGACCACGGGCACCTTCGACTCGCGCAGCAGGTGGTCGGTGGCCGGCGAGTGGTTGGTGCCCACGATGAAGATGCCGTCGGGGCGGCGGCCGAGGAACGCGCGCACGAGCGCCTCCTCGTGGGCCGGCCGGTAACCGGTGGAGCCGATGAAGAGCTGGTAGCCCTCCGGCGCGAGAACCTGCTCGAGCCCCTGCAGCGCGTCGGCGAACACGGAGGCGGAGATGGCCGGGATGATGGCCGCCACCGTCATGCTGCGGTTCGACGCGAGGTTGGAGGCGGCCAGGTTGGGCACGTAGCCGGTCTGGTCGATGGAGGAGCGCACACGCTCGAGGGTGAACTCGGAGACGAGGGCGGGGGTGCGGATGGAGCGCGAGACCGTCTGCGGGGAGACACCCGCATGGCGCGCCACGTCTTCGAGCGTGACCGTGTTGGTCGAGCGCCTCGAGGCCGCCACGCGCGGAGGAGTCACAGCAGCTGCCGCCTCGCCAGGTTCCTCATCAGCGAGCGGATCCCGAACTCCCACGGCTCGCACCTCTCGCTCTCCTCGACCTGATTGACCAGACTACCCAGTTCGGCCGCCGAGATCCGCACGATGTCGCCCGTGTGATGCGTGAAGCCGCGGTCGGGCTCGTCACGGTCGACGATGGGGGCGAACATGGTGCCGAGCATGAGCAGCGCGCCGTCGGGGTACTGGTGCTGCGGGCCGAGTAGCTGCCCCACGAGCTCCACCGGGTCGCGGCTGATCTCCGCCATGCGGGAGCTGCCGTCGAGGTGGAAGCCGTCGTCGCCGTCGATCTCGAGCGTGACGTGCAGAGCGCGCACGGTGTCGAGACCGAAGCCTCCCGGCTCGGAGTCGAAGAGTCGGATGAACGGGCCGAGCGCGCACGAGGCGTTGTTGTCCTTGGCCTTCGGCAGCAGCAGAGCGGATCGGCCCTCCACGTCGCGCAGGTTCACGTCGTTGCCGAGGGTCGCCCCCACGATGCGGCCGGTCGAGTCGATGAGCAGCGCGACCTCGGGCTCGGGGTTGTTCCACTTCGAGGTCGAGAGCACTCCCACCTGCGTGGCCGTGCCCATGGCCGAGAGGGTGGGGCCCTTGGTGAAGATCTCGGCGTCGGGGCCGATGCCGACCTCGAGGTACTGGCTCCAGAGCCCCTCGCCCACGAGGTACTTCTTGAGGGCGATGGCCGCCTCGGAACCGGGCTTCACCTCGCGCAGGTCGGTGCCGATCTCGGCCAGGATGCTGTCGCGCATGCTCGCCGCCGCCTCCGCGTCGCCCTTCACCCGCTCCTCGATCACGCGCTCGATCATGCTGATGGCGAAGGTGACCCCTGCCGCCTTGAGGGTCTGCAGGTCGACGGGGGCGAGCAGCCACGGGCGGGCGCCGTCGCGCGAGGCGGGCGGGGTGTTGGCGTAGATCTCGTCGAAGCTCCCGAGCCGGGGTGCACCCTCGGCGGCGGAACGGGCCTCGGCGGCGGGGTCGGCGGTCTCGGCGAGCGCGCTCACGGTGCTGAACCGGGCGCTCAGGTCGAAGACGCCGTCCTCGCGGATGAGCACGGGCGACGGCCCCTCGACCGCAGGGTCCCACACCCGCCCGAGGAGCGTGCCGGCGTAGCCGTCGGCGGGCAGGGCCTCGGCCGCGGTGCCGGCCCAGTGCGCGGCCGTGGTCTCGGCGGCGCCGGTCTCGGCGGTGGTGGTCTCGGCGCTGGTGGGCTCGGCGCTGGTGGGCCCGGTGCTGGCTGTCTCGGTCATGGTGCTCTCCTAGGGTTCTGGCGGCCGGGTCAGCGGCGGTGGAAGGTGCCGGCGCGCTTCTCGGCGAAGGCGGCTCGGCCCTCGGCGGCGTCCTCGGTGGCGAAGGTGACGGTCTGCAGGTCGCGCTCGTAGGCGATCGCCTGGTCCTGGGGCAGGTTGTAGGCCGCGCGCAGATTGGCCTTCGCGGTCTCGGCCGCGATGGGCGGGCGGGAGGCGATGGTGCGCGCGAGCTCCTGCGCCCTGGCCACGAGGCCTGCGGGCTCCACGAGCTCGGAGACGAGCCCCCAGGTGAGAGCACGCTGGGCGTCGATCGGATCGCCCGTCATGAGCATGAGAGCCGCATTGCTCGCACCGATGGAGTGGCCGAGGAACGTGCTCATGCCACCGCCACCGATCCAGCCGAGCTTGATCTCGGGCGCCGCGAACGACGCCGTGGTGGAGGCGAGGCGGATGTCGCACGTGAGCGCCGTCTCGAGCCCTCCTCCGAAGGCGTAGCCGTTGACGGCCGCGATCACGGGCTTGCGCAGCAGCCGCAGGGCGTCGCAGTAGTCGGCGCGGTTGCGGAAGTCCCAGGGTGTGGCGTACTTGTCGAGCTGACGGATGTCGGAGCCCGCGCAGAACGCCCGTTCGCCCGCACCCGTGAGCACGACGGCGCGCACCGCATCCGAGTCGTTGGCCCACTCGGCGGCCTCGACGAGCGCATCCGACATCTCCTGCGTCACCGCGTTGAGCTTCTGCGGCCGGTTGAGCGTGATCGTGAGCACCTGCGCGTCGAGCTCGAGCACGATCTCGGGGGTGCCGGTGGCCGGCGGCGTGGCGGAATCGGTCATGTCAGACCCTTTCGATGACGGAGGCGTTCGAGGCGTCGAACGCCTTCTGGAGCACGGTGAGGCCGCTCTCGATCGAGGTCTCCCCCGCCACGACCGAGCGGACGATGGCGGAGGCCTCGGTCTGGAACGGGATGTAGCCGTTGTAGCGCGGGCGCACCCACGACTCGTCGATGGTGCGGACCGTGGAGCGGTAGAAGCCGTGGCTCGCCGCGTCGACCTCGGCGTCGTCCCAGGCGGCGCGCGCAGAGGGCTGTCCATCGTGCTGCGGGATGAAGCCCGTCTGCGTGGAGGCCGACATGAGCCAGTCGATGTGCTCGACGAGCGCCGGGGTCACCTCGCAGCGAGCGCTCACCGCGAGACCCGTGCCGCCGATCGTCGATCCGCGACGCCCGCCCGGCGAGCCGGCCGGCGCGTCGACGAAGCGCACGGTGGGCGAGGAGTAGGTGACGTAGCCGTAGACGAGCGGGATGTAGGCGATGTCACCGGACGCGCCTGATGGGCCGGATGCACGCGAGGATGCGGATCCGCCCGAGGAGTCGGATGCGTCGGATCCGCCCGCCCCCGAGAGCCGCTCGAGCAGGGCGATGGGGTTCTGCGCGGCCGTTCCCTCGGGAGCCCGCGATCCGATCGAACGCAGCAGCTCGAGCGCACGCGATCCGGTCTCGCTCGAGATGAGCGGTGTGCCCGGCCGCCGCCCCGGCTCCTCGCCGAACGCCACGCAGATCGAGGCGAAGCTCAGGAAGGCGTGCGGCCCGGCGAGCGAGAGCGCTACGGGGGCACGGCCGGCGAGCGACTCGACCTCGTGCCAGGTGGTCGGCACCTCGGCGGGGTCGAGCAGGGTGGTGCTGTGCACCGCCACCTGGGTGGCCGCGTCGAGCGGCACCGCCCACTGGTAGCCGTCGGCCGAGTAGGAGTCGAACGAGGGCCCCACCGATTCGCGCGACCAGCGCTCGATGCGCGCCGCTCCCACCACCGCGTCGATCGGCTGCAGCGAGTGCTTCTCGAGCGCCTCGCCGAGGTGCGGGTGGTCGAGCACGATGAGGTCGTAGTTGGCCGCGAGATCGTCGATGGGGTGCGACTCGAAGTGCTCGAGCGAGTGCGCGCTCCAGGTGATGTCGACACCCCCGGAGCCCGCGGCCTGCCGAGCCGCCGCATCCCGGGCCGCTGCCTCGAGGGCGTTGCGCCCGCGGGGGTGGTCCCAGGTGATGCCGCGGTAGGAGGTCACGCCCGCTCCCCGGCGGGCACGGGTGCGCCGTCGAGCACAGCCGGCGCAGCACCAGACTCGGCGGCGGCTCCCGCGGCCGCGACCTCGACCTCGGGCTCGGGCTCGGGCTCGGGCTCGGCGGCCACGACGCCCGCGCCGATGAGCGCCTCGGCCCGGTCGCCGTACCCCAGCTCTTCGAGGATCTCGCGGGTGTGCTCGCCCGTGAGCGGCGCACCCCTGTCGATGCGCGCAGGCGTCTCCGAGAGCTTGTACGGGAATCCGGGAGTCTTCACGAGCCCCTCGGTGGGGTGCTCGTATTCGATGAAGGTGCCGTTGTGCTTGATCTGCTCGTCGTCGACGAGCGCCTGGTAGTCGTAGACGGGGCCGGCCCAGATGCCCACGGCCGAGAGGGCGGCGAGCCAGTGCTCCGACGACTCCGTGGCGAGTCGGGCTGCGGTGCGCGCGAAGATCTCGTCGCGGTGCTTCCAGCTGTCGGTCTCGGTGTCGAGCCCCAGGAAGAACGGCTCGTCGAGCACCTCGCCGAGCGTGTTGAGGTCGGGCATGGCGAGCGCGATGTAGCCGTCGGTGGTGGAGAACGTGCCATAGGGCGCCCGGATGTAGACGTGGGCGTGCGGCTCGGCGCCGCGCGTCTGCGGCACGCCGCCGACGGTGAACACCGAGAGCTCCTGCATCTGCAGCGTCGTGATGGCATCGAGCATGTTGACCGAGACGAGCTGCCCCTGGCCGGTGCGCTCGCGGTGGAACAGCGCGGCGAGCACTCCCTCGAACGCGGTCGAGGCGGTGACGGCGTCGACAAGGTACTGGCCGGCGGGGGCGGGCGGATGCCCGTGGCTGCCCGCCGAGAGCATGGCGCCGCTCATGGCCTGCAGCAGCAGATCCTGCCCCGGCCGGTTGCGGTACGGGCCGTCTTCGCCGTAGCCCGAGATCGAGACGTAGACGAGCGAGGGGTTGAGCTCGCGCAGCGTCTCGTAGTCCACGCCGAGTCGCGCGGCGACGCCCGGGCGGTAGTTCTGCAGGAAGACGTCGGCCGTCTTCACGAGCTCGTAGAGGATCTCCTTGCCCTCGGCCGACTTGAGGTCGACACCGATGGAGCGCTTGTTGCGGTTGAGCGAGAGGAACGAGACGTTGATCCGGTTGCCCGTGGCCCCGCCGGCCGCCGCGTGGCGCTGCCACTCGCCCGTGGTGGGCTCCACCTTGATGACGTCGGCGCCGAGGTCGCCGAGCCGCTGGGCGGCGAACGGGCCGGCCATGGCGATCGAGCAGTCGAGCACGCGGATGCCCGAGAGCACCTCGGGAGCGGCGGATGCCTCGGTGGGGAGTGAGTCGCTCATGCGTGGATCCTCGTCGTCGGGGGGCGACCTCCGCGAGAAACGGATGGCAGCGCTAACATTCTACAGTGATTCGGTGGTGGGCGGAGCACGGCACGGCCTCTACTCGGGCTGCGGCGCGATGGCGCGGATGGCGGCCCGCACGGCCTCGGTCTCGGCGCGGCCCTCGAGCACGCGGATGCGGGTGCGGTACTCGCGGCTCTCGCCGTGCTCGAGGAACACCATCGAGCCGTCGTCGCGCGCCGCGCCATCGCCGTCCACGTGGTGGGTGGAGGGCTCGAGCCCCACGGCGTACTGGCCGCTCCGCAGGTTCTGCCACTCGAAGAAGTGCGGCATGCCGGCCGAGGCCCAGCTCACCTCGACTCCGCGGGAGCCGTCGGCGGCGAGGAGTGCCACCCGGTGGTCGCCGTCGGGGCCGGCCACGAGCTCGTGCTCGTACACCTGCTCCACGAAGCCCTTCTGCGGGGCGGGCAGGGTGCGGTACGAGAAGCCCTGCTCGGCCACCGAGTCGGAGGTCCAGAGCCGCGAGGCGATGGGGGCCACGAACTCGGTGCCCTCGTCGACGAAGGGCCAGCCGAAGTTGAGGTGGTAGAGGAACATGTGCGGCGTGGGCTCGAAGCCGAGGTTGTCGACCACGTCGTGCAACCGGATCTCGCGGCCGTCGAAGTCGAGCTCGATGGTGCGGGTGAGCCGCAGGTGCTCGCCGAACGAGGTGGCCTGCACGACCTCGCCGACGACGCGCAGCACGGGGGTCCCGGCCACGCCGTCCACCACGGCACCAGGCACCTCGCGGGCCTCGAGCAGTCGCGCCGGAATGGCGGTCAGCCGGCCGTGCAGACCGTGGCTCACGCTCTGCTTGGGCGGGTAGTTGTAGCGCGTGGCGTCGACCTCGCCGCCGAAGAGCGTGTGGTCGAGGCCGCCCGAGACGAGCAGGCCGTCGAGGGCGCGCAGCCATGAGAGGCCACCCTCGTCGTTGTGCTCGTGCAGGCCGGGGTGGCGGAAGCCGTTGCCCGAGCGCCAGCCGAGCGGCACGCCCTTGAAGCGGGCGGAGCCGAGGTCGAAGGCACGGTCCACGAGCACCTCGAGCTCGAGGCCGGCGGCGGTGCGCAGGTCGATGGCGCGCACGCCCCGCTCCACCCCGTTGTCGAGCACCACCTGGCGGATGCCGGCCACGGCCGAGAGGTCGCCCGTGCGCTCCGCGAGCTGCTCGCGGGTGAGGTCGAATCCGAAGACGTCCATCACTTCATCACCCAGCCGCCGTCGACGTTGATGGTCTGCCCCGTCACGAACGACGAGTCGGGGCCCACGAGGAACGAGACCACGGCCGCGAGCTCGGCATCCGCACCCCGGCGCTTGAGCGCCTGGTGCTCGATCACGTGCGCCGAGTACTCGGCCGCATCGCCCTGGATCTCCTCGGCCTTCGTGGGGAACGCGCCGGGGGCCACGGCGTTGACGCGCACCCCGAACTCGCCGAGCTCGCGGGCGAGCGCCCTCGTGAGCGCCACGGCGGCACCCTTGGTGGAGACGTAGCTGGCGAGGTTCGACCAGCCGCCGTTCCAGGTGATCGAGCCCACGTTCACGATGGCACCGGCCGACTGCCCGGCGCGGCCGCGAGCGACCATGCCTCGGGCGGCGACCTGTGCGGTGTAGAAGTAACCGCGCTGGTTGACCGTCACCACGTCGTCGTACTCGGAGAGCGGGATCTCGAGGAAGGGTGTCGACGGGTAGATCGCGGCGTTGTTCACGAGCGCCTCGATGGGGCCGAACGAGGCCTCGGTCGAGGTGATCGCCGCTTCGATCGCCGCGGCGTCGCGGAGGTCGACCTCGAGCACCCGCACCGGCACTCCCTCGGCCTCCAGCTGCGCCGCCGTCTCGGACAGGTCGTCGCTCGCCCGGCCGAGCACACCCACGGCGAAGCCGTCCGCCCCCAGCCGCAACGCCGTCGCCCGCCCGAGTGCGCCGCCCGCTCCCGTGATGACCGCTACCTTCTGCTGCACGTCTCTCCCTCTCGTCCCGCTCCCCGATACCGGCTAGATCGTGTACTTCTTGAGGATATCCGTGACGAACTGCTTGGCCCGGGGGATGTCCGACTCGTCGAGGTGCTCGATGATGAGCGGCGCGTTGGGGTTCTGCTCCGAGAGCCGCTGCAGGTAGAGCTCGTAGTCGAGCGAGCCGAGGCCCGCGGCCGGCAGCTCGATCTCGCCGACGCCGCGGAAGGTGTGCGAGGCCAGGGCGTCGTCGTCGCCGATGTCGGCGTGCTTCTCGCTCTTGTCGTCGCCTGCGCGCTTGACGTCCTTGGCGTGGGCCACGCGCACGCGGTCGCCGAGGGTGTCGAAGACCTCGTTGAGCACGAGCGCCTGGTCGTCGATGTTGGTCGCGTCGAAGTAGTTGGTGGGGTCCATGAGCAGCTCGAGGCCGGGGGTGCGGATGTCGTTGAACACGCGCACGGTCTCGCGCACCGATCCGATGACGTTGTTCACGTAGGTCTCGAGGAGGAACGTGGCTCCGTGGTCGTAGGCCTCCTGGGCGAGCTCGGCGAGCACCGTGCGCACCTGCTCGTAGGCGTCCTCCGAGCGGTTGTGCGGGTCGTGGTCCCACTCGCTGTCGGGGTTGAAGGTGCCCGACTCCGAGATGACGTACTTCGAGCCGAAGTTGCGCGCGTTGCGGATGATCTCCTTGAGGTACGCCACGTTGGCCGCACGGCGCTCGGGGTCGGGGTGCACGATGTTCGTGTAGCCCGAGATGGCCGAGATCGGCAGGTCGTGATCGCGGAAGGTGTCGCTGACCAGCTTCGCCTTCTCCTTCGTGATCTGGCCGGCGCTCAGGTCGAGATCCTTGAAGTGCAGGTCGAGCTGCACCGTGTTGAAGCCCTGCGCGCGGATCTTCTCGGCGGTGGTCTTGAGGTCGTAGGGGTAGTAGGCGGTGAAGATGCCCAGCTGGATCATGGCGTCGTTGCTCCTTGTTGTCCGGTGGTCGTGTTCGTGGGTGAAAAGCGAAGTGGGCGGGGGCCGGGCCCGGTCAGAGGGTGAACTCGTCGAGGCGCACGGGGCGCTTCTCGGCGACCGAGCGGTAGCCGGCCTCGATGAGCGCCATCGTCTTGACGTTGTCGGCCACCGAGAGCTCGGGGGCGGCGCCGGTCTCGACGGCGTGCTGCAGCTGCTCCATCACGCCGATGAAGGCGTGCGGGAACCAATGGGTCTCCCACGTGGGCTCGACCCACTTGCCGTCGGTCGTGAGGGCGGAGGCGTAGCGGATGGTCGAGGGCGTGCCGTTCGGCCAGCCGATGGTGCCCGTGGCCACGCCGCGCGTGCCCTCGACGCGCCACTTGATGAAGAAGTCGTCGTCGAAGCCCTCCTCGCGGGGGCCGCCCCAGACATCCTCGACGCTGAGCGCCAGGACGTCGCCCGGGAAGCGGAGGGTCGAGACCACGATGCCGTCCTCGTGCTCGAACTCGGTGCGCGGATCCTGCCGCACCACGGTGCTGATCTCGCTCGGGTCGCCGAAGAGGTACCGCAGCGCATCGAGGTGGTGCACACTCATGTTCGAGAGGGTGAGCCTGTCGTAGCCCTCGAGGAAGCCCTGCCAGTGCGGCACCGCGTGCATGTCGATCTGCGCGAACACCGGGTCGCCGAGCGCCCCCTCGTCGAGCAGCTGCTTGAGCGAGCGGATGGACTGGTCGTACCGCATGTTCTGGTTGACCGAGAGCGGCTTGCCCGCGGCCGCCGCCTCGTCGCGCAGCGCGATGGCCTCGTCGAGGCTCAGGGCGAGCGGCTTCTGGGCCAGGATCGCCTTGATGTGCGGCTGCTTCAGCGCGGCACGGATGAGGGCCGGCTGCAGGTCGGGCGGATACGCGATGTCGAGGATCTCGATCGACGGGTCGGCGATGAGGTCGTCGGGGGTGTCGTGCACCGTGGCGATGCCGTACCTGTCGGCGACGGCCTGCGCGTTGGCCTTCGTGCGCGAGGCGATGGCCACGACCGGGAACCCACCGAGGCGGTAGGCCTCGAGGTGCTGGTCGGCCATGATGGCACCGGCTCCGATGCAGCCGATGCGGTGGCTGCGGGTACGGATCTCCACGTCGGGTGTGAGGGTCACATCGTCTCCTATCGCGTCGTTGCGACGATTCGATCACACTAGCGAAGTGCGACTGATAGCGCTACTGGCAGCGCTGCCATCCCCACGGTATCGTCGCGGGCGGCATCCGTCAACGACAATCCGCGTCATCCGGATATCGTCGGAGCATGGCAGCCACGACGATGCGCACCGCGACGGGCTGGGCGAGCCTGATCTACTCGGTCCAGGCCGTGGTGCTCATGGTCGTGCTCATCGGCACGGCGCGGGTCGTCGCCCTGCCGATCGAGGCCGTCTTCCGCGACGGCGAGCGGACGGTCACCACCTCGCTGGGGGCGGTCGATCTCGGCTGGGCGCTCGTCGCGATGCTGCTCGGCGGCGCCGCGGCGCACGCGCTCGCCGCGGCCGGAGCGCGGCCGCGGGCCGCGAGGGCGGAGGCCGCGAGGCCGGGTGCACTCGTGGTCGCGGGGTGGTCGCAGGGGCTCGGCATCCTGATCTTCCTGATCGCCCGGCTGAACGGTATCGCCGACCCGGTGGAACTCATCCCCCTCTTCGCCCTCGGCGCGGGGAGCGTGTGCCTGCTGGGGATCGACGACGGGTCGTCGCCGCGCCGGCGCCGGCCGACCGCCTGGGCCGCGGTGCTCGGCATCGTGCCCTGGGGCGTCATCGCTTTCGCGCAGATCGGCGCCACGATCACGTCCGGCGCACCCGCCTCCGGTGTGCGGATCGTCACGATCGCCGCTCTGGCGGTGGCCGCCATCGGCTGGTGGATCGCCTGGCGCCGCCCCCGGGCGGCCCGGCCGAGCGATGTCGCCGTCATGACCGTGGCGCTCTCGGCGCTCACATGGGCCATCGTCGTTCTGATCGTCCTGGGTCTCCCACCACACGAGAACGGATGACGACCGTGGCAACGGATTCACAGCACGACGTGGTGGTCATCGGCGCTGGTCTGGCCGGACTGCGGGCGGCGATCCGACTGGCACAGGAGGGGTACGGCGTCGTCATCGTCGAGGGCGGCGACGACGTCGGGGGGCGGCAGCGCACCGACGCGATCGACGGCTTCCTGCTCGATCGCGGCTTCCAGGTGCTGAACCCGGCCTATCCCGCGATCCGGACGTGGACCGACGCCCGGGCACTCCGGATGCGGAGCTTCCCGGCCGGGGTGCAGGTGCGGCGCGAGCGCGGACTCGTCGCGATCGCCGATCCGCGGCGCCACCCCACGAGCCTCGTGGCGTCGCTTCGGAGCGGCCTCATCTCCCCGCGCGGGATCGTGGGTCTCGCGCGCTGGATCGCACCCGCGCTCGTCGCGCCCGGGCGAGCACTCCACGGATCCGACCGCACGGTGCGCGAGGGGTGGGATCGAGCCGGGTTCTCGGGGCCGCTTCGCGACGAGGTGCTGGAATCCTTCCTGTCGGGCGTCATCGCCGATGCGCGCTTCGACACCTCGGATGCGTTCGTGCGGATGCTCGTCCGCCTGTTCGCGCTCGGGTCGCCCGGCCTGCCCGAGCGGGGCATCCAGGCCCTTCCGCTGCAGCTCGCGACCCGCGCCCGGGCGCTCTCGGTCGACATCCGTCTGGAGAACTCCGTGCGACGGGTGCGCGCGCTGCCCGGGGGAGTCGACGTCGACGTCGAGGGGGCCGACACCCTGCGGGCGGGCTCCGTGGTGGTGGCGGTCGGCCCGGAGGCCGCCGCCGGGCTGACCGGAACGCCACAGCGCGCGACGCGGGGCCTGCAGACCTGGTGGTTCCACGCGGAGGAGCCGCCCACCGCATCCGGGATGCTGGCCGTCGACGGACGTCGACGGGGGCCGGTGGTCAACACGGCGGTCATCTCGCACACCGCGCCTAGCTATGCGCCGGCGGGGCAGCACCTGATCGAGGCGACCTGCCTGCTGCCGGGGTCGGATGCCGCGGCTCCTGACGAGCGATCCGTAAGGGCCCACTTGGCTGAGATCTGGGGCGCCGGGGCCGGTGTCGGGGCGTGGAGGCTGCTCCGCCGCGACGACGTCCCGCACGCCCTCCCCGCTCAACCACCGCCCCTGCGGGCTCGCCCGCCCCGGGTCGGCCCCCGCCTCTACCTCGCGGGCGACCACCGTGACACGGCGTCCATCCAGGGCGCGCTCGTCTCCGGCGACCGCGCGGCGCGTGCCGTCATCGCCGACCTCCGAGGGCCCTGACCCTTTCGCGCACTCTCCTTCATATCGGTTGGGGGCGAGATTTGGCAGCGCTACTGGTAGCGCTGCCATTTTTGCGCTAGTGTCCCGATCACCCACTCGATTTCAAGGGAGAAATCATGCACTCACAGCGCACAGACCGCTTCGCGAAGGGGGCCGCACTGCTCGCGGCCGCCTCGTCGCTCGCCCTTCTCGCCGGTTGCACGAGCGCCCCCGCCGAAGGCGGCGGGAGCGCGGATGCCGGCGGCGACGACGGCAAGTTCGTGATCGGCTTCGAACAGCCCCTCGGCGGCCAGGCCTGGCGCGAGATGGGCCTCGCCTCACTGCAGGCCCTCGCGGCCTCGCCCGAGTACGCCGACAAGGTCGAGCTCAAGATCGTCCGCACCAACGACAACGACGCCGCGCAGCAGAACGCGGCCATGCAGAACCTCATCGCCGACGGCGTCGACCTCATCCTCTTCGACCCCGCCTCCTCCTCCGGCGCGGATGCCGCCATCACCCAGGCCACCGCGCAGGGCATCCCGGTGATCGCCAACGGCGGCCCGTACGACAGCGAGGACGTCTACGTGGTCTCGACCGACTGGGGCAGCGCAGGCACCATCGGCGCCGACTGGCTGCTCGAGAACCTCGGCGACGACAAGAACATCGCCGTGCTCGAGGGCCTCGCGGGGGTGCCGCTCAACGAGGGCACCATGCCCGGCGTGATCGAGACGCTCGAGGGCGGCGGCGCCACCGTCGTGGCGCAGGACACCAACGGCTGGAACGAGGCCACCGCGCAGGAGGCGATGTCGAACATCCTGCGCTCGAACCCCGACATCGGCGGCGTCTACTCCTTCCTCACGGGCGGTCAGGGCGTTCCGGAGGCCTTCAAGGCCGCCGGTCTCCCGTTCGTGCCCGTCGTCGGCGGCTCGGGCTACAACGGCGAGGCCTGCACCCTGGCCGAGTACGCCCCCGAGGGCCTCACGGGCAACATGGTCTTCGGCCAGCCCGCCATCTACGCGAAGGGCCTCGAGCAGGCCGTAGCACTGCTCGAGGGCGAGGAGATCGAGCGGGAGCAGTACTTCCCGCCGCTCGAGATCACCGAGGAGAACGCGGCCGAGTACTGCATCGCCGACAAGCCCTCTAACTTCCAGCTCGGCTACGACTTCCCCGGTCTCGACCTCACGCTCGACCAGGTCATGGAGTTCTACTCCGGCTCGTAGGCCCGACCCCCCTGCACGGATGCCGCGGCGTGCGCTCAGGCGTCGCCGCGGCATCCGTGCCCTCACTTCCTCTCCCGAACGGAGTCCTTCGTGACCGACCCCACCCCCTCGGCGGCGCCGCTGCTCGTGGCCACCGACCTGGTGAAGAGCTACGGCCCGGTGAAGGCCGTGCAGGGCGTCACCTTCCACTGCAACCCCGGCGAGGTGCTCGCCCTCGTGGGCGAGAACGGCGCGGGCAAGAGCACGGTGGCCAAGATGCTCGCGGGGGCCGTGACCCCCACCTCCGGCACCATCACGGTGGCCGGTGAACCGCTCGCCTCCGGCAGCGTGCGGCAGTCGCGGCTCTCGGGCGTGCGCTGCGCTTTCCAGGAGCTCGCCCTCGTGCCCGACTGGACCGTGGCCGAGAACCTCTCGCTGCCCGACGGCTCACCGCTCAGGGGCTTCTCGCAGAAGAAGTCGGTGGTGAAGGCCAAGGCGCTGCTCGAGTCGTTCCACCTGCCGCACATCGATCCGCGCGCAGCCGTGGGCACCCTCTCGCTCGCCGACCGGCAGCTCGTCGAGATCGCCAGGGCGCTCGCCGGCGCCCCTCGACTGCTCATCCTCGACGAGGCCTCCTCGGCCCTCACGCCGCCCGGCGTCTCGTGGCTCTTCGACCGCATCCGAGAGCTCACCGCCCAGGGCGGCAGCGTGATCTACGTCTCCCACCGGCTCGGCGAGATCGCCGAGATCGCCGACCGAGGCACGGTGCTCCGCGACGGCCTCGTGGCGGGCGAGTTCGTGCGCGACGGCTGGACGGACGACGAGCTCATCTCGATGATGGCCGGCCGCGAGGCCGAGCGCTTCTTCCCCTCCCCTCCCCCGCGCACCACGGATGCCGTGGCGCTGTCGGTCTCGAACCTGCGGGCGGAGGGCCTCCACGGCATCGACCTCACGCTCGGCGCGGGCGAGATCCTCGGCATCGGGGGCCTTCAGGGGCACGGCCAGGCCGAACTGCTGCGCGCGCTCTTCGGGGCCACTCCGGCCGTCGCCGACTCGTGGACGGTGGGTGGCCGCCGCATCTCGCGCACCACACCCGTGCGCTCGGTCAAGAACGGCCTCGGCTACGTGCCGGAGGACCGCAAGAGCGAGGGTCTCGCGCTCGAGATGAGTGTGGGCGAGAACCTGCTCGCCCCCTGGTTCCGGGCCCACCAGCTCGGCGGCCGCCCCCGCCTGGCCCGCGAGCGCGGGTGGATCGACGGTGTGCTCGGCGCACTCTCGGTGCGCACCCGGGGCCCCAACGAACTCGCCGGATCGCTCTCGGGCGGCAACCAGCAGAAGCTCGTCTTCGGGCGCTGGATGGACCGCTCGCGGAGCGTCATCCTGCTGCACGACCCCACGCGCGGCATCGACGTGCGCGCCAAGCAGGAGCTCTACGGCGCCATCGTGGAGCTCGCGAAGCAGGGCGTCGGCATCCTCTGGTTCTCCACCGAGGTCGAGGAGCTCGTGCACGTGTGCCACCGCGTGGTGGTGCTCTACCAGGGCCAGGTGGCCGACGAGCTCATCGACCACCGGCTCACCGCCGACAACATCGTGGGCGCCGCCGTGGGGGCCACCGGCAGCATCGCGGCGCAGAACGCCTCCACCTCGACCGAAAGGCCCGCCGGATGAGCGCCGCCACCTCCACCCCCACTCCCAAGCCGACCCCCAGACCCACCCCGGCGGGCCTCCCCTCGCGGGTCTGGAACGGAACGGGCATCGTGCGGCTCCGCCGCGAGGGCGCCATCGCCCCCATCGGCGCGTTCGTGGTGTTCTTCGTCGTCTACGTCATCATCAATCCCGAGCTGCTCACCCGGTTCCAGCTGCAGACCGCGGCCAACCTCGTGGTGCCGCTCGCCCTCGTGGCTCTCGGCCAGCTCATCATCGTGCTCGTCGGTGGCATCGACATCTCCATCGGCGCCATCATGAGCCTCTGCAACGTGGTGTTCGCGGTGCAGCTCGAGAGCGTGCCGGTGCCCGTCGCCATCCTCATGTCGGTGGGGGTCGGCCTCGCCTGCGGCCTCTTCAACGGCTTCCTCGTGGCCTACGCGGGGCTGCCGGCCATCGCGGTCACCCTCGCGAGCGCCTTCATCTTCGGCTCGCTCGCCCGCGAGGTGCTCGACCGCCCGGGCGGCGGCATCACCACCGAGCTCTACCTCGCCACGAGCGGCGAGCTGCTGCCGTTCGTGCCCGTCTCGCTCGTGTGGCTCGCCGTGGTGGCGGTGCTGCTGTGGCTGCTGCTGCAGCGCACCGCGTTCGGCCGCCACCTCTACGGGGTCGGGTCGAACATGGAGAGCGTGCGGGCCGCCGGCCTCAACGCGCGCCTCACCAAGCTGCTCGCGTTCGGCCTCGCCGGGGTCATCACCTCGTTCGGCGCCATGATGCTGGCCGCCTCCACCGTCACGGGCGATCCGCGATCCGGAGACCCCTACCTGCTCTCGTCCATCGCCGCCGTGGCCCTCGCGGGAGCTGCCTTCACGGGAGGGCGGGGCAGCATCATCGGCACCATCCTCGCCGCCTGCACCCTCGGCCTCATCGGCAACCTGCTGTTCTTCGCGGGCGTCAACTCGTACTGGCAGTACGTGATCTCGGCGCTCATCATCGTCGCCGTCGTCGGCATCCCCGTCGTCTGGCGCAAAGCCGCGTTCTTCGCGAAGGGGGCACGCTCGTGACCACCACCTCCACCCCGCCGCTCGCCGCCCCCTCGGGGCCCGATCCCGAGGCCTCGACCCGCGGCTCGCACGCCTCCCTGCTCTCGCGGGTGCCGCGGAGCGTGTGGCCGCTCGTGGCGTTCCTCGTGCTGTTCGTGATCGGCGGCATCATCCGCCCCAACCTCATCACGGTCGACTCGCTCATCGGCACGGCGACGTTCGCGATCATCCTCTCGATCGCCTCGTTCGGGCAGACCATCGCGGTCATCCAGGCCGGCATCGACCTCTCGGTGCCCAACACCATCGGCTTCTCGGCGCTCGCGTTCCTCACCCTCGTGGGGCCGCTCGGACCGATCGGCGCCTTCGTGGCGGCCCTCGCGGCCGGTGCGCTCATCGGCTTCCTCAACGGCGCCGTGATCGCCAAGCTCGGGCTCACACCGATCGTCACCACGATCGCCATGAACGGGCTGCTCTTCGGGGTGATCCTGCTCGCGTTCAACTTCTCCGAGCTCACCGTGACCCCCGACTTCGTGATCGCCATCACCTCGGCGAAGATCTCGATCCTCGGCGTCACCATGGCGGCCGTGCTGCCGCTCGGGCTCGCGCTCATGGTGGTGCTGCAGCTCGTGCTGTCGTTCACCGGGTGGGGCCGCTCGCTCTTCGTGGTGGGCTCGGCCGCCGAGACCGCGAGGCTCGCGGGGCTGCCCGTCGACCGCATCCGGATCACCGGCTACATGCTGAGCGGCGTGCTCGCGGCCTTCGCGGGCATCGTGATCGTGGGCTACTACCAGCAGGCCTCCGCCACCATGGGCGCGAGCTACCTGCTGGCCTCGGTGGCCGCGGTGGTGGTGGGTGGCGCGTCGATCTTCGGTGGGCGCGGCTCGGTGGTGGGCACCGTGGGTGGCGCGCTCGTGCTCGGGCAGGTGTCGACGCTCGTGACCGTGCTCAACCTGGGCGCCAACATCCAGCAGCTCATCTACGGCGCCATCATCCTGATCGTCATCTCGCTCTACGGGCGGCGCCGCGCGGGCTGACCTGCGTGCACGGGGAGGCCGGACTCAGGCCGAGGCGCGCCAGACGATGCTCGTGTCGAGCAGCAGCCCGTCGGTGCCGACCTCCTCGCCGCGCAGCTGCGCGAGCACGAGCTCGGCGGCCCGGCGACCGAGCTGGCCGGCGGGCTGGTGCACGGTCGAGAGCGGCGGCTGGGTGCGCAGGGCCCAGGCGCTGTCGTCGAACCCCACCACCCCCACGTCTCCCGGAACCGAGCGGCCCGCCTCCCGCAGCACGTCGAGCGCGCCGGCGGCCAAGGCGTCCGAGGAGGCGAACACGCCGTCGAGATCGGGTCGGTTCTCGAGCAGCAGTCGCATGCCGTCGACGCCGCTGCCGTGCGAGTAGAGCGGCACCTCCGCCACGAGCTCGGGGTCGAACCGGTCGCCCATCGCCGCCGTGAAACCCGCCAGCCGGTCGCGGCCGGAGTCGCGGTCGAGCCCGGCCGCGATCATGCCGATGCGTGAGCGGCCGGTGCCGATGAGGCGCTCGGTGATGCCGCGGGCCGCAGCGACGTTGTCGATCCCCACGAAGGGAACACCCTCGATGTCGAACGGGTGACCCACGAAGGCGGCGGGGATGCCCGTGACCGAGACGATCTGGCCGATCGGGTCGTCGGCGCGCGCGGAGATGATGACGACGCCGTCGACGAACCCCCCGCTGAGGTACTGCGCCACGCGGCTGCTGTCGCGATCGGACTCGATCACGAGCGAGACCAGCTGGTAGTCGGCCTCCGAGAGCGCGGAGTTGATGCCGAGCAGGATGCTGCCGATGTTGGGGTCTTCGAGGAAGAGCGAGTGCGGTTCGTGCACGATCAGCCCGATGGCCTGCGAGCGGCGGGTCACGAGGTTCCTGGCCGCGGCGTTGCGCACGTAGCCGACCTCGCCGATGGCCGCCTCGACGGCGGAGCGAGCCGCATCCGACACGTAGACCTCGGCGTTGAGCACCCGCGAGACGGTGCCGCGCGACACGCCGGCCACCCGGGCGACATCGTTGATCGTCGCGCGGTGGAAATCCTTTCGGCGGCCGACCATGGCCCCACTTTAGCGGTGCCCCCGCGAACCGGCGGCAGCGCCCCATCCGGAGGCCGATGCCTCCCGGATCCCCTGCTGGAATGACGGCCGATCCGATTCCGAGTTGACAAGAAATCGTCGGGATGTTTACTCTGGGAGCGTTCACAGACTCTCGATGAGGAGTTGTCGGCATCTCGTCTGGGAGCGTTCACAGAGATCGTCCTAGGAGAAACCCGCCCGTGAGCACAACCGCCGTCTCCGAGCTCATCAGCTCGAGCGACCACCGTTTCACCTACGGTGCCGACTACAACCCCGAGCAGTGGAGCGAATCCGTCTGGCTCGACGATGTGCGGCTCATGCGCGAAGCCCGCGTCACCCTCGTGGCGATCAACATCTTCGGCTGGGCGCAGCTCGAGCCGCTGCCCGGCCAGTTCGACTTCAGCCGCCTCGACCGCGTGCTCGACCTGCTGCACGAGAACGGCATCGGGGTGAACCTCGGCACCGGCACGAGCTCGCCGCCGCCGTGGCTCGCCGCCCTGCACCCCGAGACGCTGCCGATGATGGCCGATGGCACCCGCCGCCACGTGGGCGGCCGCCAGGCGTACTGCTCGAGCTCGCCGATCTTCCTCGAGCGCGCCCTCGGCCTCGTCGAGCAGGTCGCAGCTCGCTACGGCGCCCACCCCGCCGTGAAGCTCTGGCACATCTCGAACGAGCTCGGCTGCCACAACGCGCACTGCCACTGCGCCGTCTCCGCCTCGGCCTTCCGGGTCTGGCTCGAAGCCAGGTACGGCACGCTCGACGCGCTCAACGAGGCGTGGGGCACGGCGTTCTGGAGCCAGAAGTACGCGGCCTGGGAGCACATCGGCACCCCCATGCTCACCGTCTCGACCGGCAACCCCGCGCAGGCCGTCGACTTCATGCGCTTCTCCTCCGACCAGCTGCTCGCGCAGTACCGGGCCGAGGTCGCCGTCATCCGCCGCCACAGCGCGGTGCCCGCCACCACCAACTTCATGGTCGCCGCGCACATCCGCAACCTCGACTACTGGAGCTGGGCGGGCGAGATGGATGTCATCGCCAACGACCACTACCTCGACCACCGCCTGGCCGACCCCACCACCGAGCTCTCCTTCGCCGCCGACGTCACGCGCGGCCTCTCGGGCGGTGCACCGTGGATGCTCATGGAGCAGGCCACGAGCGCCGTCAACTGGCAGCCGCTCAACATCGCCAAGGGCCCTGGCGAGATGATCCGCAACTCCCTCACCCACGTGGCACGCGGCGCCGACGGCATCAGCTTCTTCCAGTGGCGCGCCTCGGTGCAGGGAAGCGAGCGCTTCCACTCGGCGATGCTCCCCCACGCCGGCACCGACACCGCCGTGTGGCGCGACGTGGTGAGCCTCGGCGAGACCCTCGAGCGCCTCGCCGAGGTCACGGGCAGCCGCGTGGTGGCCGAGGTCGCCCTGGTCTTCGGCTGGCAGGCCTGGTGGATCACCGATCTCGACTCGCACCCCTCGGTCGAGGTGGCCTACCTCGACCAGGTGCACCGGGCCTACGCCGCCCTCCGCGCCAACGGCGTGACGGTCGACGTCGTCGAACCCGGCGCCGACCTCTCGGGCTACCGCCTGGTCGTGGTCCCCGCGCTGCACAGCATGTCGGATGCGGTCGCCGACGGCCTCACCGGCTTCGTGGCCGGTGGCGGTCACGCCGTGGTCACCTTCTTCAGCGGCATCACCGACGAGACGGACCGCGTGCGCACGGGCGGCTACCCCGGCGCCCTCCGCGAGCTGCTCGGCATCTCGACGGAGGAGTTCTTCCCCCTCCACATGGGTGAGTCCGTCGAGCTCGACGACGGATCGCGCGCCACGATCTGGACCGAGAAGCTGCGCACCACGACCGCCGAGACGCTCGCCTCCTACCTCGATGGGCCTCTGCCGGGAACCCCGGCGATCACGCGCAACAGCCTCGGCGACGGCACCGCCTGGTACCTCGCCACGAGCCTCGACGCCGCTAGTCTTGCCCAGACGCTCGGCACCGCCGCCACGGCGGCCGGCGTCGCGACCGACCCCGCCTCGGCCGCGGCCGGGCTCGAGATCGTGCTGCGGCGCGGGGAGCGTGGCAGCTACCTGTTCGCCATCAACCACGGCCTGGCGGATGCCGGGCTCACGGCCTCGGGCACCGAGCTGATCGAGGGCCGCGAGGTCGACGGCACCCTCACGGTGCCCGCCGGCGGCGTGCGTGTGGTGCGCCTCGACAGCGTGCCGGCCGAGGGCGGCAGCGAGGGCGACCCCACCGATGGCGCCCGGAACGACCGAGAAGAAGTGAGGGAACTCCTGTGACCACCGTCGATGTGGCCGGCTCCCGGCCCACCCCCGGCGCCGAGGGCGCAGCGGGCTCAGCAGGCTCTGCGACGCCGAAGCGGCGCTCGAAGACCCGCGTGAAGCACGTCAGGGCGATCCTGTTCTTCCTCACCCCCTTCGGCGTGCTGTTCGCGCTGTTCTACCTGCTGCCGATCGGCTACGCCATCTACCAGTCGCTGCTCGTGGTGGAGCGCGACGGCACCTTCGGCCCGCCCACCGAGGTGTTCGGCGGCCTCACGCAGTACATCGCCGTGTTCCAGAACGACGCGTTCTGGAGCGCCGTCGGCCGCGTGCTGCTGTTCGGAGCCGTGCAGGTGCCTGTGATGCTCGGCATCGCGCTCATCCTGGCGCTGCTGCTCGACTCGCCGCTCGTGAAGGGCAAGAAGTTCTTCCGGCTCGCCTTCTTCGTGCCCTACGCCGTTCCCGGCGTGATCGCGGCGATCATGTGGGGCTACCTCTACTCCCCCAACCTGTCGCCGCTCAGCGCGATCACGAGCTCGTTCGACTTCCTCTCGCCGCAGTTCGTGCTGTGGGCCATCGCGAACGTCGTGACCTGGGTCTACGTGGGCTACAACATGCTCATCATCTACTCGTCGCTGCTCTCGATCCCCTCCGAGATCTACGAGGCGGCCAAGCTCGACGGCGCGAGCCAGCTGCAGATCGCGCTGCGCATCAAGATCCCGCTCGTGGTGCCCGCCATCACCCTCACGGCCATCTTCTCCATCATCGGCACGCTGCAGCTGCTGGCCGAGCCGCAGGTGTTCCGCAGCTTCACGGCCTCGGTGTCGAGCACCTTCACGCCCAACATGGCGGTCTACGCCACCTCCGCGGTGCCGAACGTCAACCTCGCGGCGGCCATGTCGGTCGTGCTCGCCCTGGCGACCTTCGCGCTGTCGTTCGCCTTCCTCAAGTTCACCCAGCGAAAGGCCGAGCAATGAGCCGCACCCTCTCCCCCGAGACGGCGGGCTCGTCGGCCGAGCGTCCGTCCACCGAGCGCTCGACCAAGCGCCGTGGCAGCGGTGCCCCGCGCGAGAAGCTCATGTCGCGCACCGCCGCCATGATCGTGATGTTCGTCTCGACCATCTACTTCCTGCTCCCGGTGTGGTGGCTGTTCACCTCGGCCACGAAGAGCCGCGAGGACTTCGGGTCGAGCAACGGACTGCTCTTCGCCGACTTCGACCTCTTCACCAACATCGGCAACCTCTTCGCCTACAACGACGGCATCTACCTGCGCTGGATGCTCAACAGCATCCTGTACGCCGGCGCCGGTGCGCTCATCGGCACCGTCATCTCGGCGATGTGCGGCTACGCCCTCGCGAAGTACCGCTTCCCGGGCCGCGAGCTCATCTTCAACGTCGTGCTCGGCGGCGTGCTCGTGCCCGCCACGGCCCTCGCCCTGCCGCTGTTCCTCATCTTCAGCCAGGTGGGAGCCACCAACACGTTCTGGGCGGTCTTCCTGCCCAGCCTCGTGAACCCGTTCGGCGTCTACCTCGCCCGCATCTACGCGGCGGCGAGCGTGCCCGACGAACTGCTCGAGGCCGCCAGGCTCGACGGATCCGGCGAGGTGCGCACGTTCTTCACCCTCGCCAGGCGGCTGATGACCCCGGCTCTCGTGACGATCTTCCTGTTCCAGTTCGTGGCCATCTGGAACAACTTCTTCCTGCCGCTCATCATGCTGCGCGACGAGGCGCTCTTCCCCGTCACGCTCGGTCTGTACACCTGGAACTCGCAGGTGAACCAGATCCCCGAGATCCGCACCTACGTGATCATCGGCGCCCTGATGTCGATCATCCCGCTCATCATCGCCTTCCTGAGCCTGCAGCGCTTCTGGCAGTCCGGCCTCGGCAGCGGAAGCCTCAAGTAGACCCGACCCGCACCATTCCAGAGCACCATCCATCCCGCACCACAACTCCGCACCATCCCGCATTGAGAGAGATAGGACACACATGCACACCAAGAACATCCTGCGCATCGGCGCGCTGGGAGTCGCCTCGGCGATCGCACTCACCGGCTGCGCCGCCTCCGGCGGATCGGACTCGAGCGCCGCCGCCGAGTGCGCGCCGGCCGACGGCCCCGTGGAGCTGAGCTACACCTCGTGGATCCCCGGCATCGACAAGGTCGTCGACCTCTGGAACGCCGAGAACCCCGACATCCAGGTGACCGTGCAGACGGGCCCGAACGGCAACGGCGGCACCTACCAGAACTTCTTCAACCAGCTCGAGGCCGGCAACGCCCCCGACCTCGGCCAGATCGAGTACGACGCGCTGCCGAACTTCCGTGTGCAGGACGGCCTCGAGAACATCGCCTCGTGCGAGAACGTGCTCGAGAGCAAGGACCAGTTCATCGACTGGACCTGGAACCAGGTCACCTTCGGTGAGGACGACGCCGTCTTCGGCATTCCGCAGGACACCGGCCCCATGGCCATGTACTACCGCAAGGACCTCTTCGAGCAGGCCGGAATCCCCGTGCCGACCACGTGGGAGGAGTACGCGAGCGCCGCGACCGCCGTGCGCGAAGCCGGCGGCTACATCACGAACTTCCCGCAGAACGACGTGAACTGGTTCGCCGGTCTCGTCTGGCAGGCCGAGGGCCGCTGGTTCGACAGCTCCTCAGGCTCATGGGACGTCACCCTCACCTCGCCCGAGTCGGAGAAGGTCGCCGACTACTGGCAGGAGCTCATCTCGGGCGGCCTCGTCTCCACCGTTCCGGCCTGGACCGACGAGTGGAACAACGCCTACAACACCGGTTCGGACTGGACCTGGATCTCCGCCGTGTGGGGTGCCAACTCGATCTCGTCGGGCGCTCCCGACACCGCGGGCAACTGGGCCGTCGCGCCGATGCCGCAGTGGGAGGCGGGCGCCTCGGCGGCCGGCAACTGGGGCGGCAGCTCGACCGCGGTGCTGAAGGGCTCCGACCACCCGTACGAGGCCGCGCAGTTCGCGCTCTGGCTGAACACCTCCGACGAGGCGCTCACCATGCTCAACCAGGAGGCCAACCTCTACCCGGCCACGGTCGAGGGTCTCGACCTGCCCGTGCTCTCCGAGGGCGTAGCGTTCTACGGTGACCAGCCCATCTACGACGTGTTCGCCGACGCCTCCACCGAGGTCGACGCCGACTTCACCTGGGGCCCGACCATGACGCAGACCTACGCCGACATCGCCGACGGCTTCGGCCGCGCGCTCGGTGGCAGCGGAACCCTCAGCGAGGCCCTGCAGTCCGGTCAGGAGAAGACGATCTCCGCCCTCGAGGCGCAGAGCATCCCCGTCGCCGAGTGACCACTGAAATGATCCTGCTCCGTGCCGCGGGCTCCAGCATCGTGCTGGACGCCCGCGGCACGGGCGTTCCCACCGTGCTGCACTGGGGCGCCGACCTGGGCGAGCTCTCCGAGAGCGAGCTCGCCGACTTCGCCGACTCCCGCGCGCCCGCCGTGAGCCCCAGCTCGATCGACGTTCCGCTTCGGCCGAGCCTCCTCCCCGGCCTCGCCGAGGGCTGGTCGGGCCGGCCCGGGATGAGCGGATCCGCCGTGGCCGGCACCTCCGGGCGCGCTCCGCACTTCGAGCTCGCCGGCGTCGAGCGGCCGACCGCGACATCCGTGGTCATCCGTCTCGAGCAGGCCGACCAGGCGGCAGCGCCGGTGCCGGTGCAGCTCGGTGTGACGATCGAGCTCGAGCTCACCCAGCACGGGGTGCTCCGGATGCGCATGATCGCCCGCAACGACAGCGCCCTCACCACCGGCGCGGCCTCCTGGCAGCTCGACTCGCTCGACGCGATGCTGCCCCTGCCCGGTCGTGCCACCGAACTCCTCGACTTCACCGGCCGCTGGCCGCGCGAACGCCAGCCGCAGCGCCGACCGCTCGGCCACGGCACCTGGCTCCGCGAATCCCGGCACGGCCGCCCCGGCCACGACGACGCCTTCCTGCTCGTGGCGGGAACCCCCGGCTTCGGCTTCCGCTCCGGCGAGGTCTGGGCCGCCCACCTCGCCTGGAGCGGCGACAAGCGGCTCTGGGCCGAGGCGCAGGCCACCGGCCTCCGCATGCTCGGCGGCGGCGAGCTGCTCGAACCGGGCGAGCTCGTGCTCGAGCCCGGCGAGGAGTACAGCACACCGTGGCTCGTGACCGCGTGGTCGGATGAGGGCCTCGACGGCCTCTCCGCCCGACTGCACGCCTACGCGCGCGCCCAGTCCCCCACCGACCCGAACGCCCCCCGCAAGGTCATGCTCAACACCTGGGAGGCCGTCTACTTCGACCACTCCGAGGAGCGGCTCGGCGAGCTCGCCGACACCGCGGCCTCCGTGGGTGTGGAGCGCTTCGTGCTCGACGACGGCTGGATGCTCGGTCGGGTCGACGACACCCGCGCTCTCGGCGACTGGATCGTGGATCCGGTCAAGTGGCCGGCGGGGCTGCACCCGCTCGTCGACCGCGTGCACGCGCTCGGCATGGACTTCGGGCTGTGGGTGGAGCCCGAGATGGTGAGCCTCGACTCGCAGGTGGCCAGGGCGCACCCCGAGTGGGTGCTCTCGGGCGGCGACCGGCTGCCCCTGCCGTGGCGGCACCAGCACGTGCTGGACCTCGCCAACGCCGAGGCGTTCGCGCACGTGCTCGGTCAGCTCGACGCCCTGCTCGACGAGTACCCCATCGCCTACCTCAAGTGGGATCAGAACCGCGATCTGCTCGGCGGATCGGCGCACGCGCAGACCCTCGCCTGCTACCGGCTGATGGACGAGCTGCGGGCCAGGCACCCCGGCCTCGAGATCGAGTCGTGCTCCTCGGGAGGCGGTCGCGTCGATCTCGGCGTGATGCAGCGCACCGACCGCGTCTGGCCGAGCGACACCAACGACCCGCTCGAGCGGCAGACGATCGAGCGGTACACCACGCTGCTCGTGCCCCACGAGTACTTCGGAGCCCACCTCGGGGCGGCGACCGCGCACACCACGGGCCGCACCCACGACCTCGGCTTCCGCCTCGCCACGGCGCTGTTCGGCCACGCCGGCATCGAGTGGGACCTCACGCGTGCGACCGCCGCCGAACGCGAGGCGGTGGCGCAGTGGATCGCGGTCTACAAGCGGTTCCGCGGTCTGCTGCGCACGGGGGCCGTGGTGCGCGACGATCCCGCCGATCCGCTGCGCTGGGTGCACGGCGTCGTGGCGCGCGATGCCTCCGAGGCGCTGTTCTCGGTGGTCGCGCTCGGGTCGTCGAGCGACGCCGTGCCCTCGCCCACGCTGTTCGCGGGGCTCGACCCCGAGCGCCGCTACCGCGTGGCGCCGGTGGACCTCGGAGCGCCCGTGCGGTTCATCCAGGATGCGCCCCCCGCCTGGTGGAGCACGGGATCCGTCGTGGCGACCGGGCGCCAGCTCGCCGTCGCCGGCCTGCCGCTGCCGCTGCTCGCGCCCGAGCAGGCGCTCGTGCTGCACATCACGGAGGTGGGGGCGTAGGCCAGACGGACTCGGGGCCGGGTTCCTCCCGGAATCAGGAGGAGCCCGGTGCCACCAGTCCGCTCTCGTACGCCGTGATCACGAGCTGGGCCCTGTCGTGGGCGTAGAGCTTGGTCATGATGCGGTTCACGTGGGTCTTGGCCGTGTGCGGGGAGATCACGAGCTCGTCGGCGATCTCCTGGTTGGAGCGGCCGCGCGCCACGAGCGAGAGCACCTCGACCTCCCGATCGGTGAGGTGGGAGAGCGCGGGCGGCACGGGGGCGGGGCCCTCGCCTGCAGCGGCCGGAGCCGGTGGCAGCACGTAGCGCGTGATGAGGCTCTGCGTGGCCGCGGGCGAGAGCAGCGCGTCTCCCGCGTGCACGGCCCGCACGGCGCGGGCGATCTCGTCGGGCTCGGCGCCCTTGCCGATGAAGCCGCTCGCTCCCGCGCGGAGGGCCGCCAGGAGGTACTCGTCCTCCTCGAAGGTGGTGAGGATGAGCACCCTCGTCTCGGCGAGCGCCGGGTCGGAGCAGATGGCGGCGGTCGCGCCGATGCCGTTGAGCACGGGCATGCGGATGTCCATGAGCACGACGTCGGGTCGGAGCTCGCGGGCCAGCTCCACGGCCCTGGCTCCATCGACGGCCTCGCCGAGCACCGTCACGCCGGGCTCGGACGAGAGGATGTCGGTGACGGCCTGGCGGATGAGGGACTGGTCGTCGACCACGAGCACGGTCGTCATGCCGCCCTCCCCTCGCCGAGCGGCAGGGTTGCCGCCAACCGCCAGCCGCCCGGCACTAGGCCGGCCTCGACGCTCCCCTGCACCGAGGCGACGCGCTCGCGCACACCCGTCAGCCCGTGGCCGCCTGCCGGGCGGCCCTCGGCCGCGGTCGAGGTCGTAGTCGCTGTCGCGGTTGCGGTTGCGGTCGCTGCGGTGGTGGCCGGCGCCGGGTTCGTCACCACGACCGTCACCTCGTGCTCCTCCACACGCACCAGCACGTGCGCCCGCCCCTCGGCCCCGTGCTTGTGCGCATTGGTGAGCCCCTCCTGGATGGTGCGGTAGGCCACGAGAGCCACGGCACCCGTGACGCGCGACACGTCGCCCTCGATCCGGGTGGTCACGGCGAGGCCCACCGCGGCGAACCCCGTCACCAGATCGTCGAGCCGGTCGAGACCGGGCTGGGGCGCCCGGGAGCTCTCGCCCTGCTCGCCCGATCGCAGCATCTCGAGCAGAGTGCCGATCTCACCGAGCACGGTGCGGGAGGCGAGCCGGATGGTGCCGAGCGCCTCCCTCGCCTTGTCGGGGCGGGACTCGAGGGTCGACGACGCGACGCCGGCGTTGAGACTGATGACGGAGATCTGGTGCGCCACCACGTCGTGCAGGTCGCGGGCGATGCGCAGGCGCTCCTCGGCCACGCGGCGGCTCGCCTCGGCCTCCCTGGTCTGCTCGGCCCGCTCGGCGCGCTCCGTCATGGCCACGATGTACTCACGCCGTGACCGCGTGGCATCCCCGGCCGCCGCGGCGAAGGCGATCGTGACGGCGAACTGGAGGGTGCGCGGATCGAAGACGGTCCCCACCACCGCGAACAGGCCGAGCAGCACCACCGCCACGACGGCGATGGCGGCCACCACGCCGGTGGTGCGGCGGGTCGACCGGTTGGCCACCCCGAACATCGCGATCGCCGCGGCGATCACCACTCCCGGCGACAGCGTGCCCGCGAGCGCCGCGGCACCGTAGACGGCCACCACGGCCACGAGCACCGGGATGGGCCACCGGCGGCGGAGCGGCAGGAAGGCCGCGGGCGCGATCACGAGCGCGAAGGCGAGGGCGCTGCCCGGCCGGAACTCGGCCTGGGGGAACGGAGTGAACGCGGCGGCCACCACGATGAGCGCCGCCACCACGTCGCCCACCCACACGGGCGGTCGCAGGCGAGGCGCTCCGAAGCCCGGTATGCGCTCCTCCGCCTCGATCATGCTCCCAGTGTGCCGGGGAACGCCCTCCGGCGACTCACCCCCACGCGGCATCCCTCGTACCGCGATCGCGGTACACGAGGTGTCCACCGCTGGGCGACGCGACGGCGGGGCGCAGAGGCGAGCCTGGAAGAGCTCCGGAGACACCGGGGCGCTGTGGAGGAGAACACCATGACACCCATCATCTCGGTCAGGGACGTGCGCCGATCGTACGGCCGCGGCCAGAACCGCTTCGAGGCGCTGAAGGGGGTGAGCTTCGACATCCTCGAGGGCGAGAGCGTGGCCATCGTGGGCAAGAGCGGATCGGGCAAGTCGACCCTCATGCACGTGCTGGCCCTCCTCGACGCGCCCACCTCGGGCACGGTGGAGCTCGAAGGAGTCGACACCGCAGGCCTCCGCGGCCGTCGCCTCAACCGCACCCGCAACAAGACCTTCGGGTTCGTGTTCCAGCAGTTCTTCCTCACCGCCAACGCCTCGGTGCTCGAGAACGTGGTGCTGCCGATGAAGATCGCAGGTGTCGCCCGCGGCGAGCGCCGCAGCAGGGGCCTCGCCGCTCTCGAGCAGCTCGAGCTGGCCGACAAGGCGAAGAACAAGGCCGTCGACCTCTCGGGTGGGCAGAAGCAGCGCACGGTCATCGCGCGCGCCCTCGTGAACAACCCGCGCATCATCTTCGCCGACGAGCCCACGGGCAACCTCGACACCGCCACGGGCGCCGTGGTGGAGGACATCCTGTTCTCCCTCAACCGCGAGAGCGGCATCACGCTCATCGTGGTGACCCACGACGAGGAGCTCGCGGCCCGGTGCGACCGGCGCATCCTCGTGAAGGACGGGCTCATCGTCGACGAGTCCAGGGCGGTGGCGGCATGAAGACCGTCGACCTCGTCGGCACGGCCGTCTCGAACACGTTCCGCTCCAAGACCCGCACCATCCTCACGATCCTGGCGATCTTCGTGGGTGCGTTCACCCTCACGCTCACCAACGGGCTCGGCACGGGCATCAACGCCTACGTCGACGACACCGTCTCGGGTGTGGGCGCCTCCGACACCATGACGGTCACGAAGACCTCCACCACCGACTCCGGATTCGGCTCCGACTCGGGGCCCACGGAATACGACCCGGATGCGGTGGAGAGTGCGCAGACCGGTGCCCCCGGCGCCTCCGGTGGAACCGTGGTGGCACTCGACACCACCGACCTCGACGACCTCGCGGCCATCGACGGCGTGCTCGACGTGCAGGCCACGAAGTCCGTCTCGGCCGACTACATCCAGGCCGGCGACGGCACGAAATACGTGGTGGGGGTCGGGGCGCTGGTCACGGGCCAGACGCTCAACCTGCTGGCGGGCACCGAGCCCTCGGAGGGCGACGAGCTGCAGCTCGCGCTGCCCGCCTCCTACGTCGAGCCCCTGGGCTTCGCCGACGACGCGGATGCGGTGGGGGCCACGGTGACCGTGGCCGTCACCGACGCCGAGCGCACCCAGCACCTCATCGAGGCGACCATCTCGGGGGTGGCGGAGGAGAGCATCGCCTCGCCCGCCGGCGCCGCGATCGTGCCGAACGACGCGCTCACGGATGTGCTCTACAGCACCCAGAACATCGGGGTGCCCGCCGATCAGGTGGAGCGGTACGCGCAGGCGACCGTGTGGTTCGCCCCCGATGCGACCGACCAGCAGATCACCGACCTCAAGGCGCGGCTGGCGGATGCCGGCTACACGGGCACCACGGTGGCCGACCAGCTCGGCACCGTGAAGACCGTGATCGACGGGATCGTGCTCGTGCTCAACGCCTTCGCGATCATCGCTCTGCTGGCGGCGAGCTTCGGGATCGTCAACACGCTGCTCATGAGCGTGCAGGAGCGCACTCGCGAGATCGGCCTCATGAAGGCGATGGGCATGGGCAGCGGCAAGGTGTTCGGGCTGTTCAGCATCGAGGCCGCGTTCATCGGGTTCCTCGGCAGCGCCATCGGGGCGCTCGGTGCGATCGTGGTGGGGACGGGCATCAGCGCGGCCCTCTCGGGATCGCTGCTCGCCGACCTGCCCGGGCTCGAGCTGATCGCGTTCGATCCGCTCTCGATCGCGCTGGTCATCGTGGTGGTCATGGGGATCGCGTTCCTCGCCGGGACCCTGCCGGCGGCCAGGGCTGCGAAGGCCGACCCGGTGGAGTCGCTGCGGTACGAGTAGGGGTGCGGGGCGGTGCGGTCGGTGCGGGTGGTCAGCCCGCATACGGCCGCACCGGCAGGCCGGGGGTGGCGACCTCGCCGCGGAAGACGGCTCCGGCCTCTGGCTGCTCACCGGCCGGCACGCCCTGGCGCGACGTCGTGATGAAGAGGGTGCTGAGCCCGGGGCCGCCGAGGGTGCACGAGGTCACGTTGCTCGCCGGGAGCTCGACCACCTCGGTGAGGTCGCCGCTCGCGTCGTAGTGGTGCACGGCGGATCCGCCGTAGAGCGCTACCCAGATGCCGCCCTCGCTGTCGACGCAGAGGCCGTCGGGGGCTCCCGCCGCCTCGGGGATCGAGACGAACGGGCGGCGGTTCGCGAGGGTCGTGCGCGACTGCGCGTCGCTCACGTCGAACACGTCCACGCGGCCCGTGGGGGTGTCGGCGTAGAACAGGAGGGAGCCGTCCGCGGTGAAGGCGAGACCGTTCGAGATGGTGACGCCGTCGAAGAGCGTCTCGACCGCCCGATCCGTGCCCAGGCGCAGCAGGGAGGCCGCGCCTGGGGCCTGGTCGTACGCCATCGAACCGCAGAGCAGGCTGCCGTCGGGAGCGCAGCCTCCCTCGTTGAGGCGCACACCCTCGGGCGTGACGGCTGCCGAGGTCCACTCCTTCTCCCCCTCGGCGCTCCACAGCGTGAATTCGCGCTCGGTCGCGATGATCCAGCCACCGGCCTCGCGCGGCCGCACGAGGGCCGCGATGCTCGACCCCGTCGGCATCCTCGTCACCCGGCCCTGCTCATCGAGGGCGAGCACATCGCCCGCGAGCATGTCGACGACGCGCAGACCGCCCCAGCCGGGGTGCCAGACGGCGCCCTCGCCGTGGAACGTGATGGGGTCGGTGAACTGGTCGGCCTTCATGAGCCCCATCCTGGCGCATCGGATCTTTCCCGCTCCAGGCTGGATTCGGGAGCGGTTTCGGGCTAGGGAGCCGCGGCCGTGGGTTTCCTGTTCTAACTTGCACAGGTGCGTGCAAGTTATTACGATCGGCTTGTGACCACCACTCCGACACCCCCGCGCCCGCTGCGTCGCGACGCCCTCGAGAACCGGGAGGCGATCCTCCTGGCCGCGGCCGGCGTGTTCCGGCACGACGCCGAGGCCTCCCTCGACGCCGTGGCCGCCTCCGCCGGGCTCTCCCGCCGCTCCATCTACGGCCACTTCGCCTCGCGCGACGAGCTGCTCGCCGAACTCGTGACCCGCGGTGGCACCCGTATCTCGGCCGCCCTCGACGGCGTGCAGCACGACGACCCGCGCATCCACCTCGCCCTCGTGGGCTCGGCGCTCTGGGCCGAGGTGCAGCAGGTGCGCGTGATCGCGCAGCTCGCCGTGCACGGCCCGCTCGAGCAGACGGTCGCCGAGGCGCTCGTGCCCGTGCGCGCGTCGGTGCGGCGGGCGGTCGCCGCCGGGGTCTCCGCGGGGTGGTTCCGCTCGGACGTGCCGGTCGAGAGCCTCGCCCGGCTCATCGAGGATGCGGCCATCGCCGTGCTCGACGAGGCCGTGCGCACCGACCTCCCCGAGGCCGAGGGCGCCCACCTCGTGATGACCGTCGGGCTCTCGGTGGCGGGGCTCTCGTGGCGGGAGGCCGTCGAGGTGGCCGACTCGGTCACGACACAGGCACCGGCGCAGACATCCGCACCGGCATCCGCACCGACCGAACAGGGGGCACGATCGTGAGGATCGAGGCGAAGGGCATCAGCAAGGGGGCCCGCGGCATCCCGCTGCCCGAGACGAACGTGGTGTTCGAGACCGGTGCGATCACCCTCGTGGAGGCCGAGACCGGCGACCAGCCCACCGTCGTGGCCCTCATCCTGAGCGGGCGCATGGTGCCCGACACGGGATCGATCACCCTCGACGGGCGCGACGATCCTGCCGCCCTGCGCGAGCGGATCGCGCTCGTCGACGCCCCCGAGGTGAGCGAGCCCGCCGCCGACCTCCCGCTCCGCACCGTGGTGCGCGAGGAGCTGCTCTACGCGGGCCGCGCGACCTCGCGTGCGGCCATCGCCACGACCATCGCCGAGGCGGGGGCGGCCGACTACGCGGGCACCCGCATCGCCGATGTGCCCGCAGCCCTCCGGGTGCGCCTGCTCGCCGAGCTCGCGGCCTTCCGCCGAGGGGTGCAGGGGGTCGTCATCACGAGCCCCGACCGGCACGGGGGAGATCCGCGCGAGTGGCTCGCCGTGGCCCGCGACCTCGCCGCCCGGGAGTTCGCCGTCGCCATCGTGTGCGGAGCCCCCTCCGCCGAACTCCTCCGCCCCCTCCTCGACTCATTCTCCGAAGTGGAACCCCTCGCGTGAAGATCCTCACCCTCGTGCGCACCGAGCTCAAGCGCCTCACCGCCACGAGCATGGCGCGCCTCGCCCTCGTGGCCCTCATGCTCGTGCCCGTGCTCTACGCCGGCCTCTACCTCTGGGGCAACAACGACCCCTACGGCAACCTCAAGGACGTGCCGGTGGCCCTCGTGGTCGAGGACACCGGGAGCACGCTCGACGGCAAGGCCGTGAACTACGGCGACGACGTGCGCGACCAGCTGCTCGAGGACGACTCGGTCGGCTGGAAGGTCACCACCGCCGCAGACGCCGCCACCGGTGTGCGCGATGCCGAGTACGACTTCATCCTCACCCTCGGCCCCGACTTCTCGAACGCCCTCACCTCGGCGAGCGGCAACGCGCCCGAGAAGGCCGTGGTGGAACTCACCACCAACGACACCAACAGCTTCCTCGCCACCACCATCGCCGGCCAGGTGGCCGAGAAGGTGCGTGCGAGCATCACCGAGCGCGTGGGCAAGGAGGCGGCCCTCAAGCTGCTCGACGGCTTCGCCACCGTGCGATCCAGCCTCACCGAGGCCGTCGACGGCGCCCAGCAACTCACCGACGGCGCCACGACCGCCACCGACGGTTCGCTGCAGCTCGCGGAGGGCGCGGGATCGGCCAACATCGGTGCCCTGCAGCTCAACGACGGCCTGCAGCAGCTCGCCGCAGGCTCGGCCGCCCTGCCTGCTCAGACCGCCGCGCTCAACGACGGCGCCCAGCAGCTGAACACCGGGCTGCAGCAGCTGCGGGCCGGATCCGCCGATCTGCCCACCCAGACCGCGGCGCTCAACGACGGCGCCCAGCAGGTGGCCGCGGGTAACGAGCAGCTCGCCGCGCAGGGCGCCGAGCTCGCCGGGGCCGTGCAGAGCGCCACCGACGAGGTGCCCGCCGCGCGCGCCGACATCGTGGCGCTGCTCGACCAGACCGCTCTCACCGAGGAGCAGAAGGCCGCCGTGCTCGCCGAGGTCGACCAGGTCGGAACCGCGATCACCCAGGGCAACGACCAGGTTCAAGCCGTCAACCTGCAGCTCGGCCAGCTCGCCGCCGGCAGTCGGCAGGTGGCCGACGGCACGCAGCAGCTCGCCGCCGCGGCCCCCACGCTCGCGAACGGCATCGCATCGGCCGCCGACGGATCCGCCCAGCTCGCCGCAGGCACCCAGCAGCTCGCCGACGCCGCCCCCACGCTCACGAACGGCATCGCGTCGGCCGCGGCGGGATCCGCCCAGCTCTCGGGCGGTGTCACCCAGCTCGCCGAGGGGTCACTCACCCTCACCGACGGCGTCGGCCAGCTCGCCACCGGAGCGGGCACCCTGCGCAACGGCCTCTCCGACGGGCTCGCCGATGTGCCGGACCAGACCGCCGACCAGCGCGAGGCCGCCGCGAGCACCATCTCGGATCCCGTGTCGCTCGACACCAGCGCGGTCACCAAGGCCAGCACCTACGGCGCGGGCATGGCTCCCTTCTTCATCAGCCTCGCGGCCTGGATCGGCATCTACGCGCTCTTCCTCATCGTGAAGCCGCTCTCCCGCCGGGCGGTCACGGCGCTCAAGAAGCCGTTCGCCATCACGACGGCCGGCTGGGCGACGCCCGCCGTGCTCGGGGCGCTGCAGATGGTGGCGGTCTTCGGCATCGTCACGCTCGCGCTCGGCTACCAGGTGGAGCACGGCTGGGGGATGCTCGGGTTCATGGTGCTCACGTCGGCGACGTTCGCCACGATCATCCTGGCGCTCAACATCCTGCTGGGGAGTGTGGGGCAGTTCCTCGGGCTCGTGCTCATGGTGCTGCAGCTCGTGACGGCGGGAGGCACGTTCCCGTGGCAGACGCTGCCGGGGCCGCTGCAGGTGCTGCACCAGATCCTGCCCATGAGCCACGCGGTCGACGGCATCCGGCAGCTTATGTACGGCGGCAACCTGCAGCTCGCGGGGCAGGATGCGGGCATCCTCGTGTTCTGGCTCGTCGGCGCGCTGCTCGTCTCCTACCTCGGAGCCCGCCGCCTCACCCGCCACCGCACCCTGCGCGACCTCCGCCCCTCCCTCATCGGCTGAGGCGCGCCGCCGGTGCCCGCGGGGCGGGTCAGGAGACGGTGACGGAGTGGGCGTCCCAGCCCGTGGCGCCGTCGGGCACGACGCCGGCGCGGGCCTCGGTCTGGGTGGCGCCCGTGCGGTCGGTGGCGCGCACCGTGAGGGTGTGCGTGCCCGTGGTGGCCTGCCAGGGGAGGGTCCACTGCACCCAGGTGTCGATGCCCGCGGTGTCGGCGAGGGTGGCGGTCTCCCAGCGGCCGTCGTCGATGCGCACCTCCACCTTCTCGATGCCGGTGTGCTGAGCCCAGGCCACGCCCGCGATGGGCACGGTGCCCGCCGCCACCGTCGACCCCGCGGTCGGCACGTCGATGCGCGACTCCGTCTTGATGGGGCCGAGCGCCGACCAGCCGCGCGGCGTCCAGTATCCCTCCGCCTGGTCGAAGCGCGTGACCTGCAGCTCCACCACCCACTTCGTGGCCGAGACGTAGCCGAAGAGGCCAGCCACGACCATGCGCACGGGGAAGCCGTGCTCCACGGGCAGCGGCTCGCCGTTCATGCCGACGGCGAGGATCGCCACGCGATCCGCATCCTGCAGCGCCTCGAGCGGGGTGCCCGCAGTGAAGCCGTCGGTGCTCGTCGAGAGCACCATGTCGGCCTCGGGCAGCGGCTTCGCTCGGGCGAGCAGCTCGCGGATGGGGTAGCCGAGCCAGAGCGCGTTGCCGATGAGGTCGCCGCCCACCTCGTTCGAGACGCACGCGAGCGTGACGAGGTGCTCTTCGAGCGGCAGGGCGAGCAGCTCGTCGAAGCCGATCTCGATCTCCTGCTCCACCATGCCCGTGATGCGCAGGCGCCACTCGGCGGAGTCGACCTGGGGCACCTGCAGGGCGGTGTCGATGCGGTAGAACGAGTCGTTGCTCGTGACGTAGGGGGTGAGGCCCTCGATGCCGAGCTCGGCGCCGGCGGGCACCGCGGCGGCGGGGGTGGTGGCGGCCGGGAGCTTCACGGCGTCGCGCACGGCGCTGACGGCGTTGGCGGTGGCGTTCATGGAGCGCGCGATGAGCCCCGCGAACACGGCGACCGCGGCACTGATGCCCGCGGCCCCGAGGAACCGCCGCCGATCGAGCGCCACCTGCGGACTGTCGGCGGCTGCGCCAGCCGCCTCCGCGCGAGTCTCGCCCGCGCTGCCGGCGGTCGCGGTGGTGGTGGCCGCGGCGCCGGGGACGGGGGTGGGAGCGGTATCGGCAGCCGAGGTGGGGGCTCGGGTGGAGTCCGCGGCGGCTGGGGTGGGAGTGGCGGTGGCGGGGGTGGGGGTGGTCGACCAGGTGGCGGCGCGGGAGGCATCCGTCTCCCAGGTGCGGAGGCGGGTCTGGAGGAGGTGGAGCACGAGCACGCCCGCGATCATGCCGAGCACGGTGGGCACCGCCGAGAGGCCCGTGGCGCCGGCGCGCGTGGTGACCGCGAGGATGGCGACGCCGGACACCAGCACGAGCAGCACGCTGCCGAAGGGCCGCCTCCACCGCTCGAGCAGCCCCGCCGCCGCGGCGAGCGCGAGCACCAGCAGGCCCAGGATCACGAGCAGCGCGACCTTGTCGCCGGTGCCGAAGAGCGCGATCACGAGCTCCTTGACCCACGCGGGTGCGAGGTCGATCACGAGCGACCCCACCGCGAACAGCGGACTGGCCTCCGCCCCCACGAGCACCGCCGCGATCTCGGCGACCGCCAGCACCGAAGCCGCCGCGACGACCCCCGTGACCGCGGCCCACATGCTCGCGCGCCCGGGTCTCATGCGCTCATCCTACGAACCATCGCTGGAAGCCCGCCCGGCATCCGCGCCCCGTCCGCGCCCCGTCCGCGCCCCGCTCGCGACCGGTTCGTCACCCGCGGCGGGATCGGGTGCGCGCCACGAGGAGAGCGACGGCGCGCCAGCCCACGAGGAAGACACCCAGCACGATCGCCGTGACGATCACGAAGCTCAGCTGCACGCCTTGCCCGCTCGCGACCCGCAGCAGCATGCCGAGCGCGACCGCCGCCACCCACACCACGACCCCCGTGCGCACCACGGCGAACGGATGCCGCCACGCCCGCGCCACGAGCCACCCCACAGCGGCCCCGGCCAGGAACGGCCACGCCGTCGTGAGGAACCCGAGCAGCGCCCCGCTCTCGTCGTGGCTCCCGCGGCCGATCGCCACGAACAGCAGCACGAGCACCACGTCGACGACCGCCGCGAGCACGACACGGCTGGGCCTCGGCGCCGATGCGCGCCTGCGGGAATCCTTCACCATCACCGCCCGATTCTAAGCGCGCCGGCACGCCAACCACCTGCCCACCCCGATCCGATGCGGACCGCCGGTCGGGGACCGCGACCAGCCCGAACACTCCCCTGCGACCGCCGGAGTGCGAGCCCGGTCTTCCGTCTGCGCGCGGGGCGGCGGAGGATGGGTGCGTGACCCACACCGAAATCACCGTACTGAACTACACCGTCAACGCCGATGTCTACGCCCGCTACGGCGCCGACTTCGACACCGAGGCCGTCAACGACGAGATCCTCCGCATCCTCAACGCCGAGGCGCCCGCTGGCGTCACCATCCAGCGCAACGGCCGCGTGCTGGCGGAGGACTCCGCCCTCGAGACCGCCCGCAGCACCGACTGGGCCTCGATGCTCAAGCGCATCGACCTCGACAGCATCCTCGCCAAGCACGGCAAGTAGCGTCGGGACCGGTCAGACGGCGATCGCCCCGCGCCTGGGAGGGCACGGGGCGATCGGTGTCGGGGCAGGGCCGCAGGGGCCCGTGCGTCAGCCGGCGCGGCGGGCGCTGGTCACGCGCGACCGGAGGGCGACGACCGCGGCTCCGAGCCCGAGCAGCCCGAGGGCGGCGAGGGGCAGCAGCGGCGGCACGACAGCACCGGTCGAGGCGAGGGACCCGGGCTTACCGGAGCCGGCAGGCGCCGGAGTCGCGGTCGGCGTGGGCGTGGGCACCGCAGCCGCGGTCACGAGCCCGGAGACGGACGCCGTGCGCGTGGCCGGCGTGTAGCCCTCCTTCGAGCCGGTGACCTCGACCGAGAGCTGACGACCGAGGTCGAGCTGCACGGGCGTGTACGAGGCAGCGGTGGCACCGGCGATGGCCTGGCCGTCGCGCATCCACTTGTAGTCGAACTGCACGGGGGCCGGAGCCCACTCGCCGGGCGCCACGGTGAGGGTCTGCCCAACGACGGCCGCGCCGGAGATGCGGGGGGTGCCGGGGGTGAGGGTTCCGACGGCGGGCGTGGTGTTGACGAGGTGCACGGCACCGTCACGCACCTCGATCGAGGGCGTGTAGCCCGCGGGGAGTCCCGTGACCTCGAGGGACGAGACGTCGATGCCGGCGGCCGAGCCCGTGAAGGTCGCGATCACCTGGTCGTCGGCGGGCACGAAGCCCTCGGCGAGTGCGATCGACACGGCACCCGTGAGGTCGAGGCCACCGGCCACCTGCAGTGCGGGCGAGTCCGACCCGACCGTGAGGTCGAGGGAGGCATCCGCGTCGACGGCGAGGTCGCCACCGATGACCACGGGAGCATCCACGGTCTCGGCGAGCGCGCCGGCCGTCACGTCCACGGATCCCGCACCGAGCGCGGTCGCCGCAGCGGCCACGAGCGATCCGTCCGAGAGGGTCGTGCCACCGGTGAACGAGTTGTCGCCGGTCAGGGTGAGCACACCGGATCCCGTCTTGGTGAGCGAACCGGCGCCCTCGATGTCGTTGCGCCATGTGTCGGCGGCGCTGTAACCGCCATCGGCGGCATCCATCTCGACGATCACGTCGGTGGAGAAGGCGCTGTAGCCGTCGGCAGCGGCGAAGAGGTTGAGGCGACCCCAGCCCTCGTCGTCGTCGAGCAGCGCGTAGCCGGACTCGAGTGCCGTCGACTGCAGCACCCAGCGGCGCTGGTCGGCGGTGAGGTAGGGCTGGCGGGTCTCGAGGAGCACCTCGGCGCCCTTCGGCACCACGGCGGAGACGGTGGTGTCGCCCACGCGCGGGAGGCCGTAGGTGAGTCGCTCGGAGTAGAGCTCCTCGTTGCTGCCGCGGTCGGCGAACGGGTCGTCACCCGTCGGCTCGGTCGCGAGCAGCTCGAGGGCGCTCTGACGTGCCCGCTCCTTGAGGTCGGCGTTGCCGGGCTGGTTGAGGGCGGCGGCGGCCACGGCGGTCGACATCATGCGGCCACCGATCACGTCGGCGGGCGAGTGCATGCCGGCCACGATGCGGGTGTTGCCGATCTCGGAGGCGCTCGTCAGGATCTCCTGGAAGCGCTCGGGGGTCGAGTAGGCGAACGCGAGGCTGGCGAGCCAGGCCGCGTTGGTGTGACCGCTCGGGTAGCCGCCGTCGGTGAGCGCCTCGGCATCCGTCTTCTTCGCGGGCTCGAGAGTGGGGAGCACGATGACCTCGTCGCTCCAGCGGAACGGGCGAGCGTAGTTGTAGAAGGCCTTCGACGGGTTGGTGGAGGCCGAGCTGTTGCGGAACTGGTTGACGAGCTCGACCATCGGCCCGTAGGTGCCTCCGACGTCGGCCCAGGTGCCGTTGGAGTTGCCGGCGTCGTCGTACTTCACGGTCGTGGCATCCGCCGGGATCTCGTCGGGGATGGTGGTTCCCGCGTTCACGCCCGTGCGGAAGGTCTCGGCGTAGGGGCCGAAGCCGTCGATCGCCGTGTAGTTCTGGTTGCGGCGGTCGGCGAGGTAGGCGGCGGTGGCCTGCGCCTCGGTGCGGGTGCGGGTGATGCGCGCGGCCTCGCTGATGTTGGCGTCGAGCACCGTGGGGTTGGTGATCGTGCCGACGCTCTCGGGGATGAACTTGCCGTCGGCGTCGAACGCGGCCGTGGCGGGCACCTCGGGGGTCCAGTAGTCGAGCATGGGCGAGAGCAGCCCGATGGCGGCGTTCGTCTCGGGGCTCGTGTTGGAGGTGGTGTTGGTGGCCCAGGCGTCGACGTAGAAGCGGCCCCAGGCATCCGGCTGGGGAGCGATCGAGGCGGTCGGGTCGGCGGGTGCCGGATCGACGGGTGCGGCCTGGGCGGGGGCGGCGAGGCCGAGGGCGAAGGTCGCGGCGAGTCCTGTCGCGGTCGCGATGCGGAAGCGCTTCGAGCGGCGGGTTCGGCGCGGAATGGTCGGGTCGTGAGTCACGGGTATCTCCACTGGTGGTCGTCATCCGGGCTGTGGCACGGATCTGCCTGAGTACAGCCGATGGAGGTGAAGCGCAGGGGGGCGGAGGGTGAACAGGCGCTCGCGGTCGCGCACGTGCTCCCGTTCAGCACCACTGTGAACCTCCGCCACATCGTGGATGAAGCAACGCTCGCTTGCCCCGCCGCACCCCGCCGGGGAGGCTGAGGGCATGTCGACCCGAGACCGCCTGCTCGCCGTGCTCGTGGCCGTGCTCTGGGGGGTCAACTTCACGGCCATCCACTTCTCCCTCGAGCACTACCCGCCGTTCTTCCTCGTGGGGCTGCGCTTCCTGGTGCTCGCCATCCCGACCGTGCTGTTCGTCAAGTGGCCCGGCGTCAAGGTGCGGTGGCTGCTCGGGTACGGGCTGGGCTTCGGCATCCTGCAGTTCTCTTTCCTCTATGCGGGCATGGCCGCGGGCATGCCGCCCGGGCTCGCCTCGCTCGTGCTGCAGGCCTCTGCGCCGTTCACCGTGGTGCTCGCGGCGGTGTGGCTGCGCGAGAAGCTCACCCTCGTGCAGGGCATCGGCATCCTCATCGCGGTGGCCGGTCTCGGCATCATCGCGGCGGATCGGGCCGGCGTCTCGGCGCTCCTGCCGGTCATCCTCACGCTGTGCGGGGCGCTGGGCTGGGCGTTCGGCAACATCTGCAGCCGGCAGGCGCAGCCCACGAGCCCGCTCGGCCTCACGCTGTGGATGTCGGTGGTGCCGCCTGTGCCGCTCATCGCGCTGTCGCTCGTGGTGGAGGGGCCGGAGCTCGTCTGGAACTCGCTCGCGACGACCTTCACGCCCGAGGCGCTGCCGGCCGTGCTCGGGCTCGTCTACACGGTGGTGCTCGGCACCATCGTGGGCTCGGGCATCTGGGTCACGCTCATGAAGCGCAACCCGTCGAGCCAGGTGGCACCGTTCTCGCTGCTCGTGCCCGTCGTGGGCTTCACGAGCGCGTGGCTCGTGCTCGGCGAGATCCCGAACCCGGCCGACCTCCTCGGCGGCGCGGTCGTGATCGCGGGAGTGCTCGTGGCCACGACGACCTGGCGCCCGGGCCGCCGAGGCCGCCGCGCACCCGCCATCCCCACCGACCCCGTCAGCGCGGCGCGCCCCTGAGCGCACGCTCGCCGAAGGCGTCGAGCGCCGCCAGCACCTCGTTCGCCGCCCACCGCCGGTTGCGCCGCCCCCCGCCCGACTGCTCGAGCACTCCGGCGTCCACCAGCCGGTCGATGCTCGACTGCGCGGCGACGTCGCTCACCTTGAGGGCCGCGGCCACCACCCGATTGGTGACCACCGGCTGCCGCAGCAGATACGTCTTGAGCCGGTGCACCGACGAGTCCGACCGCACCGTGACCTCCGCATCCCACCGGTCGCGCGCCTCCAGGAGCTGTTCCGCAAGGAGCCGCCCGTTGCGCACCGCCGCGAACGACGCGTCGGCGATCGCCTCGATGATCGGGCCGGGATCGCCGCCCCGGTACGCGGTCAGCGCCGCGAAGTACCCGGGCAGATCGTGCAGCAGCCCCGCCGAGACCGGCACGGTCACCGTGCGGGTCACCCGCCCCGCCCGCAGCATGCCCTGCACGAGCGCGCGACCGGTGCGGCCGTTGCCGTCCGGGAAGGGATGGATGGTCTCGAACTGGGCGTGCACGAGTGCGGTCTGCGCGAGCACGGGGATGTCGGTGCGCCTCGCGAACGCCATCACGTCGTCCATGAGAGCCGGCACCCTGTCGTGGTGCGGTGGCACGAAGGTCGCCAGGTGAGGCGAGATGCCCCGGCTGCCGATCCACACCTGCTCCTGCCGCCACCTGCCCGTGATGGAGGGGGCGGTCTCGTCGAGCAGCGCGCGGTGCATTGCGATGACGGATGCGGGGTCGAGCCGATCGGCCAGTTCGATGGCCGCCTCCATGGCATGCACGTTGCCCACCACGAGCCGCGCGTTGCCCGAGGTCGCCTCGCCGATCTCGGCCAGCGCGAGCTGCTTCGCGCTCGACGTGATGTCCTCCACCTGTGAGCTCGAGGCGCTCTCGGTGCGGAGCAGGATGGCCGAGAACGGCGCCGCGACCATGCCCAGTTCGGCGTCGAAGCGAGTGAGAGCCGCCGTTGCGTCGTCGGCCAGAGCGAGGAGCTCACTCGGCAGAGTGACGGGCAGGCCCGCGATGAACGGCGGAACCGCGGCCTGGTAGGGGCCGGCCGCCGCCTGATGCGCGCGCCGCGAGGTGTCGCTCGAGTAGTCGCGCTCCCACGGATGCGCCTCGAACGTCGCCTCGGGCCAGCTCGGAGGGTTCGCCATGCTCCACTGTACCAAAGGCTGGACGGCTAGGGTTCGGTATGGGAGGTCCTTACCATCACTTAGCGCGTCATCTGATGGTGAGGACGCCGCTCACCTTCGGCTACTCGAAGTTGCGGTGGCGGGCCACGAGGTCGTCGAAGCGGGCTCCCGTGCGGCGCACGAGCATGAGGTAGAGCACGTCCCAGAAGATCCAGAGCGACTGCTCGAAGAGACTGCCCATCGGCTGCACCGTGTCGACCACATCGCCCTCGGCTCCATAGGTGCGCGCGGGGATGGTGAGAACGATGTCGGCGAGCTGCGCGGTCGGCCCGTCCGGCATCGCCGTGGCCACCAGCAGGGTCGCCCCAGTCTTCTTGACCTGCTCGGCGATGTAGTGCAGGTGCGGGATGTTCGCCGGCCCGGTGGGCATGATGAACAGGTCGTCGGCGGTCACAGCCGGGGTGGTGTCATCCCACCCCCAGTGCACGGTCTTGCCGAAGTGGGTGAGCCGCATGGCGAAGGCCTTGGTGCCGAGCCCCTCCCGGCCGATGCCGAGCACGAAGATACGGGAGTGCTTCTCCAGGGCGTCGAGCGCCGCGGTGATGTTCTCGAGCGGCACCCGCTCGAACACCTCGCCGAGCTCGGCGACGACGGTCGAACTGATCTCACGGAATTCCGACATCAGCGGTCCTTTCGGGGAATCGAGCAGTTTCGGTATGAAGCAGAGGGGGTGTGGAGCGGGCCGCGTCAGCGCAGCCCCGGCTTGGCGCCGAACCGCCCCACCAGCAGCGCGAGCAGGATGACGGCACCGTACACGGCGTTGATCCAGAACGTCGGCACCCCAGCGAGGGTCAGCACGTTCGTGAGGGTACCGAGCAGCAGCACACCCATCAGAGCACCGATGATGCGCCCCTGCCCACCCGTCAGCTGCACGCCACCGATGACCGCGGCGGCGAGGGCGCTGAAGATGAGGTTCTCCCCCATGCCGCTCGTGACCGACGCCAGCCGGCCGGCGAGCATGAGACCCGCGAAGGCGGCCAGGGCACTAGCGGCCACGAAGGCGGTGATGAGCACGAAGTCCACCCGGATGCCCGCCGCCCGCGCCGCCTCGGTGTTGCCGCCGATGGCGTAGAGCGCGCGGCCCCAGGATGTGTAGCGCAGCAGCAGGCCCGCCACGAGGAAGAGGATGGCGGTGACCCAGATGGCCGCGGGCACACCCGCCCAGCGCGCCGATCCGATGTAGCGGAACGCATCCGGCAGCCCCGCCAGGGTCTTGCCCTCGCTGATGCCGAGTGTGATGCCGCGCAGGAGGATGAGCATCGCGAGCGTCACGATGAACGGATCGAGCCCCAGCTTCACCACGAGGAACCCGTTGATCAACCCGATGAGCATGCCGATGCCGAGCGTCACCACGATGGCCGCGAGCGGACTGATGTCGGTGCCGAGCCCACCGACCGCGGCGGGGATCATGAGCCACGCCGCCACCATGGGCGCGAGCCCCACGGTGGATTCGAGCGAGATGTCGAGCTTGCCCGTGATGAGGATGAAGGTGAGCCCGATCACCACGATCCCGAGCTCCGACGACTGCCGGAGGATGAGCGTGAGATTGGCCGCCGAGAGGAAGGCGGGGCTCACGAGAGCACCCACGACCACCACGATGGCGAGACCGGGGAGCACGCTGAGCTCACGCAGGTTCTTCACGACCCCGCGCATGACGGGGCTCTTGGTGGCAGAGGGGCGGGTGGCTGTGGTCTGCATGATCTTCACTCCAGGCCTTCGATGGCTCTAACGATGTCTTCTTCGGTGGGTTCCGCGAGCTCCGCGGCGATCCCGCCCTCCCGCATGATGAGAACGCGGGGGCTGACCAGCAGCTCCTCCACGTCGTCCGAGATGAGGATGACGGCCACCCCGTCGGCGAGCGCCTTGAGGATGAGCCCGTAGATGGCGTCCTTCGCGGCGATGTCGACACCCGCGGTGGGCGAGATGAGCACGAGGGTGCGGGGCTTCCTGGCGAGGGCGCGGGCGAGCACGACCTTCTGCTGGTTGCCGCCGCTCAGCCCGGAGACCGCGAGATGCGGGTCGGGTGGCACGAGGGCGACGTCGGCGATCAGCTCGCGCGAGACGGCCACCCGACGACGCGGGGAGAAGAATCCGGCCGGGGCGAGCTGGTCCATGACGCCCATCGTCATGTTCTCGGCCACGCTCAGCTGCGGCACGTAGCCGTCGCGGTGGCGGTCGGCGGGCACGAAGCCCACGCCTGCGCGCTGCGCCGCCTTGACGTCTCCGGTGCGGATCGCCGATCCCTCGACGCTCACGCTGCCGCTCGCGAGCCGACGGAGACCCGCGATGGCCTCACCGACCGCGTACTTGCCCGAGCCGCCGCTGCCGCCGATGGCCACCATCTCGCCGGGCACCACGCGGAACGAGACGTCGGTGAACGAGCCCGCCCGATCCGTGGCGCCCGAGACCTCGAGGGCGGCGGTGTCGGTGAGGTCGATCGAGCCGGTCTCGGCGCGATGCCTGCGCTGCTCCTGGCCCGCGAGGAGGGCTTCGACGAGGTCATCGGATCGGATCTCGTCGCCCACCCGCGACCACAGCAGTCGCCCGTCCCTGAGCACGGTGGCCGAGTCGCACAGGGCGGTGACCTCGCGCAGGAAGTGGGAGACGAACACGAAGGTCACGCCCGACGCCTGCAGCTCCTGCACCTTGTCGAAGAGCCGCCGGATGGCCGCGCCCTCGAGCTGCACCGTGGGTTCGTCGAGCAGCACGATCCGGGTGCCCGCCTCGAGCGCCTTCGCGATCGTGAGCATCTGCCGCTCCTCGATCGGGGCGTCGGCGAGCAGCATTCGCGGATCGAGGTGGATGTTCCACTCCGCGAGGATGCGCTCCGACTCCTCCTGCATGCGCCGCCACGACACCCCGGCGCGGCCCGTGGGGAGCCGGCCGGTGAACAGGTTCTCGGCGATCGTGAGGTTGGCGAACACCGAGGGCCGCTGGTAGACGGCGGCGACGCGCTGCTGCCAGGCCTTCGGATCGGATGCGGCGGGCGCCAGCTCGCCGAAGAACTCGATCGAGCCGGTGTCGGGCTGCTCGAGGCCGGTGATCATGCGGAGCAGTGTGGACTTGCCCGCGCCGTTCCGCCCGATGAGGCCGTGCACCTGGCCGGGCAGCACGGTGACGGAGACGTCGCTGAGCGCTTTCGTCGCCCCGTAGGTCTTGCTCACGCCGTCGATGCGGATGGCGGGTACGGTGCTCGGTGAAGTGGTCATGACGTCTCCGTCTCGTGTGCTGCTGGTGGCTCTGGTGCGTCTGGCCCTGCGAGGGCGATCGGACTGCTACTGCACTCCGAAGGCCTCGAGCGCGAACTCCTTGTTGCCCCAGAGCTCGGGGTCGTCGACGTTCTCGCTCGTCACCACGGGGGTGGGCAGAAGGTCGACGAGGTTGCCGTTGCGCTCCTCGATGACACTGCCGTGGTCGGTCTCGCCAGCCTCGAACGTCTCACCGGCGACCGCGCGGGTCAGGTAGTCCACGCCGTAGTCGATGTAGTCGGTCATGGGCTGCGCCACGGCGGCGTCGAGCCAGCCGTCGCGGATGGCCGTCATGGCCATCGGGCTCGCGTCCACCGAGACCTGCACGATGTGGCCGGGCTCACCCACCGGGATGAGCTTCCCGAGCGAGTCGAGGGTGTCGAGGATCGTGGGGAAGAACGTGGCGTCGCTCTGGTTGTAGATCCCGGCGATGTTGTCGTACTGGTTCATGGCGGTCTCGATGCCCGCGGCCGCCTTCGCCGGGTCCCACTCGGTGGCCACGTTGACGAGCTCCACGTCGGGGTAGTTCTCGGCCATGCAGTCGTTGAACCCGTTGGTGCGGTCGCGACCGTTGGAGGTGACGGGGTCGCCGTCGAGCGTGATCACGGCGGAACCGGCCTCGACACGCGAGCCCATCTCCTCGCACGCGAGAGCTCCCATGTTGACGTTGTCGGCACGCACGATCATGGCGATCTTGCCCGAGGCGGGAGCCTCGTCGATCGCGACGATCGGCACACTCGACTCATTGGCGTACTCGATGGCGGGCACGATCGCGTCGGCGTCGCCCACCGAGATGACGAGACCCTTGGCGCCCTTGTTGATGAGGGTCTGGATGTCGGTCAGCTGCTGCGAGGCGTCGCGGTCGGCGTTGGTGGAGGGGATGGTGGCGTAGCCGAGCTCCTCGAAGCGCTCCATCGAGCCCACGTTCTCAGCGTTCTGGAACGGGTCGGTGTGCGGCTGGGAGTAGCTCAGCGGCGTGTCGGCGGGGCTCAGTTCTCCCCCGTCGCCGGTGGCGGCGGTGTCGCCGCCGGCGCATCCGGCGAGCAGGAGCACGGATGCTCCGAGGCCGAGAAACGCGATGCTCGATTGTGCTGCGGTTCGCATTGCAGACTTCCTCTCTGAAGTGGCAGGACCACGTACTCGACCGACGTCTCGTCGGCTCGTCCGCACGGTAGTACGGCTTGTACGTACAGAACATACATCGGGGATCTCGTCCGGCACAACTCGGATTCGCAACCCGGCCATACTCATCGTCCTGTCTGTACGTACAGACTCGACAATACGGACGCTTTCGAGCTACTGTGAGGCCGACAGCAGCACGGCGAAAGGACGTCCCATGGGTTTGGTCAGCGGTATCGAGGTCATCGACGAGTGCGTCTCCCGGGGTCTGGTGGCCGGCGCCTTCAACACCACGAACCTCGAGACCACGATGGGCATCATCGCCGCGGTCGAACGCGTCGGCGTTCCCACGTTCATCCAGGTGGCGCCCACCAACGTGGCCCTCTCCGGCTACGACTACATCTACGAGATGGTGGCCCGCCGGCTCGAGGACTGCCCCGTTCCCGTGGCTCTGCACCTCGACCACGGCAAGTCGCTGCAGGCCGTCGAAGACGCCCTCGCCGCGAGGTTCACGTCGATCATGATCGACGACTCCGAGGCCTCCTACGAGCAGAACATCGCCACGTCCGCCCGAGCGCGCGAACTGACTCCAGCCGGCGTCGCCCTCGAAGCGGAGCTCGGGAGCATCGGCGGCAAGGAGGACGACGTGGCCCCTGATCACGCGAGCACCACGGATCCCGAGCAGGTCGCTCGTTTCGTCGACGAGGTCGGTGTCGACATGCTCGCCGTGAGCGTCGGCAACGTGCACGGCTACGCTCCGAACGCGCGGATCGACTTCGACCTGCTGGCCAGGGTGCGCGAGGCGAGCAGAGTGCCGCTCGTGGTGCACGGCGGATCCGGTCTGCCCGCCGAGCAGCTCGGCAGGTTGAGCGAGTTCAACGTGGTGAAGGTCAACGTCGCGAGCGACCTGCGCAATGCCATGATCCGCGCGTTCGGCGAGGCCTACGCGGCCGATCCGAACGAGACCTCGCTCATCCGCGTGTCGACCGAGGCGGTCACCGCCATCACGGACGTGGTCGAGCGTCGCATCCGCACGCTCAACCCCTCCGCGGCCTGACGGAGGACCCCGTGCTGCCTACGATCACCGTCGATGTGGGAACCACGAGCGTGAAGCTCAGCCGCTTCGACGCCTCCGGCCGCCTGACGGCCTCGAGGCGCGCGGCGACCCCGACGAGGGCGGATGCGTGGGGCGCGGTCTACGACGTCGACGCCCTCCGCCTGCTGCTGCTCGGGTTCATCGCCGACCTCGCGCCGGCGGAGCGGGCCGTCACGGGGCGCATCGCCCTCACCGGTGTGGGCGAGTCGGGCGGACTGGTGCGGCCCGATCTCACGCTCGCGTCGCCCATGATCCTGTGGCACGACCAGCGGGGAGCCGCTCGGCTCGAGCGCCTCACGACCGCGGAACGAGCAGAGGTGTACGCCGTCACCGGCCTCCCGGTCAATGCGAACTACGGGCTCTCGAAGGTGGCCTGGGCGCTCGAGCGCTCGGCCTCGGGTGATGAAGGGGCCGTCTGGCTCAACGTCTCGGAGTACCTCGCGGCGGTGATGACGGGTCGCAGGTGGTCGGAGTATTCGCTCGCGAGCCGCACGATGGCGCTCGACCTCAGGAGCCGCACGTGGTCGGCGGAGATCTGTGCCCTCCTGGGGCTGGACGTCTCCGTCTTCCCCGAGCTGCGCGCGGCGACCGAGGGCTCACCGCTCTCCGCCGACTTCGCCGCGGAGAGCGGGCTGTCGGCCGACACCGTGGTGCATGTGGCCGGCCACGACCACATGGTGGGCGCGGTCGGTGCCTCGCTCGCGCCCGGCGAGCTGCTCAACTCGACCGGCACCACCGAGGGGCTGCTCTTCCTGCGCTCGGCCCCGAGCCTCGACGACTCCTCGGCGCACGCGAAACTGGCGAACGGGATCGCCTGCACAGGGCCCGACTACACCGTGTTCGCCTCGATCCCCACGGGCGGGTCGGCGTTCGCGACGCTCCAATCCCTGCTGGGGGTGGATGCGCGCGAGCTCGGTGCGTCGATCGGCCGGCTCCACGAGCAGTACCTCGCCGGGTCGCTCGACCCCCGCACCGCACCCCTCGTGCTCCCGCGGTTCCGCGGGAGTCCACCGCCCGACAAGATCGCGGCGGCGCGCGGGATCGTGGCAGGCCTCGGCTCCGATGCGACGTCCGACGACCTGGTGTTCGGCTGCTTCCTGGGCATGGTGCTGCAGTTCCGCGACGTGCTCGAGCTGTTCGGTCAGCGGCCGGATCGAATCAAGGTGATCGGGCCCGCCGGAGGCAATCCGCTGTGGCTGCAGCTCAAGGCGGATCTGCTCGCGACGCCCCTCAGCGTGTCGACCTTCCCCGAGGTGGTCTCGCGCGGTGCGCAAGCGCTCGCCTCCGGCTCCAGCCCCGGCTCCGGCGGTTGGGAGACCTGCGCCCCCCACGACGTGGAGCCAGACGCCCGACGGAGCACGGTGCTGCGCGAGTGGTCCACCGACATCCGCCCCCAGTGGGAGCACCTCAAGGCCACGCCCGTGGGAGTCGGACGATGACGCTCGTGGCCGGCATCGACTCCTCCACGCAGGGGTGCAAGGTGACCGTGCGCGACCTCGAGACGGGAGCGCGGGTGCGCGAGGGCAGGGCGGGCCACCCCGCTCAGACGATCGTGGACCCCGCGGAGTGGTGGAACGCCCTCCTCACGGCGGTGAGCAGAGCCGGAGGGCTGCACGACGTGGCGGCTGTCTCGGTGAGCGGCCAGCAGCACACCCCCGTCTTCCTCGCGGCCGACGGTAGCGTGGTCTGCGATTCACCGCTCTGGAACGACACGGGTTCGCACGCCCAGATGGTGGAGCTCAACAGCGAGCTGGGGCGCGACGAGTGGATCCGCCGCACCGGGCTCCCGCTCACGCTCTCGGACACGGTCACGAAGCTGCGCTGGCTGCGCGAGGTCGATCCGGTTTCGGCTCGTCGCACCGCTGCCGTGGCCGTGGTGCACGACTGGCTCACCTGGAGACTCCTGGGCTTCGGGCCCGGCGCCGCTGACTTCGACCGGCTCACGACGGATCGCTCCGAGGCGAGCGGCACGGCGTACTGGTCGGGCGAGACGGGCGAATACTGCCTCGACCTGTTCGAGCACGCCTTCGGCAAGGCGGCGGAGCTGCCGCAGATCCTGGATCCGCTCGATGTCGCGGGTGAGACGGGGCACGGCATCCCCGGCATCCCCGCCGGCATCCCCGTGGGGGTCGGCAGCGGCGACAACGCGGCCGCGGCTCTGGCTCTGGGGCTCGCCGAGGGCGACGCCGTGCTCTCGCTCGGCACCTCGGGTGTGGTGTACGCGCGCTCGGCCCGGCCCGTGCACGACTACGCGGGCTACGTCTGCAGCTACGCCGATGCCACGGGCGACCACCTCCCACTCGTCGCCACGCTCAACGCCGCCCGCAACTTCGACGTGGGCGCCGCCCTGCTCGGCTGCACGCACGCCGAGCTGTCGGAACTCGCCCTGCAGGCACCGCCCGGCGCGGAAGGGCTCACCCTCCTCCCCTACTTCGAGGGCGAACGCACGCCCGACCTCCCGCACGAGCGCGGCTCGCTGCACCGGGCATCCCTCTCCAACTTCACCCGGGCCAACTTCGCCCGCGCGGTCGTGGAGGGCACGCTCGCCAGCCAGACCGAGATGCTCGATGCCCTGGCCGCCTGCGGGGTGAACCCCCGCCGGCTGCTGCTCATCGGCGGGGCCGGGCAGTCACCGGCCGTGCAGGAAGTGCTCGCCCAGATGGTCGCCATCCCGGTCGTCGTGCCCGAGCCCGACGAGTACGTCACGAAGGGGGCGGCCGCGCAGGCCGCCTCGACCCTCACGGGGTCGTTCCCGACCTGGCCGGTCAGTCTCACCGAACTGGCGGCGGCCCCGCTCGAGCCGAGCATCGTGCAGCAGCACAGCAGCGCCAAGGCGGCACTCGGCTACCCGTGAGTTCCGGGTGAGGCCCGCGCAATAGGATCGCTACGGTCGAGAGTGCGCACGGCGACCTCTGGAGGAGGTGGCGTTCATGAGCGGTACGGGGCGCCTGCCGGTGGTGTGCGGAGTGGACATCGGCACCACGAACGTCAAGGTGGTGGCGCTCGACGCCTCGGGGGCCGTGCTCGCCCGCTGCAGTCGTCGCACACCGCGCGATCCGGAGGGGCTCTGGATCGACCCGCCGTCGCTCCTCCACGCGATCGACGAGATGCTCGTCGAGGCGTGCGGTGACGCCCTGGAGGTGCACGCGATCTGCTCGGCGGGCGTCGGCGAGGACGGGCTCCTCGTCGACGACAGCCTCGCGCCGCTCACCGCGCCGCTCGCGTGGTTCGATCCGCGGCGACGGGGGATCTTCCGGGCGCTCCGCGCCGAGCTGACCGGCGGGCCCGAGTTCGATGCCGAGACGGATGCCGCCCGCACCCTCGTGGGCTGGGCGTGGTCGCGCGAGCAGGCTCCGGTCGGGTCAGCTCGCAGCTGGGTGGCGATGGCCGATCTCGCGGCCGTGCTGTGGAGCGGCAGGCCGTTCCTCAGCGACACCCTCGCCTCCCGCACGGGGGCGTGGCGGTCGCGGGATCGTGCGTGGGCTGCGGATCGGGTCGATCTGACCCTCGGGTCGACGGAGCTGCTGCCCCCCGTGATCGCCACGGGCGACATCGTGGGCGACGTGAAGTCGCCGACTCTGCGTCGAGCCGGGATCCTCGCCTCCGATGCCATCACGGTGGCCGGCGGGCACGACCACCCGATCGGCGGCTGGGGCGTGGACCAGGTCTCGGCGGGTGCCGTGCTCGACTCGATGGGCACCGCCGAGGTCGTCGTGGCCCAGACGCCCCGTGTCGGCGTGGTGCGGAGCGACTTCGTCGACGTCGCTCCCGGCATCCGCTCCTCGGGCACGACGCTGCTCCGGGTGGAGGAGCTCGCGCGCAACGTGGAGTGGGCGTCGCAGGATCCGACCGTCGCCCGGCGGATCGAGCTTATCCTGGCTGGCCAGGTGCCTCCGGAGTCGAACCTGCACGAGGGCCACTTCGTTCCGGGCACCAGGGGCGGGGGTCTTCCCACCTATGCCGCCGATGCGCCGCGGGATCCGCACGCCCGTGCGTCCGCGGTGCTCGGCGCGCTCGCCCACCTGGGCCTCCACGCCCTCGAGGCGGTGGCCGCGGCCGCAGGTTCCTCGGCATCGCACGGGGAGGTGAGACTCGCGGGCGGCTGGGTGCGCTCACCGGGGTGGCTCGAGATCAAGGCGCTCGTGAACGGCCGCCCCACCGAGCCCATCCTCGAGCCGGAGGTGACGGCCGTCGGCGCCGCCCTCCTCGCCGCCCGCGCTCGCGGGTGGGCCCCCGACCCGTCCCGAGCCCTCAGCGGCCGCTAGCTCGCGGCGACGTTGACCTCGAGGGGGACGACGTCGGTGAGCACCCAGGTCTCGTAGTAGTCGAAGTGGGTGCCGTCGTGATCCCAGCTGAGGGAGCCCACCTGCAGCACCGGGGCATCCTCGGCGACCTCGAGGTGCTCGGCCACGTGCCGGGGCGGACGCAGCGCCCGGATCACCCGGCGCGCGCCGCTCGTGACGTAGCCGGCCTCGCGCAGCGTGCTGTTGACCGATCCCGTGCCGGCCAGCACGTCGTCGGCGGCGGCCATGGCCTGCCCGATCGTCTTCGGGAACCAGTTGGTGCTGAACATCGCCACCTGCCCCTCGAGAGAGCGCACCCGCTCGAGGGCGAACACCTCCTCGCCCTCGGCCACCTTCAAGGCCTCCGCCACGCGAGCGGGAGGCACCACGAAGCGGGCGTCGAGCACGACGGTGTGGATGCCTGTCTGGCCGTGACGCAGCTGCGACTCGAGGAAGCCCTGGGTGTCCTGCACGATCCAGCCCGACGACTTCTCGGGGATGGCGGCGAAGACGCCCCGCCGCGCCACCCGGCGCGCGAAGCCCTCGCTCTCGAGCTTCGAGAGGGTCTGCCGCACGGTGGCCCGGGAGAGCCCGAACTCACGGCAGAGCTCGAGCTCGCTCGGCAGACGCTCGTCGGTGGGGAACTCGCCGGCCTGGACCTTGTCCCTCAGGATGCCGAAGAGCTGCTCGTAGTAGGGAACGGGTGACTCGCGCTCGATCGTCTGCGACATCGCCTCTCTCCTTCGGCGCACGGCCTGATCGACCGGACCCGTCCGGACGACACGTACAGACAGACTCTACAACGCGCGTCACTCACGCCTGCGGGAAGGGGACGTGCTGGAGGATCCAGGCGTGCATGGCCACTGCCGCCGCCGCCGAGGCGTTGATCGAGCGGGTCGAGCCGAACTGGGAGATCTCGACCACCGCATCCGCCGCCGCAAGCGCCTCGGGCGAGAGGCCCGGCCCCTCCTGCCCGAAGAGCAGCACGCAGCGGGGCGGGAACGCGTAGGTCTCGATGAGCACGCTGCCCGGCACGTTGTCGATCGCGATGATCGGCAGCCCCGCGTCGCGCGCGAAGGCCGTGAAGGTCGCGACGTCGGGATGGTTCAAGACGTGCTGGTAGCGGTCGGTCACCATGGCGCCGCGCTTGTTCCAGCGGCGGCGGCCGATGATGTGCACCGTGTCGGCCGCGAACGCGTTGGCGCTGCGCACGATCGATCCGATGTTCATGTCGTGCTGCCAGTTCTCGATGGCCACGTGGAAGGGGTGGCGGTGCTCGTCGAGGTCGGCGACGATCGCCTCCATGCTCCAGTAGCGGTACCGGTCGATCACGTTGCGGGTGTCCCCCGCGGCGAGCAGCTCGGGGTCGTACCGCGGATCGGCGGGCGGTTCGCCCACCCACGGCCCCACCCCGCCCGCGCTCAGCTCCACGCTCGGGTTCGGGGTCGCATCACTCACCCGCCCAGGCTACCTGCGCCCGGTCAGAGCCATCGGTTGCGCTTGAACACCGTGTACAGAACGACTCCCATCGCCGCCATGGCGATCAGCGCGGCGGGGTACCCGAACCACCAGTGCAGCTCGGGCATGTAGTCGAAGTTCATGCCGTAGATGGTGCCGATGAGGCTCGGGGCGAAGAGGATGGCGGCCCAGGCCGAGATCTTCTTCACCTCCTCGCCCTGCTTGAGGCTCGTCTCCGAGAGCTCGCGGGTGTCGTCGGCGAGCTTGAGGCTGGCCTCGGAGATGCGCCGCATCTCGTCGTTCTGCTGCTGCGTGGCGAGCGTGGAGTGCACGGTGAGGGCGTTCTGCAGGGTCGCGCGGAACGCATCCGATCGCCCCACCACCTGCAGCACGTGGTCCTGCACGTCGCGGAGGCCGCGCTGGATCTCGAGGTCGACTCCGTACTTCTCCGACCCCCGCAGGAGCGCCTCGAGCATGGCGGCGAGCGGATGCACGGCCCGCTGGAACTCCATCACCTCGCCGAGCAGGTCGTAGATGCGGCGCGAGACGTGCGGGTCGCCGCCGAACAGCTGCTTCTCGATCTCGTCGATGTCGTTCTCGAGGCCCGACACTACGGGCCCGTACTCGTCGACCACCTGGTCGATGATCGCGTAGAGCACGGCTTCTGGCCCGAGCGCCAGCAGGGCGGGGCTGCTCTCGAGGCGGCGGCGCACGGCGGCGAGGTCGGGCGACTCGGCGTGCCGGATGGTCACCACGAAGCCGGGGCCGATGAACACGTGCACCTCGCCGAACTCCACGGTCTCCTCGGCGTCGAGGTACCGCGCGGGCCGGAGCACCACGAAGAGGGTGTCGCCGTAGCGCTCGAGCTTGGCGCGCTGGTGGCCCGTGAGCGCGTCTTCGACGGCGAGGTGGTGCAGGCCGAACTCCTTCTCGACCGATCGGATCTCCGCCGCATCCGGCCGGTAGAGGCCGATCCAGGCCATGCCGCCCGTCTCGGCCGTGATCTCGTAGGTCTCGTCGAGATTGGCCGGTTCGTGGGAGCGCACGCCGTCGACGTACACGGCGTTGTCGATCAGGGTCATGCAGAGAATCGTAGGCGCGAACGGTGAACGAGAGGTTCAGGCGCCGGGCCGGATGGTGGGCTCAGGCGCCCGTGACCGTGAGCACGATGAGCACGACGTTGAGGGTCACGATGAGCGCCACCACGATCCAGGCCAGGATGCGCACCGGCAGCCTGTCGACGTACTCCCCCATGACCGCGCGGCTGCCCGTGAGCCGGATGAGCGGGATGAGCGCGAACGGGATGCCGATGCTCAGGAACACCTGGCTGAGCACGAGCGCCCAGGTGGGGTCGATGCCGCCGGCCAGCACGGCGAGCGCCGGCACGAGCGTGACGGCACGACGGGCCAGGATGGGGACCCGGACGGTGAGCAGGCCCTTCATGATGACGGATCCCGCGTAGGCACCCACCGAGGTCGAAGCGAGCCCAGAGGCGAGCAGTCCGATGGCGAAGATCGTGGCGATGCCAGGGCCGAGGGCTGAGCGGATGGCGTCGTAGGCGCCCGGGATGGTGTCGGTGCCCTCCACGCCCCTGAGGCTCGCGGCCGCCAGCAGCAGCATGGCGATGTTCACGGCGCCCGCGATGAGCAGCGCGATGAGCACGTCGGTGCGGGTGGCCCGCAGCAGCAGCCGGAGCCGCCCCGCGCCCTCGGTGAGGGCCCGGCCGGGGGCGCTCGTGAAGTCGGTCTTCTCGGCGAAGGCCGCGTACTCGGCGTGGTGGCGGTCGCGCGCGAGCGCCGAGTGCAGGTAGATGGCGTGCGGCATGACCGTGGCGCCGAGCATGCTCGCGGCCAGCAGCACGGTGGCGGTGCCGTCGAAGCGCGGCACGAGGCCGTCGGCCGCTCCGCCCCAGTCGACGTCGGAGACGAAGAGCCCCGCCAGGAAGCCCACCGCGATCACCACGAGGAAGCCCACGATCACGAACTCGAACGTGCGCTGCCTCCTGTGCGACTGCACGAGCAGCAGCACCATCGAGACGCCCCCCACGATGACCCCGCCCACCACGAGTGGCAGCCCGAAGAGCAGGTTGAGCGCGAGCGCCCCGCCGATGACCTCGGCGATGTCGGTGGCCGCCGCCACGGCCTCGGCCTGCAGCCAGTAGGCGCGCCTCGTCCACGGCCTGGTGCGCGCACCCACGTGCTCGGGCAGGGTGCGGCCCGTCACGATGCCGAGCTTCGCCGACTGGTACTGGATGAGCATCGCCATGCCGTTCGCGAGCACGAGCACCCACACCAGGAGGTAGCCGTAGGAGGCGCCCGAGGTGAGGTTGGCGGCCACGTTGCCGGGATCGACGTAGGCGATCGAGGCCACGAAGGCGGGGCCGAGCAGGGCGAGCGGATGCCACCACCTGGGTCGCACGGCCGGAGCGGGCACCGGCGTCATCACACTTTTAGGCACGCCTAAAAATTAGCACAGCACGCGACGAGCGCCTACCCCCTTGACGGCCGGCGGATGCCCTCGCCCGCACCCGGATGGCGTCGAGCATCCGTACGCTGGAGTCATGACCTCAGAGACGCTGCTCACCCCGGAGGGCCTCGCGTTCGTGACCGAGCGCCACCTCGCCACGCTCTCGACCCTCACCTCCTCGGGAGCCCCCCATGTGGTGCCCGTCGGCTTCACCTTCGACGAGCGGGCCGGGCTCGTGCGCATCATCACGAACGGGCCCAGCCAGAAGGTGCTCAACGTGCGCCGCGACTCCCGGGCGGCGGTCTCGCAGGTGGAGGGACCGCAGTGGATCACGCTCAGCGGCCGCGCCCGCATCCTCGACGACCCTGCCGCCGTGCAGGAGGCCGTCGAGCGCTACTCGGCCCGCTACCGCCAGCCGCGCGAGAACCCCGAGCGCGTGGTGATCGTGATCGACGAGCTGAAGGCGATGGGCTCGGCGGCCTTCCTCACGCGAGCCCGCTGACCGCGATCACCACCGCACTCAGACCGGCGACGACCGCGGAGGGCAGCAGCGCCCTCGGCGAGCTGAGCACGTGCGGCGCGGTGGATCCGTGGGTCAGCACGGCGCTCATGATCGACGCCTGCACCGTGAACACCACGACCGCGAGGGCGAGCAGCACCGCCGCCACCGCGACCATCAGCCGAGCTCCCCGGCGGCGGCCCGCGCCGCCCGCACCGCGATGGCCACGCTCGTGAGGGTCGGATTCATGGTGGTGGCGGTGGGGATGAGCCCGTTGCCGGCGAGGTAGAGCCGCTCGTGCCCCCACACGCGGGAGAACGGGTCGGCCACCGACGTGCCGTCATCTGCCTCCCCCGCCCGCACCGTGCCCTGGTAGTGCAGGCTCGATCCGTTGGGCAGCAGCCGCGGGCCCGCCACGAAGTCGCCGAGCGCGGCGCCCGCCCGCCGCAGTCGCTCGGTGGCGAGGGCGATCTCCGCCTCCTCCGCCTCGGTGAGCTCGTAGTGGATGGTCATGTTCGGGAAGCCGCTGAAGTCGAGGTGGTCGTCGTCGAAGGTCACCCCGTCTTCGAAGCGCGGCCTCTTGCGCATGCCGTAGCCCATGTTCACGTACCCCCAGCGGTTGCCCGCGAGCGGGTTCGCGGGGTCGAGCTGGAAGGGCGGCACGTCGGCGTACATCACCTGCACCGAGAACGGGTGCTCGGGCTCCGAGAACGGGATGCGGTTGACCGCCGCCACCGGGTCGGCCGGATTCGTGGATCGCCTGGCGAGCTCGTCGTCGAGATCCGCCTCGGTGGCGAACCGCTCCATCTTGGCCGCGTCGAGGGCGACCGTGGAGATGACCACGGGGTGCTCGGTGAGGTAGCGCCCCAGAGCGCGGGGGCGCACTCCGGAGGCCCACAGCAGCTGCGGGGAGCGGAAGGCGTCGGCCGCCACCACCACGAGGTCGCCGCTCACGGTCGACTCCTCGCCCGTGCGCAGATCGTGCACGAGCAGCCCGGTGGCCCTGGTGCCGTCGAACTCCACGCGGCGCACGAGCGAGAGGTCGCGCAGCTCGAAGCGCTCGGAGAGGGGTGACGCGGGGTCGATGAGCGGGCCGAGCACAGAATCCGCACCCGCCCAGCGCATCGATCCGTCCGGCTGCGGGTCGCCCGCCACGGGCAGTGTGCTCACACCGTAGCCCTCGGGCAGTTCGGCCCCGAACTCCTCCTCGAGCAGCGATCGGATGGCGCCGCCGAGCGCGGAGTCCGCGAACGCGGCGCTCTGCTTGTGCAGCAGCTGCTCCGCCACCTCGATGAGCTCCTCCCACTCCTCGTCGCCGATGAAGGGGATCTTCTCGCTGAACGCCGGTCGGGGGATGGCGGCCGTCCAGTGCGCGCCCTGCCCACCCACGTTGGTGGCCGCGGCCGCGGCGGGAAAGGTCTCGGCGTGCGCGGATCCCTCTCCGCCGAAGTCGAGCAGGTAGGTGCCCTGGCGCGCGGTGAACATGCCCTCCACCACGACGCCACCCGGGATGCCGAGCGTCTCGCGGTAGGAGCCGGAGAGCGGACCCTGCGATCGCTCGCGCGCCCGCTCCTTCTCGTCGGCATCTGCGATGTTGCGCACGCTCTGGCCGGGCACCTCGGTGAGCTGCGGGCCCGCTTCGAACATGACGACCCGCACGTCGGGGTTGCTCTCGAGCAGCACGCGGGCGAAGGCGGAGCCGACGGGACCGCTGCCGACGATGAGGGCTGTGGGCAGGTGGGACATGGTTTCTCCTGGTGGGGTCACGGGTCAGGCGGATGGCGCAGTGGCGGACGGTGCGATGGCGGAGGGTGCGATGGCGGACGGTGCGGCGGCGGATGCGGACGTCGAGGCGGCGGCCTGCTCGGTCGACTCCACGGGATCGGGCGCGTCGGTGAGCGGCGCTCCCGGCAGCAGGGCTGCGGCCACGATCCCCACCGCGTAGGCGACGGCCAGCGCGAGGAAGATCGGGGCGAAGACGTCGTGGTAGATCTCGGCGACGGCCACCTGCGTGGCCGCATCCGCGGTGCGGACGGCCTCGGGGGTCAGTGTGGCGGGGTCGAGCTCGAGCGGCAGCAGGGCGGCCACGCCGAAGCCGATCACGCCGCCGATCACGGCGGTCGTGACCGTCGAGCCCACCTGGCGAACGAGGTTGACGGTGGCCGTGATGGTGCCCGTCTCCGAGCGCGGCACCGCGCTCTGGGCGATCGCCACGATGAGGCTCATGAAGCCGCCCGTGCCGACCCCCACGAAGAACATCACCACCATGGGCACCCAGAGCGGCACCCCCAGCGGCAGGGCGGCCATCACGGTGAGCCCTGCGGCCGCCATGGCCGTGCCGAGGATCGGGAAGAGCCGGTAGCGACCGGTCCGGCTCACCAGGAAGCCCGTGGCCAGGTTGCTCAGCAGCATGCCGAACACGGTGGCGATCGGCACGAGCCCCGAGACGGTGGCGCTCAGGCCGTAGGCCATCTGGAAGTAGGTGGGCAGATAGAACGTGATCGAGAACAGTCCGATGCCGATGATGGCCGAGAGGGCCGTGGCCGACGAGATGGTGCGGTTGCGGAAGAAGGCGAGCGGCAGCACGGGCTCCTCCGCCTTGAGCTCCGCCACGAAGAACACCGCGAACGCCACGAGCGCGAGACCGCCCACGGCCAGCCCGGCACCCCGCATGGCCGGATCGACGACCCAGGTGACCGCCAGCACGAGCGCCACGAGGGCGACCGTGAAGGTCACCGAGCCCACGAGGTCGAAGCGGCGACGCACCCCCACCTCGATGTGCGGCACGGCGAACAGCGCGAGCGCGAGCGCCGCGGCCCCCACCGGCACGTTGATCCAGAACACCCACTGCCAGCCCCAGAAGTCGGTGATGAGCCCCCCGAGCACCGGCCCGATGAGGATGGCGATGGGGAAGGCCGCACCGATGACGGCGAGGTGCTTCGGTCGCTCCCGCGGTGTGGTGACCTGGGCGATGATCGTCTGCGACATGAGCTGCAGGCCTGCGGAGCTCATGCCCTGGAGCACGCGCGCCACCACGAGCCACTCCATGGTGGGCGAGAAGCCGCAGGCGAGCGACGCCAGGAGGAACACCACGAGCGACGCCAGGAACACCGCGCGCGGGCCGATGCGATCGCCGAGCTTGCCGAGCACCGGCAGCAGCACGGTGCTCGCGAGGGTGTAGCCGATCACCACCCAGCTCATGTGCTGCAGAGCGCCGAGATCGCCGGCGATGGTGGCGAGCGAGGTGGAGACGACCGTGTGGTCGAGCGCCCCGAGGAACGAGACGGTGAGCAGGGAGACGACCAGTAACCGCAGCCGCAACGGGGAGAGGACCATCCGGTGTCAGCGGAGCTCGGCGAAGGTCTCGGCGACCCAGTCGGCGATGATCCCGGCCACGTACGGCATGTTGTCGATCGAGATGTGCTCGGTGCCGCCCTCCGGGTCGTCGAAGATCCGCAGCTCGCGCTTGGGGCTGTTGACGGCCTGCTCGTAGGACTGGTGGGCGTACTTGACGTTGATCTGCCGGTCGCCCGCACCGTGGGTGATGAGGAACGGCGCGGTGATCCGCTCGGCCACTCCGTTCAGGTGCATGTCCTTGGTCTTCTCGATGAAGTCGTCCATGTCGGTCGCGCCCCACACCCAGTTCACGTGGTCCCAGTAGTGCGGCACGGGGTTCTCGCCCTCGCGGTTGCGCCTGGCCTCCTGCACCTCGGCCCAGTTGTGGTTGGCGCCCCAGGCCACCCCGAGCGCGAGCCGCTTCTCGAAGGCGAGCGCGCGCGGGGCGTAGTGGCCGCCGAGCGACCAGCCCACGATGCCGATCCGCGCCGGATCGATGTCGAGCTCACCGGCGTGCGCCTCGAGGTGGTCGATGATCGCGGCCGCCCACACCTCGGTGTCGTGCCTGGCCTTGAGGCCGCGCAGGCGGAGCGCCTCGCCCGACCCGGGGGTGTCGATCATGAGGGTGGAGATGCCGCGCTCGGCGAGCATGCGCGGGAACCCCGAATAGTACATCATCTCCTTCGTGGAGTCGAGGCCGTTCCACTGGATGACGACCGGGTGCGGGCCGTCGCCGGGTGCACGGTAGAAGTAGGCGGGCAGTGAGGAGTCCTCGTAGGGAACCTCCACGCGGGTCACCGGGATGCGCGAGAGCTCGACGTGCTTGAGCAGCAGGTCGATCGACTTCTGGTAGGCGGCGTTGCGGCCCTCCCACTTGGGCGACTGCAGCCGCTCGGACTGCGAGGTGTAGAGCGAGGCCCGGTAGTAGGTCTCACCCGCGCCCACGCGCCGGCCGCGCGCCTCGTCGTCGCGGGCCTTCTCGACCAGCCGGTCGGCCACGGCGGCCCACGAGGCGTAGAGCAGCTCGGTGCCCGCGTCGTCGCCGTTCTGCGAGGCGATGAGCACGGGCTTGCACGCGCGATCGACCTCGTCGATGAAGCCGCCGTTGTTGAGCGTGGCGACGGCCGCCAGGCTCCAGACGTAGTTGGTGGGGAAGTACATGAACACGGGGTGCTCCTAAACGATCTCTGAACGGTGACGGATGCGCGGGCGCGGGCGCGCGGGCAGCACGGTGGGGGCGGGCACGGCGGCGCCGACCCGGTTGACGAGCTCGCCGACGCCCTCCACGACGAGGCGCACCTCGTCGCCCTCCACGAGCGGAGGCGGGGTGAGGGATCCGGTGCGCCCCCACAGCTCGGCCAGGCAGCCGCCGTTGCCCACGGTGCCGGAGCCGAGCACGTCGCCCGGCACCACCCGCGAGTTGCGGGAGGCGTAGGCCATGAACTCGGGGAAGGGCCAGCCGGCGTTCGACACGAGGTCGTGGCCGATCAGCTCGCCGTTCACGAAGACCTCGGCGCGCACGGCGAGGAAGCCCTCGTGGTCGAGGTAGGGCTCGAGCTCGTCGGCGGTCACGAGCCATGGGCCGAGGGTTGTGCCGAAGTCCTTGCCCTTGGCCGGGCCGAGGCGCACCTTCATCTCGCGGCCCTGCAGATCGCGGGCCGACCAGTCGTTCATGATCGTGTACCCGAAGATGTGCTCGGCCGCCTCCGCGGGCTCGAGGTTCTCGCCCGTCGAACCCGGCACGGCTCCGACCACGACGGCGAGCTCGAGCTCGAAGTCGAGCCGCTCGGTCTGCGGCGGTCGCACCACGTCATCCGGACCCGAGATGGTGTGCGGGTTCGTGAAGTAGAAGGTGGGTGCGTCGTACCACTCGGGCGCCACGTGGCTCGCGCCGTCGACGCTCGCCGTCACACCCTCCACGTGCTCCTCGAAGGCCACGAAGTCGCGCACCGAGGCGGGATCGAGCGGGGCCAGCAGCTGCACGGACTCGAGCGGGAGCGAAGCCCCCTCGTCGGCGTCGGCGCGCACCTCGGCGAGAGACCCGAGGCCGAGCGCCAGCACACCGGCCATGGTCTGCCCCTCGGCGAACGGCACCACCCGGCCGGAGTCGACGAAGCCCTCGCCGTCACTTTCCGCGGAGCGCCAGCGGGCGAGGATCACGCCGGCACCGCCATCTGCTGGGCGATGCCGAAGATGAGGCCGCCTGCGTCCGCATCCCGGTTGCCGTCCAGCTGCCACTGGCCGAGCTGCACCGACGCCGCCACGACGGCCTTGGCGCGCGGCAGCCGGCGCGCGTGGAACTCGTCCCACAGCGCCTGGTCGAGCTCGTCGCGGCCGACCAGCAGCTCGGTGAGCACCACGGCGTCCTCGAGCCCCTGGGCCGCGCCCTGCGCGATCGTGGGAGGGCAGCTGTGGGCGGCGTCGCCGATGATGACGACGCGGCCGCGGTTCCACGGCTCCTCCACCACGTGCTGGGTGAACCAGGTGTAGTTGGCGGTGCCGCCGGCCTCGAGGTCGGCACGGATGTCGTTCCACGGGCCGTCGTAGGCGCGGCTCTGCTCCACCATGATGGCGGCGGCCTCCTCGTCGGAGACGCCCACCCTGTCCTGGGCCTTCTCCACCAGGAACGCGTACATGGTGTCGTCTCCCGTGGGCGTGTACCCGGCGATGTACGCGGGGCCGCCGTAGTAGAGCTCGCTGCGCTCGACCTCGGCGGGGCGCGTGACGAAGGTGCGCCAGATGCCCATGCCCGTCGCCTCGGGCTTGACCTCGATGCCGATGAGCTGCCGCACCTGGGAGTTGAGCCCGTCCGCGCCGATCACGAGGTCGTAGCGGCCGGCGGACTCGCCATCGACGAACACCTCGACGTCGTCACCGCTCGAGGTGTCGAGACCCGTGACCCTCGCGCCGAAGCGCAGGCTCACCCCGGCGCCGACGGCGTGCTCGAGCAGGATGCCTGCGAGCTCGGCCCTCGGCATGCCCATGGTGGAGGGGTAGTCGGGCCCGCCCGACTTCACGTCGGGAAGCTCGGCCACCACGGGCGCACCCGGGCCGGGCGCACGCAGTGCCAGCCCCGTGAACGGGTAGCCGGCGGCCTGGATGTCCTCCCACGCCCCGATCGTGTCGAAGGCGCGGAGCGCGTTGCCCTGGAGCGTGATGCCCGAGCCGGCGGCGCCGATCTCCGCCTTCGCCTCGTAGAGATCGACGAGCACACCTGCCCTCGCGAGCTGGATGGCGGCGGCGAGACCCGCGACGCCGCTGCCGACGACCGCGACCTTGGTTACTGCGGACATGGTCAGAACCTCTCTGTTCTGGTTGATGTTTCGGTTCAGAGTAGAGCGACCGGGTTGATGGGCGAGCCCACCGCCCCGGTGATGGGGAGCGGCGGCGCCGCCAGCAGGAACTCCCACCGGCCCGCCTGCGCACAGGCGTCGGCGAGCTCGTCGAGGTTCCACATCTCGCCGATCGTGAGCCCGATGTTGGGGATCACGACCTGGTGCAGTGGCTGGAAGGCCGGCACGTCGAACTCGTTCGGCCGCACCTCGAAACCCCAGGTGTCGGTGGCGATGGCGGCGATCTCGGAGCGGTGCAGCCAGCCGGCGGTCGTGAGCGAGAGCCCGGGGGCCGGCCCTCCCGCGTAGTCGCCCCAGCCCTCTCGGCGGGTACGGGCGTACTGCCCGGTGCGCACGAGCACGATGTCGCCCCTGCCCACGCGCGACGACGCACCCTGAGCCTCGATGCACGCCTCGAGGTCGTGGGAGGTGATGGCGTAGCCATCCTCCAGCTCACCGGTGGCCGGCCGCAGGTGCCGACCCACGTCGAGCAGCACACCTCGCGAGACCACGGCGGAGGCCGCGTGCTCGATGCCCGTCACGAGGTCGCCCTCGCTCGTCACCACGTCTCCGGCCCTTCGCCCGTTCCAGGCCGCACCGTGATCGAAGATGTGGCCGAGGCCGTCCCACTGCGTCGAGCACTGCAGCGGCATCGAGATCACGTCGTCCGCTCCACCGATGCCGTGCGGGAAGCCCTGGTTGCCGCGCTCGGCATCCACCCCGGTGTCGGTCATGGTGTGCACCGGGTTGGTGCGCCGCCGCCAGCCCTTCTGCGGGCCGTCGGTGTCGAAGCGCTGGGCGAGCGAGATGCTCCGCCCGGTGCAGACGAGTGCGGCGGCCGCCACCCTCGACGCGTCGTCGATGAAGTTGAGCGTGCCGAGCACGTCGCTCTCGCCCCACCGCCCCCAGTTGCGGTAGGCGGTGGCGCGGCTCGCGATCTCGGACTCGGGGTCGGTGCGGTCGAGCGTCGAGGGATCTTCGCTCGGGGAGCTCAACTCAGCCTCGACCCTGGGTCGCGTACGGGTTCAGCAGCGCATCCTTGATCTCGTCGGGCACACCCTCCTCGGTGGCGCTCGGGCCGTCGGCGGGCGGGAACGACTCGGTCATCGACATGGGCATCCTGCTGTTGCGGTACATGTTGTTCGAGCCCTCGGACGGCTTCCAGGTGTTGGGGGTCCAGTCCGGCACGTAGTTGCGGTAGCCACCGGTGTTGAGCTCGATGCGCAGGCTCGACGGCTCGCGGTAGTAGAGGAAGTTCTGCTCGCCGATGCCGTGGATCGACGGCCCGTACTCGATCGGGTAGCCGTTCTCGCCGAGCACGTCGGCCGCGATGAGGAGCTCCTCGCGGGTGTCGACCCAGAACGCGTAGTGGTTGATGCGACCCGCGCGGCTCGATCCGTCGAGCACCACACCGAGGTCGTGCGACTTCTCGTTGGTGGTGAGCACGGAGAACACCGAGACGGGTGCCTCGTCGAGCACGGTGCGGGCCATGATGCGGAAGCCGAGGACCTCGTTGTACCAGGCCGCGAAGCCGTCGACGTCGCTCGTGGCGATCGTGACGTGGTCGAGCTGGCGCGGGGCACCGGCGACCTTGCTGCGACGAGACGGGCGGTCGGGGTAGATGGAGGCGGCGTCGCCCTCGGTGTCGCGGTGGCGCGTGACGTCCCAGTGCAGGGTCATCGAGTGGCCCCACGGGCCGGTGAAGCGGTAGGCGCGGCCGATCTGCGGCACGTCGACCCACTCGCCGGCGGATCCGGCGGCCTCGATGCGCTTGGCGGCCTCCTCGAGGGCCTCCTCGCTGGAGGTGCGCCACGCCATGGTGTCGAGCGAGGGCTCGTCTCCTGGTACGACGACCACGGAGTAGGCGTAGTAGTCGCCCCAGCAGCGGAGGTAGACGGCTCCGTCGACCCTGGCGACCTCGACGAGTCCCACCTGCTTCTTGTAGAACTCGACGGACGCCTCGACGTCGGGAGAGGTGATGGCCACGTAGGAGAGGTGGGAGAGCAGCTTGATCATCTTCGATCCTTTCGACTGGGGCAGCGTTCCGCCCCAGGACCCACTTTTGTCGATATTCGACCATTGGGCAACCTGATGATGCCTATGTCCGGGATCATCGATATCTATGGCGCGAGGGCATCCCGTACCGCTAAGGCGATCGCGGCGTCCGCGGCGAAATCCGCGAGGTCGCGGAGCGCGTGGGATGCCTGGGTGTCGCCCCGACCCGCCACCGCCGCGATCGCGCGCCGCAGCGCCAGGCGCCGGCGATCCTCGAAGCGGGTGGCGGCGAACGAGGTGCCCCGCTCGTCATCCTGCCGCACGACGGCCGGACGCCCCGCCGTGACCGACACCTCGGTGCGCACCACGCCGATCGCCGTCACGCGAAGGCGCGGCGCCGCCACGGATTCGCTCAGGATGCGGGCCGTCAGGGCGAGCGGCCCGGCTCCACCCTCCGCAGGTCCGGCGTCGGCCGCCAGGAGCACTCCGCCTCCGCGCCCCCGCAGCACCGAGGGGTGCACGGGTGCGCCGGCGAGCACACGCAACCACCCCGCGGTGTCGCACACGGTGCGGTCGAACTGCGCCGCCGGGGAGGCGCACGACGCCGTGATGAGGGAGACGGCGGCGAGACCTGCGGCGCGGTCCGCGGCCTCGACCGCCGAGTCGGCCCGCAGGAGGGGCCGGTCGAGCACCACGGGGATCCCCCGCAGGGCGAGCTGCGCGTGGGCGAGCTCGTCGGCATGCGCCACGGCCGGGTCGACCACCACGATGCCCACCGCGCCGGCGGCGACCGCGTCGAGCGCCCGGGCCGTCCACGCCTCGCGGCCGTCGAGGACCACGACGGATCCGCGCAGGACATCGGTGGAGAAGGCGCTCTCCGGCAGTGCAGCGACGGCCGCGCGGGAGTCGGCGTCGAGCGCGTGCACCCCGATCACACCGTCACCCCTGCCCGCATCGACCCCGCCTGTAGAGACGCTGCCCGCATCGACGCCGCGCGCATCGACGCGGTGACGGCGTCGGCCGCCGCGTCGGCGATGCGGATGGCGTAGAGCGCGTCGTCGAGCAGCTCGCCGTACTCGGCGGGGAGGCGGCGGTCGAGGGCGTCGGCCAGGGCGCGCCACTCCTCCACGTAGCCGTCCTGCGGCTCCTGCGGGTACCTGGTCACCGTGCCGTCGCTCGTGCGCACCGTGACGGCGGCGCTCCCCGTGTGCACGAACGCGGGCGGGAACTCGACGTCGATGTCGTCGAACGAGGTGCCGAGCGAGAGCCGCCACAGAGCGTCGGGCCCGCCGGGCAGCATCACGGCGTTGAGCTGCACGAGCACGTCGCCCGCGACGAGGCCGATCGAGTATCCGATGGGGCGCACGGGCCGCGCGAACACGACCTCGTCGAACACAGGGGCCACGTCGCGCAGAGCGGGCAGGTCGTGGATGCCGAGGCCGAGAACGAGCTGCCGCACCACGGCGGCCGCGATCCGCGGGTCGTCCCAGTCGGGAGCCGGCCTCCCGCCGCCGACCGCGCCGGGAGGGGTCTCGCTCACCACGTCGTGGTAGCGGCCGTTCGGGGGAAGGGCGATGGTCGCGCTCCAGGTCTGCACCCGGCCGCGCATGCCCGTCAGGTGGTGCTTGGCCCTCGTCCACGCAGGATCGAAGGAGTGGTTGGTGCCCACCACGAGGGCCGTGCCGCTCGCACGGCAGGCATCGATCACGGCGACGGCATCCTGAGGGGTGGTGGCGAGCGGCTTCTCGCAGAAGACGGCCCGCTTGCCCGCGGTGACCGCGGCGAGCACCTGGCTCGCGTGCTGGTCGGGAGGGCTGCAGATGGCGACCACCTCGACGGCCGGGTCGGCGAGCAGCTCGTCGACCCCCGTCGAGTGCCTGGCTCCGGATCGGGCCGCGATCCGTGCACCGCGACCGCTCCCGCCGTCGGCGACGTGCACCACCGTGTAGCGCTCCGCGAGTCTGCCGAGTGTGGGCGCGTGCAACGCGCTCACCCCGGGGCCCGCCCCGATGATGCCGACTCCGCGCAGTGCAGCCATGCGATCTCCCCCTCGAGTCACTTCTGCATGAATGCTACCCAACTTTTGCGCGCCACGACCCTAGTGGGTCGGACTTCAGACGGATCCTGTGCGATCATCAGATGATGGCCAGCGATTCCATCCTCCGCTTCGGCGCTCAGACCGATGAAGTCACGAGTCTGCTGCGTGTCGTCAACCTCGTGCGCACCGGCGAGGCCACCACACGTCCCGAGATCAGTCGGCTCACCGGGCTCGGCCGAGGCGTCGTGACCCAGCGCGTGGATCAGGCGATGGAGCTCGGCTTCCTGGCCGACAGCGAATACGCGGCGTCGACGGGAGGTCGGGCCGCCAGGACCCTCCGCTTCCGGGTGGAGGCCGGCCGCATCGTGGTGTGCGCGCTCGGCGCCCTGCACATCCGCGTCGGCATCGCCGACCTCGGTGGCGAGCTGCTCGACATGGCGCATCGCAACTGGGACATCGCGCGCGGCCCCGCCGCCACGATCGACGAGGTCATGGTGATGCTCGACGAGCTGCTGGCCGGTCATCCGGAGATCCCCGTGTGGAGCGTGGTCGTGGGGGTGCCCGGCCCCGTCGACTACGAGACGGGCCGACCCGTCGCTCCCCCGATCATGCCCGGCTGGAACGGCTTCGACGTGCGGCGGCGCTTCGAGGCGCGCTTCGACGCGCCCGTCTGGGTCGACAACGACGCCAACCTGCTCACGTTCAACGAGCGCGCCCGCCGCCACCGCGCGCACTCCGACCTCATCTACTGCAAGATCGGCTCCGGCATCGGGGCGGGGCTGCTCTCGCGCGGGCGCATCCACCGCGGGGCCAACGGTGCGGCCGGCGACATCGGCCACGTCAAGGTGAGCGGCTCGGATGCGGTCTGCCGCTGCGGCAAGATCGGCTGCCTCGAGGCCGTGGCCGGCGGGTGGGCGCTCGTGCGCGATGCCGAGGCCGCCCTCGCCGACAACCGCACGGGCTACCTCGCGCAGCGCGCGGAGGAGGCGGGCGGAAAGCTCTCGCTCGAGATGATCGCGCGCGCGGCCGAAGACGGAGACGCGCTCTCGATCGCGCTCGTGCAGCAGTCGGCGCGCGTGGTCGGCGAGTCGATCGCCGCCCTCGTCAACATGTTCAACCCGAGCGCGATCGTGATCGGCGGCGCCGCGGCCGCGGCCGGCGAGCTCTACCTCGCCGAGGTGAGGCAGCGCGTCTACGAGCTCTCGCTGCCGCTCGCCACCCGCGACCTCGTGATCGTCAGCTCCGTCAACGACGAGGCGGAGCCCCTGCGCGGTGGGGCCGAGCTGGCCAGGGAGGAGCTCTTCGACGTGACCTTCCCGCGCTGGTTCGCGCTGGGCCGACCCACCATCGAGAGCGCCCGCCCCGGCCTCACCGAGTCCTGAGCTCGGCGAGGCCTGTGCTCGGCCGGCCTCAGCTCATCACCGGCCGCGAGCTCAGCTCGCCCCGGCCTCGGTGAGCGGTGCGAGCACGTGCTGCACCTCCCAGCCGTTGAGCATCGCGCTCGTCGGCGGGTGCGGGGTGAGGTCGCTCTCCACCACCACCCAGCCGTCGTAGTCGTGCTCCACGAGCGCGCCGACGAAGGCGGGCGAGTCCACGAGCAGCGGCTCGGTGGCGAGCTCGGTGAACCAGCGCGGCACGGCTCGGGAGCCGCCCGCCCTCAGCAGGGTGAACTCGGGCGCGGGCATCGTGTACTCGTCGAGGTCGTCGACGGCCCCGGCGTTCTTGAGGTGCACGTGCGTCACCCGGTCGGCGTGCGAGCGGTAGAACGCCACGGGGTCGATGCCGGCGATCGTGAACTCCGCGGTGTCGAGCGCGAGGCCGACCCGCGCATCCGTGGCCGCGATGAGCCGCTCGAGGCCGTCGTCGCGACGGAGCGCCGAGTAGAAGTCGAAGTGCAGGGCGAGCCGCACACCGTCGGCCGCGATCGCGTCGGCCACGGCGGTCCACGACTCGGCGAGCGCGTCGATCACGGCGTCGTCGAGGCTCGTGAGCTGAGCGGCGGAGGCGGCGGGCCGTGCCACGAGCACGTCACCGCCGAGCTCGGCGAGCGCCCCCGCGAACCAGCGGGCGTGCGCCACGAGGCCGTCGCGACCCGCGGCCGAGGCCGGATCGTCGCCGTGGGTCAGATCCTCCTGCATGCGGATCGACGGATCCCAGAACCAGCTGCTCACCCCGTCGAGGGACTGTTCGCGCACGAAGTCGCCGAAGGCGGCCACGGTGCCGAAGTTCGCGGCGATCTGCTGCGGGTTGCCGAGCGGCTCCCAGCGGCCACTGCCGGAGGAGAGCTCCACACCCGTGAATCCGGAGGCCTTGATGACGCGCAGGGCGCGCTGGTGGTCGCGGCGGCGCACGAAGTCGTCGAACTGGGGGTTGAACTGGTTGATGCCGTAGCTCCAGCGGATCACCGGGCCACCTCCTCGTCGTAGACGCGCTCGAGCACGTTCTTGGCGTACCACGCGGCGATCGCGGTGCTCTCGGCGTGGTCGCCGCCGAGCTTGTTGGCCTTGTCGTGCTCCACGCTCAGGTAGCCGTCGTAGCCGTTCCTGGCCACGGCGCGCATGAATCCATCGAAGTCCACGAGGCCGCCCTCGTCGCCCATCTCGTGGAACCACTTCGCGGTGGTGTCGGACATGATCTCGGAGTCGGGGCGGCGCTTGTAGTCGCCGATGAGGTCGACGTGCCTCGTGTCCTTGAAGTGGAATCCGGAGACGCGATCCGCGTAGGTCTCGTAGAACTCGATGGGGTCGACCGAGGCGATGCAGTGCTGCGCGGTGTCGACGAAGAGGTTGACGAGCGCGGGGTCGGTGGCGGCGTAGAAGGTGTCGAGCTCCTCGCGGCTCTGGATGCCGCAGAAGAACTCGTGGTGGCAGGTGAGCTTCACCCCGGCGGCGTTCGTGATCTCGCCGACCTTGTTCCAGAGCTCGGCGGTGATCTTGATCTTGTCCTCCGTCACCGGCTCCATGTCGTAGTAGAGCGTGGCCGGCATCACGATGATGTTGTCGAGGGTGATGCCCGACCAGCGGTCCATCGTGACCCGGAAGTCCTCGAGGATGTTCGCGTGCGTCTCGGGGATGTGCGGCGCGTAGACGCGGGGGTCGTAGTCGGCCGCGTGGAAGGTGTTCACGATGCGGTCGAGGCCGTGCTCCTGCACGTACTCCTGGTAGTTGGCGACCGAGCCGTACTCTCCCATGATCTGGTACCAGCGGAAGTCGAAGGTGTCGATGGCGTCGTAGCCGACGGCGGCGACCTGCTTGAGGAAGCGGTCCATCGTGGCGCGGGATTCCCACTGGTCGATCGGGCCGTGCGGGCCCTGGCTGCGCCAGTGGTCCATGTAGCTCCACTTCATCGGGGCATCTCCTCGGTTCGTCGTCGGTGACTTCTTTCGATTTCCTACTTTAGCAGGTAGGTTATCTGCACAACCCCTCGGATCAGCCACAAGGACGTGCCGATGACGCTCACCGCTCTGCGCGACGACGCACTCGTCTCGACCCCCCGCGGCTTCGCCCTGCGGCTCGCGCTGCCCTGGATCAGGTCGATGCCCCTCGCCGCCTTCTCCGATCTCGAGGTGGTGGTCGATGGCGAGTCGCTCGCCGGGGAGGCCCTCGTGCTCGTCGGCGAGCGGCTCGTCGCTCCCGCCGATCTCCGCGGCGAGCCCGGGTGGTGGTTTCTCCAGGACGCTCTCGAACTGCATATCGACCGCGCTCTCTCCACGGGGCCGCACAGCGTTCTGGTGTCGTTCTCGCTCATGGTCCCCTACCTCCCGGCGGGCCCGGATGCTCCGCTGACCCTGCCTTTCCGATCCGAGCGGGCCCTCACCCTGGTTGCGGCTGAGGCGACGACGTCGTCGCCCGGGCCCGCTCTCGCCCGGCCGCGATCAGCGGCCGCGGCACCGGACGTCGGGGAGGCCGCCACAGCCGGTCTCCCCGACGGCTGGACCCTCGCCGCGAGCGGCTTCAACTGGACCCCCGAGATCATCGACCGAGAGCGCTCGGCCCTCGACATCACGGTCGGGATCGTCGCCGGCGGCGTGGCCGAGGTCGTCGAGATCGAGGCCGGGCAGGTCTGGCGCTCGTTCCCGAGCCCCGGTGGGCAGGAGGTCGACGCTCTGCGCGACGGGCTGGCCTCTGCCGGTGGTCGCCTCGGCATCGTGGGCGGCAGCATCGACGACTGGTGGAGCCCCACGAGGCGGCGCACGGAGGCCGAGCGCTACGACTTCGTGCTGCCGCAGCTCGAGGCCGCCCACCGCGCGGGCGCGCTCGGCCTCCGCCTGCCCATCGGCCACGCCGGTCCCGCGCTGCAGGAGCGCCTGCTCCCCGTGCTGCACGAGCTCGACCTCACGCTCTTCGAGGAGGTGCAGGGGCAGCAGACCCCGCAGGCGCCCGCCCACCGCGAGGCGTGCGAGCGCATCGCCCTCCTCGACGACCCGCGCCTGCGCTTCGTGGTCGACATCAGCCTGCTCATGCCCTCGCTGCCTCCGAGCTACGTCGAGCGACTCGCTGCGGCCGGGGTGCCGGCAGACCTGGTGCGGCGGCTCTCCGACGAGTGGCTCGACCCCGCCACGATCGACGCCGTGCGCGGACTGCTCGGTTCGGGTGGGGTGCCGCCCGCCGTGCACACCCTCTACATGGATCTGCTCATCCGCTTCGGCCGGTCGAGCGTGGAGGACCTTCAGGGCCTGCTGCCGCACACCTCGGCCGTGCACCTGAAGTTCTGGGACCTCGACGACTCAGGCGACCGCATCTCGCAGCCCATCCGCGACATCGCCGCAGCCCTCGCGGGCACCGGCTTCTCGGGCACCCTCACGAGCGAGTGGGGCGGGCACGCCTGGCTCGACGACGACCCCACCGAGATGACCCGGGGCCATCTCGCCCTCGCCCGCCGCGCGATCCGAGAGGGCACCGCGTGACCGCGACGCCGCGTGTGCTCGACGTGCTCATCGCCTCGGGCCACATGTCGCGGGAGCACGACAACGAGCACCGCAGCTTCCGGCTGCACAATCAGCTGGTCACCACGCTGCTCGAGGCCACCGGCCGCTTCCGCGTGCGGGTGATCGAGGACTTCCGGGGCGTCGGCGCCGAGGTGATCGACCGCTACGACGTGGTCTTCGTGATCTTCGAGGGCCGTGATGACTACTTCGAGCTCGCGAAGGGCTTCGGTGCGTCGACGGATGCCGCCCTGCTCGCTGCGGTGCGTGACCGCGGGCGGGGTGTCGTCTGGTTCCACGGTTCGGCCGTGCAGGAGCCGGAGTGGGGCTACCCCGAGGAGTACGAGCACCTGCGCGGCGCGCGCTTCGGTGCCGCCTACGGTCTGCGGCCACGGCCGAACGGCGGCGAGGTGACGGTGCACACGACCGAGCCGCGCCATCCGATCACGGAGGGGCTCGCCGCCACCTGGACGGTGCACAACGACGACATCCTGATGGGCGCCCAGCTGCAGAAGGGAGCGCAACCGCTCCTCACGATCTTCGACGACGTCGAGACCTACGAGGCCGCGGGCTGGCCGAAGGCGCACACCCCCGTGGCCATCCCGCCAGGCGGCCTGCGCGACCTGCCCGGCATCGACACCCACCAGGCGGTGGCCTGGGTGAACGAGTGGGGCGCCGGCCGCTCGTTCACGATCACCCTGGGCCACGACCACGACACCTTCCGCAAGGCCGAGTTCATGACCACCCTCGTGCGCGGCACCGAGTGGGCGGCCACCGGCACCGTCACCCTCGACCCGCCCGACCGCACCGCCCACCGCCGCTGGCGCACCTGGCCCTACTACGACTCCACCCACCCCTCCCCCGCCCCCGGCTGAGCCGGGCGGAGGCAATCAGACCGCGGGATCCGAGACGGGGTCGCGGAGCATGGGGGCGGACTCCCAGACGATGGCGAGTTCTACGCGGCGGAAGCGCCAGCCTGCCGGCGTGCGCACGAGGTCGTGGAGGTACCAGCCGCCCGCCTGGGCGATGTCGGTGGGGCGGGCGGCGTCGAAGACGTGGGTCGCCGTGAGGTAGGCCCTCGTGCGCGCGACGTCGCCGGCGATGTCGAACAGGATGTTCGCGATCTGGTGGTGCGTGCGCATGCCCGGCTGCGGGGCGGGCATGGCTTCGATGGCCGCCCGCCCCACGACGTGCGCGAAGGGCAGCACGAGCTCGCACTCCTCGTCGAAGGTCGCGGCGTAGCCCGCCTGATCGGAGTCGTCGATGCAGCGTGCGAACTCGAGGATGAGGTCGGTGATCTCCGCCCGGTCGCCGAGGCGGCGGAGGAGGGAGTGCTGCGCCTCGGCCGCCTCAGCCGCCCCATCCACTGCTCTAGGCCTTCGTCGAGAAGGCGGCGTCGAACGAGGCGTGCGGCGGCGTGATCTCGGCGAGCTTGCGCACGAAGGCCAGCGCCTCGGGTGCACCCACGAGACGGTCCATGCCGGCGTCCTCCCACTCCACCGAGGTGGGTCCGTCGTAGCCGATGGAGTTGAGCGCCCTGAACAGCGGCTCCCACTCCACGGCACCGTGCCCGGTCGACACGAAGGTCCAGCCGCGGCGGGGGTTGGCCCAGGGCAGATGCGATCCGAGCACGCCGTTGCGGCCGTCGAGGTTGGTGACCGACTCCTTCACGTGCACGTGGAAGATGTGCTCGGCGAAGTCGAGCACGAAGGCCACGCTGTCGAGCTGCTGCCACACGAAGTGCGACGGGTCGAAGTTGAACCCGAACGACTCCCGGTGGCCGATGGCCTCGAGAGTGCGCTTCGCGGTCCAGTAGTCGTAGGCGATCTCCGAGGGGTGCACCTCGAGCGCGAAGCGCACGCCCACCTCGTCGAATACGTCGAGGATCGGGTTCCACCGCGCGGCGAAGTCGGAGTACCCGGCCTCGACCATCTCGTCGGTGGCCGGCGGGAACATCGCCACGTACTTCCAGATCGACGACCCGCTGAACCCGTTCACCGTCGAGACGCCGAGCGCCGCCGCGAAGCGCGCCGTGTCCTTCAGATCCTCGGCCGCGCGCTGCCTCACACCCTCGGGCGATCCGTCACCCCACACCCGGTCGGAGAGGATGTCGCGGTGCCGCAGATCGATGGGGTCGTCGCAGACGGCCTGCCCCGTGAGGTGGTTCGAGATCGCGTAGACCTCGAGACCGTTCGCCGAGAGGATGTCGCGCCGCGACTGCACGTAGGCGGCGTCATCCCACCTCGACACATCGATGTGGTCGCCCCAGCAGGCGATCTCGAGGCCGTCGTAGCCCCACTCGCCCGCGAGCCTGGCCACCTCCTCGAAGGGGAGGTCGGCCCACTGGCCGGTGAAGAGTGTGATCGGTCGTGCCATGTCGGTTCTCCTAGCCTGCGCGGGTGGTCTCGCGCACCGCGCGCACCCACCGCGAATCGTTCTCTGAACTCTCCTCCACGGCGTCCAGCACCTGCTGCACACCGAGCCCCTCGGCGAACGTGGGCCGCACGTCGATGCCGCCCACGATGCCCTCCACGAAGTCCTTCGCCTGGTGCACGAAGCCGTGCTCGTAACCGAGCAGGTGGCCGGCGGGCCACCAGGCGGCGACGTACGGATGCACGGGCTCGGTCACGAGGATCTGCGTGAACCCCTGCACGCTGCCGTCGGCCGTGCGGTCGAAGTAGCGAAGCGAATTGAGATCCTCGAGGTCGAACGCGAGGGCGCCCCTGTCGCCGGAGACCTCGAGCGTGAGCGCGTTCTTGCGGCCCGTCGCGAAGCGCGTGGCCTCGAACGAGGCGAGCGCCCCTCCCGAGAGCCGACCCGTGAACAGCGCGACGTCGTCGACCGTGACCGCGCCGAACCCCTCGGCGGCGGTTCCGGAGAGCCCGGAGCCCGAGCCCTGGAGCGGCCGCTCCGCCACGATCGTGTCGGTGACCCCCGACACCGACTCGATCACCTCACCGGTCACGAACTGCGTCATGTCGATGATGTGCGCCCCGATATCCCCGAGGGCCCCCGAGCCGGCATGCTCCTTCTGCAGCCGCCACGCGAGGGGGATGGAGGGGTCGACGAGCCAGTCCTGCCGGTAGGCGGCCCGCACCTGCTGCACCCTGCCGATGCGCCCCTCCGCGATGAGGTCGCGGAGCAGGGTCACCGCGGGCACGCGGCGGTAGGTGAACCCCACCGTGGCGCGCACGCCCTTGGCCGCAGCCGCCTCGGCGGCCCGCGTCATGCGCTCGGCCTCGTCGACGGTGTTGGCCAGCGGCTTCTCGCACAATACGTGCTTGCCCGCCTCGAGCGCAGCGATGGCGATCTCGGCGTGGGAGTCGCCCGGCGTGACGATGTCGACGATGTCGATGTCGTCGCGCGCGATGACCTCGCGCCAGTCGGTGGCCGACTCGGCCCAGCCCCACTGCGCGGCGGCCTCGGCGACCGCGCCGGCGTTCCGCCCCACCACGACGGCCATCTCGACGTCGTCGGGCAGCTCGAACACGGCCGGCGCCTGGCGCCAGCCCACCGAGTGCGCCGCGCCCATGAAGCCGTAGCCGATCATGGCCACGCGCAGGGTCATGCGAGCACGACCTCGCGCTCGACGGGCACCCGGTTGGTCACGTAGCGGCCGGGCGCGATCTGCATGTAGAGCAGGCGCATGGTGAGCACGACCTCCACGGTGAGCTTCTCGCCCGCCGCGGGCGGGGTGTCGAGCGCGATGAGCACGTCGGGACGGTCGGCCACGAACCAGAGGGTGTCGAACCGCTCGGGCAGCTCCTCGATGCGGTAGGTGGTGCCGGCGAGCGAGAACCGCAGCCGATCGGTGGGGATCGCCTGGCCGTTCACGGTGGCGGCGACGCCGTCGACCGCCGAGAGCCAGAGGCTCCGGTACCAGGGCAGCTGCACCGACACGGCGATGCCGTCGTCGGTGCGCCGCACGTCCTTCTCGGAGAACAGCGAGTTGTGGGTAGCCATGATTCGTCCTTACTTGAACGTGTCGTCGAAGGTGTCGTGAGCCACCGGGGGCACCGGTTCGAGCTTCTGCACCGTCTCGGGGTTGTAGGGGTAGTTGAGCTCGGCGGCCGGCTCGTCGGCCGGCGGCATGAACACGGGCTTGCCGTCGTCGCCGAAGTACATGAGGTCGAGGTCGAAGGCCCCTTGGTTCTTCACGCCGAAGCTCACCCAGTTCTCCTCGAAGGGAGCACGGGCCAGCTCGTAGCAGCGGAACTTCCAGAACCTCCACTCGCCGTCCTGCTTGAGGAAGTCGATGGCGTACTTGCACCACACCCAATGCGCCCAGACCTTCTTGCCGAGCACCTCGTCCGGCGAGTACATGTCGGGGAAGGCCTTGGCCACCTCGGGATCGGTGAGGCCCGACTCGGTGCCGGCCATGAGCCAGACGCCCTTCGCGGTCCTGCCGTCGGCGGCGACCTCGATCACGGGTGTGGTCGTGGCGTGCAGGATGAGCTTGCCGACAGGGTGCGGGCGATCGCGGTGGTACCGCGTCACGCTCTCCCACGTGGTGTACTGCCCGGCATTGGTGTACCGGGCGCGGATGCCCTCCGTGCCCTCCTTCACCCACAGCGGGATGATCTGCTCGTCCTCGAACGCGTTGTGAAGGTACATGTAGCGGCTGAACAGGTTCTCGACCTGCCCGCGGTCCTCGGCCCGCTGCGCGAGGCGGAGCGCGTCGGCGACCTCGCCGCGCAGGCGGGCGATCTCCTCGGCGAGCTCGGCCACGGTCGGCTCACGGGTGGTGTCGGTCATGGCGATCCCCTGCTCAGACCGAGACGGCCGCGTAGTCTTCGATGGCGCGTCGCATGAGCGCGTGCTGCTTCTTCACGAGGTCGATGGGGTCGGACTCACCGAGGTCGGAGAAGGCGTGACCCTCCCACTCGCTCGAGAGGTATCCCTTGTAGCCGCCCTTGACGAACTGCTGCACGATGAGCGGGATGTCCATCGCGGGCTCCTGCCCCTCCTCGTTGATGTCGAAGAACTTGGCGTGCACGTGGAAGATCTGCGGCATGATGTCGAGCCACTCCTCGGCGGGCACCAACCCGTGCATGTTGAACGCCAGCCGCGTGAACGGCCCGAGGCGCGCGAAGTCGAAGTTCTCGGCCGTGAGGAAGTCCTCGAACTTCTGGTTGCGCACGTACATGGGTGTGGGCTCGTGCCAGATCTCGTCCATCACGTCGAAGTACCGCTCCGGCATGCCCATCTGGCTCATCGTCCGGAGCAGAGTCGGCGAGAGGCTGTGCATCGTCGACGAGAAGTCGGCGGTGAAGCCGAGACGGTCGCTGCCGAGCTCGTCGTAGACCTCGCGGATCTCGAGCACCTTGGGGTCGTTCGGCCCCGACGGCGCGTGGATCTCGTAGCCGAGCCGCTGGTCGTACTTCTCGGCCAGCGGCAGGAGGCTCCGCAGCAGCTCCTTGCCCGCCGAGCGGATGACGATGGTCTTGAAGCCGAGCGTGTGGGCCGACTTGAGCTGCCTGGCGAAGAAGTCGTACTCCTCGTCGGGGGTCATGTCGCGATCCTTGCGACGCCCCATGTCGAGGTTGGTGCCGACCGCGCTGGCCTCGAGCCCGTACTTCTCGAGGCTGTCGAACCAGAGCTTGGTGAACTCGGCGTCGACGTCGGGGTAGCTGCGCAGCATCTGCGCGAAGTTGAACTCCACACCCGGGCCGATCCCGTTGTCGGCGACCGCCTTGATGAGCGTCTCAGGGGTGTAGAGCCCTGCGGCGAACTCGCTCGTGAGCGAGTAGAGGGTGATGCCGAGGTCGATTCCTGTGCCGGCGATGCCGGTTCCGTCTGCCATGGTCGTGTCCTTCTGGAGGTGTCGTCCGCTCAGCGCGTGGGCTGGGCGAGGTGGGAGGAGAGCACGGCTCGTGCTTCGGCCGGGTCGGTGATCATGCGCGACCCCGCGTCGGCGGCGGCCGAGCGCTGCACGGCGTGCTCCCCGCGGATGATGTCGAACGGGCTCTCCCAGGAGTTCCAGTGCCAGCCCTCGTACTCGCTCGAGATGGCGCCGCTGTAACCGCGCTCCACGAGGTACTGGATGAGGCCGCGCACGGGCACCGAGGGCTCTTCGCCGTGCTCGTCGATGCCGAAGAACTTGCCGTGCACGTGGCGGATCCACGGGGCGATCCCGTCCCAGGTGTCGATCTGGGCGGGGCCGAAGAGCCCGGTGCCGTTGATGCCGAAGTCGATGCCGAGGTCGGGCCGACCGTGCTGGTGGGCGAGCCCGATGAAGGCGCCGAAGCGCTCCCCGTGCTGAGCCTGCGTCTCGGGCGGTCCCTCCTGGTAGGTGCGGTTCCAGAGCTCGCTCACGGCGGTGAGGAGCTCCTCGCTCGCGCCGCGGCGGCGGTAGGCCTCGAGCAGCGACGGCGCGAAGCCCACGACCGTGGCACCCCAGTCGGCCGTGAAGCCGAGCAGGGGCGAGTCGATCCGCTCGAAGGCGTCGCGCACGAGCATGATGTCCTCGTGCCGACCGTGGTGGTGGGCGTGCACCTCGAGGGCGAGGGTCACGCCGGTGCGCTCGGCCACGGGGAGGATCTTCTCGAAGAACTCCGGCGGCAGGCCGGTGGGCGTGATGCGCGCCACCGGGAACCCGAGCTTCGCCGCCGCCTCGACCTGGGGCGTCATGTACTCGACCACCTCGTCGATGCTCATCATGCGGCGCGGATCGACGGCCCAGTCGCCGTTGGCGGCGAGCGAGGTGGGCACGAGGTCGAGCTCGGCCATGATGTCGCGGAACCAGCCCACGAACGCATCGTCGATCTTCGGGAAGTCGCGGATGCTCGAGAAGCCGATGATCTCGACACCCGGCCCGAATCCCTCGGCGGCGACCTTGCGCAGCAGCCCCTCGAGGTCGTACTCCCTGGCGTGGAACGCCCGGGTGAAGCTGTAGAGCGTGACGCCCTGGATGGGCGTGCCCAAGCCGGTCGATACGTCGGTCATGATGCCACCGCTTCCATGGTCTTCTCGTTGTGCTCTTCGATGCGCAGCACCCCGTGGTCGGTGACGACGTAGGGGATGTAGAGCTTGAGCGCCACCCTCACCTCGTGCGAGCCGCCGACCTCTACGGGGATGCTCCCCGAGAGCACGGCGGAGTCGGTGGGGAACCACCACTCGTCGATGACCCCCACGAGCTCGTCGAGCGTGTAGGTGCGGCCGTTCATGGTCCAGCGGATCGAGTCGGCGGGAGCGGCGACGCCGTCCACGCTGAACTCCACCTCGGAGACCGAGGCCGCCGGCAGCGAGCGGTACCAGGGGAGACGGACCTCGACCGTCGAGGTCGCGCCGTCCGTCTTCAGGGTGTTCTGCTCGATGATGCGATCCGGGATCATCGCGTCCTCCTCGTGTACGACCACTTTGTCATGATTCATTCATCCTAATGTCGGTTTTCTACCTAAGTCAATCCTGGGCCGCGATGGCCCTGGCTCCCTTGACCGCCAGGGCCACGGAGGTGAGCGTGGGGTTGCACGCCGTCGAGGTGGGGATGACGTTGTTGCCGGCCACGTGCAGGCCGGGGAACCCCCACACCTCGCTCGTGGGGCCGCACACGCTCTCGCCGTCGTCGGTCTCGCCCATGCGCGTGGTGCCCTGGTAGTGCAGTGATGCCCCGAGCGGCAGCTGGAACGGATGCTCGTCGAGGGGCTCCCCCACCGCACGGCCGAGGCTCACGATCTCGCGCTTGGCGCGGTCGATGACCTCGCGGTCGCGCTCGGTGAGGGCGTAGTGCACCCGGATGGCGGGCATCCCGTAGGAGTCGACGTCACCGTCGGTGAACTCGAGCCGGTCGTCGCGCTGGAGCTCCTTCGCGCAGAACAGGCCGAGCCCCACGATCGAGCCGGGCACCACCGGGTCGTCGTCGGCGAGCGGGATCGGTGACGCGTCGAGCTGCATCACCTGTCCGTGGAACGGCAGGTCGTCGGTGAACGGCACCCAGCTCACCCCGCTCGATTCGCTCAGGGCTCCGCTCGCGGGCCGCGCGGCCTCGGGAGCGGGCTCGAGATCGTCGATACCCGTGATGCGGGCGGCGAAGACCACCTGGGACTGGTCGTTGAGGTAGCGGCCGAGGGCATCGGGGCGGATGCCGGAGGCCCACAGGAGCTGCGGCGTGCGCAGCGCATCCGCCGCCACCACCACGAAGCGGGCGCGCACCTCGTGCCGCTCGCCCGTGCGCTGATCGCGCACCTCGACGCCGGCCACCTGGTGGTGCTCCGGCTCGATCACGACCCGGGTCACGAGCGACTCGTCGAACAGCTCGAACCGGGGGTTCTGCCGCGTCACGTCGCCCATCACCACGTCGGAGCCCGACCACACGAGGCCCCCGTCGTCGCGGCGGTGCACGGCGAGCGGCATGCGCTGCACCCGCGAGGCGGCGAGCCTGCCCTCGTCGACCGCGGCGGAGAGCCGCTCCCTCAGCAGGTCGCCGAACGGAGCCCCGTCGAAGGCGTGGGTCGTGACGCCGAGCAGCCGTTCACCCTCGGCGAGCAGCTCGTCGAGCTCACCGGTGTCGTCGAGGAAGCCGATGCGCTCACTCGCTCCCGGGCGCGGGCAGGCCGCGGTCCAGTGCGCACCCATGCCGCCCACGTTGCTCGACATGGCCGCGAGCGGCAGTCCGTCGCCGCTCGTGGCGAAGGCGCCGTCGGGCAGCAGGAACGTGCCCGGGCGCGCCCGGCGGCCGCCCTGCGCCACCGCGGAGGGCGAGTTCAGGGTGGCCTCGCCGGCACCCGGGCCCTCCGAGCGCCGCTGGGCCGAGGCCCTCTGCTCACCGTCGACGATGTTCTTGACGTGCGACCCAGCGGGTTCGGAGACCGTCGGGCCCACCTCGAACATCGCGATCGAGAGGCCGGGGGCCAGCTCGCTGAGGATGCGTGCGTAGGCCGACCCTGTGGGTCCGCTCCCCACGATCGCGACATCGACCGCCTGCGGGTAGCGCGGGCCGGTCATACTCGGGCCGCCACCTCGCGGATGAGGGCGACGGAGGCGTCGCTCTCGGTGGTCGGGTAGTACTCGAGGCCGATCGGGCCGTCGTAGCCGGCGGCGCGGAGCAGCCCGAGGCGCTCGTCCCAGTCGAGGGATCCGGTGCCCGGTTCACCGCGACCGGGTGCGTCGGCGAGCTGCACGTAGCGGATGAGGTCCCCGCCGTTGGCGAGCTCGGCCTCCATGTCCTCGCCCTCGACCGCCGAGTGGTAGATGTCGTAGAGCACGCCGAAGAACGGCGAGTCGACACCGCGGGCGATGTAGACGCCCTCGGCGGTGCGGTCGAGGAGCGATCCGGGGTGGTCGACGCGCACGTTGACCGGCTCGATCACGAGGGTCACGCCCGATCCGTCGATCTGCGCGATGGCCTTCGTGTAGATCTCGATGAGGTCGTCGAGCTGGGTCTGCCGCTTGGCCCCGCCGAAGCCGGTGCCGCTGCCCACGACGATGCGCGTGTTGCCGAGCTCCCGCGCGATCGCCACGCCCTCGTCGAGCTTGCTGTAGAAGGCGGAGTGGTCGCGCGGGGGGATCATGAACTGCGTGCGCGGCTCGGCGAGCTGGGCCACGAGCGAGGTGCCCGTCTCCTCGAGGGCCGCCTTGAGCGCCGGGATGTCCTTGGGCTTCGCCGGAGCATCGGTACCGGTCGGTCCCCACATCTCCACGGCGGTGAAGCCGGCGGCCGCGGCCGCGCGCACGCGGTCCTGGTAGTCGCCTGCCTCGGTGTAGAGGAGCTCGATGTTGGGCGCGAGGGTGTACATGGTGTCCTGCTTTCGTGAGAGGTGTGGTGGAACTGATTCGGGCGTAGGGCGCTAACCCTTGAGGCCGCCCGAGAACCCCTGCATGAACTGCTTCTGGGCGAACAGGAAGAACGCGAGGATGGGGACCATCGAGACGATCACGATGGCGAAGATCTGGTTCCACGACGAGACCAGCGAGCCGATGTAGTAGTACATGGCCACCGGGAGCGTCTGGTTCTCCGATCCGCCGAGGAAGATCAGGGAGGTGAAGAAGTCGTTCCAGACGATGAGCCCGGCGAGCGTGGCGACCGTGCCCGTGGCCGGAGCCATGAGGGGCAGCACGATGCGGAAGAAGATCTGGGTGCGGGTGGCGCCGTCGATGGCGGCGGCCTCCTCGTACTCGGTGCCGAGGCTGCGGAAGAAGCCCGCGTAGAGGAAGATCGCGAGCGGCAGCAGCATGCCCGTGAAGAGCAGGATCATGCCCCAGACCGAGCCCGTGAGCCCGATGGCCCTCGCCCCGATGTAGAGGGGCACGGTGCCGAGCTGGGTGGGCAGCACGATGGCGATGAGGAAGAGGTAGAACACGCCTCGGCTCCAGCGCCTCGTGCTGCGCGAGATCACGTAGCCCGTGAGGGCCCCGAGCAGCACGAGCAGCACGATGCTGCCCGCGGTGATGATGAGGCTGTTCACGAGGCCGAGCAGCACGTTCGAGTTGCCGGTGGCGGTCAGCACCTTCGAGAAGTTCGAGAAGTCGAGCGCCGCGGGCGGGGCGAGCGTCGACGAGGTGATGGCCTCGCTGTCCGACTTGAGCGCCGTGGTGATGAGGAAGTAGAAGGGAGCGAGGAAGACGAGGGCGGCGATCCAGAAGAGGACCTCGCGCAGGGCGGTGAACTTGGTGTACCTGAACATCTCAGTTGCCCTCCTTCTTCTCGCCGGTCACCCGTTGCTGCAGCACGGCGAAGACGAGGATGATGACGGTCAGCACGAGCGCGAGTGCTGCGCCGTAGCCGAAGTTGCCGAGGGCGAACGACTCCTTGTAGACCTGGGTGGCCAGCGTCTCGGTGGCTCCGGCCGGTCCGCCTCCGGTGAGGGCCATGATCTGGTCGAACACCCTGAGTCCGTTCACGAGGCCGAGCGTGGTGGAGATGGCGATGGCGGGCCGGATGCCGGGGAGCGTCACGTGCACGAAGCGCTGCCAGAGGGTGGCTCCGTCGATGGCGGCCGCCTCCTCCACCTCGACGGGGACCGACGAGAGGCCGGCGATGTAGATCACCATGGCGATGCCGGTGTTCTGCCAGACGAGCACGATGAGCACGGTCCAGATGGCGTAGGTGGGGTCTGCCACCCAGGCCTTGGCGAACTCACCGAGGCCCAGGGCGTTCAGCGCGGTGTTGATGGGCCCGTTGAAGTCGAAGATGAACTTCCAGATGTACGAGACGGCGAGCGGGCTGAGCACCACCGGCATGAAGAAGAGCACTCGCAGCACGTAGCGCGACTTGAGGCCGCGGTTGAGGCCGAGGGCCAGCACGAGGCCGGCGATGTTGCTGAGCACCACCGAGCCGAAGGCGAGGAAGAGGGTGTTGAGGAGCGAGCCGAACTTGGTCGAGTCCTCGAAGATCTTGACGAAGTTGTCGAAGCCGATCACGGCGAAGTCGCCGATGCCCGACCAGTCGGTGAAGGCGAAGAACCCGCCGATCGAGGTGGCGACGTAGTGGATGGCGAGCACGAACACGATGCCGGGGAGGGCCCACCACCAGTGGCCGAACGAGAGCTGGCGCGAACGCCGACGCACGGGCTTCGTGCCGCGCGAGTGGCCGCGGTCGTCTCCGGGGGTGGCTTCGCGGGTCTCCTCGCGGTTCTTGAGGGTAGAGCTCATGATGTCCTCATCGTCATCGGGGCCGGATGGGGGGTGCCGCCCGGGAGAGGTCGTCTCCCGAGCGGCACCGGGTCAGTCGCTGCAGGTCACTCGTCCCACGCGGCATCCATGGAGGCGAGCACCTGGTCGACGGTGTTCTGACCGGTCAGGAGACCCTGCACACCGGTCTGCAGAGCGGCGTACACCGACGGGTTGGGCCACACGTTCGCCGGCAGCGGTGCGTAGGAGCCGTCGGCGAGCAGGTCGACCACGTCGGAGTAGACGGTGTCGCTGAGGTCCATGTCCTGGTACGCCGAGATCGGCAGCTCACCGGAGTACTCGAAGTACTTCTGCTGGGCCTCCGGGGTGGCGAGCCAGTCGAGGAAGTCCTTCGCCGCGGTGTTGTCGGCCGACTTGGCGTTGAGCGACATCGTGTAGTTCGAGCTCGCGAGGATGTAGGGCGTGCCGCCATCCGGAGCCGGGAAGGCCTGGATCTTGAAGTCGGCCTCCGGCGGAGCGGCCGTGGCGATCTCGACCGCGGATCCGGAGGGGATGAAGCCGCCGATGGAGGTGCCGCCCGCGAGGCCGTTGGTGATGGCGTCGAAGCCGCCGCCCTCGACGCCGGGCTGGAAGCATCCGCCCTCGTTCAGGTCGATGATGGTCTGGAGCGTGTCCTTCCAGCCCTCGGTGTCGGCGAAGGTGACCTCGCCGTCGGCGCGCTGCTGGTTCCAGTCGGGGGTCTCGGCGTAGACGCGGCTGGCCGAGATGGCCTGGGCCGTGAGACCGGCGTTGGGGCCGGCGGCGCCCGCCACGGCGAACATCGACTTGCCGGCGGCCGTGAGGTCGGTGCACTCCGTGTAGAGATCGTCCATGCTGGTCGGGAACTCGGTGATGCCGGCCTGGGCGGCCGTGCCCATCGAGGCGACGATCGATCCGATGGTGAAGTCGAGCGGCTGGCCGTAGACCTCGCCCTCGTACTCGAAGACCGACTCGCTGCCCTCGGGGATGAGGCCTGCGGCCGTGTCGCCGAGCGGAGCCAGGAAGCCCGCCTCGGCGAGGGGGATCAGCCCGCGGGCGTCTCCCGAGCCGGGCGTGGTCTGGATGACATCGGAGGCGTTGCCCGCGGAGAGCTGGGTGCGGATGGTCTCGCCGTACTTGTCGTTGGGGGTGGGGTTGGTCGTGATCTCCACACCCTCGTTCTCGGCCATGTAGTCCTTGGCGAGCGTCTCGTAGGGGCTCTCCAGGTTGTTCGAGGTGGCGAACGTGAACGTGAAGGAGTTCCCATCCGTCTCTGCGCTGTCCCCGGATCCGGAGCATCCGGAGAGGATGAGGGCGGCGGCAGCCGTGGTGGCCACCATGCTCGTGCGGAGGACGCGAGAGCGACGTTGCTGTGCCATGTCCAGCCTTTCTGACTTCGTTGTCGGCGGCCCGTCCGTACGAGGCGCCCTGCTGTTCCGCCAGTATCGCATCGCTTGTGCTAGAAACACACATAAGTGCTTTCGATATGCGGCATAAGGTAGAGTCAGGCATCACCCGCTGACCGGAGGATCACATCGTCGTGGCCGATTATTCGTTGCTCTCCCGCCTCGATCTCAACCTCCTCGTCGCCCTCGACGCCCTCCTCACCGAGCGCAGCGTCACGCGGGCCGCGGAGCGGCTGCACCTCAGCCAGCCCGCGCTGAGCGCCTCGCTCGCGCGGCTGCGCACGCACTTCGACGACCCGATCCTGGCGCGCCGCGGCAACTCCTACGAGCTCACCCCGTTCGCCCTGCGCATCTCGGAGCACACCGCCACCGCGCTCGAGGCGGCCAGGCGGGTGTTCGAGAGCCAGGCGACCTGGTCGCCGGCCCAGTCGAGCCGCGAGTTCTCGGTGTACGGATCCGACTACGGATTCGCCACCATCGGCACCGTCGTGGCCCGTCTCGCCTCGGAGCGCACCAGCAACGTGCGCTTCCACTTCATGCTGCACAACCCCGTGGTGGTGGAGGACGCGGCGAACCGGCTGCGGTCGGCCGACGCCATGATCCTGCCGCACGGCTTCCTCACCGACATGCCCTACGCCGACCTGTGGCACGACGACTGGCACGCGATCGTGGCCGAGTCGAACACCGCGGTGGGCGACGAGCTCTCGATGGACGATCTGGCGACCCTGCCGTTCGTGCTGACCTACGCCTCCCGGAGCGCCTTCACCTCGGTGGCGAGGCAGATCCAGCAGCTCGGCGTGGAGCCCAGGGTCGACGTCGTGGTCGAGAGCTTCCTCTCGATGCCGCTCTTCGTGCTCGGCAGCGATCGCGTGGGCCTCATCCACGGCGCCCTCGTGCCGCTCGCGCGGAGCATCGGCGGCCTGCGCATCGTGCGACTGCCCTTCGCCGCCACTCCCATCACGAACGCGCTGTGGTGGCATCCCGTGCACGGCAGCGACCCCGAGCACGCGTGGATGCGCGCCCTGTTCGCCGAGGCGGGCCGCATCGTGGAGGAGACCGTTCATCGCCCGAGCTGAACCGTCGCCCTACGCAGGGCTGACGGCTCAGCGGGTGAGAGCTCAGCGGGTGGGCGTGTGCTTGCGCATCGCCGAGCGGATGAGGTCGTGCTGGCGCCGCACGAGCACGAGCGGATCCACCTCGCCGAGGTGCGCGAAGGCGTGCCCCTCCCACTCACTCGACCAGAAGCCCCGGTAGCCGCCTTCCACGAACACGTCGACGAGGGCGGGGTAGTCGATGGCCGGCTCCTGCCCCTCGTCGTCGATGTCGTAGAACTTGGCGTGCACGTGGAAGATCTGCGGCATGATGTCGGCCCACTCGCGAGGGTCGATGTGCCCGTGCATGTTGAAGGCCAGGTGGGCGAACGAACCCAGTCGGCCGGGGTCGAAGCCCCGCCCGGTGAGGTAGCCGATGAACTCCTGCTGCCGCTCGCGCATGGGGGCATCCGTCGCCCAGATGCTCTGCAGCGTCTGCACCGCCTCGTCGTCGAGCCCCGCGCGGGCGACGGCTCGGAGCAGGGTGGGCGACATGGAGTGCATGGTCGAGGAGAAGTCGGCCACGAAGCCGAGCAGTGGCGAGTCGAGCTCGGCGTAGACATCCCGCACCTTCACGATGTCGGCCGTGTTCGGACCCATCGGCGCGTGGATCTCGTAGGCCAGCTTGAGCTCGAGCTCCTCGGCCACGGGCAGCAGTCGGCGCAGCAGCTCCGGCTTCGCGCTCTGGATGCGCACGAGCGGGAATCCCAGCGTCGCGGCGCCCTGCAGCAGGAGCTCGCTGAACTCGAACTCCTCGTCGGGGGTCATGTCGCGGTCACGGCGGCGGCCCATGTCGAGGTTCGCCCCGAAGGAGCTCGCCACGAAGCCGTGCTTGTCGAAGGCGGTGCGCCAGCGGTCGGCGAAGTCGCTCGTGACGACCGGATAGCTCGGCAGCGCCTGCGACGCCACGATCTCGATGCCGGGGCCGATGCCCAGCTCGGCCACGCGGTCGAGCAGGCCGTCGAAGTCGAACCAGCCGGCGCGGAACTCGGCGCTGGCCGAGTAGAGGGTGAGCCCGAGCTGGAATGGGTCGTCACCGCTGTCGGGCGCGGGGGGAGCCTGCTGGGAGACCGTGACGGAGGTCGGGACCGCCGCGGGTGGCGCAGAGGCCCTATCCGTCGCCACCAGGGTGAAGACGTCGTGCACCACGTTCGGCACGTAGATGCCCGGCCCGCCATCCCGACCGGGCGCGATCTGCATGTACGGCAGGCGGAGCTCGCCGTGCAGCACGACCTCGTGGGTGTCACCCAGCGCGATCGGTGCATCCCGACGCACGATCAGCAGCGGGTGGCTCTGCAGGTGCCAGAGCACCTCGCTGCTCTGCGGCAGCTCGTCGAGGGAGTAGGTCGTGCCGTCGAGCTCGAACCGCAGCTGCTCCGCCGGCACCTCGACCCCGTCGAGGGTGAGGGTGAGCTCGGAGACCGAGGAGAGCCAGAGGCTGCGGTACCAGGGGATGGTGAGCGAGAGCGCGAGCCCGTCGGGATGCGTGCGCAGGCTGTCGGCGGTCAGGAGTCCGTTGGGCATGGCCATGGTGGAGCTTCTCTCGTGGAGTCGGGTGATCGGGTGCGAGCGGGTCAGCTGAGGCGCGAGGCGACGCTGCGGATGAGGGAGTGCTGGCGGCGCACCTGCTCGATGGCGCGCCAGGGTTCCCTCGTGCCCTCGTACTCGCTCGACAGGTAGCCCGTGTAGCCCGCATCCTTGAGGCTCTGCAGCACCGGCTGCCAGGGGATCTGCTGGTCGACGAGCTCGTCGTCGATGTCGTGGAACTTGGCCTGCACGAACACGATGTACTCGCCGATCGCCACGAGATCGGCGGGGTCGACGCCGATGCCGTCGAGGAAGGCGGGCCGCGTCTCGCGGGTCTCACCCGGGCGCAACGGGATGGGGCGGTCCTGGAAGATCCCGGTGTCGATGAGCAGACCGAAGTGCTTCGTGCCCGTGCGCTGGATGAGGTCGATGTAGTCGTCGACCACCGGGTGCTTGATGGGGGTCGGCGAGTGGATCTCGGGGCAGATGATCACGTCGAGCTCGGCGGCGAGGTCGAGGCTCCGCTCCACCGACTCCGTCCAGATGGGGTCGGGCACGAGATCGCTCGAGACGACGCCGATCTTGGGGCGCACGAACTGGAAGCCGAGGCGCTTGGCGAGGCGCAGGTCGCGCTGCAGCGTCGCCGCCCCCTCCTCGGCCGTCATGGCGCGGGCGTTGGGTCCGCTGGAGTGCAGCCGGGTGTCGATCCACGAGCCGAGGTTGGTGGGGGTGAGCGAGTAGCGCTCGAGCAGCTCGAACCAGGTGTCGAGCCACGCCGTCGAGGGCTCGGGGTAGCCCGCCACGTGGGCCTCGCCCAGGACCTCGATGCCCGTGGCGCCCACATCGGCCACGTGGGCGAGCGCCGACTCGAGGTCGAGCACGGTGCCGAAGTCGTGCATGTAGCTGTAGAGGCTCACGCCGTACTGGAACGGGCCCCCCTGCTCCGACGACCGCAGCGTCATGCGGCGGGTCTCGCGGAAGACGGAGGGCTGGTGCTCCTCGGGGATGTACGACATGCGCAGGCGGAGCTCCACCGAGACCTCGTGCACACCCTCGGGCAGGCCTCCCGGCAGCGGCACCGTGATGACGGCCGCGTCCTCGAGCGGCCAGCGCAGGCCCTCGGAGTCCCAGAGCTGCTGCAGGGTGCGGGTCTCGCCCTGCAGCGTCCACAGCGGAACATCGGGGCCCACGTCGACGAGGTCGCCGACCCGCACGGCCACACCGTCGATGAGCGACGCCGTCATGCCGCGGTAGGACTGCATGCGGAGGCGCAGCTGGAAGCCGGTGACCTCGCCGCCCTCGGTGATGTTGCAGAATCCGATGGACTGGATGAGATCGCGCTCGAGAAGCATCGTCGCTCCCTGTGATGGGGGTGGAACCGGCTCCGTACGGAGTGGCGCTTCGAGCCTACCGCCTTATGTTTGTTCTGCGCATAAGTGATAGCGATCCGCTCATAAGCATTCCAGGGCTTGCGATCAGCCTGCCGGGTCGCTGGGCGGGGTCTCGGCGGGTGGGGTCTCGGCGGGCGGGGTCTCGGCGAACACGGCCGCGGCGATCCGGAACGCCGTGTTGGCGGCCGGAACACCGGAGTAGACGGCCGACTGCAGGATGACCTCGCGAATCTCCTCCATCGTCAGCCCGTTGCGCAGGGCCGCGCGCAGGTGCATCGCGAGCTCCTCCTGGTGGCCGTGCGCGATGAGCGAGCTGAGCACGGCCACTGAGCGCGAACGGCGGTCGAGGCCGGGGCGCGACCAGATGTCTCCCCACGCCACCCTGGTGATGAAGTCCTGCCAGTCGGCGGTCAGCTCGGTGCTCGATCGCGCGGCGCGGTCGACGTGCTCGTCGGAGAGCACGGCCCGCCGCACGGCCATGCCCTGCTCCCAGCGCTCGGCGTCGGTGAGGCCCGTGCCGTCGGGCCGGCTCTGGAGCCTGCTCTCGGGCCTGGCGGGTCCGGCATCGGGCGTGCTCTCGGGTGGCGTCACGGGCGGTCTCCTTCAGAGAGGCGGTCGAGGAACGCGAGGAGCAGGCGCGCCGTCTCCTCGGGCTGCTCGGCGGGCGGCAGGTGCGCGGCGCCCTCGACCACGTGGGATTCACCGTGCAGCACGCCGCGGGCGATCTCGGCGGACTTCTCCTCGGGGGCGACGGTGTCGAACCTCCCCCACAGGGCGAGCACGGGAGCTTCGATCTCGCCGAGGCGCCCGCGCACGTCGTACTGCGCGAGTGCTTCGCAGCAGAGGGCGTACGACTCGTCGTCGGCATCCTGCAGGGCGTGCAGCAGCCGGCCCGAGACATCCGGATGCCGCGCCATCGACTCGGGCGCGAACCAGCGCTCGGCCGATCCGATGATCACGCTCGAGGTGCTCTGGGCCCTCACCGTGGCCGCCCGATCCCGCCAGGCCTGCGGCTCGCCGAGCTGCGCGCCTGAAGCCACGATGGCGGCCGCACGCACGCGGTCGCCGTGGCGCAGCAGCAGTTCGAGGCCGGTCGCGCCGCCGAGGGAGACGCCGGCGTAGAGGAAGGGACCCTCCACGGAGGCCGCGACGGCGTCGGCGAGCTCGGCCACCGAGAACGGCGCCGTCGCGGGCCGGGATGCCCCGTGCCCGGGCAGATCCCACGCCACGACGCGGAACCGCTCGCTCAGCCCGCGCGCCACGCCCTCCCACAGCAGGGCAGAGGTCCCGAGCGAGGGCCCAACCACCACCAAGGGCAGCCCGTCCTCCCCACCAAACTCCCGCACGGCGATGGCAGGAACAGTCATGAGGCCTCCCCCACTCCGCTCCCGGCGGCAGGGCCGTGCCCACTACCAGCGGCAGGGCCATGTCCACCACCAGCGGCAGGGCCGTGCCCGCCGCCGGTAACGGGGCCGAGTCCATCGCCGGCGGCAGGGCCATGCCTGTCGTCGGTGGCGGAGTCGCGTCCGCCATCGGTGGCCGGGTCGTGCACGACGTCGGTGGCGGGGTCGGGCCCAGCGCCGGCGGCAGGGTCGCGCCCATCGCCGCTGGCAGGACCGTGCCCGTCGTCGGTGGCGCCGGCGGGGGCGGGGGTGGTGGCGCGGTCTACTCGGGTGAGGGCGTCTCCGAGGTAGTGGGTGGGGTCTAGGAGGGCGGGGATGTCGAGGGGCGCCGCCTCCGGGAGGGCGGTGAGCAGGGCGGCGAGGTCCTCCCCCGCCGCGACCCGCGCCACGAGAGCCCGCACACGGTCGGTGCCGATGAGGGGGGTGAGCACGAGCGAGACGCGCTCGGCGAGGATGAGCCCGCGCGTGAGGCCCAGGGTGCGCGCCACCGCCTCGCGGTCCACCCGCAGCGCCCGCGCGAGCTGCGCGCCGTGGGCGCTCGCGCCGAGGGCGAGTCTCAGCAGCTCGCGCAGGGTCGGCCACTCGGCGTGCCAGGCACCGTCGGGCCGTTCGTCGACGGCGAGCGCCGCGCACACGTGCAGCGTGGCCGCGAGCTGAGGAGCGCGCAGGGCGGCCGATCGGATGAGCACCGCCTGCACCGGGTTGCTCTTCTGAGGCATGGTCGACGAGGCGCCTCCCGCCCCGGAGCCGAGCTCGGCGATCTCGGTGCGCGAGAGGGTGGTGACGTCGCCCGCGAGCTTGCCGAGCGCATCCGTCGTCTGGGCCAGGGCGTCTCCGAGCTCGGTGATGGGCCAGCGGCTCGTGTGCCACACCTCCTCCACGGAGGCGAGGCCCGCCGACTCGGCGAAGCGGGTCGGCAGAGCGGATGCTGCGGCGCCGCCGAGCTCGACGAACGAGGCACGGGTGCCGGCGGCTCCGCCGAGCTGTGCGGGCAGGGTGAGCTGCCGCAGCCTCGCGGAGGCGCGGCGGAGGCCGCCCAGCCAGCCGACGGCGCGGAGCCCCACGGTGGTGGGCACGGCGTGCGCGGTGAGCGTGCGGCCCGCGGCCACGACGTCGCGGTGCTCGGCGGCGAACTCGGCGAGCGCCGTCTCGGCGGCCTCCAGCTCGACCAGGATCGTGTCGACGGCACGGCGGGCCACGAGCATCAGGGCGGTGTCGACGATGTCCTGGCTGGTGGCGCCACGGTGCACCCACGGACGCTTCTCGGCATCGACCCTTTGCTTCAGGGAGCTCACCAACGGGATGACCGGATTGCCGCCGGCCACTCCGGCCGCGGCGAGGTCGCCCGCGTCGATGCCGTGCGGACGGGCGCGGCGGAGCTCGGCATCCCATCCCCACGCCTCGGCGATGGCCTCGGCTTCGACCGAGGGCAACGCGCCGACCGCAGCCCACGCGCGCACGAGCGCGAGCTCGGCGGTCACGAGCGCGTCGACCACGGCGTCGTCGGAGACGAGCCCATCGTGCCCGACCGTCAGCGGCGACAGCAGACCGCGATCGACGGCGCCCGACACCGAAGTGCCGACAGGGCTGTCCGCACGCGAGCTCACGGATGGCCGGCCGCTCGAGGGCCGGCCGTCGGGGGCAGGGGTGGCGGGGGTGTCAGAAGGCAAGGAACACCGTCTCTTCCTCGCCCTGCAGACGGAGGTCGTGGCGCAGGCGGTCGGCGGCTTCGCGCGACGCGATGAGGGTCGAGCGCTCGTGTGGCTCGAGCGACGCCAGCAGCGGGTCGGCGTCGAGGGCGCTCTGGTCGTCCGGCAGGTAGATGCGTGTGTGCAGCTTGTCGGGCAGGCCACGGGCGTAGACGATCGCCGCCCAGAACGGCGCGCGCCCGCGAGTCGTGGCACCCGGCGCCCTGGTGAAGAACTCGTAGTGCCCCTCGTCGTTCGTGAACGCCCGGCCGAAGCCTGTGAACGTGTGGTCGTCGCGACGGAAGGCCCCCCGCTCCCTGGGCACGTGCCCGTTCTCGTCGGCGCCGAAGATCTCCACGAAGGCATCGGGCACGGGCGCCCCCAGACCGTCGCGGATGGTGCCACCGAGCAGCACAGCACCGGGTGCGTAGGGGGAGACGACCTGGTGCATCCGCTCGTACCCCACGCCGTAGGCGAAGAAGGGGCCGACCGTCTGGCCCGGCGTGGCTCGGAGGGTGCGCGGTGGCACGGTCATGACGGCTCGCTCTCGGTGTCGTTCTCGAACCAGGTGGCGTCGGGGCCGTCGACCACGATGTCGAAGCGGTAGCCGGTAGCCCACTCGGGCGAGGTGAGGTCGTGGTCGTACACACCGATCAGGCTCTCACGATCCTTCTGCCGCCAGATGGTGTTGAAGATCGGGTCGAGCGCGAACAGCGGATCGCCGGGGAAGTACATCTGCGTCACGAGCCGCTGCGTGAACGAGCTGCCGAACACCGAGAAGTGGATGTGCGCCGGCCGCCAGGCGTTCGCGTGGTTCTTCCACGGATACGGCCCCGGCTTGATGGTGGTGAACGCGTAGTGCCCGTCGGCATCCGTGATGGCCCGCCCCGCCCCCGTGAAGTTGGGATCGAGCGGCGCGGGGTGCTGATCCCGCTGATGGATGTAGCGGCCGGCCGAATTGGCCTGCCAGATCTCGATGAGCTGCTCGGCCACGGGCCGCCCCCAGGAGTCGATGAGCCGCCCCTGCACCGTCATCCGCTCACCGAGCGGTTCGCCGGCGTGCTGCAGGGTGAGGTCGCTCTCGATGGCCGCCACGTCGCGCTGCCCGAACGCCGGCGAGAGCAGCTCGATGGTCTCGGGGTCGACGAGCGTGGGGCTCTTCGTGGGGTGGCGCAGGATGCTGGATCGGTAGGCCGGGAAGTCGTGCACGGTGGAGGGCAAGCGCTCGCCCCGCTGCTCGAGCAGGGCCAGCTCGGCGTGACGCTCGCGGATCTCGGCCGTGATCTCGCGCTGCGTCGCCTGATCGGGTGCGGCCAGGAGGCTCTCGGGCGCTCGGGCGGCTGGTGCTGTCACGGTGTCTCCCTCACGGTGTCTCCTTCGACGGATCGCGTGACTCCATGCTCCGCCATCCGGCACGCCCGCTGGTCGCCACTCCCGATGAATGGGAACGCAGCCTCGCGCATGCGACGATGGGGCATGGCGAACTCCCCCAGCGGCGACTCGGCCACGGATCGTCTCGTGCGCATCCTCGACACCTTCACGCCCACCCGCACCGTGCAATCGGCCTCCGAGATCGGCCGCCGCTCCGGCCTGCCGAGCTCCACCGCGCACCGCATCGTGAACGAACTCGTCGCCGGCGGGCTGCTCGAGCGCGACGAGGACCGTCGGGTGCGCATCGGCATGCGGCTGTGGGAGCTCTCCACCCGCTCCTCGCACGCGCTCCGGCTGCGGCAGGCCGCGATGCCGTTCATGGAGCGGGTGCAGTCGAGGGTGCGGGAGCACACCCAGCTCGCCATCCTGGAGCAGGACGAGGCGCTCTTCCTCGAGCGCCTCAGCAGCCCGCGATCCGGATCGAACGTCACGAGGGTGGCGGGCCGGCTGCCGCTGCACGCGTCGAGCTCGGGGCTCGTGCTGCTCGCCTTCGGGGCGCCCGACCTGCAGGAGCGGGTGCTCTCCGCGCCGCTCGCACCGCTCACCCGGGCCACGCTCTCGGATCCGGAGGCCGTGCGGCGCAAGCTCGCCGAGGTGCGCGGCCTCGGCCACGCGATCGCCCCCGGCTACATCGAGGAGGTCTCGACCGGCATCGCGGTGCCCGTGCGGGATGAGACCGGGCGCGTCATCGCAGCGCTCTCGGTGGTGCTGCCCCGCGATTCCGAGGCGGATTTCGCAGTGGTCGAGCTGCACCGCGCCGCCCACGACATCGCGCGCTCGCTCGGCTATCGATCCTGACGCGGATTCCCGATCATCGGGAAAGCGGCGCCCGCTCTCGTGCCGCAGCTCGCACACTGGCGTCGACCCCGTCGAAGGAGACGCCATGACCACCACCGTCCGCACCCGAGTCGCCATCGTGGGGGCCGGCCCCGCCGGGCTCATCCTGTCGCAGCTCCTGGCCGACGCCGGCATCGACTCCGTGGTGGTCGACAGCCGCTCGCGCAGCGAGATCGAGTCGACGATCAGGGCCGGCATCCTCGAGCAGGGCACGGTCGATCTGCTGCACGCGATCGATCCCGGCACGAGGGTCGACACGGTGGGCCACCGGCACGACGGCATCGAACTGCGGTTCGGCGACGAGGGGCACCGCATCGACCTCCCCTCCCTCGTGGGCCGGAGTGTGTGGCTCTACCCCCAGCACGAGGTGCTCAAGGATCTGCTGGCTCTGCGGATCGGTGCCGGCCAGGATCTGCGGTTCGGTGTGACCGTGGAGCACGTCGACGATGGCGACCCCGCGCACCCCGCGGTCGTGGCGATGGACGCCGAGGGGGCGCCGCTCCGCATCGAGGCCGACTTCGTGGTGGGGGCCGACGGATCGCGGAGCGTCGTGCGCGCGGCCGTGACGGGATCGAGCACGGGCGGCTACTACCGCGAGTACCCCTTCGCCTGGTTCGGCATCCTGTGCGAGGCGCCGCCGAGCTCGGAAGAGCTCATCTACAGCAACTCCGAGCAGGGCTTCGCGCTCATCAGCCAGCGCAGCCCCACGGTGCAGCGGATGTACTTCCAGTGCGACCCCACCGCCGATGCCTCGGCCCCGAGCGATGCCGAGATCTGGGAGACGCTGCAGGACAGGGTGCCGGGCACGCGACTGCACGAGGGCCCCGTCATCCAGCGCGACGTGCTGCGGTTCCGCAGCTTCGTGGCCCACGAGCTGCGTGCGGGCCGGGTGGCCCTCGTGGGTGACGCCGCCCACACCGTTCCGCCCACCGGGGCGAAGGGCATGAACCTCGCGATCGCCGATGTGGTGCTGCTCGCCTCTGCCCTCCGCGCTCTTCTGGCTGAGGGCGACGAGCGTCTCATCGACGGCTACGCCGAGCGGGCGCTGGCCCGCATCTGGAAGGCGCAGCACTTCTCGTGGTGGATGACGAGCATGCTGCATGTCACGCCCGAGGCGACCGACTTCGACCGCCGACGCCAGCTCGGCGAGCTGCGCAGCGTGGTGGAGTCGGAGGCGGGGCGCACCTACCTCGCCGAGGCGTACACCGGGTGGCCGCTCTGACGGGGCGCCCCGCCCTCAGGGCAGGATCGAGTCGACGTACCCGCCGTCGACCCGCAGCGCCCCACCCGTGGTGGCCGAGGCGAGCGGCGACGCGAGGTACGTCACCATGTTCGCGATCTCCTCGGGCTCGATGAGCCGCTGCAGCAGCGACTGCGGGCGGTGCAGGCGCATGAACTCGCGCTGCGCCTCCTCCCACGGCAGGTCGCGCGAGACGAGTTCGTAGACGAAGTCCTCGACGCCGCCGGTGTGCGTGGGGCCGGCGATCACCGCGTTGACCGTGACTCCCGTGCCGGCAGCGGCCTTCGCGAAGCCGCGCGAGGCGGCGAGCAGGGCCGTCTTCGAGACGCCGTAGTGGATCATCTCGGCCGGGATGACGACCGCCGAGTCGCTCGCGATGTCGATCACGCGACCCCAGCCGGCCTCGATCATGCCCGGCAGGTAGCGGCGGATGAGGCGCACGGCGCTCAGCACGTTGGTGTCGAAGTAGCGGCGCCACTCGTCGTCGGAGATCTCGAGCGGCTCGACGGCGCCGAAGATGCCGAGGTTGTTGACGAGCACGTCGACCGCGGGCAGCTCGTCGAGCAGACGGGCCACTCCCTCCTCGGTGGTGACGTCGGCGGCGATGCCGCGGATCCCGGCATCGGGGAGCTCGTCGCGCAAGCGGCCCACTGCATCCGTCACCGTGCCGGTCGAGCGCCCGTTGACCACCACCTCGGCCCCTGCACTCGCGAGGCCGGCGGCGATGGCGAAGCCGATGCCCGAGGTGGATCCGGTGACGAGGGCGGTCCTGCCCGTGAGGTCGATGCGCATGCCCTCATCCTCCCGGCGCTACGCAGGCGCCGCAACGGCCTCCTCGAGCAGGCCGCGCACGCGGTGCGGCATCGCCTCCACGAGCGAGAGCGCCGTGCTCGTGCGCTGCACCCCCTCGATGCGGAGCATGCGCGAGGTGAGCCGGTGCAGGTGCTGCGGATCGCGCGCCACCACCTTGGCGAGCAGGTCGGCGTCGCCCGTGGTGGCGTGCATCTCCACGATCTCGGCGATCTCGGCGAGGCTCGCGGTGGCCTCGTCGGTGGCGTCCTGGCTGATCGCGATCCAGACGAAGGCGACGAGCGGATAGCCGAGCGCCGCCGGGTCGACGCGCCTCGAGAAGGCGCCGAGCGCACCGCTCGCGGTCATCCGCTTGAGGCGGGCGTGCACGGTGTTGCGGGCCACGCCGAGGCGGGATGCGATGGCGAGCACCGTGGCCTCGGGGTCGTCGTCGAGGGCGAGCAGGATGCGGGTGTCGAGGCGGTCGAGGTCGGTCACGCTGGTCATTCTGTCAGTTCCTGTGCGTCCTTCATGTCTGGATGCCCACTTTTGACTCCTCGAATTGCGCGTCTGTCCCGCGCTTCGCAGACTGAACCCATGAACCTCGCCCCTGCCGCTCCCCGCCCCCGGGCCGCCGTGCTCGACCTGCCGGCCTACGTGGCGGGCCTGCGGGCTTCGTCGGAGCTCACGGCGGCGCTGTCGTCGAACGAGAGCCACTACCCGCCGCTGCCTTCCGTGCTCGAGGAGGTCCTGCGATCGGCAGCCACCCTCAACCGCTACCCGGACAACGGAGCCATCGAGCTGCGCGAGCGGATCGCCGCGTCGCTCATCGGCACCGGTTCCACCGGGCCAGCGTTCGGTGGCCGGGCGCTCGGCGCGGGTGGCGCGAGTGGCCACATCTCGGCCGACCAGGTCGTGGTGGGGGCCGGCAGCACCGGCGTGCTGCAGCAGATCGTCTCGGCGGTGTGCGATCCGGGAGACGAGGTGGTGATGGCGTGGCGCTCGTTCGAGGCCTACCCGATCCTCGTGCGGCTGGCCGGCGCCGTGCCCGTGCTCGTGCCCCTCGATGCGCACGAGGGCCACGACCTCTCCGCCATGGCCGCCGCCATCACGCCGCGCACCCGCCTCGTGCTCGTCTGCACCCCCAACAACCCCACGGGCGTGGCGCTCGGCCACACCGAGCTCGCCGCCTTCCTCGACCGGGTGCCCGCCCACGTGCTCGTGGTCATCGACGAGGCCTACCTCGAGTACGCCGACCCCGCCGCGCCCACCGACCCCACCGCCATGGGGCCCACCCGACCCGGCGGCCCCGCCGCACCCACCATCCCCACCTGGCCCACCGCCGCGGGCTCCAAGGCGTCCATCGCCGTCGGGCCCGCCCGGCCCGGCGACCCCGGCGCATCCGCTGGCTCCGCCACCGGTGGCGGGCAGGACGTGCTCGATGCGCTGGCGCTGTTCCGGGCGCATCCGAACGTGTGCCTTCTGCGCACGTTCTCGAAGGCGCACGGGCTCGCCTCGCTGCGGGTGGGCTACGCGGTGGCCGCGGCGCCGATGGCCGACGGGCTGCGTCGCACGGGCATGCCGTTCGCGGTGAGCACCCTCGCCCAGCGCGCCGCGATCGCGTCGCTCGACGCCCACGAGGAGATGCACGAGCGCGTTGGCCTCGTGCGCCGCGAGCGCGCCAGGGTGATCGCCGCCGTGCGCGAGCTCGGCTACACGACCCCCGCCGGCCAGGCCAACTTCATCTGGCTACGCCTCGACGACGACACCCGCGAGCGCACCCTCGCCCGCCTCGCCGAGCACGACATCCTCGCCCGCGGCTACGCCGACGCCGGCGTGCGCATCTCCCTCGCCGACCCCGCCACCAACGACCGCGTCCTCACAGCCCTCGCCACCCTCGCGCCCGCCCTCGCACCACCGCCCTCCACCCCACCGCCAGCCACCCTCGCGCCATCGCTCGCCACCACCGAGGCATCGGCAGCGGTCGTGCCCCGCGTCGCCACCCTCACTTCCGCCACCGCGGCGGGGGTGCGCGCGTGAGCGTGGTCGAGCGGGCTCGGGACCGCGCTCGGGGCCGCCAGGGGGGCCGCAGCTCGGCGGGCACGCGCGATCCGCTCGCCCACTCGGCCGTCGAGGATCTGCTCGGTGTGCTCATCGGCACCTTCGTGGCGTCGATCGGACTGTTCCTGCTCAAGTCGACGGGCGCCGTGACGGGCGGCACCGCGGGGCTCTCGCTGCTGCTGAGCTATGTGCTGCCGATCCCGTTCGGGGTGCTCTTCCTCGTGGTGAATCTGCCTTTCTTCGCCCTCGCGGTGTGGAAGAAGGGGTGGAGCTTCACCCTCCGCACCGCCGTGAGCGTGGCCCTCGTCTCGGGCTTCTCGCTGCTCGTGCCGCTCACGATCGACCTCGAGCGCATCGATCCGGTGTTCGCGGTGGTGGCCGGCAACCTGCTGGCGGGCACGGCGCTGCTCATCCTCTTCCGGCACCGCTCGAGCCTCGGCGGGGTCAACATCCTCGCGCTCATCCTGCAGGAGCGCCTCGGCTGGCGGGCGGGCTACGTGCAGATGGGGATCGACGTGGTCATCGTGGCCTGCGCCTTCGCGGTCGCCCCCGTGCCCACCGTGCTGCTCTCCGCCGCGGGAGCGGTGCTCCTCAACCTCGTGATCGCCCTCAACCACCGCCCGGGCCGCTACCTCGGCACCTGACCCGCGTCGCTCAGGCGGCGGGGGTCAGCAGGTCGGTCGCCACGGCCGCCACCAGCGCCACCGCGAGCACCACGAGCAGCACCGCCCCGGCCACGCGCCCCGCGAGCGGACGACCCTCCCGCGAACGCACGCGCAGCCCCGCGAACAAGGCACCGGCCCCCGCGAGCAGCAGCGCCACCACCGCCGCGGTCAGCACGATCGTGACGCCCACCCCGATCTCAGGCGTGTGCAGGTACCCGAGCACGAGCGCCCCGAGATACACGATCGCGGCCGTGATGACACCGGCCAGCACACGCGTGCCGATGTCGCGCCAGAACTTCTCCTCGCGGAGCCACTGCGCGGGCAGGCTCCACGGGTTCCGCGCCTCGTTCTCGGTGTCGTCGGCCACCTCTGCACCCTATCGGCGCGCGGCCTAGGCTGAAGGCATCATGTCGATGACACACGGCCAGGACACTGCGGCGGAGAACTACCTCAAGACCATCTACGCCCACACCGAGTGGCAGCCCGCCCCCATCACTCCGTCGGTGCTCGCGGCCCGGCTCGGGATCGCCCCCTCCTCCGTGACCGAGATGGTCAAGAAGCTCGCCGCCGCCGGCCTGCTCACCCACGTGCCCTACGGACCGCTCAGCCTCACCCCGGCCGGGCGGCTGCGCGCCGCCGGGGTGCTGCGCCGCCACCGCCTCATCGAGACCTGGCTCGTGCAGGAGATGGGCTACGCGTGGCACGAGGTGCACGACGAGGCCGAGGTGCTCGAGCACGCCGTGAGCGACCGCCTGCTCGACTCCATCGACGAGCGGCTCGGCCACCCCGCGCAGGATCCGCACGGCGATCCCATCCCCTCCGCCTCCGGGCGCGTGCCGTCGTTCGACGCGGTGCTCCTCGCCGAGGCGCGTGCGGGGCACGAGGGTCGCGTGGTGCGCATCAGCGACCGCGACCCCTCGCTGCTGCAGGCCCTCGCCGAGCAGGGCATCGGACCGGGCACGGCCGTGCGCGTGGTCACGTTCGCCGAGGCCGGCTACCCCGACCCGTCCATCACCGACCCGGGCGCGCCCGTGCCCGTCGTGCTCATGCTCACCGAGGTCGCGGGAGCCCCGCCCGTGGAGGTGCACGCCCCCGACGCTCTCTGGCTCACCGCCTGACCCCGGCACCCGCCCCACCACTACCCTTACCCCACCCCCTGCGCGGTAGCGCCAACGGATGCTCCGCGGCCGGTTTCAAGCGGTTGGCGCTACCTGGTGAGGGTGGGCGCGGGTCGGGTCAGGGTGCGAGGGCGCGGATGTCGGCGAGTGCCGCCTCGAGGGCGGTGGCCGCGGCGTGCAGGTCGGCGGCGGTCGTGGCGGGGGTCAACGTGAAGCGCACCGCCGTCTGAGCCACGTCGGGAGCGATCCCGAGCGCCAGCAGCACCGGCGAGGGGTCGTCGCTGCCCGCGGCGCACGCCGATCCGCTCGACACGACGACCCCACGCTCCTCGAGCTGCAGCAGGATGCTCTCCCCACTCATCCCCGGAAAGCAGAACGACGCCACCGACGGCAGCCGCGCATCCGCCCCACCCCTCGCGTCACCTGCGAGCATGGCCGCGGACGCACCGGAGGCACCGGAGGCATCGGATGCAGCGGATGCGCCGGGCGCCGCGCCGAGCCGCCGACCGAGCGCGGGCCCTGTGAGGATCGCGCCAGGCACCCGCTCGAGTACCTCGCGGATGAACTCGTCGCGCAGAGCCGCCGTGCCCGCCGACACCGGGGCCGCGGTCGGGGCCGCGGTGGAGTTCGAGGCGGAGGTGGGGGTGGAGGTCGGGGTCGAGGTCGAGGCGGAGGTGAGGGTGGTGATGGGCGGCTGGAGGTGCCGCAGCGCCTCCGCCAAGCCCACCGCGAACGCCACGTTCTCGGTGCCCGAGCGCAGTCCCCGCTCCTGGCCGCCGCCGTGCACGAGCGGCTCGATCCGCAGCCCCCGCCGCAGCGCGAGCACCCCGATCCCCTTGGGCGCCCCGAGCTTGTGCCCCGAGAGGCTCAACGCCGTCACCCCCGCCATGCCGGGCCCGTCGAGCCGGATGTCGAGCCACCCCGCCGACTGCACCGCATCCGTGTGGAAGGGCACCCCGAGGGCGGCCGCCCGCGCGGCCAGCGAGGCGAGAGGCTGCACCATGCCCACCTCGTTGTTCGCGTGCATCACCGTGGCGAGCGTCGTCTCCGGCCGCAGCGCCGCCTCGAAAGCGTCGGGGTCGACGAGCCCCTCGGCATCCACCCCCACGACCGTCACCTCGAACCCGTGCACCCGCTCCAGGAACTCCACCGACTCCACCACAGCCGGGTGCTCGATCGCACTCCGCACGAGGTGCCGCCCGCGCGGCGCCGCCAAGGCGATGCCCTTGATCGCGAGGTTGTCGGCCTCCGTGCCGCCCGACGTGAACACCACCTCGCTCGGCTTGCAGCCCAGCCACGCGGCCACCGTGCGTCGCGCCTCGTCGAGCGCGCGGGCGGCCGAGCGGCCGGGCCCGTGCTGGCTCGACGGGTTGCCGAACTCGCCCGTGAGGTACGGCCACATCGCCTCGAGCACCTCGCGGCGCACGGGCGAGGTGGCGGCGGCGTCGAGGTAGATCACGGGCGGTCGTGGCCCGCGAAGGTCACGTCGAGGCCGAGGTCGAGCGAGCGCACGCTGTGGGTGAGGGCGCCCACCGAGATGATGTCGACGCCGGTGGCCGCGATGGCCGCGACCGTGCCGAGGTCGACGCCGCCGCTCGCCTCCACGAGCGCCCGCCCGGCGACGAGTGCGATGCCGGCCCGCAGGTCGTCGAGCGAGAAGTTGTCGAGCATGATCGTGTCGACGCCGGCCGCGAGCACGGGCTCGATCTGGTCGAGGCGGTCGACCTCCACCTCGAGGTGCGTCGTGTGCGAGAGGCGCTCGCGCACCGATCGCAGGGCCGCCGTGACGTCGCCGTCGTGCTGGGCGGCGAGCACGGCGAGGTGGTTGTCCTTGGCGAGCACGGCATCCGAGAGCGAGAAGCGGTGGTTGTGGCCGCCGCCCGCCCGCACGGCCGCGCGTTCGAGGGCGCGCAGGCCTGGGGTGGTCTTGCGGGTGTCGACGATGCGCGCGCCGGTGCCCGCCACGGCCTCGACGTAGCGGGCGGTGAGGGTGGCGATGCCGCTCAGGCGCTGCATCAGGTTGAGGCCCACCCGCTCGGCCCGCAGCACGCCGCGCGCCGGGCCCTCGACGGTCGCGAGCACGGTGCCCGCGTCGAAGCGCGCGCCCTCCGCTCGCTGCAGAGTGGTGCGGATGCGCGGATCGACGAGCCGCATCGCCGCCGCGAACACCTCACCGCCGCTCAGCACACCCGCTTCGCGCGCCACGACCTGCGCGGTCACCTGCGCCTCCTCGGGAATGAGGAGCTCGGAGGTGATGTCGCCCCACGGCGCATCCTCGGCGAGGGCGCGGGCCACGACGTCGTCGATCATCTGGGTGGTGAGCATCACGCGAGCACCTGCTCCTTCGTCTTCGCGGTGGTGGATGGCGATCCCGGCCCGTCGCCGGTGGTGGGCCGAACCGAGCCCCCCTCGCCGTTGGCCGGCCGAGCCGAGTGTCCCTCGCCGGCGGCCCGGCATGCGACCTCATCGGTGGCGGATCGGGGCGCGATCTCGTTGACGGTGGCGGATCGGGGCGCGACTTCGTTGACGGTGGCGGTTTGGGGCGCCGGCTCGTTATCGGCGGCGGGTCGGTGCGCGGGAGGTGCCGCCACGGAATCGGCGCGGAAGTGAGCGCCGCAGGACTCCCGCCTGGCCAGCGCCGCGGCCGCAGTGGCGCGCGCCAGCAGCAGCAGGTTCGCGGTCTCGAGCTCCTCGACGGTGGCGTGCGCCGGATCGACCGGCCCATCCCACCTCGGATCCCGCCCATCCCACTTCGGATCCGGCCCATCCCACGCGGCGAGCGCCTCGGCCGCCAGCCGCAGGCCCTCCGCATCGCGGTGCACCCCCACGTGCCGCCACATCACGGCCTGGATCGCCGCCCGATCGGGCATCCGCGATCCCGCATCCCGCACCGGCGCCGCATCCCCGCGCTCCGTCCCCACCGACGCGACGCGTCCATGATCCGTCCCCACCGATGCCACCTCGGCCGGTGGAAACGACGGGCCGGGGGTAGCCCACAGGGTGGGGGTGGCAGACAGGGTGGCGGTGCCAGACAGGGTGGCGGTGGCAGGCGGGGTGGCGGTGGCAGGCGGGGTGGCGGTGGCAGGCGGGGTGGGCAGGGTCGCGGCGAGCGCTCGGCCCGCTCGGTGGCCGAAGACGAGGCCCTCGAGCAGCGAGTTCGAGGCCAGCCGGTTGGCGCCGTGCACCCCGGTCTGCGCGACCTCGCCCACCGCCCACAACCCGGGCAGGCTCGTGCGCCCATCGAGATCGGTCACCACGCCGCCCATGCTGTAGTGGGCGGCGGGCGCCACGGGCACCGGATCGCGCGCCCAGTCGAACCCCGCTGCCCGACAGGCGGCCGAGATGGTGGGGAAGCGGCGCTCGAGCTCGTCGGCGCCGATGCCGCGTGCATCGAGCACCACGGGTGCGCCGGTGCGCTCCATCTCGAGGGCGATCGCCCGCGCCACCACGTCGCGCGGCGCGAGCTCGGCCAGCGGATGCACGCCCAGCATGAACCGCTCCCCCGCCGCGTTCAGCAGCACGGCTCCATCGCCGCGCACCGCCTCCGACACGAGGAAGCTCCCGGGCACGGCGAGCGCCGTCGGGTGGAACTGCACGAACTCCAGGTCGGCCACCTCGGCACCCGCCCGCAACGCAGCGGCGATCCCGTCCCCGGTGGCGACCGCAGGGTTGGTGGTGAACGGGTACAACTGCCCCGCACCCCCACTGGCAAGCACCACGGCATCAGCCGGAAGCACCTCCACAACCCCGCCCCGAAGCACCTCCACCCCGCACACCCGCCCCGCGCCCTCAAGCCCCGCGCCCCCTGAGTCGCGCCTATCTGCTGCCAAAACCCCCGAATCCGCCGCTTTATCGACACTTAGCCGCGACTCACCCTCGCCCGCGGTGGCGGAGGGGATGGGAGCGGACGGGATGGAGGTGGCTGGGGTCGACCGAATGGGGGTGGGGTCGGTGGAAATGGGGGTGGGGTCGGTGGCGGGCGGGCCACCTGCGAGCACGAGGTCGACGAGGAAGGCGTGTTCGAGCACGGTGATGCGCGCCGCGCGAGCCGCACGCACGAGCGCCGTCTGCACGCTGAGCCCGGTCGCGTCGCCCCCCGCATGCACGATCCGGTGGAACGAGTGCGCCCCCTCCATCCCCGCATCCAGCCCCGCCAGATCCGCGCTGCCCGCATCCCCAGCAGCAGCACCCGCGGCAGCACCCTCGGCATGATCGAATCCACCGGCCCAGACCCCGGCCGTTGCGCCACCGCTGCGCGCTTCGCCACCGCCACTGCCACCGCTCGTGGCTGCCGCGGCGGTGTGGTCGTGGCGGTCGAACTGCACGCCCCACGCCATGAGGTCGCGCAGGCGATCGGGCCCCTCAGTGCAGAGCACGCGCACGGCCTCCGGATCGCAGAGGCCCGCCCCCGCCACGAGGGTGTCGGCGATGTGCGACTCCACGCTGTCGCCGGGCAGCACCGCACTCGCGATGCCACCCTGCGCCCACCGCGTGCATCCGTCGTCGATCGCGGCCTTGGTCACCACGGTGATCTCGGCATCCGCCCGCAGCCCCCGCAGCGTCAGCGCCGCCACGATCCCCGCGACCCCGCTCCCCACCACGACCACCCGAGCCCCGCCCGCCGACGCACCCACTTCCGCGCCACCCGCAGGCGCCACCGCACCACGAACCGCCGCAACCCGCGCATCACCCGCAGCCGCACCACGTGCATCCGCAGCCGCGACCGGCGCACCTTCCGCGTCCGCGCCGCGCTCATCCACCACCACACCACGCGCCGCCGCGCCGCCCGCACCTGCGCCGCCCGCACCCGCGCCGCGCTCATCCGCGCCGGGCACACCCGACGCCGCCGCCACCGCGCTGGGCGACTCTGGGCCGGGCGCACCGGACTCCGGGGGTGTCATGGGCGGGCCGCGAGCATGCGGTCGAGGGCGACGCGCGCCGGGACCGCCACCTCGGAGTCGACCGCGATCCGGTTGAGCACCACTCCAGGCCCGCCGTCGACCCCCACGAGCGACTCCAGCACCCACGCCAGATACCCCGGGTGGATGCGGTACATCGTCGAGCACGGGCAGATCACGTCGTCGAGGCAGAAGATCGTGTGCTGCGGGTACTCGTTCGCGAGCCGCTGCACGAGGTTGATCTCGGTGCCGATGGCGAAGGTCGACCCGGCGGGCGCCGCAGCGATCGCCTTCACGATGAAGTCGGTCGAGCCCGCGGCGTCGGCCGCATCCACGACCGCCATGGGGCACTCGGGGTGCACGATCACCTGCACCGAGGGGTGCGCCTCCCGCGCCCGCTCGATCTGCGCCACCGTGAACCGCTTGTGCACCGAGCAGAACCCGTGCCACAGGATGACCTGCGCCGAGAGGAGCTCCGCCTCGGTCGACCCCCCGAGCGCCTTGCGCGGGTTCCACATCGGCATGCGCTCGAGCGGCACCCCCATGGCCTTCGCGGTGTTGCGCCCGAGGTGCTGGTCGGGGAAGAACAGCACCCGCTGTCCCCGCTCGAACGCCCACTCCAGCACGGTCGAAGCGTTCGACGACGTGCACACGATGCCGCCGTTGCGCCCGCAGAACCCCTTGAGCGCCGCCGACGAGTTCATGTACGTCACGGGGATGACCGGCACGCGCCCGGATGCGTCGGGCGAGGTCCCGTACAGCTCGGCCAGCTCGGCCCACGCCTCCTCCACCGAGTCGATGTCGGCCATGTCGGCCATCGAGCATCCGGCGGCCAGGTTCGGCAGGATCACCGACTGGTGCGGCTGGGCCAGGATGTCGGCCGTCTCGGCCATGAAGTGCACCCCGCAGAACACGATCGCCTCCGCCTGCGGCACGGTGAGCGCCGCGTTCGCGAGCTGGAACGAGTCGCCCACGAAGTCGGCGTACTGCACCACCTCGTCGCGCTGGTAGAAGTGACCGAGCACCACCACGCGGTCGCCGAGCGTGGCCTTGGCGGCACGGATGCGCGTGTCGAGCTCGCTCTTCGACGCCGTCTTGTACTCCTCCGGCAGGTCGCCCTGCCTGGGCGTGTCGGCGGGGATCGGATCGGCCTGCGAAGCGCCGGGGCCGTAGGTGGGCGGGCGCAGGTCGAAGGTCCAGGGCCCGTCGGCGAGCTCGGGAGCACAGGTCTCGCCCGTGGTGCCGGGCGCTGCCGGGATGCCGGCGGCGAGGAGCTGGATCGCGTCGTCGACCGAGAGTGCTGTCGAGGTCATGGCTGCGGCTTTCTGCTGGGGATGGGGTCGGGGCTGGTGGAAGGAGCGGATCCGGCACCCGCACCACCTGCGGGCGTCACGGGCGGCGAGGCCGGCGTACCGACGCGCGAGAGCGGCCCGCGATCCGCCGCCTCGACGGCGTTGTTGTAGCGGTAGAGCTTGGGCGGCCGGTAGCTCGTGCCCGTCACGCGCTTGCCGGTGGGCACGATGGCGTTCGACGACTCGATCTGCCGCCGGAAGTTCGCCGGATCGAGCGTGCGTCCCAGCACCGACTCGTGCACCTCCCGCAGCTCGGCGAGCGTGAACGTGTCGCCGAGGAAGGCGTGCGCGATGCGGCTGTACTCCACCTTGTTGCGCAGCCGCCACAGGGCGTACTCGATGATGACGTCGTGGTCGAAGGCCAGATCCGGCAGGTCGTCCACGGAGAACCAGCGCACGTTCTCGGCGGCACGATCCGACTGGATGACCTCGTCGGAGTTCACGAGCGCCCAGTACACGATCGACACCACACGATCCTTCGCCCCCTCCGGCGACCGGTCGAGCGTGCCGAACGCGTAGAGCTGCTCGAGGTAGTTGGGGGCGAGGGCGGTGGTGGCGCCGAGCGTGCGGGCGGCCGCGGCCTCCAGATCCTCGTCGAGCCCGAGCGGACCGCCGGGCAGCGCCCACTGCCCCTCGTACGGAGGCCGGATGCGCCGCACCAGCGGCAGCCACAGCGCAGGCAGCGGCGCGCCGCTCTCCCCCGGCTCGACCCCCTGCGGATCCACCGCGCCCGCCGCGCCCCGAGGCCGCAGCGCGAAGATCACCGTCGACACGGCGAGCGCCAGAGCACCCGCCACCGCACCACCATCGGCTCGCACATCCGGAGTCATCGCATCCACCCCCTAAAGGTGAACCCGACTATAACCCTTAAAGTCACGAACACCCAAACCTGTCTGTGAAATCCGCGACTTCTCCACAGGTCTCCGGATGCGCCGCCCCCGTCGTGGGGGCATACGGCAGAATGGCCGGATGCAGGGAGCAACAAGCCGATCGTTCGCGGGGTGGCGCACGGCGGCACTGCTTCAGTGCGCCGCGATCGGGGCGCTCACCGCCGTGGTGATCGCCGCTCTCAGCCCCATCACCTCCTCGCTCGCGCTCATCTCGCCGGTCGTCTACGCGTTCCTCGCGTCGGTGAACTTCCTGGGGCCGCTCGTCGCCGCGCGCTGGGTGCGCGAGCCGGGGGCGCTGCTCCTCACGGCGGTCATCGCCGGGGTGCTCGCCATTCCGTTCACGCCGCTCGGGTTCCTCGTGCTCTTCGCACTCGGCCTGCCCGCCCTCGTGGGCGAGCTCGTTCTAGTGGCGGGCCGCTTCTACGACGGCGGTCGTCGCGCCGTCTGGTACGCGGCGGCCCTGTGCCTGGCGGTCACGCTCTTCGCGATCTCGCTCGTGGTCATCGATCCGTCGCTCATCTCGCCCTGGCTGGTGGCCCTCACACTGGTGGGCCGCCTGACCTCCCTGACCGTTCTCGCCTGGTTCGCCACCGCAGTGGAGCGCGCACTCACCCGCGCAGGCCTCCGCCGACACCCGGTCGGCACCCGCGGCCGCACGGCGGGCGACGCGTGAGCATCCGCGGGGTGCCCCGCGTGCCCCCTGGCACGCTCACCCGGCAGCGATTGACCGACCTCTTCGACGGCCCCGAGGCGATCGTGATCGCCCAGGCACCTGCCGGCTACGGCAAGACCGTCGCCCTCGCGCACTGGGCCACCACCACCGCCCGCGACGGCGTGTGGCTGCGGATGCGGCGCGAGAACCTCGCGTCCGAGGCCCTCGTGCAGCACCTCGCGGCCGAGCTGCGATCGAACGGACTCCTCGACGCCGCGAACCCCCTGCAGCTCGCCGCCGAGACACTCGCGGGCGGCATCGACGCCTGGGATCTGCTGCGGAGGGGCCTGCGCAGTCTGCCGACACCGCTCACGCTGGCTATCGACGGCTACGACCTCCTGGGCAGAGCCGGCCTCGAGGGCCTCGCCGACCTGGTGGCCGATCTGCCCGAGGTCGACATCCGGGGCACCGCCCGGCGCGGCGGGGTGCTGGATGCGCCGGCGCTCGCCCTGCGGGTCGACGTGCGCCTCATCGGCGCCACCGAGATGGCGCTCACCGCCGAGGAGGCGGCGGCGGGGCTGGCCGCCGAGCCGTCCTCCCCGATCGTCAGACGGGTGCTGGCCCACGGCGGCCTGCCGCTCGAGATGAGGGTGCTGGGCGCCACAGGAGCTCCCTCCGCGGAGGGTCGCTCGGTGACCACCGCCGACCTCATCGACTCGCTCGTCGACTCCGAACTGCGCACGAGCGCCTGGGACGACCGCTTCGTGCGCTTCCTCCAGGCCATCTCCGTCGCCGACTCCCTCGACCCGGCCCTCGCCTCCGAGCTCGCCGCCATCGCCGGCATCCCGGACATCATCGCCGACAGCACCGCCCCCTCACACCCGCCGCAGCCCACGGCCACCCCCTCGGCATCCGCGCTCCTCGACCGCGCCGAGGCAGACGGCCTCGGCCTCCGCGCCGGCCCCTCGCGGCACGGCGGCGCCGCCGCCTTCACCTTCACCCCGCTCGTGCGCGAGAGCTTCGAACGCCGGCTGCGGGCGGAGCGCCCCGGCATCGTGCCCGACCTCGTGCTCGCCGTCGCCCGCCGCGAACTCGCGCACGGCCACCCGTACGCCGCGCTCGAACGAGCCGTGCAGCAGCGCGCCTGGGGCCTGGCGTCGCGGGTCATCCGCCTCTACTGGAACGAGCTGCTGCGCAACCACAGCGCCCAGCTCGGCCCGCTCTTCCAGGGCACCCCGCTCGGCGTGCTGCGTCGGCAGCCGCTCGTCACGACCCTGCTCGCCCTGCACTACAACCGCATCGGCCACCACCGGTTGAGGGCGCTGGAGTACTTCGCCCTCGCCGGGCACGCCGCCAGAACCCAGCGCAGCTCGGCGAGCACAGCGGATCGCGCGGTGCTGCGGGCGATCGAGTCGGCCTCGCTCCGTGTGAGCGGGCGCATGGACGGCGCCACCACGGCGGCGCTCGACGGCCGCAGCATCCTGCTCGAGATGGGCCCGGAGGATCGCGACGACCTCGGCCGCACCGAGCCGACCCTGCACAACCAGTTCGGCACGACGCTCTTCTACGCGGGCCGCACCGAGGAGGCCCTCGACAGCTTCGCCCGCTCCACGGCCGTCGGCGCGGCCAAGGGTCTCAAGGGCGGCCTGCACGGCATGGCGCTCACCGCCGGCGCCCTCGCGACGGGCGGCGACGTGGGCGAGGCGAGGGCCGTGATGGCGCTCGTGGTCGAGGCCGACTGGCCCGACGGCTGGCTCACCGGGTACATGGGCAGCTTCCACCAGGTGGCGGCGGCGTTCTCCGCGCTCGAATCCTTCGACGCGGATGGAGCGGAGAGCGCCGTCCGCAGCCTCGATCCGCATCGCGAGACCATCGAGCACTGGCCCCTCCTCGCGCACCTCGACACGCTCATCGAACTGCTGCGCGGGCACCCCGAGCGCGCCCGCCTGGCGCTGCAGGCCGAGATGGTCACGCAGCGCCGTCGCCACGCGCTCTCCGCCACCGCCACGGCCCGGCTCGCCCACACCCGCTCCCTGATCGAGCTGGCCGCCGGCCGCTTCGACACCGCCGAGTCGGCTCTCGGCAAGACGCCGTCCGCGCGGAGGGGCATCGCCTCGGCGAGGATCGACCTCGCCCGCGACCGCCCCGAGCAAGCGCTCCGCCACCTCATCGGCACCACGGAGGCCACGGTGGCCACGACAGGCGATCCGCCCTCGTCCCGTTCGCGTGCCGAGGCGCTCGCCCTCCGTGCGGGTGCGATCTCGCTCACGGGCGACTCCGCGAGCGCCACCACCGCGCTCGCCCACGCGCTGCGCTTCGTCGCCGACCGGCAGCAGGGGCTCGCGCTCGCGCTCGTGCCCACGGCCGCGCTCGACGCCCTCCTCGCCACGGCGGCATCCCCTCATCCCGACGCCTCGGCGGCCGACTCCGCCGACATCACCTCACTCAGCCCACTGCTCCGCGAGGCCAGGCGGCACGCCATCGTGACGTCGGCGCATCCCGTGCCCACCCTGACCCCCCGAGAGCTCGCCCTCGCGAGGGTGCTCTCCGACTCCGAGACCACCGCCGGCCTCGCCGCAGCCCTCTCGGTCTCGCCCAACACGGTGAAGACGCAGCTGAAGAGCCTCTACCGCAAGCTCGGCGCGAGCACCCGGTCCGAGGCCCTCGTCAAGCTCTCCGCGCTCGTGCTCGACGACCGTCCGCTCGACAGCCGCCCGCCGAACCGACCCCGCTAGACCCGCCCCGTCGGCCGCCGAAGAGACGCGGCAAGCCGTTCAGGGCGCGGCTGTACGCTGTGGGCAGCAGGGGAAGGAGCCCGAGATGAACCGCCGCGACGAGATCGAATGCTGGCTGACCGACATGGATGGCGTGCTGGTGCACGAGAACCACCCCATCAAGGGCGCAGCCGAGCTGCTGCAGCAGTGGCGCGACGAGGGCAAGCCCTACCTCGTGCTCACCAACAACTCCATCTTCACGCCCCGCGACCTGAGCGCCCGCCTCCGCGCGAGCGGCCTCGAGGTGCCCGAGGAGTACATCTGGACGAGTGCGCTCGCCACGGCCGCGTTCCTCAAGGACCAGATGCCCGGCGGCAGCGCCTTCGTCATCGGCGAGGCCGGCATCACGACCGCCCTGCACGAGGCCGGCTTCATCATGACCGAGACCGCGCCCGACTACGTGGTCATCGGCGAGACCCGCAACTACTCCTTCGAGGCCATCACGAAGGCGGTGCGGCTCATCGGCGCAGGCTCCCGCTTCATCGTCACGAATCCGGATGCCACGGGCCCGAGCGCCGAGGGTCCCCTCCCGGCAACGGGCGCGATCGCCGCCATGATCACGAAGGCCACCGGCAAGGAGCCCTATGTGGTGGGCAAGCCGAACCCCATGATGTTCCGCTCGGCCATGAACCGGATCGGCGCGCACTCCGAGAACACCGGCATGATCGGCGACCGCATGGACACCGACGTGGTCGCGGGCATCGAGGCGGGCCTCCACACCATCCTCGTCATGACGGGCATCAGCGATGAGGCCGAGATCTCGAAGTACCCTTTCCGGCCCGACGAGATCCTGAACTCGGTCGCCGACCTGCTCTCCACCACGCCGGTCGAGTCGGAGCTCTGACGCAGCCGAGCCCGGCCCGCTAGGGTCGGCTCATGGCAGAGAAGCTCTCAGGCAGCACCCGGGTGGGGATCGTCGGTCTCGTGTTCGGGGCCGTCGCCGTGATCCTGCCCCTCCTCGTGCTGCTGATCGCGTCGCTCCCCGGCCAGGAGGCCTTCGGCTGGATGATCATCGTCACGCTGCCGGTCACGCTGGCGCTCGCGGTGATCGGCCTCATCATCTCGGTCATCGGCATCATCACGGGCCGCCGCTCCCGCCCGGTCGTCGCGATCCTCGGCGCAGCCCTCAACGCCGTGATCCTCCTGCTCGTCTACCTCCTCACCACCGGCGCCTTCAGCTGACGCCGGCGGTGAGGGTGACTGTGACGGGTCAGGCGATGCGGACGAGCTTCTTGTTGACGAACTCCTCCATGGCGGGGCGCCCCATCTCGCGGCCCGTGCCGGAGCGCTTCACGCCGCCGAAGGGCAGCTCGGCGGCGTCGCCGAGCACGAGGTTGATCCACACCATGCCGGCGTCGATCGCATCCGCCACCCGGAGCGCCTGCTCCTGGTCGGTCGTGTAGACGTACGACCCGAGGCCGTAGGGCGTGTCGTTGGCGAGGCGCACGGCCTCCTCCTCGGAGGAGACGCGGTAGATGGCGGCGACGGGGCCGAAGAACTCCTCGTGGAACGCATCCATCTCGGGCGTGACGTCGGTGAGCACCGTGGGCCCGAAGAAGTTGCCCGACCGCGATCCGGCGGCCAGCACCGTGGCCCCCTGAGCGGCAGCGCGATCCACCTGCTCGCCGAGGCGCGACGCGGCGGCCTCCGACGAGAGCGGCCCGAGCAGCGTGCCCTCGGCCAGCGGATCGGCCGGCTGAGCGGCGGTGAACGCCTCCGTGAACTTGGCCGCGAACTCCTCGTAGAGCCCGTCGATCACGATGAACCGCTTGGCGGCGTTGCAGGACTGCCCGTTGTTGTCGAGACGCGCGTTGACCGCATCCTGCACCGCCTTGTCGAGGTCGTCGCTCGACAGGAGGATGAAGGGATCCGATCCGCCGAGCTCGAGAACGACCTTCTTGAGGTGCTTGCCGGCCAGCTCGGCGACCGCGGCGCCCGCGCGCTCGGATCCGGTGACCGAGACACCCTGCACACGCGGGTCGGCGATAATGTCGGCCGACTGCTCGTTGGTGGCGTACACGTTGACGTAGACACCGGCGGGGGCTCCCACAGAGGCGGCGGCCTCGGCGAAGATCGCCTCGATGGCGGCGGCCGACTCGGGGCACTGCGGCGCGTGCTTGAGGATGATCGTGTTGCCCACCACGATGTTCGGCCCCGCGAAGCGCGCCACCTGGTAGTAGGGGAAGTTCCACGGCATGATGCCGAGCAGCACCCCGATGGAGGCGCGGCGGATGAACGCCGATCCGGTGCCCTCGGAGAGCTCGATGGGCTCGTCGGCGAGGAACTTCTCGCCGTTCGTGGCGTAGTACTCGTAGATGGCGGCGGCGAAGTCGACCTCGCCCTGAGCCTGGTCGAGCGGCTTGCCCATCTCGCGCACGATGATCTCGGCGAGCTCCTCGCGCCGCTCGGTGTGCAGCTCGGCGACCTTGGCGATGAGCGCGGCCCGCGTGGCAGCACCCGCGCTGCGCGACCACTCCTCGTGCGCCGCGGAGGCGGCGGCGAGTGCCTGCTGCACCCCTTCGTCGGAGATGGTCGGGTACTCCCGCACCGTCTCACCGGTGGCGGGATTGACGACGGCGTACTGGCTCATGCTGTGACTCCTTCGTTGGCGGCGTTGGCGGTGGTGCCTGCGGCACCGGCGGTGGGGCGTGCACCCAGGATCTCATCCGCGAGCCGCTTTCCCACGCGGATGGCGCCGTCGACGTGCTGGTAGCCCTCGGCGGCGAGGTCGCTCGTGCCGAAGCGCACGGCACCCACGGGCTCGAGCTGCAGCGCGCCGTAGCGGGTGAGTCCGCCGAGGTCGAAGCTCGCGGCGTAGGCACCCTGGGTCCACTCCTCGGCGGCCCAGTCGCTCTCGTAGTACACCGAGGGGTTCATGGCCTCGGGGCCGTAGTACGCGGCGAGCGACGAGAGGATGCGCTGCTTGCGCTCGTCGGCCGACAGCCGGAACAGCGCGTCGGCCTTCTCATCCGACACGAAGCCCACGAGTGTGCCGCGGGTCTCACCGTGGTTCGAGTTGTCGTACGCCTCGTGCACGATCTGGTACGGGCTGAAGGCCGTGCCGGAGAGCCCGGCGGCGCGCCAGAACGGCGTCTCGTAGGTGGCGTGCACCTTGATGACGAGCCCGAGCGACTGGTGCTGCGCCATCTGCTGGCGGAGCCGAGGCAGGGCGGGCACGTAGTCGATGCGGTTGTAGAGGTTCGGCGGCACGGCCACGATCGCGAAGCGGGCCGACACGGAGTGGTCGGCCGTGAGCGCGCGCACGCCGGAGTCGCTCCACTCGAGCGTGGTGACCGGCTGGTTCAGGATGACGTCGTCGCCGAGAGCGGCGGCCAGGCGCAGCGGCACCTGCTGCAGCCCGCCCACCACGCGCTTGTCGAGGATGAAGTCGGCATCCACGAGGTTGCTGAAGCTGCCCGCACTCGCGGCCATGAGGAGCGCCTGCAGCAGTGAGAAGGAGTGGGCGGGCTTCGTGAGCATGGCGTCGGCGATGAAGAGGGCGATGTTGTCGATCGCCTCGACGTCGTCGCTCTGCTCCTCGAGCCAGGCCCGGAACGACACCCGGTCGAACTCGGCGGCCTTCGGATGCTCCCACGGCGCCGCGGGGTCGGTCTGAGCCACGAGCTCGTCGAGCACCGCGATGAGGCGCTCGATCTCGGCCTCGGTGTGCGGCGAGGCGGGGAAGATGTCGCCCGTGAAGCGCTTGGCCTGGCCGTCGGGGCCGACATACACGCTCTCGCCCTCGCGGTAGCGGGAGTAGGTCTCGAGCCCGAGCTCCTCGAGGGTCTCGATGAGCGCCGTCTGGTCGGGCGAGACCCACTGGCCGCCGACCTCGAACAGCTGACCCTCGATGTGGTCGGTCAAGAGGCGGCCGCCGATGCGGTCACGGGCCTCGAGCACGACCACCGAGAGGCCGGCGGCCTTCAACCGGGTGGCGGCGGTGAGGCCGGTGGCCCCTGCTCCGATGATGACGACGTCTCGCTTCAGTTCGTGCACGACAACTCATTTCGTTGAAATTCAGGTCAGTAGATGACGAATCTGCGCCATTCTCTCATGAGCAGTGCTGTATTCGATAGTGGAGTCGACTACTCGGCGACGATGGCCCAGGGGCCGTCGGCGTGGATCTGGAGGAAGGCGGGGCCGGTGAGGGGCACGGTGTCGTAGAAGGTGCCCGTGGTGTCGACGAGGGTGGTGGGCGCCGAGCCGGGGGTGGCGGGCGCCGCGGCCGAGCCGGGCGATCCGGTGCCGTAGGAGATGACCTGGAACACACCGGCGCCGTCGTGCGAGATGTCGGCGGAGTCGAACTCCGCCGAGAGGAACACCACGTCGTCACCCTCACCTGACGCCACGTCAGGAGTGGTCGTGGTCGCCGTCCTCGGGTCGGCGATGATCACTCTCCAGTCGCCCGTGGCGGTGACGGAGAGCTCCGTGGTCGGGGAGGCGCCCTCCGCGTCGAGCAGGTAGCGGCCGTACCAGGGGCCCTCGCCGTCGACCAGGGTCTCGAGCGCGCCGTCTGTCGTGAGGGTCACCGGCCCGGTGCACTCCTCGCAGTCGAAGGTGATGAGGCCCGCGCCACCGCGCAGATCGATGGCCGCGGAGTCGGCGCCGCTGGAGGACCAGACCACCCGCTCGAGCGTGCCCGAGGGCGAGGTCGAGGGCGAGGAGGTGGGAGCGGAACTCTCAGGGGGAGCCGGCGAGGCGGGGGCCACGGCCGTCACGTCGTCCTGCTCCACGGCCGTGACGAGGGCCGAGACCCCGAGCACCGTGTAGACCACGGCGAGCACGATCGAGAGCAGGGTGCCGAGCCCGCCGAGGATGGCACCGGTGAGCGCCTTGCCCTTGCCGCGGGAGCGCGCCCGGTTGATCGCGATCAGGCCGATCACGAGGGCCACGATGCCGAGCAGCACCGCGAACAGGTTGAGGATCGGCACGAAGGCCAGCACCATGGTGACGATGCCCAGGATGAGGGCCGTGGTGGCGAGGGCCGTACCGCCCTGCGCGGGCGCTCCGTCGTTCGTCCTGCGCGTCGCGGTCTCAGGGGTGCTCATGCTGCCACCGTACGCGGGCGGCCGCGGAGGTGCCGCGGCCCTCGGCCACGAAGGCGAGGCGGCGCAGGGTCTCGACGTTGCGGATGTGCAGCGGCACGTCGAGCAGTGCGTCGGGGATGAGCGCTCCCGGACCCTTGATGGCCTCCTCGAGGATGCGCACGAGGCAGCCGCCCGCCACGGCCTTCGCCTCCACGGTCACCTTCGCCTCGCCGAGCGGCCAGCCGGAGGGCTTGATCACCATGCGGCGGGGCGGATCCCACTCGAGCACGGTCGTCTTGTCGTCGATGAGCACGGGCCAGACGCCGAACGAGTGGTGCAGGTGGCTGCCCACCTGCGGCCAGCGCTCGTCGACGCTGCGCATACGCGAGGCGCCGACCACCCAGACGGGGAACAGCCAGCCGTCGGCGAGGACCTCGAAGACCTGCTCGGGGGAGCAGTCCATGCGGCGGACGTTGGTGGACATGGGAGCTCCTGTCGGATCGAAGGGTCGGCGGGTCGGCGAATGCGTGGAAGCCGCGCTCAGGGGGTGAGGGACGGGGGCGTCAGCCCGAAGTCGTTCGCGAGCGCCCTCCTCGCCGCGTACCAGCCGGCGAGCCCGTGCACTCCGGGGCCGGGAGGTGTGGCCGAGGAGCACAGGTAGACGCCGCGGGCGGGGGTGGTCCACGGGTTGAGCGAGAGGGTGGGCCTCTTCGCCAGCTGCCAGAGGCTGGCCGCTCCGGAGGCGATGTCGCCGCCCACGTAGTTGGGGTTGTAGTTCTCGAGATCCGCGGCTGTGCTGCTGGCGCTCGCGAGCACGAGGTCGCGGAAGCCGGGGGCGAAGCGCTCGATCTGCCGCGTGATCGCCTCGGTCTGGTCGAGGGTCGAATCGTGGGGCACGTGCGTGTAGGCCCAGAGCACGTGGTGGCCTTCGGGTGCGCGGCCCGGATCGAAGACCGAGGGCTGCGCGATGAGCACGTACGGGTCGTCGGAGTGCTTGCCCGCCGCCACATCCGCCTCCGCTGCCGCGATGGCCGCGCGGGTGCCGCCCACATGCAGGGTGCCGGCGCCCGCGAGCTCCGGATTCGTCCACGGCACGGGCCCGCTGAGCGCGAAGTCGACCTTGGCCACCGCGTTTCCGTACCGGAAGCGGCGGAGCGCCGCCACGTAGCGCGCGGGCAGCCGGTCGCCCGCCAGCTCGAGGAGGGCCGCCGGGCTCGTGTCGAGCAGGGTGGAGCGCGCGGGTGGCAGGTCGTCGAGGTGCTTGACAGGCGCATCCGTCACGATCTCGCCGCCGTGCGCGCGCAGGTCGTCCGCGAGCGCGTCGATGATGGCCTGGCTGCCGCCGATCGGCACGGGCCAGCCGCGGCCGTGCGCGTAGGAGCCCAGCGAGAGGGCGGCGCCGGCGGTGGAGGGGCTCGGCATGCGGCGGATCGAGTGCGCCGCCAGGCCCGTGATCATGGCGGGGGCCACGTCGCCGCGAAAGCGCGCGTTCCAGAGGGGCGAGCCCTGCTCGAGGCTGCGCAGGCCGAAGCGCACGGTGGTCACGGGGTGCGCGGGCACCCGCAGCAGCGAGGAGCCGGCGAACTGCGCCACCTCGTCGGCGTGCTCGACGAGAGGTCGCATGAGACGGTTCCACGCGGGGCCGTCCGCGCCGAGACCGGCGGCCGTGCGAGCGAGGTCGCGGTAGGCGATGCCGGCCCGCCCGCCGTCGAGCGGATGCGCGTACGAGATCTCGGGCCTCACCAGCTCGATCCGCTGGTCGAGCCCGAACCTGCGGAAGAACCCGGAGGCGAGTGCCATCGGGTGCACCGCCGAGCAGACGTCGTGCAGGTAGCCCGGCAGGGTCAGCTCGGCCGTGCGGGCACCGCCGCCGATCGTGGAGTTGCGTTCGTAGACGCGCACGGCGAGGCCGGCGCGCGCCATCGTGACGGCGGCGGCGAGCCCGTTGGGGCCGGATCCGACCACGTTGACGTCGGGGCGCTCCACGATCAGGCCTTCCGGCGGCGGAGCGCGTGCACGGCGCCGACCGCACCGGCCACCCGGAGCAGGCGGTTCGCGGGGGTGCGGCGGCGCGCGCCGGCCGAGACGCCCGCGACCACACCGGCGGCCCCTGCGGCGGCCGCGGCGGCGGCGAGCGCGAGGGCCGCGGGGCGGTTGAGGATGTACCAGACCGCGATCGAGTGGCTCTTCGACTGGTCGCTGAAGATGCCGCGCGCGCCCTGGTCGCCCGGCACGGGCTCGTAGAGGTTGGTGGGCAGCATGGGCTCCTGCTTGTCGGCGGCCTGCTGGCCGTCGTAGCCGGTGCGGGCGAGGTACCAGTCGAGGAAGCCGGCCACGAAGCGGTTGCCGAGCACCGTCTGCGCGGTGGGGAAGCCCACCCAGGTGCGGCGGCGCGGATGCTCGGCCACGTGGGCGAGCACCCTCGCGGCCACCTCGGGCTCGTAGATGGTGGACATGGGGCGGGGGTGCAGTGGCATCGCCGACTTCACCCAGTTGAACTGCACCGTGTTCATGGCGGGCATGTCGACCGTCGAGATGCGCACGGGGCTCTTGTTGTGGATGAGCTCGGTGGTCACCGACTCGGTGAAGCCCTGCACGGCGTGCTTCGAGCCGCAGTAGGCCGCCTGCAGCGGGATGCCGCGGTGGGCGAGAGCGGATCCGACCTGGATGACGTGGCCGCGGCCGCGCGGCACCATGCGCGAGAGGGCCGCGCGGGTGCCGTTGACGAAGCCGAAGTAGTCCACGGCGGTGGCGCGCTCGAAGTCGTCGGGGTCGGTGTCGAGGAACTCGGCGAACGATCCCACCATGGCGTCGTTGACCCAGAGGTCGATCGGGCCGAGCTCGGCCTCGATGCGGTCGGCGGCACGCTCCACGGCCTCGCGGTCGGAGACGTCGACCGACACGGCGAGGCCGCGCTGCCGGTAGGCCTCGACCTCCTCCACGGCGGCGTCGAGACCGTCTTCGCCACGGGCCAGCACGGCCACGTCCCAGCCTCTGCCGGCCAGGGCGCGCACGGTCGCCCGTCCGAGCCCTGCGGTACCGCCCGTGACCACTGCTACGCCTCGGCTCATGCTGTGACTCCTCAATCTGCGCACCGGAGTCGATGCGCTCGTCACCGTACGCCGACCGGCCCCGCCCCGCGCCCCCTTGGCAGGCGTCTCACCGGCGGGTGGGCACTCGGCGGTAGCCGTCGCGGGCCACCTGCACGATGGTCGCGACCACGGCCGCGACGGCGAGAAGAGCGAGGATCACGAGTGCGATTGTCATGGCAGTAACGCTACGCATGGCGCTATTCAGCCGCGAGTGGCAGGAGTGCCGTAGTTGCGTGAATTCCTGCCATGCCGGGGTGGTGGACCGGATCGAAGGGGCATCCGCTTGCTTGGAATCCGCCGGTGATCGGCCCTCCTCTCCTGTGATTCCCGAGGATGCGTCGGCTAGTATCGACCCCCGTAGCGGCCTGGGTACTCCGGCCCGAACCACCGGGCCACCCCCGCCCGACCTCGACGCCCCGACAGATGCCCCGAAGCCCCGAAGGAAACGACTTGACCGACACCGATCGCCGTTCCCGCCCGCGACCGTCCGGCCCCGTGAGGCACGGTCGGCAGCACACCTCGTCGCCGGCGGCCGCGATCTTCAAGTCGCTCGCCGTGGTGGCGGCTATCGCCCTCGTGAGTGTGGGCGCCGTCACGGCCTACGCCGTCACGAGTGTGGCCCAGCAGTTCAGCGCCAACGCGGTCGACATCTCCAATGGGGAGGATGCGCCGCCCGCTCCGCCGCTGCTCGGAGCCTTCGAGGGCGGCTTCAACATGCTCGTGGTGGGCACCGACAACGATCCCAACCAGGGCGAGACCTTCGGCGAGCGCGATGCGACGCTCAACGACGTCAACATCCTGCTGCACGTCTCAGCCGACCACTCGAACGTGGTCGTCGTGAGCTTTCCCCGCGACCTCGTGATCTCGCACCCCGAGTGCACCGACCCCTCCACGGGTGAGGTCTTCGACGCCATGAGCGCTCAGCCGCTCAACGACGCGTTCGCCCGCGGCGGGCTCGCCTGCGTCGCCAACACCATCACGGATCTCACCGGGGTGCCCATCCAGTACGCGGCGGCCACCTCGTTCAACGGTGTCATCGAGATGACGAACGCCGTCGGTGGTGTGCCCGTGTGCCTCGTCGAGCCGATCGTCGACTCGGACTCCGGGCTCGACCTGCCGGCCGGCACCACGACCATCGAGGGCCAGATGGCGCTCTCGTTCCTGCGCAACCGGCACGGTGTGGGCGATGGCAGCGACCTGGCGCGCATCGCCTCGCAGCAGCAGTACCTCGCGTCGCTCATCCGCACCATGAAGAGCTCGAACACACTCACCGATGTCACCAAGCTCTACGGTCTCGCGCAGGCGGCGTCGCAGAACATCCTGCCCTCGCAGTCGCTCGCGAGCGTCGACGCCATGGTGTCGCTCGCGCTCACGCTGAAAGACGTCGATCTGAGCAAGATCGTGTTCGCGCAGTACCCGGTGGGATCGTCGTCGGACTACCCCGGCAAGGTCGTGCCGGTGCAGGAGACGGCGGATGAGCTCTTCGCGAAGGTGCTCAACGACGAGCCGTTCACGCTCGGTGCCGATGCCACTGGCCCGGGCTCCACGGTCGTGGAGGATCCGGCGAACCCCACCGCCGAGGCACCCGCGGAGGAGGCTCCGGCCGAAGAGGCACCTGCCGAGGAGGCGCCCGTCGATCCCGGTGCCGAGGCGCCCGTCGACCCGTCGACCGAGGCGCCCACCACGGAGACCCCTACGACCCCCGAGGTCATCGAGGGCGTCAAGGGCCAGACCGCCGACCAGCAGACCTGCGCCAACGCCTTCTCCGGCTGACCCGCTGGTCGGCTGACCCGCTGGTCGGCTGACCCGCCGATCGCCTGACCCGAAAGCCCGACGGCCGCTCCTGAGACCCCGGTCTCACGGGCGGCCGGCGCCCGTCCCCGCACGATCATCCCTGGGTACCACGCGCATCCTCCGCCGGTCCGATGGCGCGGATGGCGGCGCTCCCTAGCGTTGAAGCATGACGAACGACACCCTCACCCCCGACTCCCCCCGTCCCGCCGCCACCGTGCTCGCGGAGACCCACTCGGCCGCCACCGCCCTCGCGGAGCCCCACTCGGCCGCCGCCACCGGCACGCACCCGACGCTCCCTCTCGGCAAGGAGGCGTCCGAGCACCCCACCGTCCCGCTCGGCAGCACCGTCCCACTCGAAGGCAACGTCCCGCTCGGCAACACTGTTCCACTCGGCAGCACCGTCCCACTCGAAGGCAACGTCCCGCTCGGCAACACTGTTCCACTCGGCAGCACCGTCCCACTTGGCAGCACCGTCCCCTTCGGCGCCGTCACGCCGCTCGGCTCTGCGGCGCCGGGAGACGCGGGCATGGCCTCGGCACCCGCTCCGGTGGGTGGCTACTCCTCCGGGCGGTACGAGCAGGGCGGCTACGTTTCCGCCTCGGGCGGCATCGGCGGAGGGCAGTCGACCCCCGCGGTTCCCGCCCCGGCCGCCGCGAACTACGCGCCTCAGCCGCGCACGAACACGCTCGGCATCCTGACGCTCGTGTTCGGCATCCTCGGATTCGGCCTCGTGCCCGTGATCACCGGACACATCGCCCTCGGCCAGATCAAGCGCAACGGCGAGGATGGTTACGGCATCACCGTCGCCGGCCTCATCCTCGGCTACATCACGCTCGCCGTGTGGGTGCTCATCGCCCTGTTCTGGCTCAGCGCCGTGGGAGTCGCCATCATCGGCGCCCTCGCAGCCGCTTGATCGGCACCCCGATCGCCCCACCCGACGGCCGGGTGCCGCCCGAGCGGCCCCGTCCGTCCAGCGGCCCCGTCCGTCCAGCGCCCCGCCGCCTGGACCACCATCCGCCCTCGTCCGGCTAGCACCGTTCGCACCCGTCGGCTCCGCCCGGCTAGCGCGGTTCGCCCGCCTCGACCGCACGCCATCTTCGCGGGTCCGCCGGTTTCCCACCCCCCACCCGCGCCGATCCCACCCGCCTGGACCACGAGCCGCCCCGCCTCGGGTGCAGTGGGCCGGCGTCAGACGCCGCCTACTCCTCCGCCGCCGCCTCCGCCGCCCGAGAAGCCTCCGCCGCCCGAGAAGCCGCTCGAGCTGGAGCTCGAGGTGCCGGTGAACGCCGAACCGGTGCTCGTGCTGAGGGTGCCGATGCTCGAGGCGAAGACGTAGGCGTTGAAGCCCGTGCTGCCGCCGTACCAGTCGGGCTGCGTGTCGAGGCTCTCGTAGTAGGTGCCGAGCACCTTCGCCCACTCCGTCTCGAGACCGAGCAGCACGGCGTAGGGCAGCAGCTTCTCGTAGAGCTTCACCACCTGCCCCCAGTCAGGCGCCGAGACCCCCGAGCGCAGCGCCCCCTCGGGGCTCTGCAGCAACCGGAAGCGCTCCTCCTCTGCCCACTCGATGTACATCTTGATGCCCTCGATGTAGTCCCGCAGCTCCGCACCCTTCGCGGTCAACGGCGAGCGGAACGCGGTCAGCAGCACCAGCACCACCACGCCGATCGACACGAACATGAGCAGCACCGGCCACGGCCCGCCGAGCCCGGCGTCCGAGGACATCACCCCCGTCACGAAGCTCACGACGGTCAGCACGATGGACCCGATGAGCAGCAGCGACCCCGGCCATCCGAGACCCGACTTGAAGTACCCCTCCGCGAGCGACCGCTTGCGTGTCGCCGTGCGGAGCGACTGGATCTCCTTCGCCAGACCCGCATCCTTCTTCTTGAGCTCGCGCCACGCCCCCGGCTTCAGCTCGGGCCCGAACAGCGCCCGCGCCAGAGCGAGCTCGTGCGGGTTGAGACCCTCCGCCGTGAGCAGCTGCAGCCAGTAGACCGGCTTCGACGACAGCACCCCCTCGTCGACCCGCTCCACGATCTGGATGTTGTGCCGCACGGCGAAGTCGACGAACGACGCCGCCGACGACCTCGTGGTGCGCTTCATGACGGCCGACGCGATGAGGAGGTCGGCGCCGGGCGGGACGGTGAACTCGGGCACGATCACGGGCCTGCCCGGTGCATCGCGCAACGCCGTGAGCCTGTAGACGACTGCGAGCACCCCCACCAACACAGCGAGCAGCGTGGCGATCGCCTGCACCCAGCCGGAGGCCGCCGAGAAGTACGCGGTGTCGCGCTCGGTGAAGGTGCCTGCTTCGAACGCGATGCCGACGGTCACGTTGTCGCCAGGCGCGAGGTTCTCGTTGAGCGTGGTGAACACCGCCGCCTCGGCCGGCGCGGTCTCGGCACCCGTGCTCGTGGTGTCGGGTTCCGCGTCGTCGCTCGTGCCCACCCCGGCGCGCGTGATGGTGCACGTGTCGGTCGATCCCTCCGGGCCCACAAAGCACCCGGTCTCGCCCGTGAGCGCACTCACCAGCTCCGGCGCCACGACCGTGGTGGTGGTGTGCACGGCGATCGGCTGCGCCGAGATCGTGCCGTTGGTGTCGCGGTAGAACTCGTCGTCGTCGGTGTTCTCGAAGGATCCGGTGACGTCGCGCTGCGTGTAGGTGAGCACGTAGCTCTGCTCGCCGTGCACGTAGTCGTCGGCGGCGATCGTGACGATGAGGTTCTCGTCGTCGGTCTCGGTCTCAAATGGTCGGGGCGTGCCGGTCTCGTCCGTCACGCTCACGAGCTCGAGGTCGGTGGGGTGCCCCTGGTAGGTGAGGGGCAGCGCCCTGCGGATGCCCCGGTTCTGGTCGATCTCAGGGAAGACCGCCACGTACTCCTCCACCGTGGTGAGGGTCGAGTGCCCCTCGGCGTCGATGCCGAGCTCGTACCGGCCGTCGAACGAGGCGAACTCGAAGTCGTCGACATCCGCCCGCGCCGCCGGTGCCCCGGCGAGCAGCACGAGGGCGAGCAGCAGCACGGCGAAGACCGCCCCGGCGGCTGCGGCGGCGGAGAACCTGCGGCGATGAGCGAGTGCGTTCATGGTCGTTTCACTCTAGCCCGCGCCGCCGACATTGCTGAGCTTCACTCAGCAAGCGACGTCATCGGCCCGTCTGCGGTCAGCGCTCAGCCCGTCAGCCGGCGGGTGCCACCAGCGAGGCGCCGAGCGGCTCGCCCGAGGTGCGGCTGAAGAAGCAGTAGTAGCTGCGCTCTCCCGCCACCCACTCCGCCTCGGTCACCGGATACGCCGCCTGCCATTGCGCATCCGGGAGCGCGCCCGCCGCCGCGTAGTCGAGCACCGCGGGCGCCGTGCAGAGCAGGTTGAGCCGCCCGGCGAGCTCGGCCTCACCGGGGAACGGCACCGCAGCGCTGGCGGGATCGGCGGGGTCGGTGAACGATCCGCGGGTCACCAGCTGGGCGTTGTGCTCGCCCGCGCAGTCGACCACGGTGAACTGCTCGCTCCAGGGCGACGTGAAGCCGCCGAGGCACTCGCCGCCGCTCAGTTCGTTCCAGTCGTGCACACCGGGCCCGACCGGTCCGGTCGGCGCGGCCGCCGCAGCCTCGGGAGCGGGGTCGCTCGTGGGAGGAGCCGTCATGGCCGCAGCCTCCGACGGAGCGGCCGTCGCCGATCCGGATGCGCCGGACACGGACTCGTCCACCTGGTCCGACTGGCCTGATCCACCGGCGCCCGCCCCCGCCGCCGATCCACCAGCCGCCATCCCCGCGAAGAACAACGCCACCGCGACCCCAACAGCCACGACGACACCCACCACGAGCACGACCCACACGAACCGCGCGTCGCGAGCCCCACCACCGCCGCTCGATCCGCCCTCATGGTCCACAGCAGTGTCAGACTCACGCACCCCGGTCGACGCACCCTCGTCGGTCATGGCTACTCCAGGCCCAGGTCCGCCAGTCCGATCGCGTAGTGGTACGGGTATCCGGCCTCCTCGATGCGCTCGCCGGCCCCGGTGCCACGGTCGACCACGACGGCCACCCCCACCACGATCGCCCCCGCCTTCTCGAGCGCGGCGATGGCGGCGAGCGGCGATCCGCCGGTCGTGGAGGTGTCCTCGAGCACGATCACGCGCTTGCCGGCCACATCCGGGCCCTCGACCTGGCGGCCGCGACCGTGGTCCTTGGGCTCCTTGCGCACCACGAAGGCGTCGTAGGAGAGGCCACGGGCGGCGCCCTGGTGCAGCACGGCCGAGGCGATGGGGTCGGCACCCATGGTGAGCCCGCCCACGGCGTCGACATCCTTGATGCCGGCGATCAGGTCGAGCATGACCTGCCCGATGAGCGGGGCGACCCGGTGGTCGAGCGAGACCTTGCGCAGGTCGACGTAGTAGCTCGCCTTCTTGCCGCTCGTGAGCGTGAAGTCGCCGTGGAACACGGCGTCGGACGAGATGTACTCGATGAGTTGGCTGCGCGCGTCGGTCACGGAAGCAGTTTAGCCGGGGCCTCTGCGACACCGCGGTCGAGCAGCGACTGCAGCTCCTCCTCGGCCGCATCGGTGCGCCAGCGCGCGCCGGGCCGCCGCCACCAGGTGGCCGCCTCGAGCTCGGCCCGCGCCTCGCGCACACGCACCTCGGCGGCGAGCAGCATCGCGTCGTACTCGAGGGCGGCGCGCTCCTCGGCGGTGGGTTCGTAGAGCGCCTCGCCCTTGTCCTCGGCCGAGACGGCGATCCAGGATGCCGCCACGAGCGTCACCACGCTCGTCAGCCGGAACCACAGCAGCAGCGCGATGAACACCACGAACGTCGAGAGCAGCGGGTTGCTCGTGGCGCCGCCGAGCAGCTGCGAGCCGAGCACCTGCAGCAGCAGGAGGGCCGCGGCGCCGAGCAGCGCGCCGAGCCCCATGCGCTTGAGGGTGAGCCTGGCGCCCGCCACGAAGCGGAACAGCACGAGCAGCGCCGCCGTGTCGATCGCGTAGACCACGGCGAGGCCGATCACGCGCACGAGGGTGGTGGAGAAGTCGACGAACGCGTCGGGGAAGAGCGAGAAGATCCAGTCGAGGGCGGCCGTGCTCGCCACGCTCAGCACGGCCGCCACGAAGAGCGTGATGCCTAGGGTCAGCGACACCAGGAGGTCGCGGGCCTTGAGCAAGAGGTACGAGCGGCGGTCGCGCGGCATGCCGAAGATGGCGCGCACGGCGATGCGGGAGTAGGTGATCCAGCCGATCGCCGTCCACACCAGCACGGCGAGCGCGGCCACACCCGTGATGGTGAGCACCGAGGCGCTCGACTGCGCGATCTGCTGCAGGTCGGCGGCGCGGATGATCGCGTCGTCGCCGATGAGTCCCGGCACGTAGGTGTTGATGAGCAGGATGAGGGCGTCGAGCGTCTCGGGCGACCCGATGAGCCAGATGCCGGCGACCGCGAAGGTGATGTAGACGGCCGCGAAGACGGCGAACAGGGCCTGGTAGCTCATGCCGGACGAGAGCAGGAACCCGTTGCCGGCGAGGAACCGCCGCCATACCCGTGCGGGGAAGAGGGCGAGGGTCTTGTGGGTGACCGTGGTCACCCGAGCCATCGGCACCTCGAAGCGCTCCATCCGCTCCCCGATCCGCAGCTCGACCCTCCGCCGCAACCTCGCCTCCGCGCCGGCGCTGCTCTCAGCGGCGGCGTTCGTCTCGACGACGCGCCCCTCACCGCGCTTCTCGGCGGCGTCGCGCCTGGCAGGTCTCCCCATATGAAAAGCCTAGGGCTGGCACCCGTCTCGGTGAGCGGCGGGGACTCGGGCGATCCCTAGGGCACGAGGAACCTCCCGAGGTCGCTCTGCACCGCATCCGAGACGGTGGCCGAACCGCCGAGCACCACGATGCGCCGCGGCTTCAACCGTTCGAGTTCTGCGGCCACGGCCTCGGGGATGCCGTCCCTAGTCACGAGCAGCACCGGCGCATGGTTGGCGATGGCGGCCGCCGACCCGGAGAGCGCATCCGGGAAGACCGCACCGGAGGCCACATAGGCCGTGCCGACATGAGGATCGAAATTGGCAGCAGACACGTTCGCCGACACGGCGAACCGGTCTGCACCGCCCACCCGCGTCACCGTCGCCGACCTAGGCAGCGTTGCGAGCACCGCCTCCGAAATGGTGTTCGGACCGCCGAGCACCACGATCTCCGACGGCGCCAGCCTGGCCAGCTGAGCCTTCACCGGATCGGGTACCCCGTCTTTCGTAACGAGGAGAACGGGCCCCCTGCCGGCGGTGGCCGCGGCCCCGGCGAGCGCATCGGGGAACACCTGCCCCGATGCCAGGTACACCTTCTGCAGAGGGCCCGTGGGGAACGCCGCGGCCGCCATGGCGGCAGACACCGCGTAACGATCCACTCCCCCGATGCGCTCCACCGTGGCGCTGTACTTCTTGAGGGCGGCTTCCACCGCGGGTGAGATCGTATTGACCCCGCCAGCCACCACGATCTTGCGCGGCCTGAGACGCGCCAGCTCGGCACCGGTATCGGTGGGGATCGCGTCCGCCGTCACCAACAGCACGGGGCCACCTCCCGCCCCGGCCGCGGCCGAAGCCGACAGCGCATCCGCGAACCCGGCGCCGGTAGCCACATAGACGACGTCGCGGTCCGAACCGAAGGTGTCGGCCCCTACTCCGGCCGCCACGCCGTACCGATCCGCCCCGCCGATGCGGTCGACACTGGGGGCAGCGATCTCCCGGGCGTAGATCTGCTTGCCGGTCGCTGGCGGATCCGTGATCGTCCGGTCCCACGTGCTGAAGCCCACCGTGCTGCCGTCCCCCGACATCGCGAAGTCCTCCGCTCCTTGGCTCGACCCCCGGGTGGGGTCGAGTGCGGCCGTGCTCATCATCGTCGTCACTCCCGAACGGAGGTCGCGCCGGTAGACCTGCGAGGTGAAGGTCCACGAGGTCGTGAGGTTACGCGCTTGCGACACGAACGCGACAGCGCTGCCGTCGGCCGACATGGCGGGTGCGTAAGAGGTTCCGTCCGCTTTCCCAAGGCCGGTGCGGTCTGCGCTGATGAGAGTGTTGCTGTCGCTGACCAGGTCGCTGAGTGTGATTTGTCCTCCTTCGCTGTAGACCACTTTGGATCCGTCGGCCAAGACGACCGATCCAGCACTGTCCACAGTGGTCCCATTGCCCGTCGGCCCCCGGCTAACGAGCGCGGTGCTACCCGCTGCGAGGTTCCGCATCCAGATCTGCGTCCTGAACTTCGGAGTGTCAGCCGCGAAGTTGGAGGCCGCCGAGGTGAACGTGACAATCGACCCGTCGGCGGAGATCGAGGGGTGGCTCGCGGTCTCATTGGCCAGGTCGGGATCCAACCTCAGATTCTGCAGGCTGACGAAGCTGATCGTCTTGGGCACCCCCAGAGATGCCGCGAACACTTGGGTTCCGCGTGAGGTCGCTCCCTCGACCAGGTCGGTCGCCGCGGAGGTGAACGCAACGATGTTCCCGTTGGCGGAGATCGCGGGGTCGTACGAGAATCCGTTGCCTGGCCAATTGGTGGGAGTCCGCGTGAGAAGCACAACACCTCCCGGTGCTGTCAGATCTCGGACGTAGATCTGCGTGAAACCACTGCTGCCGCCGTCGAAATTCGTTGACCTCGACACGAAGGCCACTTTCGAGCCATCGCCGGAGATGGTCGGCTGACTCGACCCATCGTCGCCGGGTTGCCCGGCCGCATCAGCACTCACCAGCACGACCTCGCCCGTCTCGAGGTCCTTGCGATAGACCTGCGCGGCGGAACCGGACGTGGAGGTGAGGTTTGTGGCTTTCGACACGAAGGCGACGTACCGCCCGTCGTGCGACATCGACAGCTCCGAGGATTCTCCGTTGCCCGGCACCCCGGTGGGCGAGGAGCTCACCACCGTCGCGACCGCCCCACCGGCAGGCAGCGCCACCACCGCAGACGACGGAACGACGACAGACGCCGCCACCAGCGCACCGACCACGCCGACAACCCCGCCAAGCCCGGCAACCCCAGCACCCCGAAACAGACTTTTCCTCATTTCATGACACTAACTCATTTCGGCAGGCGAAGGCCAGCGATCCAGCCAGGTAGCGTGGGGGGATGCGTGTTGCCACCTGGAACGTGAACTCCATCCGCGCCCGAGTCGGCCGGGTGGTCGACTGGCTCGTGCGGCAGGACGTCGACGTCCTCGCCATGCAGGAGATCAAGTGCAAGGAGTCGCAGTTCCCGTTCGAGGCCTTCCAGGAGGCCGGCTACGAGGTCGTGCTGCACGGCCTCAACCAGTGGAACGGAGTCGCGTTCGCGAGCCGCCTCCCGATGCACGACGTCGAGAGCACGTTCACGGGCATGCCCGGCTTCGGCAAGGCGCTCGACGACGGAACGCTGCCCCTCGAGGCCCGCGCCCTCGGCGTGACCGTCGACGACGTGCGGCTGTGGAGCCTCTACGTGCCCAACGGCCGCGACCTCGACAACCCGCACTACACCTACAAGCTCGCCTGGCTGCACGAGCTCGCGGAGCAGACGCGCGGCTGGATGGCGGAGCACCCCGACCAGCCGCTCGCGCTCATGGGCGACTGGAACATCGCCCCCTTCGACTCCGACGTCTGGGACCGCGAGCTCTTCGAGGGCTCCACCCACGTCTCCGAGCCCGAGCGAGCGGCCTTCCGCGCCTTCGAAGACCTCGGGCTCGCAGATGTCGTGCGCCCCCTCGTGCCCACCGGCTACACCTACTGGGACTACAAGCAGCTCCGCTTCCCGCGCAACGAGGGCATGCGGATCGACTTCATCATGGGATCGCCGGCCTTCCAGTCCCTCGTCACAGCGGCCAGCATCGACCGCGAGGAGCGCAAGGGCGACGCCCCCTCCGACCACGTCCCCGTCGTCGTCGACCTCGACATCACCCCCGACGAGGACGACGACGACCGCCCCATGATCTTCGGCTGACCCCCGCAGGCCGCATCCCACCGACTAGCTGGCCAGGTACGTGCGCAGCTTCTCGTAGACCACCTCGGAGATGGTGGAGGCACCCCCGAGCACCACGATGCGGGTGGGCTTCAGTCGGGTCAGCTGCGCGGCAACACTGGGCGGCACCGTGTCCGCCGTGACCAGCAGCACGGGCGCCGCAGCACCGATCGCGGCAGCTGACCCCGACAGCGCATCGGGGAACACCTGTCCGGATGCCACATAGACCGTGCCTCCTGAAGCCGTGAACGAGACTTCCGCCACCTCAGCCGATACGACGAACCGATCGGCACCCGCAACGCGAGTTGTGGCCGGCTGCAGCCGCTTCAGCTCACCCACCACTGACTCCGCCACCGTGTTCGTGCCGCCGAGCACCACGATCGACTTGGGCCCCAACCGCGACAACTCGGCCATCACGACCGCCGGCACACTGTCCTTCGTGGTGAGCAGCACGGGCCCGGCCGCGAGACCGGCGGCAGCCGACCCGGACAATGCATCTGGGAACACCGCCCCTGACGCCACGTACGCCACCGGCGCCCCGGCCGGGAACGACGACGACACGGCAGCCGACACGGCGTACCGGTCGGCCCCGTCCACCCGGGTGACCTTCGACGGCCCGGAGACGTACGCCGCCAGGGCGGTCTGCACCGAGGCCGACACGGTTGCCGTGCCGCCGAGCACCACGATCCTCTGAGGCTTCAACCTCCCGAGCTCCTGGCCGATGACCGCGGGCACGTCATCCTTCTGCACCAGCAGCACCGGCCCGCTCCCGACCCCCGCAGCCGCCGAACCCGACAGCGCGTCAGGGAACACTGCCCCCGACGCCACGTACGCGACCGGCACCCCCGGGCTGAACTTCTTCGCCGAGATCCCGGCCGACACCGCGAACCGATCCGCACCCCCGATCCGCTCGATCACCGAGTTCGACACGGGCGGCCCCGACGGAGTCGGCGTGGGCGTGGTCGTGACGGCCGAGGCAGTCCCCCGGAGGAAGACCTGCAGAAAAGCGGGAGCCACGTCGGTGAGCTCGGAGGCGGCGGACACGAAGGAGACGAACCGCCCGCCCGTCGACACCGATGGTTCCCGCGAACTGTTGTTCCCGCCACGGAGCGGATCGGTGCGCACAGCGCTGACGAGGGTTGTGGTTTCGGCGCTCAGCGATCGGAGAACGACCTGCGACTGAGCGCGGAAGTCGGCTGCGAGCAGATCACCGGCCGCGGAGATGAAGGCGACGTGACCCCCATCGGGTGACACTGCCGGAGTGGTCGAGATCCCATTGCCGGCAGCAGTGCCATCGATCGAGAGGCTGACGAGCGTGGAGGCCCGCGGCCCCGCGAGCACTCGCCGGAAGATCTGCTGCATCACATCCGACGTCCCTGCCGCGCCTCCGGTGAGGTTGGATGCCTTCGAGGAGTACACCACCACGGTGCCGTCGGCCGTGATCGACGGTTCGCCCGAATCACGATCCCCCGCCGCCAGTTCTGCAACGCCCGCGCTCACGAGCTGCGTCGTCCCGGTGAGCACGGTGTGCGCGAAGACCTGGCTGCGGCCGCCGGCGGAGTCTGCGGTGAGGTTCGTGGCCCTGGACGAGAAGGCCACCACGGAACCGTCGAACGAGCTCGATGGTTCCAGAGCATCCGACCCCGCGACGTCCGGCATCGGATACCGCCGCGAGTCCTGCAGGCTGATGAACGCGGTCGTCACCCCTGACGGGTTGTCGAGCCTGGTCTGGTAGATCTGCACCCCGCTCGGCGCCGCACCGGCGACCAGGTCGGTCGCGAGCGATTCGTACACCACCGACATGCCGTCGCCGGCGATGCTCGGCGCATTGGCCTGACCGTTGCTCCCTTGGATTCCCGCACTGTCGACAGTGACCAGGCGGGTGCCGCCGCCGGGTGCCATGTCGCGCACGAAGACCTGGAGACCCGCGCCGGCGGCGTGAGGATCGAGATTGGTGGACTCCGACAGGAAGGCGACGTAGCGCCCGTCCGCCGAGATGGACGGTTGCGTGGAGTGCGAGTTGGCGGGTGGCCCACCATCTCCCGTCGCACTGACAAGACGCGTCACTCCGGTGGCGACCTCTTTGCGATACACCTGGAAGCCGCCCGACATCGGGTCCGTACGCAATCCCTCCGATGCGAACACGACGAATCGCCCATCGGCCGAGACGGATGCCTGTATCGCCGCGGCGTCGAAGCGGGTGCCGGCGCTGTCCGTGCTCACCAGAACGGTCTGGCCCGCACCAGGGGCGACTCCCGGCGCGTCGGCGTAGCTCGCCGAGATCCCCGCCGAACCGATCACCAGACCGATCGCAGCCGCCACCACGATCACGAAGCGTCCCCGTCGCGGGCCTGCCCACTGCCATCGAATTGTCATCGCATCCCCGATTGTCAAAGATTCCTCATCATGAGGATGCCTCAGTCAAGGCGATCGGCGGGCGCATGTCAAGGGCGGGGCAGAAGTCGCGCAGAAGTCGGCACCGGCGCGTCGGGGGATGCGTGTATAGATGGAGCCATGACCTCGAACCCCGGCGCCGCCGAGAGCCTCACACCGGGTGATCCGCGGCCCGCAGGCAAGGCGCAGAGCCGCCTCGCCCGCTGGCTCGCCGACGGCACCGATCAGGCCGGCAAGCACCCTGGCCCCGGCGCCGCCAAGCCCGAGAAGACCCACTCCTGGTGGCGCGTCATGTGCCTCACGGGTGTCGACTACTTCTCGACCCTCGGCTACCAGCCCGCCATCGCGGCCCTCGCCGCGGGCCTGCTGAGCCCCATCGCCACCATCGTCCTCGTGCTCGTCACACTCTTCGGCGCCCTCCCCGTCTACCGCCGTGTGGCCCGCGAGAGCCACCGCGGCGAGGGCTCCATCGCCATGCTCGAGAAGCTCCTGCCCTGGTGGGGCGGCAAGCTCGTGGTGCTCGTGCTGCTGGGCTTCGCGGCCACCGACTTCATGATCACCATCACGCTCAGCGCAGCGGATGCGAGTGCGCACGCCATCGAGAACCCCTTCGCCCCGAGCTGGTTCGAGGGCCAGCAGGTGCCCATCACGCTCCTGCTCATCGCCCTGCTCGCCGTCGTCTTCCTGCGCGGGTTCAAGGAGGCCATCGGCATCGCGGTCGTGGTCGTCGCCCTCTTCCTCGTGCTCAACGCGGTCGTCGTGGTGGTGGCGTTCACGCACGTGTTCGAGAACCCGCAGGTCATCGACGACTGGTGGGGTGCGCTCACGACCCAGCACGGCGATCCGCTCGTCATGATCGCGATCGCGCTGATCGCCTTCCCCAAGCTGGCCCTCGGGCTCTCCGGCTTCGAGACGGGTGTGGCCGTCATGCCCCAGATCAAGGGCGCACCGGGCGACACCCCCGCCAACCCGGTGGCGCGCATCCGGGGCGCCCAGCGCCTGCTCACCACGGCCGCCGTGATCATGTCGACCTTCCTCATCACGTCGAGCCTCGCCACGACCCTCCTCATCCCGCAGGAGGCCTTCCAGGCGGGCGGCCCCGCCAACGGCCGCGCACTCGCCTACCTCGCCCACGAGTACCTCGGCGAGGGCTTCGGCACGGTCTACGACATCTCCACCATCGCCATCCTCTGGTTCGCCGGCGCGAGCGCCCTCGCAGGCCTGCTCAACCTCGTGCCCCGCTACCTGCCGCGCTACGGCATGGCACCGCACTGGGCCGGTCTCGTGCGGCCGCTCGTGATCGTGTTCCTCGTGATCGCCGTCATCATCACCCTCGTCTTCGACGCCAACGTCGACGCGCAGGCAGGCGCCTACGCCACGGGCGTGCTCGTGCTCATCACCTCCGCCTCGGTGGCCGTGACCCTCTCGGCCAGGCGCAAGAAGCAGAAGGCGGCGATGATCGGCTTCGCCGTGGTCACGCTGGTCTTCGTCTACACGACCGTGGCGAACATCATCGAGCGGCCGGACGGCGTGCGCATCGCCGCGCTCTTCATCGTGGGCATCATCGCGGTCTCGATCATCTCGCGGGTGCAGCGGTCGTTCCAGCTGCGCGCGACCTCCATCACCCTCGACGCCGCCGCGCTCGACTACGTGCTGACGGATGCCGACGAGTACGACTCGATCCGCATCATCGCGCACGAGCCCGACGTGTCCGACTCTCCCGACGAGTACCGGCAGAAGATCAAGGAGGAGCGCCGCGACAGCGGCATCCCGCAGCGCTCGCCCGTGATCTTCCTCGAGGTGCACCTGCAGGACTCGTCGAACTTCGAGGAGGACCTCCATGTCACGGGCGAGGTGGCCGACGGCTTCCGTGTGCTCAAGGTCACGAGCGCCAACGTGCCCAACACGATCGCCACGGTGCTGCTCGAGATCCGCGACCTCACGGGTGTGGTTCCGGATGTCTACTTCGAGTGGACGGAGGGCAGCCCCATCTCGAACATGTTCCGCTACCTCATCACGGGAGCGGGCGAGGTGGCCCCCGTCACCCGCGAGGTGCTGCGCAGGGCGGAGCGGGATCGCACCCACCGCCCCGAGGTGCACGTGAGCTGAGAGCGCGCGACGACGGCTGGGAATTCCCGAGCCGCTGTGCCGTTAATGGATGCATGTCCACGAAGACTCTGACCATCGACAACCACGACGAGACCGTCGCAGACGGCATCGTCCTGATCGACTTCTGGGCCGACTGGTGCGGCCCGTGCAAGCAGTTCGCCCCCGTGTTCGAGAAGGCCTCCGCCGAGCACAGCGACATCGTGTTCGCCAAGGTCGACACCGAGGACCAGCAGCAGCTCGCCGCCTCCTACGGGATCACCTCGATCCCCACGCTCGTCGGCTACCGCGACGGCATCCCGATCTTCGCCCAGCCCGGAGCGCTCCCCGGCACCGTGCTCGAAGACGTCATCAAGCAGGTGCGCGGCCTCGACATGGAGACCGTCAAGAAGGAGTACGCCGAGGCGGTGGCCGCTCAGCAGCAGCAGGCCACCACCCCGTCTCCGGATGCGATCTAGCTCTCGCTAGGCCGCGTCGGCGTCGCGCTGCGAGCCCGCCGCCTCCTCCGCCGCCGCCGCCTCGATCCCGTCGAGCGCGGTGGCGAACCCGGCGAGGAACGCCTGGAGCTGCTCCACGATCTCGGAGTCGTCGCTCGGGTGCGTCTCGGCGAAGCGCACGACCGAGTTCGGGATGGAGAGCGTGTGCTCGCCCAGTACGTTCGCGCCCGCGATGCCGAACGACTTACGAGCCTCGTCCTGGGCCCACACGCCGCCGAACTGGCCGAACGCGGTGCCGATGACGGCGACGGGCTTCGCCACGATCGCCGCCACGCCATAGGGGCGCGACGCCCAGTCGATCGCGTTCTTGAGGTTGGCCGGCAGGGTGCCGTTGTGCTCGGGAGTGACGACGAGCACCGCGTCGGACGCGGCGATCGCGGCCCGGAGGTCGACGACCTCGGCGGGGAGGGCGCCTTCGATGTCGCGGTCCTCGTTGTAGAGCGGGAGCTCCCCGTGGCCCTCGTAGAGCGAGAGCGAGAGGCCATCCGGAGCGTGCGAGACGGCCGTCTCGGCGAGCTGACGGTTGGTGGAGGCGGTACGGAGGCTGCCCACGAGCACGAGCACGTTCTTGTCGGTCATTGTTCTCCTGGAGGTCGGGCCGCCCGGATGGAACGGCACAGCGGTCGTCCGACTATAACCGGACTACGGTCCGTTTATTCCGTGCGTGCTACATTTCACGCATGACCGGGGTGGGTGAGACAGCGGGCCCGCTCGTGCCGCAGGTCGGCCCTCCGGCCCCCGTGCGATCGGATGCGGCGCGCAATCGCGCCCGGCTGCTCGAGATCGCCCGGCGCATCGTGACCGTCGAAGGGGTCGCCGGGATCACCATGGATCGGCTCGCCGCGGAGTGCGGACTGGGCAAGGGCACCGTCTACCGGCGCTTCGGCTCACGGTCGGGGCTCCTCGTGGCGCTGCTCGACGACGTGGAGCGCGACTTCCAGAGCCGCTTCCTCGGCGGGCCGCCGCCGCTCGGTCCGGGAGCGCCACCGGTGGAGCGCCTCGTGGCGTTCGGCCGGGAGCGCATCGCGATCCTCTCGACCCAGGGCGATCTGCTGCGCGCGGCGTCGGCACCCACCCACGACCACTACGCCGTGCCGGCCCGCCGCGTGGTGGAGCTGCACATCGCCACGCTGCTCAGGCAGGCGGGGGTGCAGGGCGACATCCCGGTGCTCGTATTCGAACTGCACGCCGTGCTCGAGGCCATCCTCACGGTGCCGCCGGGCAGCAAGCCGCCGATCGCGCGCCTCGCCGATGGCTGGGAGCACCTCGTGCGCGCCATCACCCGCTGACACGAGGAGAAACGCCACTGAGACGAGGGGCCGGGATGCGACTCCCGGCCCCTCGTTCGTGCGTGCGGTCAGGCGCGCGACTGCCCGTGTGGGCGGGTCAGGCTCGCGCGCGGCGTCCCGTGCGCCAGAGCAGTGCGCCGGCGCCGAGGAGAAGCGCTCCGAGCACACCCGCGAGGGTCGGCGCGAGGGTCGCGTCGACTCCCGTGCTGGCGAGCGACCCGTCACCGGGTGCTCCCGCCACGGCGGCCTTGGTGACGGTGATCTCCGCCAACGCCGAGAGGCCGGTCGTGGCGCCCCGCAGCTCGATGCGGTGCGTTCCCACCGGGGTGTCGGCCGGGATGGCGACCGTCATGCGCACCGTGCCGTTGATGGCCGTCTTGGTGCCGAGGTGGTGGGGCGTGCTGAACAGGGTCGCCGCCACCTCCTCGCTCGAGCCGAAGCCCGTTCCCGTGACCGAGACGCTGCCGCCGGCCACCACCGAGGAGGCCGAGAGGGTGACGGTCGGGTTCGCACCCGGGGTCGTCGGCGCGGGCGGTGGGATCGACGTGGGCGAGGGCACCGGGGTCGGGGTCGGGGTGCCGGTGGGCACGGGCGTCGGCGTAGGCGTCGCAGTGGGCGTGGGCGTCGCGGTCGGCGTCGGCTCGGGCGTCGGCGTCGGCTCGGGCGTCGGCTCCACGGCCTCGCGCCCCAGCGAGAACCGGTCGAGCTCCACCGGAGCCACCTCGGGCGTGCGCACGTCGTAGATGTAGCTGATGACCTCGTTCGATCCGGTGTCGAGCAGCGTGAACACCGCGTGGTCGTTGCTCTGCACGAACGGCGTCTTCACGCCGGCGGCGTTCACCGGCGCCTGCCCCGTGGGCATGATGGGCTCGAGCCCACCCGGGTTGCCCTGCGGCAGGTAGTTCGAGGCATCCCACGGCAGCGGCGGCACCCCGCGCGAGTTGCCGCTCAGCTCGTGGAACACCCGGTAGGTGTTGCCCGTGTTCGACGTCTCGAGGTAGTTGACGCCGTTCTCCGACTTGAAGCGGTTCCAGATGTGGTTGTGCGCCTGCTGCACGAGGTCGACCCCCGCCTCCTCGAGCATGGGCTCGAGGTCGTTGAGCAGGTGGTTCTCGGATGCCGGGTAGTCGTAGCGGATGCCCACGAGCTCACCCTCGGCGTTGGTCTCCTCGATGCGCACGGGGTCGGTGAAGTGCGGCATCACGTTGCCGCCCATCGTCTGCGCGCCCTCGTGCATCATGACCACACGGAAGCGCGCATCCTTGAACTCCTCGCTCTCGAGCTCGCCCGCGAGCCATTCGAGCTGGGCGCTGCCGTCGTCGATCGGCTCGAAGATGAACTCGCCGTGACCCTGCGAGAGCGGGGTGTCGAGCACGCTCGGCAGCTCCTGGTAGCGGGAGTTGCCCGTGCGGGCGGCGGGGTCGGCCTGAGCGGACTCGCCGCGCCAGATGCGCGTGGAGTAGAGCGAGATGAGGCGCACGTCGCCGACCGTCACGGCGTAGTAGCGCTCGCCGCCCGAGGCCGACTCCGGCAACGTGAACATCTCCTCGTAGGTGGTGGAGCTGAACGAGTTGTCCTCGAGCCAGGCCTCCTTCACCGCGGCGTCGCCCGTGGGGTTGACGGTGGCGGCCACCTTCTCGTACTCGGCGAGGGCGACGTCGCGCGGAACGGGGGCGTTGAACGATCCCGAGATGCTCGTGGCACCGTCGACCCTGCCCTGCACCTCGTGGTTGCCGATCGCGGGGTAGATCGGTGCGTTCTGCAGGATCTCGGCCCCACGGTAGACATCGCCGTTGGTCGAGGCCCGTGCGGCGTTGCCCTGCAGCACGGGGAAGAATGCGCCGCCCCTTGTGTCGTCGAACCACTCCGACGCGCGGTCGGGCTGGTTCACGAGGTCGCCGGCGAGGAACACGGCGTCGATGTCGCCGAAGGTCTCTGCGGCCTTCTCGAGGTTGGCGGCCGTGTTGCTCATGGCCTGGTGGTCGCTCGTGATGAGGATGCGCTGGTCGTCTCCGGCCTGGGGAGCCGGGGTGAGCGAGAAGGCGCCGGATGCGGCCAGCTCGGTCGCCGCGTCGCCGAACGACACGACCCGGTAGGGCACCCGCTCGCCGTGCTCGAGCCCGGTCACGACGGCTTCGTGCCGCCACACCTCGCGCTCGGCCACTCCGGCGGCCGGCTTCTCCTCGGCGGGGATGTACGAACCCGCGTCTTCGACGAGGCGTGAGAAGCGTGCGCTGTCGGCGTCGTACACCGCGATGCCGGCGAGCGCGCCTGCGGCGGCTTCGTCGAGCTGGTCCTCGGTGAGGGCACCCACGGTGTCGCCGACGAGCACCACGCTCTCGGAGCCTGCGAACTCCGTGGTCCAGACCACGTTCACGCTCGACTCCCCCGGCGCCTGGAGGAAGGGATCGCTCAGAAGCTCGAGCGCGCCGACCGGATCGGTGCTCGCTGCGGTGCCCGGCTCGCCGGCGGCCAGTGCCTGCTGCGGGTCGACGACCGCGACGGCGAGCAGGAGCGCGCCGGCGGTGAGGGTGGAGGTCACGAGGGCGGCCCGGCGGGAGGGGCGCACAGCGGGCCCGGAGGAATCAGAGGGAGCCGTGGGGCCAGTGGGACCGGTGGGTTCGGCCTCCCCCGAGGCCGAGGTGGGGGAGAGAGGGCGTCGTGCGGAAGCAGTGTGTCGAGGCATCGCTGACTTTCGTGGTGGACGGAGTGGTGAGCGCGGTCGCGCGGCTCCACCCTCGCGGCGTTCCGTGGGCAACGCGCGGAAGCGGGGTGGAGCGCGTGTGAAGATCCGATGAACCTGCTACGAGTCGCGGTGCACGGGGCTGCCGTGCCCGCGGTAGCGATGCAGGGGCTACTCGAGGTCGCGGTGCACGGGCTCCAGGTGCACGTCGCGCAGCGCGCCGTCGTCGGCGACCGCGGTGAGGAACGTGCACACGGGCTGGCGGCGGCGGTCGGTGGGCGAGCCGGGGTTCAGCAGTCTGAGGCCGGCCGGGGTCACGGTGTCCCAGGGGATGTGGCTGTGGCCGAACACAAGCACATCGGTCGTGGCGCGCGGGAAGGCGGCATCCATCCTCGCCGCCCGGCCCGTGGCGGCGCCCGTCTCGTGGATCATCGCGAACCGGAGACCCTCGAGCTCCATCCGCGCGATCTCGGGCAGTCGTTCACGCAGCTCGGGGCCGTCGTTGTTGCCGTGCACGCCCACGAGCCGTCGGGCCCGGCCCTCGAGGGCCTCGAGTGTGGCGAGGTCGACCCAGTCGCCGGCATGGAACACCACATCGGCCTCGTCGACCGCGCGCCACACCGCATCCGGCAGCCGCTTGGCGCGCTTGGGCAGGTGGGTGTCGGCGAGCAGCAGGAGTCGCGTCGGCATGGCCACCATCGTGCCACGGCGTGGTCGGCCTAGGCTCGCCGGTGGCAGGTGCGGGGCCGGTGGGTGCAGGATCGGAGTGCACCTGGCCGGTGGGTGCAGCGTGGACGAGAGGCGGGTGACGGATGGCGAGGCAGCCCGATTCCGCTCAGCTGCGCGACGCCGCCGAGAACCTCGGGCGCATCGCCCTCGAGCTCTACGCCGCCCGGCCCGCCGACTTCGTGGCCGAGCGCACGCGGCACGCCACCGACGCCTCCGACGAGGGCGATCGGGATCTCGCCGCGAGCATACGCAAGCTCACGAAGCCCTCGGTCGCCGCCTGGGCCGTGAACCAGCTCGTGCGCCACCGCGCCGACGACGTCGACGAGCTGCTCGCGCTCGGTGCTCGCCTCCGGGAGTCGGGATCGCTCGACCGCGTGGCGGTGCGCGACCTCGGCAAGGAGAGGCAGCGCCTGCTCGCGGCCGCCGCCCGCTCGGCCCGCGAGCTCGGCGACGAGCTCGGCAACCCCGTGTCGGAGTCGGCGGCCGTGGAGGTGCAGTCCACCCTGCAGGCCGCGCTCACGGATGCCGGGGCCGAGGCCGCCCTGCGCACGGGACTGCTCGTGCGCACCCTCGCCACGGCCGGGTTTGACGCGGTGGATCTGGCGGGCGCGCTGCCGGTGGGCCTCGAGACGGCGGCACCGGCACCCAAGCCCGCACACCAGCCCTCGTCGCCGTCGTCCTCGACCTCGTCCTCACCCTCGCCCTCGCCCGGGCGCTCCCACTCCGCACCCACGATCCTCGAGACCGTCCAGCCCTCGCGAGCGACGCTCCGCGCCGAGAAGCGCGCCGCGGCCAAGAAGGAGGCCGAGGAGGCCAGGCAGGATGCCGAGGATGCTGCCGCCGAGCTCGCCACGCTCGACCTGCGCACCCAGGAGCTGCGGGAGCGGCGCGACCGCCTCGCGTTCGAGCAGCGCGAGCTCAAGGCCCGCATCGAGCAGCTGCAGGAGGAGCTCGACGAGGCCGCCTCCGAGGCCGCAACCGCACGCAAGCAGCGCCAGGCCCTCCAGCGGACAGCCGACTCCACCGCCCGAGCCGCAGCCCGCGCCGCAGCCGCCCTGCAGAAGCTCAGCTGAGCCCCGCCGCGGCCCCTAGGCCAGCAGCGCCGCCACGAGCACCAGCACGGGCACCGATCCGATCGTCGTCACGAGCACGGTGTCGCGCGCGAGGATGACCCCGCGCTGGTAGCGCGCCGCGAAGTTGTAGATGTTCTGCGCCGTGGGCAGCGCGGCGAGCGCGACCACCCCGAACAGCTGCTCCGACTCGAGGTGCACCACGAACCGCCCCACCAGGTACGCCACGACCGGCATCACCACGAGCTTGATCGACGACGACACCACGATCTCCACCCGCCCCTGCCCGGCCTGCAGCGGCTTCTGCCCCACGAGCGACATGCCGAACGCGAGCAGCACGAGCGGGATCGCGGCGCCCCCGATGAGCTCGAGGGGCGCGAGCACGGGCTCGGGCGGCAGGAACCCGACCAGGGCGCAGACGAGGCCGGCGAGCGAGGCGATGATCATCGGATTGCGGAGCGGCTGGGTGAGGATCGAGCGGGCGGAGGCCGATCCGCGGGTCGCGATGTCGAGCACCGTGAGCGTGATCGGCGCGAGCACGATGAGCTGCAGCAGCAGCACGGGCGCCACGAGACCGGGGTTGCCGAGCACGTAGGTGGCCACGGGCAGACCGATGTTGTTGGCGTTGACGTAGGCCGAGGCCGCGGTGCCCACGGTCGTCTCGGCCACCGGGCGCCGGAACCACAGGCGCGAGGCGGTGAGGTAGAGCCCCGCGCTGACCACCACCGAGATGAGCGTCACGAGGATGGGCCCCGAGAACACCTCGGACGGATGCGACCGCGCGAGCACCGTGAACAGCAGCGCGGGCGTCGCCACGAAGAACGCCACCCGGTTGAGCACCAGGCGCGCATCCTGAGGCAGGATCCCGATGCGCTGCACGACGTAGCCCACGAGGATGACGAACCCGATGATGCCGAACCCGGTCAGCACCCCGAGCACGCTCACCTGGCGCTCACGGCGCGCTGACGGCCCCTCGGGCCCGGTGCGCGGGCGCTCATCGGGCGATCGCGTCGCTCATCGCGCGCTCCAGGAACGGCCCGAGGGTGAACGCGAACGTGCGGGTGAGGTGGTCGACGTCGCGATAGACGTTGGCGCCGCCCACGACCGCCTGGCACTCCTCGGCCGTGCAGTAGGTGTCGCTGAAGTCGAGCAGCGTCACGTCGCGCCCCTCGGCAACAGCGCCCTCGGCGGCCGCGGCGATCGGATCGAACTCGGCGAGCCCCTCCTCGCGCGGCATGGTGCAGTCCGCGGCGTCGTCGGTGCGCAGGCACTTGTTGGGGTCGTCCTCCCAGGCCGGGTTGTCCACCACGGTCACAAGAGGGGTGCCCTGGTCGAGCACTTGAGTCCACGCCTCCGAGTAGCCGAGCGTCGACAGCTGCTCGTCGTCGGAGGTGCCTGGCACGTCGCGATCGGTGAGGGCGGCGGTGAACACGGCGTCGAAGGGCTCGTGCGCGTCGAGCTGAGCGGTGAGCTCCGCCCGCCAGTCGTCGCACGAGAGGGCGAAGGCGTCACGGCCGGCGAGCGGCGTGGTGGACCAAGGGCAGCCGCCCTTGAGGTAGGTCGTGAGGTGCCAGCCGTTCCGCTCGGCCATCTCGATGAACGGATCCATGAGCGCGTACGCGTGACTGTCGCCGATGAGCGCGATTTGGGGCGCATCCGCCTCGTCGCTGCCGAACTGGCAGTCGCGCACGCTCGCGTCGTTGAGGGTGCTGAGGCACTCGGGGTGCTTCGGCCGGTCGGCGTTGCCGAAGCCGGGGCTCGGGATGATGGAGTCGTCGAGGGCGGGGTTGACGCAGACCGGATCGATGGGGGCCAGCCCATCCGTCGGTCCGCTCGCCGCACCGAAGCACTCAGGCGGATTCTCGAGGGTCTCGGCGAGCTGGCTCGCCTCGGCGTCGTACTTGGGCTGCTGCACGGCCCACGCGCCGCCCACGACGAGGCTCGAGACGGCCATCGCGGCCACCACGCCGAGCAGGGTCGCGCGCGGTCGCCTCGTGGTGAAGAAGCGCCACTGCCTCGTCGGATCCTCGATGAAGCGCTTGGTGAGCCAGGCGATCACGAAGCAGAACGCGAAGAGCGCGAGCCGGTGCGCCGTGGTGAGGCCCCAGCCCGGGATGTAGGGCGCGATCACGATGAGCGGCCAGTGCCAGAGGTAGAGGGAGTAGGAGATGTCGCCGATGAAGCTCACCGGGCGGATGCTGAGCACGCGCCCCGCATCCCACGGCTTCGCCCGGTGGTGGCTCACGATCACCGCGGCGGTCGCGAGCACCGGGATCGCTGCCATGTAGCCCGGGAACGGGGTGCTCTTGTCGAAGAGGTAGCCGCAGGCGAGGATCACGACGATGCCGCCGTAGCCGAGCACGTTCGAGAGCCAGGCGCGCGTGGGCCTGAGCCTCGGCAGCAGGGCGAGCGCACCGCCCACCGCGAACTCCCACACCCGGGTGTAGGTCACGAAGTAGGCGGCGGCCGGGTCGGTGGCGGTCATCACGACCGAGAGCACGAACGAGACGATGCCCACCACGGCGAGCACGGCGATGAGGCCCACCCACCTGCGCCGCTTGAGCACCTTGACGGCGAAGACCGAGGCGCCGAGCAGCAGCACGGGCCAGAACAGGTAGAACTGCTCCTCGAGCGAGAGCGACCAGTAGTGCTGCACGAGGCTCGCCTCGTTGGCGGCGGCCAGGTAGTCCACAGAGTTGAACGCGAGAACCCAGTTCTCCACATAGAAGGTGGAGGCGAGGATCTCGCGCACGTTCTCGGTGAGACTCGAGAGGGGCATCACGAAGACGGTGGCGAGGCTCGCGAAGAGCAGCACCACGAGGGCTGCGGGAAGGAGGCGGCGGGCCCGCTTGGCGTAGAAGCCGGGCAGCGCGATGCGGCCGGTGCGCTCGAGCTGGCGCGCGAGCTGCTGGGTGATGAGGAAGCCCGAGATCACGAAGAAGACGTCGACGCCGATGTAGCCGCCCGTGAGGCGACCGGGCCAGAAGTGGTAGACCACCACGAGCAGCACGGCGATGGCGCGGAGGCCCTGGATGTGCGGGAGGAAGTGGCTCGGGGCTTCGGGCGCGCCCGTCGTCTTCTTCATCGCGTCCATGCTACCCGGGGCGGGCGGGAGGCCCCGGCAGGCACCTCCCGGCGATTATCCGCGCCGCGAGGGCCCGTCTGCGCACGATAATCCAACCGGCATCAAGAAAGCGCGGATGCGTTGCTCCTAGGCTCGAGACGACGACCGATTGGAGGTTCCACCATGTCCGCACACCCCGCTCGCTTCCCACAGCCCATCATCGGAGAACCCGAGGTCGTCGAAGACGCCTCCACGGTGGCCGACTCGGCCGCCTGGCTCTCGCTCAAGGCCGCCGTGGCCGATCTGCAGCCGCTGCAGGTGAAGGACGGGTCGATCCCCGACCCCGTCGACCACGCCCTCGCCGGCGAGCTCGTCTCGCGCATCGTGGCCGCGGTGTCGGCGCTCGCGCCCGCCTTCCCGCGCGATGCGGAGTACCTCGCCGAGGTGCGCGCCGACTTCGCCCGGTGGGTCGAGGAGGGCTTCGGCATCCCCGACTTCCTGGCCTCGCTCGTGGCGTTCCGGCCCGAGCTCGACCGGGTCGACGGCATCCGCCACCTCGTCGTGTTCCCCATGTACACGCAGAACGGCAGCACCGACCGGCACGTCGAGGCCGTGCTCGTGGAGGTCGTCTGGCCCGCCTTCATCGGCGAGCTCGAGGCGGGCGACTACTCGAACGCGCTGTTCGTGCCCATCCGCTTCCTCGACTTCACCGCCGGGTACGACACCAACTCCGCCGTGCTGTTCCCCGAGTCGGTGGCCACGTCGTCGATCCCCGCGTACACGTGGGGGGCGATCTTCGCGGATCGCGAGGCCGCACGGTTCCGCCGTGTGGTGCGGGAGGCCGCCTCGGTCACCCGGCTCGAGCTGCCGCCCGTCGCTCAGCGGCTGCTGGAGGATCAGGAGCTCGCCGAGCGCACCTTCGTGATGTGGGATCTCATCCACGACCGCACCCACATGCGCGGCGACCTGCCGTTCGATCCGTTCATGATCAAGCAGCGCATGCCGTTCTTCCTCTACTCGCTCGAGGAGCTGCGGTGCGATCTCACGGCGTTCCGCGAGGCGGTGCGGATCGAGCGGAGGCTGCGGGCTGCTGCAGGCTCAGACGGTGCGGACTCGGTGGGGGCGGCGGCGCTGTCGGAGGGCGACGCGCAGCTGCTCGAGCACGCCGAGCTCGTGCAGTACGCGGTGCTGTTCGACCGCATCTTCCGCTTCGCGATCACCGGATCGCGCGTGCGCAACTACGACGGGCTCGGCGGCCAGCTGCTGTTCGCGTGGCTGCACCAGCGCGGGGTGCTGCACTGGACAGACACGAGGCTCACGATCGACTGGCCCGAGGTGGCGGATGCGGTGACGGCGCTCGGCGACGCCATCGACGAGCTGTACTGGCGCTCGATCGACCGGCCCAAGACGGCGCACTGGCTGGCGGCCTACGAGCTCATCACCTCGACGGTCACGCCCAACCCGGCGTCGGTGTGGGCGCGGGGGCCGCAGGCGCTGCCGCTCGACGGGCCGCCCAGGGGGCTCACCGATGCCGTGCTCGACGACGAGTTCCCCCTCTCGATGTTCTACGAGGCCCTCGACAAGAAGATGCGCGCCGTGATCACCTCCACCGAGGGCATCACGGGCACCTCGCGCTGACCCGCCCCGGTGGCTAGGGTCGCACCATGACCGAGAACGACGCACCCCCCACCCCCTCCCCCGACGCCACCCCCAGCGCCGGCCGCGGTGGCGACGCGGGTGCATCCACCTCACCCGTCGCCGCGTCCGGCGGGACCGGAGTGGATGGCGGCGTGCGGGGGCGGCGCGTGGTGGTGGCGGGGGCCACGAGCGAGTCAGGCGTTGCCGTGTGCGCCGCGCTCGTGGCGGCAGGGGCGGAGGTCGTGGCCGTGGGCTCCGACCCGGCACGCCTCGCCGCCCTCGCCGCGCGGGTGCCCGGCATCCGCACCGAGCCCTGCGACCTCACCGACACCGCCGCCGTCACCGCCCTCGCAACCACCCTCGGCGGGGTGGGGGTCGATGGGCTCGTGCACCTTGTTGGGGGATGGGTGGGCGGCAAGGGCATCATGGGGCAGACGGACGAGGGATGGGCCGCCATGGAGCGGTCGTTCCGCACGCTGCGGGCCACCGTGCGTGCGTTCTACCCCGCGCTCGTGGCGTCCGGCAGTGGGCGGGCGGCGTTCGTCTCGTCGGTCTCGGTCGACGCGCCCACGGCCTCCGGCGCCGACTACACCGCCGCGAAGGCCGCCTCGGAGTCGTGGATGCGCTCTGTGGCCGAGGGCTTCGCCGCCGATCAGGCGCCGGAGCTCCGGGCCGCCGCAGTCGTCTTCGCCGTCAAGGCGCTCGTCGACGACCGCCAGCGCGCAGCGAGCCCCGAGAGGTCGTTCCCCGGCTTCACCGACGTCGCCGACCTCGCCGCCGCCGTGGTCGCCCTCTGGGACGAGCCCGCCCCCACCCTCAACGGCGCCCGCCGCCCCCTCACCCCCTAGGCGACGTGCGCCCGCTCCCACCCTGTCGGTCCGCCGCCGGCAGACCCGCCCGCCCGCCCGGGTGGCCTGCATCCATAAAGGGGCGGTCATCCGCTCGGCGGATGGCGGCGGAGGGGGCGGTGGGTAGCGTGGGGTCATGAGCACCCCCACCGACGACGGGATCGACGACTGGATCCGGCCGCGCCCCGGCCCCGCCGGCTACCGCCGCGACGCCATCGTGGCCGGCGCGCTCGCGGTGGCGGCCTGGCTCAGCTGGTTCCTCTACGCGGGAGCCATCGATCAGCCGCACGCCCCCTGGTGGGGCGCCGCCATCTGGGCGGTCCTCATCGCCGGCCCGCTCGCCTTCCGCCATCGCTACCCCGTGCTGGTGGCGCTCGTGGTGACGGCCACCTTCGTGATCGGCCAGAACCTCGCCGTGTGGGAGATGCTCTTCGCCAACATCTGCCTCTTCCTCGCCGTGTACTCGGTGGGCGCGTGGAGCACCAACCGCCTGCTCGCGCGCGTCGTCCGCATCCTCATCACGGTGGGCATGGTGATGTGGCTGATCGGGCTGTACCTCGTGCAGGCCCTCAACCCGGAGAACATCCCCGGCTCGTCGGAGGAGGGCTGGCTCTCGCAGTTCACCGCCCTCGGCGCGATCCAGCTCGTCACCAACCTGCTCTACTTCGGCGCCGCCTACGTCTTCGGCAACGCCGCCTACGCCTCGGCCCGCCAGCGCGAGGCGCTCGAGCGGCGCACCCTCGAGCTCGAGCGGGAGCGCGAGGTGAGCAGCCGCCAGGCGGTCGAGCTCGAACGCGTGCGCATCGCCAGGGAGCTGCACGACGTCGTGGCGCACCACGTCTCGGTGATGGGCCTGCAGGCGGGTGCCGCCCGGCGTGTGCTCGCCAAGAGCGACGCCGACCCCAGGGCCATCGAGTCGCTCACTCTCATCGAGGGCAATGCGCGCGAGGCGGTCGATGAGCTGCACCGCATGCTCGGGGCACTCCGCCGGCCCGGAGAACCCGTGCCCGAGACCGACGAGGCGAGCCGCTCGGCCTCCACCCGCGGCGTGGCCCAGCTCGACGAGCTCGTGGCCGAGGCGAGGGCCACGGGCCTCCCGGTCACCTTCTCGACCGTCGGCGAGCCCCAAGCGGTGCCGCCCGGTGTCGGACTCAGCCTCTACCGGATCGCGCAGGAGTCGCTCACCAACGTGCGCAAGCACGGCGGCCCGCGCGCCACCGCCGATGTGCGCCTGCGCTACCTCCACGACACGGTCGAGATCGAGATCGGCGACACCGGCGCAGGTGCTGCCGTCGCGACGCCCACGACAGGATCCTCATCCGGAAACGGAACCGGATCCGCATCCGCATCCGCATCCGCATCGGCACCGGCACCGGCATCGGCATCGGCATCAAGGACCGCATCCGCATCACCGATCCCCGGCGCCGGCCTCGGCCAGATCGGCATGCGCGAGCGCGTGGCCGCGGTGGGCGGCGAGATCGAGATCGGCCCCAAGCCCCGCGGCGGCTACCGCGTGCGAGCCCGCCTGCCGCTCGCCGGCATCAGCACGAGAGGAACGGCATCATGAGCCACGACCACTTCGCCGAGCACGAGAACGGCCCGGAGCGCATCCGGGTGGTGCTCGCCGACGACCAGGACCTGGTGCGCGTGGGCCTCAAGATCATCCTCGAGTCCGAGGACGGCATCGAGGTGGTGGGCGAGGCCCGCACCGGCCGGGAGGCGATCGACATCGTCACCGCCCTGCAACCCGACGTGGTCTGCATGGACGTGCAGATGCCCGACCTCGACGGCCTCGCGGCCACACGGCAGCTCATCGCGAGCGGAACGCCCGCGGGCATCCTCATCCTCACCACGTTCAATCGCGACGACTACCTCTTCGAGGCCCTCGAGGCCGGTGCGAGCGGTTTCGTGCTCAAGAACTCCTCGCCGGAGGATCTCGTGAGCGCCGTGCAGGTCATCGCGCGCGGCGACGCGCTGCTCTCGCCCGACGTCACGCGCCGGGTGATCGAGAGCTTCACGCACAGGGCCGTGGCCCCGGATGCGGCGAAGGCTCCGGATGCGGGCACGTCACCGCCTGCGGATCCTGCGCCGTCGAGCAGGCCCGAGCACCCCGCCGAGCCGGCCGCGCTCGCCGACCTCACCGACCGCGAACGCGAGGTGCTCGGCCTGCTCGCCGCAGGCCGCTCGAACAGCGAGATCGCACACGAGCTGTACCTCGGCGAGGCCACGGTCAAGACGCACGTGTCGAAGATCCTGCAGAAGCTCGGGCTGCGCGACCGCATCCAGGCGGTCGTCTTCGCCTACGAGAACGGGATCGCGGTGCCCGGCCGGGGCTGACCCACGAGGGCCGGCCCGGCTGGAGCAGAGAAGAGCGAGAAGGAGGCTACTTCTTCTTGACGTTCGTGACGGAATCGGCCGAGTGGTCCTGACGGTCCGACTTGGTCTTCTTGTCGGCGCGCTTCTCCTTGAGGGAACGGGCGGCCGGCTTCGCGACGGCCTTGCGTGCGGATTTCTCAGCCATGGTGGTCTCCTCCAGAGCAAGCCTCGATGGCTCGGTATCCGAAGAGTACGCCCTGGGCGCACCCCCGACCACCACCCGGGCGGATTACCAGCCCCGAGTCTCCCCCGAGCGGTGGAGACCGTCCCCCCTCTCGGCGGATGCCCGGCCCCCTCCCCCGCCCTAGCGTGGAAGCACCGCACTGGAAGGGGCGCCCATGCTCGACGTGAACGACATCTCCCGCAGCTTCGGCGCGCGCAAGGTGCTCGACGGAGTCACCTTCTCCGTGGGGGCCGGCCGCATGACGGGCTTCGTGGGCGGCAACGGCGCGGGCAAGACCACGACGATGCGCATCATCCTCGGTGTGCTCTCGAGCGACTCCGGATCCGTGACCCTCGACGGCACGCGGCTCACCCCCGCCGACCGGGCCCTCTTCGGCTACATGCCCGAGGAGCGCGGCCTCTACCCCAAGATGAAGGTCGCCGAGCAGATCGTCTACCTCGGCCGACTGCACGGCATGTCGCCGGCCGCCGCCGCGAAGAGCACCGCCGATCTGCTCGAGCGCCTCGGCCTCGGCGAGCGCGCGAACGAGACGGTCGAGAGCCTCTCGCTCGGCAACCAGCAGCGCGCCCAGATCGCGGCGGCCATCGTGCACGACCCCGACGTGCTCGTGCTCGACGAACCCTTCTCGGGGCTCGATCCGATGGCCGTCGAGGTGGTGCAGGCCGTGCTCGCCGAACACGCCGCCGGTGGAGCGCCCGTGCTCTTCTCCTCCCACCAGCTCGACATCGTCGAGCGCCTCTGCGACGACCTCGTGGTGATCGCCGGTGGCACCATCCGTGCCTCGGGATCGCGCGAGAGCGTGCGCTCCGAGCACTCCGAACCGCGCTTCGAGATCGAGCTCGAGAGCGATGCCGGCTGGGTGCGCGAGGCCGCTGGTGTGCGGGTCGTGGAGCTCGACGGCAACTACGCGCTGTTCGAGGTCGCTCGCGGCCCCGAGGGCCTCGCCGCGGCGCAAGCGGTGCTGGCCAGGGCCGTCGCCGCCGGATCCGTCGCCCGCTTCACGCCGCTGCACCCCACCCTCGCCCAGATCTTCAAGGAGGTCGTCGCATGAGCGCCCACACCAGCATCCGCCGCCCCCGCCCCGCTCGCCCGAGCGCGGTCAAGGGCACCTGGCTCGTGGCCCAGCGCGAGCTCACGATGAGGCTCCGCAGCAAGTCGTTCCTCATCTCGACGGCCATCCTCCTGCTCGCGATCCTCGCCTCGATCATCGTGGGCGGGGTGCTCAGCACGACGGCCTCCGCACCGAAGGTCGCGGCGGTGGCGGAGACCACCTCGGTGGTCGAGGGCGTGCAGGGTCTCGAGGTCACCGAGGTGGCGTCGGCCGAGGAGGCTGAGGCTCTCGTGCGCGACGGCACCGTGGAGGCAGCGATCCTCCCCGCCGGCACCGGCACGGACACGGAGACCGGCACCGACGCCGGCACCGACCTCGGCTACGAGATCGTCGCCCTCGACGAGACCCCCTCCACCATCGTCTCCCTGCTGAGCGTCGCTCCCCCGGTGCAGCTGCTCGAGCCGGGCGAGAACGGCAACGGATTCCTCAGCTACCTCATCGGCATCGCCTTCGGGATCGTGTTCTTCATGTCGGCGGTCACCTTCGGCTCCACCATCGCGCAGAGCGTGGTGGAGGAGAAGCAGACCCGCGTGGTCGAGATCCTGCTCTCCACCATCTCGGCCCGCGAGCTCATGGCGGGCAAGGTGGTGGGCAACAGCATCCTGGCGTTCGGGCAGATCGCGCTCATCTCGGCGATGTCAGTGCTCGGCCTCTCGATCACCGGCCAGTCGGCGCTGCTCGGCATGCTGGGCCCGGCCATCGCCTGGTTCATCGTGTTCTTCATCTTCGGCTTCGTGCTCATCGCGGCCCTCTACGCGGCCACGGCGGCGCTCGTCTCGCGGCAGGAGGAGGTGGCCTCGGTCACCTCTCCCGTCACGACTCTCGTCATGATCCCGTACATCCTGGTGATCTTCTTCAACTCGAACGAGACCGTGATGGCGATCATGTCGTACGTGCCGTTCTCGGCGCCCATCGGCATGCCGCTGCGGCTCTTCCTCGGCGACGCGGCCTGGTGGGAGCCCCTGCTCGCGCTCGTCGTGCTGGTCGCCACCACGCTCGTGATCATCGGCATCGGATCGCGCATCTACTCGAACTCCCTGCTGCGCCTCGGCGCCAGGGTCAAGCTGCGCGACGCCCTCAAGGGCTGAGAGACTTGAGAGGTGATCGACGCACCTCTCCACGACCCCTCCACCCGCGGCTTCGCCTCCGACAACTACGCCGGCGCGCACCCCGAGGTGATCGAGGCCATCGCCCAGGCGAACGGCGGTCACCAGGTCTCGTACGGCGAAGACGTCTACACCGCCCGCCTGCAGCACGTGCTCAAGGGCCACTTCGGGGATCGGGCCGAGGCCTTCCCTGTCTTCAACGGCACGGGTGCCAACGTGGTGGGCCTGCAGTCGATGCTGCCGCGCTGGGGTGCCGTGGTGTGTGCGAGCACCGCGCACATCCACACCGACGAGAACGCCGCCCCCGAGCGCGTGGCGGGCCTCAAGCTCCTCACCGTACCCACCACCGACGGCAAGCTCACACCCGACCTCATCGATGTGGAGGCGTGGGGCTGGGGCGACGAGCACCGGGCGCAGCCGCTCGCGGTCTCGATCACGCAGACCACCGAGCTCGGCACCGCGTACTCGGTCGACGAGATCCGCGCCATCACGGAGCACGCCCACGCGCGCGGCATGACCGTGCACCTCGACGGATCGCGCATCTCGAACGCGGCCGCCTCGCTCGGCGAGCCGCTCCGCGCCTTCACCACGGATGCGGGGGTCGATGTGGTCTCGCTCGGCGGCACCAAGAACGGCCTGCTCTTCGGCGAGGCCGTCGTGGTGCTCAACCCCGCGGCCGTCACGGGCATCCCGTTCCTGCGCAAGCTCGACATGCAGCTCTCCTCCAAGATGCGGTTCGTCTCGGCGCAGCTCATCGCGCTCTACGAGGGCGACCTGTGGCAGCGCTCGGCGTCGCACGCCAACGCGATGGCGGCCCGGTTGCGGAGCGCGGTGGAGGGGCTGCCCGGCATCACGCTCACGCAGCCCACGCAGTCGAACGCGGTCTTCGCGATCCTGCCGCCCGGCGTGGCCGACCGCTTGCGCGAATCGTTCCGCTTCTACGACTGGAACCCCGCCACGGGCGAGGTGCGCTGGATGTGCGCGTTCGACACCACTCCCGGCGACATCGACTCCTTCGCCGCGGCCCTCCGCAGCGAGCTCGCCGCCCGGTAAGTACAGAAATGCGTGAGACCGACCCCGTATAGGCCGTCGGTCCCACGCATTTCCTTACTTACAGGGATTCGGGGGTGCAGCCGGGCGGCTCGGAGTTGCCGCTGATGGCGAACTCCTCGCAGGTGAGGAACCGCGAGTGGTTCGCCCCCAGCAGCAGCGACACCACGGCGATAAACCCCACCGCGCCCAGCACCACGAACCTCATGCGCCACGTGGTCTCGCCGAAGTCGGGCCACACCATGCGCGCGAGCACCCACATCGCCGTCGGCAGGGCGAGCAGAGCGACCGCCGCGCCCACGAGGGCCACGAGCAGCACGAGGCCGTCGTTCAGGTCCTGCACCACGAACATGAGCACCACCCAGAGGCTGGGCGTGATGAGCGCGAGCGCCCGCCGCACCTTGTGGCGACCGCCGGGCTCGAGCAGCACCACGAGGAGCGCCGCCGTGGCCGCGGCCCACACCCCGAGCACCTGATCGAAGAAGAGATCGCCCCACGCCCCGATGGTGAACGCCGGCCACCACACCACCACGCTCATGCCGATCACGAGCACGGCGGTGACGCGCTGCCGCGAATCGGTGGCAGGGCGGACCTCGGCGGAGTCGGACACGAGAGAATCGAAGCATGAGCGACCACGATGAGACCGCAGGCCACGCGGACCACGCCCACCACGGCTACATCTCCAACAAGGATGCGTACCTCAAACGCCTCAAGCGCATCGAGGGCCAGGCGCGGGGCCTGCAGAACATGGTGGAGGAGGAGAAGTACTGCATCGACATCCTCACCCAGATCTCGGCCGTCACGAGTGCGCTCGAGTCGGTGGCGCTCGGGCTGCTCGACGAGCACCTCAGCCACTGCGTGGTCGAGGCCGTGGCCGAGGGCGGGGAGGTGGCCGACGCCAAGCTCAAGGAGGCGTCGGCGGCCATCGCGCGGCTCGTGCGCTCGTGACGTGCTGACCTTCCCGGCATCCTGGTCATCCGGCCGTCTGGCCTCCGACGAGCTCCCGACCCCGGCCTCCCAGGGCCGCTTCAGGCCTCTCGCACTAGGTTGAGGGCATGAGCCTGGCCCCTGCCGACCCATCATCCGCCCTCTCCCTCACCCCCACCGGTGCCCTCGCCGCCACGGAATCCGGTAGCGCCGACGCGAGCCTCGGCCCCATCGGCGACTGGGTGGTCGGCCTCATGGAGACCCTCGGCGCCCCGGGCGCCGGTCTCGCCGTGGCCGTCGAGAACCTCTTCCCGCCCATCCCGAGCGAGGTCATCCTGCCGCTCGCCGGGTTCGCCGCGAGCCGTGGCGACCTCGATCTGGGGGCGGCCATCTTCTTCACGACCCTCGGTTCGCTCGTGGGCGCCCTCGTGCTCTACGGCCTCGGCCGCTGGCTCGGCATCGACCGCATCACCTGGATCGTTAAGAAGCTCCCCCTCGTCGACGTGTCGGATGTGGAGAAGACCGAGGCGTGGTTCCAGAAGCACGGCACGAAGGCCGTCTTCTTCGGGCGGATGCTGCCCATCTTCCGCAGTCTCATCTCCATCCCGGCCGGCATCGAGCGCATGGCGGTGTGGAAGTTCGCGCTCCTCACCACCGCGGGCAGCCTCATCTGGAACACCATCTTCATCCTCGCCGGGTTCTGGCTCGGTGAGCAGTGGCACGTGGTGGAGCAGTACGCCGACATCCTGCAGTGGATCGTGATCGTGGGCGTGGTCGCGGCCGTCGCCTGGTTCGTTATCAAGCGTGTGCGCAAGCACCGCGCGGGCGACACCGACGGTATCGTCTGAACCAGGATGCGCCGGGCTCGGGCTCCAGTCCGATCCAGTCCGGCCCAGCCCGCTCAGCGAGGGGAAGGGGCGCCATGACCCGGGCACACGATCGCATCCTCGGGCTCGACCTCGCGCGCTTCGTGGCCATCGCGGGCATGATGGCCACCCACACCTGGCTCTGGATCGACTCGGTCGAGGGTGTGCACGTGCCCATGTCGGAGCAGTTCCAGGGGCGCGCCTCGGCTCTCTTCGCGGTGCTCGCGGGGGTGGGGGCGGTGCTCGCCACGCGCGCACCGATCCGCGAGGGGCGACCGGGCGCCGCCCGCCTCATGCTGCTCGGCCGGGGCCTCGCGCTCGTGGCCATCGCGCTCACGCTCACGCTGCTCGACATCCCGATCTTCGTCATCCTCGCCTACTACGGGGTGCTGTTCTGGGTGCTCTCCCTCGCGATCACCTGGCCGCGGTGGGTGCTCGTGGCGGTGGCGGCCGTGGTGGCCGTGCTCGCACCTCTCGTGACCTACCTGCTGGGCTCGGCGTTCGAGCTGAGCGAGCGGGAGGCGTCGAACCCGAACTGGCTGTCGCTGGCGGATCCGCTGCCCGTGCTGCGCGGCCTCCTCCTGACGGGCACCTACCCGGTCTTCCTCTGGATCGCCTACGGCCTCGCGGGCATGGCGATAGCCCGCTCCCTCCTGGCCGCGCGCGGCTCTGCGGGGCCGGATGGAATCTCCGTCGGGACTGGATCCGGATCCGACACCGGGGCGCGGGCCGGGGTCGCGCCGTCGGTCGGTGGCCCTACCGGGTCCGGGGTGGGCGCGCTTCGGGCGCTCTGCGTGAGGCTCGTCGGGATCGGCGTGGCGGTGTGGCTGGGTGGGATCGCGCTCGCCGCTCTGGCGCAGGGGCCGCTCGGCGGAGTTCGGGGACTCGCCAGCGAGCTCGGCGTCTCGGAGGAGCAGGCGCTCGCGCTGCTCTCCGAGCCGGGCGACGGTCGCCCCCTGCCCGGCTCGGCGTGGATGCTCGTGACCGCCGCCGCCCACACCGGCACGACCTTCGACCTGCTCGTGACCATCGGATCCTCGGTCACCGTGATCGGCCTGCTCGTGCTCCTGGGCACCGTTCTCGGGTCGCTCGCCCGGCGCATCCTCACACCCGTGCTGGGGGCGGGGTCGGCGCCGCTCACCGTGTACTCGGCGCACGTGCTGCTCGTGGGCACCGTCACGCTCGTGATGCTCGGCAAGCCGTACGGCGAGCTCACCTGGCAGGAGTACGTCGTTCTCGACACACCCTGGTTCCTCTCGAGCCTCGGCTTCTGGGTCGCCAACGTGCTGCTCGCGCTGCTGATCGGCTCGTTCCTGGCGTTCCTCGGCCGCCGCGGGCCGCTCGAGACCTTCGTCACCTGGGTCGGCCGCCTCTTCGCGCGCCCCCTGCGGAATAAAGCGCAGCGGCCGACCGTTCCTTCATCCGGACCGTAGTCCGCTTACCGCAACCGCTGCCCGATGGCGTGCAGGAGACCCTGATCAGGAGACACTCATGACCATCACCGACACCCCCGCCCGCACCCCTCGCACCGCCGAGACGAGCACCCCGATCAATTCAACGATCGCCGAGCGCTGGAGCCCCCGCTCCTTCGTGGCCACCGAGCCGATCGACGAGCATCGCCTCACCGCAGCGCTCGAGGCGGCCCGCTGGGCGCCCTCGGCCGCCAACACGCAGCCGGCGCGCTTCATCGTGGCCCGTCGCGGAACCCCGGAGTTCGACACCGTGGTGCAGAACCTCCTGCGCTTCAACCAGGTGTGGGCGCAGAGTGCCTCCGCCCTCATCGTGGCGGTCGCCGAGACCGTGGGTGACGACGGGGCCGAGCGCCGCTGGGCCGAGTACGACCTCGGTCAGGCGATGGCCTACTTCTCCATCCAGGCCCACCACGACGGCCTGCACGTGCACCAGATGGGCGGCTTCGACGCCGCAGCCCTCGCGGCGGCCTTCGCCCTCCCCGAGCGCCTGACCCCGGTCACGGTGGCAGCCCTAGGCACCCTCGACACCCCAGAAGCCCTCCCCGACGACACCCTCCGCACCCGCGAGACCTCCCCCCGAACCCGCCTCCCCCTCGACACCCTCCTCCTCCCCACCCCCTGACCCGCCCAGAACACCCGCCCCCGGCCACCCACTGACACCCTCACCAGCGCGCCCCGTCGGTTCGAAACCGCAACGCGGCGGCCCTCGCCCCCTCGCAGAGGTCGGATGCGGCCGCGTTTGCGCTTTCGAGCGGGTGCGTGCCTTCACCTAGCGGCAGGCGGTCAGCGACTCCACCGTCGGCGCAAGACTCGCCGGCCCTCCGAGAAGATGCACCTCGTACGCCCCCGCCAGCGCGTCCAAGGTTACTCCCGGCACGCAGTCGCTCCGCACGAGGTGAAGCAATCCTCCACGGTTCGCCGCGGCGGGCCCGCCGGCCAGTGCGTCCGGGAACGAAGCACCGCTCGCGAGGAACGTCAAGGCGCCCACCTCGTGACCACGGAACGCATCGCGGTTGATCGCCTGAGACACCTCGTAACGGTCCGCTCCCCCGAAACGCGAGAGGGTCGTCACGGCGCCACTCAGCTGACTGGCTATGGATGCAGAGACAGACAACTCACCTCCTGCGATCTTGACGGCCGAATCCGTTCCCGCGTACTTGGCGACAATCATCATCTCCTCGGCCGACAGCTTCGCCTCAGACCCCCTCACAAGAAGGAGTGGGGCTTCGACTGACGCCGCTGCTGGACCGCTCGACAACGCATCAGCGAATTTGGCGCCGTCCGCTATGTAGAGAGTCGTCCCGTCCGGCGCGAGGTCGCTGGTGACGAGCGCTCGCGACACCGCGAAGCGGTCGGGACCGTCGATCCGGCGGATTTCGGCGTCTCGCGCCATGCTCGCCACCGAAGAGAGCACTGACGCAGAGACCGAGGCGGGTCCCCCGACGACGATCACCCGTTCCGGGGCCATCCTGGCGATCTCTCGCGCAGAGGAATCCGGCAGTGCGTCCCGCTGCGTCAGGAGGATCGGAGCGCCGAGATCCGCCGCAATCGGCCCCGCACTGAGCGCGTCGGCGAATGTCTGCCCGCTCACGATGAATACCGTATGCCTCGTCCCTCCGAACTGATCGCGAGCTAAGTCGGCAGCCATCTCGTACCGGTCGGCGCCTCCATGACGGGTGACTGGAGCCGCCGCGATTGCGTCCATGCGAAGGACCTTTCCGGACTTCTTGCCCACCGTCCACACCCACCGGCCACCGCTGACCGTCAGGCCATTCAGGCCGCCGTCGGGAGTGGGGGCAGTGAAAGTTCCCGGTCCTCTGAAGGAGACGGAGTTCTCGCCCGAATCGACCCACCAGACAGATGAACCGTTCTGCTTGAGTCCGTTCAAGTCCGTAGCTCCGTCGAAGAAATTGCGACTCCAGGCGGGCTCTCCGGGTGATTTACTCAGGCTGACGATCTGTCCGTCGGTTGCCCCGTACCCGGACACCCATCCGGACACCGCCTTGAGATCAAGGTTCTCGAAACCGCCGAGTTCGGGCATGGCCTCGATGATCGCTCCGCCGCGGTCGAAACTCCAAGTGAGGTCTGCGTTGGTGTCGCTCACCCAGATCTGGTCGCCGACTCCCGTGATCTCCCAGGGCGACTGCGCACCCGGAATGGGGAACTCCTCGATCGCTCCGGTGGACTCCGTCAGGCGACCGAGCTTCTGGGTGCTGGAGGCGGTGAAGAAGACGTGGTCACCGGAGTCGTAGATGCGCGCAGGGAATGAGTTGGCTGTGGGGAGCTTGTACTCGGTCACCGCTGCATCCGCCGCCACGTGGGCGATGGCGTTCGAGGCGAACTCGGTGACCCAGACCCCGCCCGCGCCATCCGAGGTGAGGTCGGTGGGGCCGCCCGTGAGCTGGGCGACTGCCAGCACTGAGCCGTCGAGCGCCAAGTGCACCACCGTCTTGTCGGCGAAGGAGGCGACCCAGACGCTGCCGTCGGCACCGGCCTCCACGTCGCTCGGCAGGCCGTTCGGGTTCGGCAAGACGAACTCCACCACACGCGACCCCGCGTCGACAGGCGCGAGTGCCTCGGTGCGGGCGGAGGCGTGTGCGGCCACTCCACCACCACCGACAACCACCGCGCAGACGAGAACGGCCGCGATCGCAGCCAAAGAGCGTGATGCAGGATTCGGGCGCATGCGAGGGGCCTCTCGAGAAGAAGGGGCCGACCCCGTGCGGCCGGCCCCTCAACCCTGTGCGACGAACGCCCCAATGAGCCCCGAGCAATTTCTACTCAGGCAAGCAGGCGCCAGGCGCTACTCGGCGGCTACCGTGAGGGCGTCGCCCGACGGGGCGACGTCGACGCGCACGGAGTCGCCGTCGCGCACCTCGCCCGAGAGCAGCACCATGGCGAGCCTGTCGTCGATCTGCTTCTGCATGAGCCGCCGCAGCGGCCGGGCCCCGTAGATGGGGTCGTAACCGCGCTCGGCGAGCCAGGCCCGCGCATCCGGAGTCACCGCCAGCGACAGCCGGCGCGACGCGAGTCGGAGGGACAGCCGATCCACGTAGAGCGACACGATCTGCGCCAGATCCGACTCGGTGAGCGCCTGGAACACCACGATGTCGTCGAGCCGATTCACGAACTCGGGCTTGAAGGCCTGCCGCACGGCGGCCTGCACGAGTGTCTCCCGATCGGCCGGTGACAGCGACGGATCGACGAGGAACTGCGACCCCAGGTTCGAGGTGAGCACGAGCAGCGTGTTGCGGAAGTCGACCGTGCGCCCCTGCCCATCCGTGAGCCGCCCGTCGTCGAGCACCTGCAGCAGCACGTCGAACACCTCGGGGTGCGCCTTCTCGACCTCGTCGAGCAGCACCACCGAGTACGGCCGTCTGCGCACGGCCTCGGTGAGCTGACCGCCGGCCTCGTAGCCCACGTATCCGGGAGGCGCACCGAGCAGCCGTGCCACCGAGTGCTTCTCGCCGTACTCCGACATGTCGATGCGGATGAGCGCCTTCTCGTCGTCGAACAGGAACTCGGCGAGCGCCTTGGCGAGCTCGGTCTTGCCGACACCCGTGGGGCCGAGGAAGAGGAACGAACCGGTGGGCCGATCCGCCTCGGAGATGCCCGCGCGGGATCGGCGCACCGCATCCGCCACCGCCTTCACGGCCACCTTCTGGCCGATGAGGCGGCGCCCCAGCTCGGCCTCGAGGTGCAGCAGCTTCTCGGTCTCACCCTGGGTGAGACGGTCGACGGGGATGCCGGTCCACGCGGCGATCACGGCCGCGATGTCGTCGGACCCCACCTGATCGTTGACCATGCGCTCGACCCCTTCGGACGCCACCTCGGCGGCCTCGGCCTCCGCGAGCGAGCGCTCGAGCAGCGGGATCTCGCCGTAGAGCAGCCGCGAGGCCTTCTCCAGCTGGCCCTCGCGCTGGGCCCGCTCGGCGCGCATGCGCGCGTTGTCGAGCTTCTCCTTGAGCTCACCCACGCGGTTGAGGGCGGCGCGCTCGCGTTCCCACCGCTCCTGCAGCTCGGCGAGCACAGCCGTGCGCGAGGCGAGCATCTCGCGGAGCGCGGCGAGGCGCTCCTTCGAGGCGTCGTCCTTCTCCTTCTTGAGCGCCAGCTCCTCGAGCTTCAGCCTGTCGACCGAGCGGCGCAGCTCGTCGATCTCCACGGGAGCCGAGTCGATCTCCATGCGCAGCCGGGAGGCCGCCTCGTCGATCAGGTCGATGGCCTTGTCGGGCAGCTGCCGGCCGGGGATGTAGCGGTTCGAGAGCGCGGCGGCGGCCACGAGCGCCGAGTCGGCGATCGACACCTTGTGGTGCGCCTCGTAGCGCTCCTTGAGCCCGCGCAGGATGGCGATGGTGTCCTCCACCGACGGCTCCCCCACGAACACCTGCTGGAAGCGCCGCTCCATGGCCGCATCCTTCTCCACGAAATCGCGGTACTCGTCGAGCGTCGTGGCGCCGATGAGGCGCAGCTCGCCACGCGCGAGCATGGGCTTCAGCATGTTGGAGGCCGCCACCGAGCCCTCGCCGCCGCCCGCACCCATGAGGGTGTGCAGCTCGTCGATGAACGTGATGACCTGGCCGTCGGCGTCGTTGATCTCCTTGAGCACGGCCTTCAGCCGCTCCTCGAACTCGCCGCGGTACTTGGCCCCGGCCACGAGGGCCGCGAGGTCGAGCGAGACGAGCTGCTTGCCCTTGAGCGAGTCGGCCACGTCGCCCGCCACGATGCGCTGCGCGAGCCCCTCCACCACGGCGGTCTTGCCCACTCCGGGCTCGCCGATGAGCACGGGGTTGTTCTTGGTGCGCCTCGTGAGCACCTGGCTCACACGGCGGATCTCGGCGTCGCGGCCGATGACCGGGTCGAGCTTGCCGCTCGCCGCGATCTCCGTCAGGTTGACGCCGTACTGCTCGAGCGCGCTCTTCTGCTCGTCGCCGCTCGGGGTTCCCTGGTTGGTTGCCATTCTCGGGATTCTTCTCTCTACCTCGTGGGTGTAAAACTTGAGTTGATGTGACTCAAGTTTAGCAGAGCGGCGTCCGTCCAGCCACTGTTCGTCTTGCGTTCAGCGCGGGGTGGTATTCCTGGACCGTGCCCTCGCTCTCTCCGCGCATCCGCCTGCTCATCGGCCTCGCGGGGGCGATCGCCATGACCCTGGGCTCCTACGGCGTCGGATGGATCGCGCCCCTCTCCGGCCTCCACGACATCGGCGTGCTCGAGGCCGTACGGCACTCGCGCGGGGCCGTGCTCGCGTGCGGGCTCCTCGTGGCCGGCGGCGCCGTGCTGCTGTTCACCGCCTGGCTCGCGCTCGGCCTCGACCTGCTGTCGCAGCGGCGGCGCGTGAGCGGCGACCCGGCCGCCGACGCCTCCGGATCCGCCTCCGTGCGCACGATCGCCGTCTCCGCCGCCACCTGGAGCCTCCCCCTCCTCTTCTCGCTCCCCCTCTTCAGCCGCGACATGTTCGCCTACCTCGCCCAGGGCCGCCTCGTGGCTGCGGGCTTCAACCCCTACGAGAACGGCGTCTCGAGCGTGCCCGGCTGGTTCGGCATCGGCGTCGATCCCCTCTGGGCCGACACCGCGACGCCGTACGGTCCGGTCTTCGTCTGGATCGAGCGTGTGGTGGCCACGGTCACCGAGGGGTTCCCGCACGAGCTGGGCGTCTTCGCGTTCCGTCTCGTCGCGGTGGCAGGCCTCGCCATGCTCGCCTACTTCGCCTGGCGCATCGCCCACCTCCGCGGCCGCGACGCCTCCGTGGTGCTCTGGCTCGTGGCGGCGAGCCCGCTCGCGCTCATGAACTTCGTGGTGGCGGGCCACAACGACTCCCTCATGCTCGGCCTCATCGCGGCCGGCATCTTCTACGCCCTCGACCGCCGTCCCGTACTGGGCGCCGTGCTCATCGGCCTCGCCATCGGTGTGAAGCCCATCGCCATCGTGGCGCTGCCCATCGTGGGTCTCATCTGGGCCATCACCGCCGCAGGCCCCGGCGTCCGACCCGCGTGGGGCGCCGTGGTGCGGCGCTGGGCCGCGGTCACGGGCATCGCGCTCGGCGGCATCGCCGTGCTCGGCTTCGCGCTGGGTGTGGGGGTGGGCTGGGTGGCCGCCCTGGCGACACCCGCCACGATCTCCTCCTGGTACGCACCCGCCAACATCGTGGGCATCGCCCTCGGCGGCATGGCCAACGGGGTGGGCATCGACGGCGAGATCGTGCAGACCGTCGTGAAGGTCGCCCTGCTGGCGGGCGGATGCGCGGTCGCCGCGTTCCTGCTCATCCGTCGCCGGGATGCGGATCCACTGCTGCTCCTCCTCGGCTGCTTCGCGGCGATCACCCTGGTCTCCCCCGTCATCCACCCCTGGTACGCCCTGTGGCTGCTCGTCTTCCTCGCGTTCGCGGGCATCGACGGGGTGAAGCGCTTGCGGGTCGCCGTCTACAGCACGGCCTTCTTCATGATCATCGGGCTCGCGGAACCGCTCGACCTGGTCTCGCAGCTCGACGGATCCAGGCTCATCCCCACGGCCGTCATCGGGGCCTCGCTCGCGGGCATCACCGCGCTGCTGCTCACGGCGGAGGGCGCCTACGGCCGGCTCGTGCTGCCGTCGGGCGTGCGCTCCCGCGCCCGGGCGCTCGCTCAGGCCAGGGCCGTCAGCGCCGCGTCGAGACCATCAGTGTGAACTTGGCGTTCCGGTCCACCTGCCTGGTGGGACCGATCGCACGCTGGAGCGCCGCCCGGTAGGAGAGGTGCGAGTTGTACACGGTCCACAGCTCGCCCCCCGGCACGAGCACCCGGCCCGCTGCCTCGAAGAGCTTGAGCGCGATGCCGGCGTGCACGGTCGAGCCCACGTGGAACGGCGGGTTCAGCAGCACCGCGTCGGCCGAGCCGGCGGCGAAGCCGGAGAGGGCGTCGTCGCGCACGACCTCCACGGGGCCGCCCGGTCTCGCCGCGTCGCGGCCGATCCCGTTGGCCTGCATCGTGGCCTCCGCCGAGAGCACGGCCGCCGCGGACTGATCGGTCGCGATCACCCGCAGCGAGGGGCGCCGCAGGGCGAGAGCGGCGGCGAGCACTCCGGTGCCGCAGCCGAGGTCGATCACGGTGCGCGCCTGGGGTGCCACCGCGTCGAGCCGCTCGAGCAGCAGGCGCGTGCCGATGTCGATCTTCGTGCCCGCGAAGGCACCGCCCACCGCGGCCACCCACAGTCCAGCGCCGTCGTGGAACTCCCGCCGCTCTGCGGCCGGCGCCACGTCAGCACGAGTGCCTGAGGCGGTGAGAACGCGCGACTTCTGGCGAGCGAGCCCCGCCGAGACCGTGTGGAAGGACTGCTCGAGCACCTCGTTCATCGCGGTCGTCATGTGCTTCACGCGTCCACCCGCGAAGACCACCACGTCGGGGCGCGCGTGCGCGGCCACGAGCCGGGCGATCTCGTCGAGCTCGGCGAGGCTGCGCGGCAGCTGCAGCAGCACCACCGAGGCGTCGGCCACGAGCTCGGGGCCGAGCGGCAGGCTGCGGAACCGCCCGGTGAGGTCGACGCCGGCCACCCGGCGGGCGTTCGCGGCGAGAGCGAGCTCGCCCGCGAGCGGATCCTGGTGCACGCGGATCCCGTGCAGCCCCAGCACGGCGGCGGCGCCGAGGGTGAGGGCTCCGTAGTGGTCGCCGATCACCACCACCCGGCCGGGCTCGTCGACGGTGGCCTCGAGGGCCTCGGCAGCGGTGTCGAGCAGCAGCCGGTCGCTCGCGTCGGAGGCGAAGAGGTTGTCGGCCTCGACATCGGGATGCCGGCGCAGGGCCTCGAAGGAGAAGTCGGTCACCCCTCCACCGTACGCGCTGCGCCACCCCCGCTCAGATCACCTCGTCGTGACCGAGGGCGCGCACGACGATGATCGAGACCCCGACACCGATCAGGATCGTGCACGCGGCGCTGAGCACCACCGAGACCACCACGATCGGCACGATGAACTCGCCCGAGAACGTGACCAGCGCCGAGAGCAGCCCCACCGCGAACGCGATGGAACCGATCACCACCGCCGCCAGACCACCCGCGAGCGCCGTGCCCCCCAGAGTGCACCACGCGATGAGCGCGGGCCGCGGCACTCCGCGTGCGAGAAGCACTCCGTACCCGCAGCACCACGCCCCGACCACGGCGACGAGCGCGACGGACCCGGCGATGAGCAGATCGCCCGACGACGCCACGTCATCCCGCGTCAGAACCCACCCGAGAGCGACCCCGACCATCGAGAGGCAGAGCCCCTGCACCACCCCGGCGCCGATGGCGGACTGCCACGACGGCTGACGGAGCGCGCGCTCCTGACTTAAGCTCATGATCGAGGGTAGGTCAGTCGACACCCGATCGGCAACAAGCGGTCAGCGGTCGGTGAGGGGCTTCCAGACCACGAGCTCGGTGCGGCGCTGGGTGCGGGTGCCGTGCTTGAGCGAGATGACCTCGCCCTCCACGCCCGCCGCGAAGACCCGCCGGCCGGGCCGGTTGAGCAGCTCGTCGGCGAGGGCGCCCTCGAGCTCGCGCACGCGCGACGAGAGGTGCGCCACCTGGTTCTCGAGCTGCAGGATGCGGGCGATGCCCTCGAGGGAGACCCCCTCGGAGGACAATCGCGCCACCTCCCGCAGCTGCACGACGTCGCGCATCGAGTACCGGCGCGACTTGCCGGCCGTGCGGGTGGGCCGCACGAGGCCGAGCTTGTCGTACTGCCGGAGGGTCTGCGGATGCATGCCCGCCAGCTCCGCCGCCACCGCGATGGCGAACAGCGGCGAGTTCTCGTCGACGTCGTTCATGGTGCTACTCGCGCGCCTTGGCGAGCATCTCGGTGCGCGGGTTCTCGGCGGGCTCCACGGAGTGGAACGCCTCGAGGGCCTCGCGCTGCGCCGCCGACAGGTGAGCGGGGACCGCCACCTGCACCACCGCGAGCAGGTCGCCCTTGCCCTTGGCGGTCTCGACACCGCGCCCCTTGACGCGCAGCACGCGACCGGAGGGGGTGCCGGGAGCCACCTTGAGCTTCACGGGGCTGCCACCGAGGGTGGGCACCTCGATGGTGGCACCGAGGGTGGCCTCCACGAACGTGACGGGCACGTTGACCCTGAGGTTGAGCCCATCGCGCTCGAACACCGGATGCTTGCGCACCGACACCGTGAGCACGATGTCGCCCGTCTCTCCCCCGTCGGGCGAGGGCTCGCCCTTGCCGCGCAGCTTGATCTTCTGCTGGTCGGCCACGCCCGCTGGGATCTTCACCGTGATCGGCTTGCCATCCGCCGTCTGCAGCTTGATGGTGTCGCCCTTCACCGCGGTGATGAAGTCGATGGTGGTGCGCGCGGTCACATCGCGACCGCGCGTGGGGCCGCCGAAGCCGCCCCCGAAGCCCGCACGACCACCACGGGAGCCGCCGAACATGCCGCCCAGGATGTCGTCGAAGCCGGCCGGCGCCTCCTGGTAGCTGTAGCCCTGCGAGCGACCGCCGCCGGCCCCGCCACCGAACATGCCGCCGAAGACGTCTTCGAAGCCGCCACCCTGGCCCCCGCCGCCCGCCGTGAAGCGAGCGCCGGAGCCCATGGCGCGGATCTGGTCGTACTCCTTGCGCTGCTCAGCGTCGGAGAGCACCGAGTAGGCCTCGCTGATCTCCTTGAACTTCGCCTCCGCCTTCACGTCACCCTGGTTGGAGTCGGGGTGGTACTGACGGGCGAGCTTGCGGTACGCCTTCTTGAGGTCGGCATCCGAGATCTCCTTCGAGACCCCGAGCACCTTGTAGAAGTCCTTGTCGAACCAGTCCTGGCTAGCCATTCGGCACCGCCACCACGACTTTCGCGGCGCGGAGCAGGGTGCTGCCGAGGTGGTACCCGGATTCCACGACATCGGCGATCACCGGAGCGGTCACCTCGTCAGAGGGCTGCTGGAAGATCGCCTCGTGGATCTGCGGGTCGAACTCGTCACCCGCGGCACCGAAGGGGATGAGCCCCACGCGCTCCACGCCGGAGCGCAGCTTCGTGGCGATGGCCGTGAACGGGCCGCCCTCCTCGAGGTCGCCGTGCTTGGCGGCACGGTCGAGGTCGTCGAGCACGGGCAGCAGCACCTTCACGACCTCGCCGACCGCGCGCTCCTTCTCGATCTCGCGGTTCGCCTCGGTGCGCTTGCGGTAGTTGGCGTACTCCGCGGTCACCCGCTGCAGGTCGGCCAGCCGCTCGGCGGCCAGCTCGTCGGCCGAGCTCTGCCCCGAGAGGAACGAGAGGTCGGCGTCGGTCAGCGACGTCTCCACGTCTGGTCCTTCAGCCTGGATGAACCCCGAATCGGGCGTCTCTTCAGAAGAGGCGCCCGACTCGTCATCAGGCTGACGACCGGTCTCTTTGTCGTCAGTCATGGGTTACTTGTCCTTCGGCTCGTCTTCGTCTTCGACGACCTCGGCGTCGACCACGTCGTCCTCCTCCTTCGACGGAGTGGACTCGGTGGCCTCACCCTCGCCTGCGGGAGCGGCTGCATCGGCCTGGGCCGAGGCGTAGATGGCCTGGCCGAGCTTCTGCTGGCTCTCGTTGAGCTTGTCGAAGGCGGTCTTCACGGCCGCCTCGTCCTCACCCGCGAGCGCGGTCTTCAGAGCGTCGACGTCGGCCTGCACCTCGGTCTTCACATCCTCGGGCAGCTTGTCGTCGTTCTCCTTGATGAGCTTGTCGGTCGAGTACGCGAGCGTCTCGGCCTGGTTGCGCACCTCGGCGGCCTCGCGGCGCGACTTGTCCTCGGCGGCGTGCTCCTCGGCCTCGCGCACCATGCGGTCGATGTCCTCCTTGGCCAGCGACGAGCCGCCGGTGATGGTCATCGACTGCTCCTTGCCGGTGCCCTTGTCCTTGGCGGAGACGTGCACGATGCCGTTGGCGTCGATGTCGAAGGTGACCTCGACCTGCGGGATGCCACGAGGTGCCGGGGCGATTCCGGTGAGCTCGAAGGTGCCGAGGTTCTTGTTGTCGCGGGTGAACTCGCGCTCGCCCTGGAAGACCTGGATGGCGACGGACGGCTGGTTGTCGTCTGCCGTCGTGAAGGTCTCGCTGCGCTTGGTGGGGATGGCCGTGTTGCGCTCGATGAGCTTGGTCATGATGCCGCCCTTGGTCTCGATGCCGAGAGACAGGGGGGTGACGTCGATGAGCAGAACGTCCTTGCGCTCTCCGCGCAGCACGCCGGCCTGAAGGGCGGCGCCCACGGCGACGACCTCATCCGGGTTGACGCCCTTGTTCGGGTCCTTGCCACCCGTGAGCTTCTTGACGAGCTCCACGACGGCCGGCATACGGGTCGATCCACCCACGAGCACGACGTGCGCGATGTCGTTGACCGAGACACCCGCCTCGGCGATGACGTCCTTGAAGGGCTTCTCGGTGCGGGCGAGCAGGTCGCTCGTGAGCTCCTCGAACTTGGCGCGGCTGAGCGTCACGTCGAGGTTGGCGGGGCCGTTCTCGGTGAGCGAGAGGTAGGGCAGCGTGATGCTGGCCGACATGCCGGAGGAGAGCTCCTTCTTGGCCTGCTCAGCGGCCTCCTTGAGGCGCTGGAGGGCGATCTTGTCCTTCGAGACGTCGACGCCCGTGGTGTCCTTGAACTGCTTGATGAGGTACTCGACCACACGCTGGTCCCAGTCGTCTCCACCGAGGCGGTTGTCGCCCGAGGTGGAGCGCACCTGGATGGTGGAGAAGTCGTCGTCCTTGCCCACTTCGAGCAGCGAGACGTCGAACGTGCCGCCACCGAGGTCGAAGACGAGGATGAGCTCGTCCTCCTTGCCCTTGTCGAGGCCGTAGGCGAGCGCCGCAGCGGTGGGCTCGTTGATGATGCGCAGCACGTTGAGGCCCGCGATCTCGCCGGCCTCCTTGGTGGCCTGGCGCTCCGAGTCGTTGAAGTACGCGGGGACCGTGATGACGGCATCCGTCACCGTGTCGCCGAGGTACGACTCCGCGTCGCGCTTGAGCTTGGCGAGGATGCGCGCCGAGATCTCCTGAGGCGTGTACTTCTTGTCTTCGACGTCGGCCTTCCAGTCGGTGCCGACGTGGCGCTTGACGCTGGAGATGGTGCGATCGACGTTGGTGACGGCCTGGCGCTTGGCCGTCTCACCGACGAGCACCTCGCCGTCCTTGGTGAAGGCGACCACCGAGGGGGTGGTGCGGAAGCCTTCCGCGTTCGCGATGACGGTGGGTTCTCCACCTTCGAGTACGGCCACCACCGAGTTGGTGGTTCCGAGGTCGATGCCTACTGCACGAGCCATAGTGGCTGTCTCCTTTGAGTTGTGATGCTGAGTAATCGGGAAGCTTGTCAAGACCTGAGCCTTGTGATGTCAACTTTCCCACGTCCACTCGGCCGCGTCAAGTTCTCCCAGCTGAAGTTGAGCTAACTCGACTCAACTCTGTCAGGCGGCAGGGCCCGCGATCAGCGTGACGGTGGCGGATTGGGCCGTTCCGGCGGCCGTCGTCCACTCGAGCGTCACGGTCTCTCCGGGCTCGCGCGCTCCCAGGTTCGCCGAGAGCTCCGCGGCGGTCGCCACGGGAGTGCCGTCGACGGCGGTGATGGTGTCGCCGGCCGCGAGGCCCGCTTCGGCGGCGGGGGTGTTCTCGTAGACGCCGGCCACGACGGCCCCGCCCGTGGTGCCCGATCCGATGCCCACACCGAGGAACCCGGGGTAGCCGATCTCGATGGTCGAGGTGTCGGCGCCCGCCTCGATCTGGGTCACGATGTCGAGAGCGTCGTCGATGGGGATGGCGAAGCCCGTGATGTCGGCGCTGCCGGAGGATGCGGCGGTGTTGATCCCCACCACCTCGCCCTCGGCGTTGAGCAGCGGCCCGCCCGAGTCGCCCGAGACGATGTCGGCGTCGATCTGGATGAGGCCCTCGAGAGTCTCGCCCTCGATGCCGGTCTCGCTCTGCGTGGTGATGGACTGCTCGAGGGCCGTGACGGTGCCCGAGGCGGCCACGAGGTCACCGGTTCCCTCCGCGTTGCCCACGGCGGTCACGGCGTCGCCGGCGGAAGCTCCCGTGTCTGCGAGGTTGGCGGTCTCGAGGCCGCTCGCGCCCTCGAGCTGCAGCACGGCGATGTCGTGCGTGGAGTCGGTGCCCACCACGGTCGCCGTGTACTCGGTGCCGGTGAGCTCGTCGGTGACTTCGATGCTCGTCGACCCCTCCACCACGTGGTTGTTGGTGAGGATGAGGCCATCGCTCGTGAGCACGATGCCCGTGCCCGCCGAGGCTGCGCCCTGGTAGGAGAGGTCGGAGACGATCGTCACGACACCCGCGGTCTGCTCTGCGGAGGCGGCCACCGCATCCGTCTGGGTGCTCGAACCCGATCGGGTGTCGAATCGGTAGGGGTTGGGGGGCATCGGCCGCGAAGCGGAGATGCTGGCGGAGGAGGACGCAGACGACGACGCGGTGGTGGCGTCGGCCTGGTTGTCGGCGTAGACGGCGGTGCCGACGGCGAGCGCGCTCGCGAGGCCGAAGGCGGAGAGGCACGCGATGAGGCCGGTGCGGCGGCGCAAGGTGTTCTCGGTCATGAACCCATCCCAGCCCCCGCATCCGGGAGTGCGCTTCGACCCCGCTATGGAGCCCCTATGACTCCGGATGTTCACCACCCCGCACTACTGTGACTGCATGACCGACGGCACCCTCGCACCCTCCGCCACCGCTCCCGCCGGGCCGAAACCGCAGCGGCGGCACGTGCTGGCCTGGGGTCTCTGGGACTGGGGCTCGGCCTCCTTCAACGCCGTCATCACCACGTTCGTCTTCACGGTCTACCTCACGAGCGACTCGTTCGGCGGCGAGACCGTCGTCTCGGCGCAGCTCGGCGTCGCCATGACCATCGCGGGTGTGCTCGTGGCGCTGCTCGCCCCGGTCACGGGCCAGCGCTCGGACAGGCGGGGTCGCCGCAAGCTGTGGCTCGGCATCAACACCTACATCGTGGTGGCGCTCTCAGCGCTCATGTTCTTCGTGGCGCCGGATCCGTCGTTCCTCTGGCTCGGCCTGCTGCTGCTCGCCGCCGGCACCGTGTTCTTCGAGTTCGCGAGCGTCAACTACAACGCCATGATCCGGCAGGTCTCCACCCGCAGCACGGTCGGCAAGGTCTCCGGTTTCGGCTGGGGAATGGGCTACGTGGGCGGCATCGTGCTGCTGCTGTTCGTCTACTTCGGGTTCATCGAGCCCATCGGCGGGAGCGCACTGTTCGGCGTGCCGGACACCGACGGCTACCCCATCCGCGTCACCGTGCTCGTCTCGGCCATCTGGTTCGGGCTCTTCGCCCTCCCGGTGCTGCTCGCGGTGCCGGAGTACGAGTCGCCGCGCTCCACGGGGAGCGTGGCGGCGGCGAAGCGCGTGAGCTTCGTGGAGTCGTACCGCATCCTGTTCCGCGACATCCGCACGCTGTTCCGCGAGAGCAGGCAGACCGTCTACTTCCTCGTGGCCAGCGCGGTCTTCCGCGACGGCCTCACCGGCGTCTTCACGTTCGGCGGCGTGCTGGCGGCCGGATCGTTCGGCTTCTCGCCGGGCCAGGTCATCGTGTTCGCCATCGCGGCGAACGTGGTGGCCGGGGCCTCCACGGTGCTCGTGGGCCTGCTCGACGACCGCTTCGGCGCCAAGCCCGTGATCGTGACCTCGCTCGTGGGTCTCGTGATCTGCGGCACCGCGGTCTTCTTCCTGCACGACGGCGGGCAGACGGTGTTCTGGATCTTCGGTCTCGCGCTGTGCGCCTTCGTGGGCCCCGCGCAGTCGGCGAGCCGCTCGTTCCTGGCCCGTCGCATCCCCGAGGGCCGTGACGGCGAGATCTTCGGCCTCTACGCCACCACGGGCAAGGCCGCCACGTTCCTCTCCCCCGCCATGTTCACGCTGTTCATCGGCATCGGCGCCGCCGTCTTCGGGCCCGGCGTCAACGTGCAGTACTGGGGCATCCTCGGCATCGTGCTCGTGCTGCTCGTGGGTCTGCTCCTGCTCATCCCGGTGCGCGGCACGGTGGATGAGGGCAAGCCCGGTTCCGATGAGGGCACGCCCGGTGCGGATGAGGGCACGCCCGGTGCGGATGCGGGCAAGCCCGGTTCCGAGTGACGGCTGAGCGCCGCCGCCCCGACGTGAGTGGGAGCGACGGCGCTCGTGATGGATCGCCCAGGGTCAGGTGACCCGGGTCAGGGTGTGGTGCGCCGCCTGGTGAGCACCACGGCCACGATGACGCCGGCGATCGCGAGCACGGCGAGCGCGCCGCCGATGCCGACCCAGACGAGAGCGCCCGAACCATTCGATCCGCCCTCGGAGGAGGTGGGATCGGCGTCGCCGCTCGCCTCCCCGCCCGGCGAGGCCGAGGGCGTCGGCGCCGCTGTGGGTGGCTCCGAGGACGAGGCCGGAGGCGTTGCTGTGGGCTCAGCCGTGGGCTGGGCCACCGGCCCGCTGTACGTGAAGGCGTACTCCCCCGAGACCGGGTGCCCATCCGAGGAGACCGTCTGCCACAGCACCGTGTAGGCGCCCTGCGTGGTCGGCGCCACCGACACCGTGAGGGTGCTGTCGACGATCGAGACCGGAGTGGTCACGACGTCGGCACCCGAGGCGTCCCGCACCTCGATGGCGATCGCCGAGGCGAAGTCGGTGAGCGGCGGCTCGTTGAAGTCGAGCGCCACCTCCGTGAGCGCCTCGGTGACCGTGGCGTCGGCGGCCGGGTTCGTCGACACGAGGTAGTCGTGGGCGGAGGCACTGCTCGCACCCCCGACGGCTCCCACGCCCACACCGGCGACTCCGGCGAGCAGCAGCCCCACCGCCACGGTGGCCGCCAGGGCGGTCGCGGATCGTCTGCGCACCCGCCTCATGCCTTGGCTCCCGGGCGGCGCAGCAGCGCCACCACGGCCACCACGAGGGCGACCGCACCCAGACCGAAGCCGCCGATGCCCAGACCCATGGAGAGATCGCCGGATCCGGATGCAGAACCCGAAGCCGAGGCGGAGCTCGCATCCGCGTCGCCCGCCGTCACCGAAGCGTCGCCGGCAGCGGCCCCGTGGGCCCCGTGGCCCTCGTCGGCGGCGTCCTGATCGATCGCGAGCACGGGTGCCGGGTGCTCGGGCTCCTCACCGGAGGCGAGCGGCTCGTCCACCCAGTCCACGACGGTGCCGTCGGTGTAGCTCTGGTGCGCGGGCAGCACCACCTCATGCGTGTCGGGCACCGGCCCGACCGAGATCGGGAACTCCTGGAACTGGCCGTCCTCGATGCCGATGCCGTCGTCGGCGGTCCACACCACCGAGAGCGGGGCCTCTGTGAGCGTGGCCTCCCCCACCGTGACCGGCTCGGGCAGGGCTCCCTCGATCACCTCGGCGGTCCATCCGGGCACCGGCTGGTAGCTCACGCTCGAGAAGGGCGTGTCGGTCGGGAGATCGACGCTCACACGATTGGTGCTCGCGGTCGCCGATTCGTTGGGCACCTTGAAGGTGAGGGTCGTGTAACTGCCCGGGGTGGCGGTCGACGGATCGACGCGCACGTGGGCGCTCGCGGCGAGCGGTGCGGCGAGCACCACGGCGGCAGCGGTGAGCAGAGCGGATGCGGCGCCGAGGGTGGCCAGGCGCGCGCGGGAACGGGTGGTCATGATGGTGTCCTTCGAGATCTGTTCCTCCGCACGCCGGTCGGCATGCGGGTGATGCGGGCGCGCGCTCGGCGCCCGATCGGAACGGTCCGGTCAGACGGAGGGGGCGAGCAGCGCGGAGCCCGCGCGCGGAGGACCGCGGTGGCGGAGACCGCCGGTGAGCACCACGAGGTCGCGCAGCAGATCGGCGACGGCGGAGGCCGGATCGGCGCTCCTGGCACGCCCCGGCCGGGGAAGGACCCCGACGGTCGGGTCGAGGCCGAGCGCGATCCGAGCCGCACGGAGGTAGGCGGCGAAGACCGAGAAGATGGCGGTGGCGCGGGGGACGGCGGCGAGGTGCACGCGGCCCAGGTCGCCCAGTCGCCTCAGGGTCAGCTCGCCGCGTCGGAGCGCCACGATCGTCACCACGGCGGCCACGGCGTGCGAGAACCACATCCAGGGTGACTCGCTGTGGGCCATGCCGCTCGTCGCCTCGGGCAGCAGGGCGGCGAGCTGAGCCGCATCCGCTCCGTGCCCCGCATGGCCAGCGACCTCGGCGCCTGCGTGCGAGACCGCTGCCCCGCCCCCACCCACTCCGAAGAGCAGGTGGAAGACGAACTGGCTGAGCACCACCGAGAGCGTGAGCGAGAGGTCCCGCAGCCGACGGCCCGCGAGGGCCACGCACACGAGCACGGCGAATGCCACGGCGAGGGCGGAGCCCGCTGCTCCGGGAGCGCCTCCCCCGGCCACCACATGGGAGAAGGCGGCCACGAACGTGGCGACCGCTGCGGCGACGAGGCCGCGGGTGACCCGCGTGATCCTGTCGTTCATGCGCCCGCCGTCTTCTCTCGTTCGTGCGCCTCCAGTGTAGGCAATCCGGATCGGTGGGTCGCTCCGAAAAAGTGCTTGCGCAGGGTTGAACATGGCTGACAAGATGTTAGACGAACTAGATACATGACGAACTGGGAACCGTTTGTCAAGCCCCCATCTCGCATTAGGGGGCCCGCGGTCCCCGCGGATAACCTGCCGATACGACCGGGAAATCGCCCAGTGCAGTAGCCGAAATGGATACGGAGACAACATGTCACGCGCAGCAGCCACGACAGCACCCGCACTCGATGAGGCCGAGCCCGAGGCACGTCTCAGCGACATCCGGGGCGCTTCCGAAGACCCCGTGAAGGACTACCTCCGCCAGATCGGCCGCACGGCCCTCCTCACCGCCGAAGACGAGGTCGACCTCGGCCGGCGCATCGAGGTCGGTGTGCTCGCCGACTGCAAGCTCTCCGAGAACCCCGTCATGGATGCCTCGCTCAAGCGCGAGCTGCAGTGGCTCGCCCGCGACGGCCAGGCCGCCAAGCGCCAGCTCATCCAGGCCAACCTGCGTCTCGTCGTCTCGATCGCCAAGCGCTACCTCGAGCGCGGTCTGCCGTTCCTCGACCTCATCCAGGAGGGCAACATCGGCCTCGTGCGTGCGGTCGAGAAGTTCGACTACCAGGCCGGCTTCAAGTTCTCGACCTACGGCTCGTGGTGGATCAAGCAGTCCATCAACCGCGCGCTGGCCGACAGCGGTCGCATCATCCGCATCCCCGTGCACACCTCGGAGAAGATCTCCTCCATCACGCGCATGCAGCGCCGGCTCATGATCGAGCTCGGCCGCGAGGCCACGATCGACGAGGTCGCCGCCGCCGTCGACCTGCCGCCGCAGAAGGTGCAGGAGCTCATCCGTCACGGTCGCGACACGGTCTCGATCCACACCCCCGTGGGCGACGACGACGCCGAGCTCGGTGACCTCATCGAGGACACCACGCAGGCGCAGCCGTTCGACGCCGCCGCCGCCTCGCTGCAGCACCACGACCTGGCGGTGGCTCTCGCCACCCTGCCGCCTCGCGAGGCTCGCGTGGTGTGCATGCGCTTCGGGCTCGACGGTGAGGACCCCATGTCGTTCGACCAGATCGGCGATGTGCTCGGCGTCTCGCGTGAGCGTGCCCGGCAGATCCAGCGCCGTGCGCTGAGCATGCTGCGCGACGAGTCGCTGCACGACTACCTCATCGCCTGATCCACTTCTCGCGGGGCGCTTTCTGCGCCCGTGAGATGCCTTATAGAGGAGTCGCCCTTCGGGGCGGCTCCTCTTCTGCGTGCGGCCACTACCGAGTCGACTACCTAGAAACTACCGGTACGCCTGATCAGAGCCGGTTTTAAGGGCGCGGATCCCTTGACGTGACAGCTGTAGAGGAGTGCGATTGGTCGTAACCATCCGATGGAGGAGGTGACGACCGTGGACGCTGCAGACGCTTCGATGACAACCGAACAGCCGCTGAGCCGCTCGCGGCGCCTCGTCCGGATCGGACTGGGCGCGGTCGGCGTCACCACCGGCCTGCTCGTCGCCGCCGCGGTCTTCGGAGGCTCCTCCGCCTCGGCCGCCGAGGGCGATCCGCTGCTCGGCGAAGTGGTCGGCGGTGTCGGGTCGTCCCTCTCGTCGGTCGATCCGGCTCTCGGATCCGTCGGCGGGGTCGTGGACGACCTGGTCTCGGGGGTCACCGAGAACGTCGTGGCTCCCGTGGTCGAGCCCGTGGTCGCGCCTGTCGTCGACGCGCTGCCGGAGCCGGTCGCAGCCCCGGTGGCCGAGGTGGCCGCCGTCGTGCCCGAGGTCACCGGTGCGGTGCAGGAGGTCGTGGATGCGGCCCCAGTGACGAGCGTCTTGACACCGGTCGCCGGGACCGTCGACGAGGTCGTCGAAGCCCTTCCCGTGGTGCCCGAGGTCGTGGGGAGCGCCCCGGTGGGCGCGGTCACGACCCCCGTCGTCGAGACCGTCGAAGGGGTCATCGGGGGAACGACGGGCGCTGTGCTTCCCGCGGTCGATCAGGTGGTCGAGCCCGTGATCGGCGGATCGGCCGGAGGCGGCGCGATCCCCGGGATTCCGGGCTTCCCCGGGCTTCCCGGCACCCCTGGTGTCGACCTGCCGAGCAGCCCTGACGGGGTCGTCGGCGGCGGGGTCGACGGTACGGACTCGATCTTCTTCCCCGGTGTCGTCGACGACTCGTCCGACGGCGCCGGCACCTTCGGCCCGGCCGTGCCCGGCCTCGCTGGCGCGGTCGCATCCGGCCTCCCCCTCTTCGGATTCTCCGGGCTCGCGGGATCCGCCGCTTCAGCCGATGGTGCCGGCTTCGGCGCAGTCGCGACGGCGCCGTCCACGGCCGTGGCATCGGGCTCCGGCAGCGCGCCGGTCGGCCCCTCGGGCAGCGGGTCGCCGTTCAGTCCCGGTGCGCCTGGCGGCGCTCCTGTGCCTCTTCCTTCTTCCTCGTCCGGCTCCGGCGGTTCCGCGGGTGCCGGAGCGGGTTCGACCCTGGGCACCGACGTCTCGCGTGCCGGGCTCGGGCTCACCGTGAGCGTCGTGCTCGCAGGTCTCGCCGGCGACGACGACCTCCCGTCGTCGCCCGTCCACGACACCGACACCTCTCCTGACTGAGTGAGGTCCCACCCTGCCCCGATCCTCTGAGGTCGGTGCGGCGGGGAGACGGACCCTCGCGTCATCACCCTCCTTCCGAGGCGTGGGCGCATCATCACTCACCAGTTACGGAGAACATCATCATGAACAAGTACGTCTCACGAGGGCTGCTCACAGTCCTCATCACCGGTGGCCTGTGCGCCGTCGGCGCGGGAGTCGCGAACGCAGCCGAGACAGACGGCTCCGAGGGCGTGGCATCCGGCAACCAGGCCATCGTCAGCATCGATCTCCCGATCGACGTCTCGGGCAACGGGATCGCCGTCATCGGCGACTCCTCGAGCTCGGGATCCACCGTCGAGAGCGCACCGGCCCCTGAGCCGGCGCCCGTGGAGGTCTCGACCGACGGAGCGGATTCGCTCCTCGGAGGCAACCAGGCCATCCTCGACATCGAGGCCCCCGTCACCGTAGGCGGCAACGCCGTCTCCGTGATCGGCGACGCCACCTCCACCGACGCCACCACCGAGGCCCCGGCCCCCGGCACGGATGCGGGCACCGGCACCGACGGATCCACCGACGGCCCCGTGACCGACGGCGAGGAGAGCATCGCAGGCGGCAACCAGCTGCCCATCGACATCACCGCCCCGATCACCATCGGCGGCAACGGCATCTCCCTCATCGGCGACGCCACCTCCACCGACTCCACCACCTCCACCTCCACCTCCACCGACGGCGCCGGCACACCCGGCACCCCCGGCACGGATGCGGGCACCGGCACCGACGGATCCACCGGCGGCCCCGTGACCGACGGCGAGGAGAGCATCGCAGGCGGCAACCAGCTGCCCATCGACATCACCCTCCCGGTGGTCATCGGCGGCAACGCCATCACCGGCATCGGCGACGCCACCACCGACGACTCCGACGTCACCACCGACCTCGCCACCCCCGGCACCGGCACCGGCACCGGCACCAGCGGATCCACCGGCGGCGCTGTGACCGACGGCGAGGAGAGCATCGCAGGCGGCAACCAGATCGCCCCGATCATCACCCTCCCCGTCATCGTGGGCGGCAACGGCATCGCGGGCATCGGCGACGCCACCACCGGCGACTCCGACGTCACCACCGACCTCGGCACCCCCGGCGCCGGCACCCCCGGCACCGGCACCGACGGATCCACCGGCGGCGCCGTGACCGACGGCGAAGACAGTGTCGCTGGCGGCAACCAGATCAGCCCGATCGTCACCCTCCCCGTCATCGTCGGCGGCAACGGCATCGCGGGCATCGGCGACGCCACCACCGACGACTCCGACGTCACCACCGACCTCGCCACCCCCGGCACCGGCACCCCCGGCACCGGCACCGGCACCGGCGGGTCCACCGGCGGGGCTGTGACCGACGGCGAAGAGAGCATCGCGGGCGGCAACCAGGTCTCCCCGATCGTCACGCTTCCCGTCATCGTGGGCGGGAATGGCATCGCGGGGGTCGGCGACGCCGAGTCCGACGGCTCCAGCGTGGTCACCACCCCGGGTGCCGGCGGCGGCACCGACGGCCACGTGACCGACGGCGAGGGCAGCATCGGCGGCGGCAACCAGATCGTGCCGATCATCACCCTCCCCGTGATCGTGGGCGGCAACACGGTCTGCCTGATCGGCGACTGCACCACCACCGACAGCACGGTCGACCCGACGGACCCCACCGGCCCGACGGACCCCACCGATCCCACCGACCCGACCGATCCCACGGACCCCACCGATCCCACCGATCCGACGGACCCGACCGATCCCACGGATCCTACGGACCCCACGGACCCGACCGATCCCACCGACCCCACGGACCCGACCGACCCGACGGACCCCACGGTCCCGACGAACCCGGTCGACCCCACGGTCCCCGGCACCCCGGTGACCCCCGTCACCCCGGTGACGCCCGGTGACTCCACCGCCACCCCCGGCGCCTCGGTGCCCTCCGGCGGCAGCTCCACCCCCGTCACCGGCAGCTCCGACGGATCGCTCGCCCTCACCGGCGGCAACCCGTTCCCGCTCCTCGGCGGGCTCCTCCTCCTGCTCCTCGCGGGAGTCGGCACCCTGCTGATCAGCCGTCGAGGCTCCGTGCACCAGTAGCCCACCACCAGCACCACCCCGCGGGGCGCACCGCACGGTGCGCCCCGCATCACCCTGCCCGCACGCCACCGCCGCGCAGTTCGAGCGTTTCGTGTGCAGTGGTGGCGAGTCCCCCACATCGGGGGATGCTGGAAGGATGAAGCGGATCACCTACGCGGGAGCATCCATCGTCACCTCCGACGATGTGGCCTCGGCGGTCATCGCGCTCACCGCCGCGCTCGCCAACCGCGGTCTCGCTCAGGCAACCGAGATCCCGATCTGCGACAAGCACGGCCGCAACGCCTGCATGGCCGAACTCGTGATCGGCATCGGCAACGACATGATCGCCGTGCCCCACACGGCCAAGAAGCAGACCGAGGAACCCGACTTCAGCGCCGACGCGCAGCGCCTGCGCGAGCAGCTCGACTTCCTCAGCCGCCGCGGTGGCTCAGCCCACGTGCCCATGATCCCGACCGCCGGTGCGGATGCCGGCCCGGTGGAGTTCGAGGACTTCGAGTACGAGTTCCTCACCTTCACCCCGGGCACGGACGGCGACACGGATACCCCGGACGATCCCCCGTACCTCAGCGGCCCCCGCAAGCTCTGACGTCGAGCAGCGGATCGTCGGCCGCCCCACCGACGGGCGCAGGAGGCACCGCAGGCTCTACCCCTGCAGCCACGTCCAGATCAGCAGCATCGTGACCCCGAACCCCGCGATGAAGTTGAGCCACAGGAACCGCTTCCACCCCACGTTCGCCCGCTCGGCATCCTCGTCGCTCACCGAGATGTACGGCAGCACGCTCACCGCGTACGGCAGCGCCAGCACGGCGGCGAGCGACCCCGGCCACGGCGCGAACAGCAGCAGCACCCCCGCGAGCAGGTAGGCGGCGAGCGCGAACCGCACGGTGGCCTTGCCCCCGATGACCGTGGCGATCGAGGCGATGCCGCCCTCGCGATCGGCCACGATGTCCTGCACGGCCCCGAAGGCGTGGCTCGCGATCCCCCACAGGAAGAACGCCCCGAGCACAGCCCACAGCCCCGGCGTGAAGACGGCCCCGGCGAGCACGAGCCCGTAGACGGCGGGGCTCACGAAGTGCGTGCTCGAGGTGAGGGAGTCGAGGAACGGCCGCTCCTTGAAGCGCAGCCGCGGCGCGCTGTAGGCGATGACCGCGAACACCGAGACGGCGAGCACGAGCCACGACAGCGGCGACCCCACCGCCACGAGGAACACCAGGAACGGCACGTTCGTGATCACCACGGCCCACAAGGTGATGCGGTGGAACGAGCGGTCGAGCACCGCCCCCTCCACACCGCCCTTGCGAGGGTTCCGCAGGTCGGACTCGTAGTCGAACACGTCGTTGATGCCGTACATCGCGAGGTTGTAGGGCACGAGGAAGTAGAGGGTGCCGAGCACGAACACGAGGTCGACCTCGCGCGTGGTCATGAGGTAGCCGGCGGCGAACGGGAACGCCGTGTTCACCCACGACAGCGGGCGCGACGAGAGCAGCAGCGTGCGGATCATCGGAGCTCCTCGGAGTTCCGGGAGGCCCCGGCGACCCCCGCGGCGTCGCTCCCGGCCTCCCGAGCCCCCAGCAGCACCCACAGTGACGGCAGCAGCACCGCCACGGCGAGCGCGTACGCGAAGTCCTCGAGCGGCGCGATCCCCACGAACGCCCCCGAGATGAGCGACGGCTCGTACCCCACGAGCCCCACCCCGATCATGATGTTGTCGAACACGGCGGTCATCGCGAGCAGCACGGCCAGCGTGACCCCCACTGCCCCCGCCAGCCGACGACGAGCGGATGCGCCGCCCACCGATCGGCGCGCCACGAGCACGGCCGCGACCGCCACGACGGCGACGACCGCGAGGAAGATCGCGTTGAGACCCCAGTAGCTCATGCCGCGCTCCGACGCGAGAGCGCCAGCTGCGCCCCCCGGAACACGTTCATGGTGAGGTAGCACAGCAGCGTGAGGAAGAAGATCTCCTCCGCCGGCAGCTCGGGCGCCACCTGCACCCCCGTCATGAACGACGTCTCGCCACGGAAGAAGATGCCGAGCCCGATGCCGAACAGATCCCACACCACGAAGAACAGCACTCCCGTGACGAGCACGACGGCCGCCCGCACCGGCCGGTGGAAGAAGAACAGCCCGAACCGCCGGTCGAGCACCACCATGCCGGTGAGCGAGACCAGCAGGGCGAGCAGGTAGAGGATGCCCATGCGATCAGTCGGCCGCCGGCGCGAGCGGCTCGGGCGCACGGGGCGAGGGCGCGACCGGCCGAGGCGAGAGGGGCTCCGGCAGCGCCGTGGTGCTCGTGTCTCCGCGCAGGCGCTTGATCACGAGCTCGGCGCTGATGAGGCACATGGGCAGTCCGATGCCCGGAGTCGTGGATCCGCCCGCGTAGTAGAGGCCGTCGACCTTGGCGCTGCGGTTGCGCGCCCGGAACATGGCGCTCTGCCGCAGCGTGTGCGCCGGCCCGAGCGCGGTGCCCTGCCACGAGTTGAGGTCGGAGACGAAGTCGGCGGGGCCGATGGTGCGCCGCACCACCACGCGCGATGCCAGATCCGGGATGCCCGCCCACTCGGCGATCTGCTCGATCACGGTGTCGGCGAGCTCCTCGATGCGAGCGTCTCCCCCGCGGTCGACCCCACCGGCTCCGAGTGACGGATCGGCGGGCAGCGGCACGAGCACGAAGAGGTTCTCGTGCCCCTCCGGCGCCACGTCGTCGTCGGTCGCGCTCGGCCGGCACACGTAGAGCGATGCGGGATCGGGCACGGCGGTGCCGCGCGTCTCGGCGGGCCCCGATCCGCGGCCGAAGATCTCGCCGAAGTTGGTGCGCCAGTCTTTGGCGAAGAAGAGCGTGTGGTGCTCGAGCTCGGGCAGCTCGCCCTCGACGCCGAGCAGGATGAGCAGCGCGCTCGGCCCCGCGATGCGCTTCTCCCAGTAGCTCTCGGGGTAGGTCTGCAGCTCGGGCAGGAGCAGGGCGGTCTCGGTGTGCCACAGGTCGGCCGTCGAGACCACCACGGAGCCCTCCACCGAGTGCGCACGCCCATCGGTGTCGGTGTAGTGCACTCCCCCGGCCTTGGGCTTGCCCGCGGGCACGTCGGCCACGGGTTCGGGCTCGGCGGCGCTCGACATCTCGCCGGCGAGAACCCGTGCGAGCTCGTCGCGGTCGATCACGTTGGTGTCGAACTCGGTGGTCTCGTAGTCGTAGACGTCGACGGGCCCCGGCGCCTTGACCGTGGCTCCCTCGATCTCGGTCACGATGCGCGTGACGGAGGCGCCCGTCACGATCGTGACCCCCTCGGCGACGGCGATCCGCTCGATGGCGGCGATCACGGAGGTGAAGCCGCCCTTCGGGTAGAGCACGCCGTCGGTCATGTCGAGGTGGCTCATGAGGTGGTACATGCTCGGAGCGGAATACGGCGAGGTGCCGAGGAACACGGCCGGGTAGCCGAGCACCTGCACGAGCCTCGGATCCTTGACCGTGCGGCCGGCGAAGCGCGCGAGCGGCTCGGTGAGCAGCCGCACGAGGCGCGGCAGCCGCTTGAGCACGGGCGGCGCCATGAGCGGCGTGATCTTCTCGAAGGTGGAGTAGAGGAAGTACTCCTTGGCGAGGTCGTAGGTCTCGGCGGCCGAGTCGAGGTAGCCCGCCATGCGCACGCCGGATCCCGGCTCGATCGACTCGAACAGGTCGAGGTTGTCGTCGCGGTTCGCCGCGATGTCGATGGGGGCGAACTCCCCCTCGGAGTACACGCGGTAGCCGGGGTCGAGCTTCACGAGGTCGAGCTCGGCCTCGGCGCTCGTGCCCATGAGCTTGAAGAAGTGGTCGAAGACCTCGGGCATGAGGTACCACGAGGGGCCGGTGTCGAAGCGGAAGCCGTCCTTCTCCCAGCTGCCCGCACGACCGCCGACGGCGTCGTTCTTCTCGAGGAGAGTGACCGTGTAGCCCTCGCGAGCGAGGAGGGCGGCCGTGGCCAGGCCGCTGATGCCGCCGCCGATCACGATGGCGGTGCCCGGTGCCGCGCCCTGCTCGATGAGGGGGGTCTCGTCGTTCGTGTGCTCTGCGGTCACTCGGTCGTGTCTCCTTCGCGCGGATCCGGTCGCCGCCGGGGGAGCCGGCCGAGGGCCGCCCCTGCAGCTATTCTCGCCTTGACCGGGTTCGGGACCCGGATGCGGGTCTCGGCGAGTACGGCCGCGGGGGTCTCCCGCAGTCGCTCTGTGAGCTCTTCGAACAGTCCCTGGGCGAGAGCCACGGCCCGGCGGCTCGTGGCCGGCAGGCCGGGGAGGCTCGCCCTCGCGATGCGCAGGTCGTTCTCGATATCGGCCACGATGCGCGACTTCTCCGCCTCGGTGAAGGTCGTCACGTCGATGCCGGGGAAGTAGCTGCGCCCGAGGGTGCCGAAGTCGGCGGCCAGGTCGCGCAGGAAGTTGATCTTCTGGAAGGCGGCGCCCAGGTGCCGCGCCCCGTCGACGAGCACCGCGCGCTTCGCGTCGCTCACCCGCTCGCCGTGCAGGAAGGCCTGCAGGCACATGAGCCCCACGACCTCGGCGGATCCGTAGACGTAGTCGTCGAACGACTCCTGGGTGTGCCTCGTGGCCGAGAGATCGGCGCGCATGCTGCGGAAGAAGGGCGCGATGATGTCGTCCTGGATGCCCACCTCGCGCGCGGTGAGGCAGAAGGCGTGCGCCACGAGGTTGGTGCTGTACCCGCACGAGAGGGCGGCGGCCGTCTCCTGCTCGAGGGCGTCGAGGCAGCCGGCGATGCGCTCGGCGTCGAGGTCGGCCGAGGCGGCGACGCCGTCGACCACCTCGTCGGCGAGGCGCACGAGCCCGTAGATGTTCTCGACGTGCTGGCGCACCGGCTGCGCGAGCAGACGGGAGGCGAGGCCGAACGAGGTGGAGTAGCGGCGGATGACCACCGAGGAGGTCTCCATGGCGACGCGGTCGTAGAGCGAGGCGTCGGCCGGCCAGCGGCGGGAGAGCCGGGGGCGGCGCGCACTCAGACCTGAGCTCATGCTGCGCGCCTCATCGCACTCGTCCGAGCACCGAGGCCACGATGGGCCGGAACTCCTGGCGCACGGCCTCGGGCAGCGCGTCGCCCGTGAGCGCCTCCCAGGCGCGGTTGGCGAAATCCCTCGCGAGCGCCTCGGCGAAGCGCCGCGATCCGATCTCCTCGAGCACCACGCGGATGCGGTCACCCTGCTCGGGCGTGAGGTCGGCGCGACCGAAGAGCGACTCCACCTCCGCCCACTGCGGCTGGCCGACGGCGTGGGCGAGCAGCACGGTGCGCTTGCCCTCGCGGAGGTCACCGAGCGTGGTCTTGCCCGTGGCATCCTCGTCGCCGAAGACCCCGAGCAGGTCGTCGACGATCTGGTAGGCGATGCCGATGTTGCGGCCGAACACGGCGAGCGCGTCGACGGCCTCCTCGGGGGCGCCGGCGAGCACGGCACCGGCGGCCAGTGGACCCTCGAAGGTGTAGCCGGCGGTCTTGAGGGCCTCCATCTCGACGACCTCGTCGACACTCGGCGGCTCGGGGCGGATGGAGAAGTCGACGTCGTAGAGCTCACCGGCGGCAGAGACGAACATGGCCTCGTCGAGGATGTCGTGCAGGCGGGTGCGCAGCAGGCCGTCGACGCCCGACCTGTCGATGAGGCGGTAGGAGTTGAACAGCGCGAGGTCGCCCGCGATGACGGCCACCGACATGCCGCGGTGCTCGGCCGTGGGCAGGGGGATGCCCGCCGTGGTGGCGATGTCGCGGTAGCTGCCGGAGACGTTGGGGCCGCCACGACGCACGAAGTCGCGGTCGATCACGTCGTCGTGCACGATGAGCGCGGTGTGCAGCAGCTCGAAGGCGGCGCCCACGTGCGCGGCGGCATCGACGTCGGTGCCGCCGAGGGCCTCGTAGGCGGCCATGACCATGAGCGGCCGGAAGCGCTTGCCCCCCGAGGCGTTGCGCTCGAGTGTCTGCCACAGCGAGGCGTATGGCGAGCCCAGGGCTGCGGCGCGGCGGTGGGAGTCGCTGAAGAATGCCGCCAGAACCCGTTCGACGTGCTGTTGTCGGCGTTCCGACACCGCGACCAGATCGTGCGTGTCCACCTGCCCCAGGTTACATGGTTGCCAAGTAATAAAGGACAATAGTGAAATGAGCGGCACGAACGAACAGGTAATCCTCCTCGCCGACGACGGGACGGCCATCGGCGTCGCCGACAAGATCTCGGTGCACGACCACGACACTCCCCTGCACCTCGCCTTCTCCTGCCACGTCTTCGACGAGGAAGGGCGCATCCTCGTGACCCGTCGAGCACTGGGCAAGCGCACCTGGCCGGGCGTCTGGACCAACTCGTTCTGCGGGCACCCCGGCCCGGGCGAGGATCCCGTCGAGGCCGTGTTCCGCCGCGCCCGCGACGAGCTCGGCCTCGAGCTCGCGGAGCTCTCGCTCGCCCTCCCCGACTTCCGCTACCTCGCCGTCGACGCCTCCGGCATCGTGGAGAACGAGATCTGCCCTGTGTACACGGCACGCGCCGCGGGGCCCATCGCGGCGAACCCGGACGAGGTGGCCGAGTGGCGCTGGGCGGATGCGTCGAGCCTCACGCAGGCCGTCGGCCTCACCCCCTGGGCGTACAGCCCGTGGCTCGCCCTGCAGCTGCCCCAGCTCGCCTCGAAGCTGCCCCAGCTCGCCCTGTAGGAGACCCGATCGGGGGCCTCTGCCGGCAGCCTCCGTTCTGCCATGCTGATGCCATGGACGCCCACGACATCCGCAACCGCTACCTGGCCTTCCTCGAGGAAAACGGGCACGCCGTGATCGAGCGGGCGCCGCTCGTGCCGCGCGGCGACACGAGCACGCTCTTCAACGGCAGCGGCATGCAGTCGCTGCTCCCCTACCTGCTGGGCGCCGAGCATCCTGCGGGCAAGCGGCTCACCGACAGCCAGCCGTGCGTGCGCGCCCAGGACATCGACGACGTGGGCGACAACCGCCACACCACCTTCTTCGAGATGCTCGGCAACTGGTCGCTCGGCGACTACTTCAAAGAGGAGCAGATCCGCCAGTTCTGCACCTTCCTCGTCGACATCGTGGGCCTGGATCCACAGAACATCTACGTGACGTGCTTCATCGGCGACCCGGCCAACGGCATCCCGCGCGACGACGAGGCGGCCTCCATCTGGGCGGCCGTCTTCGGCGAGTGCGGCGTCTCGAACGGCATCGCCGAGATCGGGTCGCAAGCGGATGGCGACGCCCGCGGGGTGAAGCCGGGTGAGCGCATCTTCTTCTACGACGGCGGCGAGAACTGGTGGTCGCGCGGCGGCTCGCTCGAGGCCACGCCCATCGGCGATCCGTGCGGGCCCGACAGCGAGGTGTTCTACGACTTCGGGGCCGCCCACCAGGATCCCTCCTACGGTCTCGCCCATCCCGCGAGCGACGGCGGGCAGTTCATGGAGATCGGCAACCAGGTCTTCATGCAGTACCGGCGCCTCGCCGACGGGAGCTTCGAGGAGCTCGCGGCGCGCAACGTGGACTTCGGCGGGGGGCTCGAGCGCATCGCCGCGGCCTCGATCGGCTCGGATGACGTGTTCCGCATCTCGCTGCTGTGGCCGATCATCGCGAAGCTCGAGGAGCTCACCGGGCGCTCCTACGACGACGAGACCGCCTCGATGCGCATCGTCGCCGACCACCTGCGCGGCGCGACCTTCCTCGCCGTCGACGGCGTGCGCCCCTCGAACAAGGAGCAGGGCTATGTGATGCGGCGACTGCTGCGCCGCGCCATCCGGCTCGCCCTCTCGCTCGGGGTCACCGAGAACTTCTTCGCCGAGATCGTGCCGGTGATCGCCGACCTCTACGCCGACGACTACCCCGAGGTGGCCGCCTCGCGCGAGGAGGTCGTGGCGGTGCTCGTGAAGGAGGAGAACTCGTTCCGGCGCACGCTCGAGGGCGGGTTGCTCGCGCTGGCCGAGTACCAGGGGCTGGTGCTCACGGGCACCGACGTGTTCCGGCTCTCGGACACCCACGGGTTCCCCAAGGAGCTCTCGGTGGAGGAGGCGCACCGTCTCGGCATCGAGGTGGCGGCCGACTGGGAGGCCGCGTTCGCCGAGGCCCTCGAGGAGCAGCGCGCACGCTCCCGCGGAGCCACCCGCCTCGGAGCGGCGGGTCTCCCGGGAGGCGGCTCGAAGGCTTGACCCGCCTTACTCGCCGGGGGCGCCCTCGGCGGTGGTCGAGACGTCGGTGCGGTGGAAGTTGAGGTGCGAGCGCGACGCCGTGGGCCCGCGCTGCCCCTGGTAGCGCGAGAGGTACTCGCTCGAGCCGTAGGGCCTCTCGGTAGGGCTCGAGAGCTGGAAGAAGCACAGCTGGCCGATCTTCATGCCCGGCCACAGCTTGATGGGCAGCGTCGCCACGTTCGAGAGCTCGAGGGTCACGTGCCCCGTGAATCCGGGATCGATGAAGCCCGCCGTGGAGTGGGTGAGCAGGCCGAGCCGGCCGAGCGAGCTCTTGCCCTCGAGTCGCGCCGCGATGTCGTCCGGCAGGCCCACTCGCTCGTAGGTGGCGCCCAGCACGAACTCGCCGGGGTGCAGGATGAACGGCTCGTCGGGCTTGGCCTCGATGAGCCTCGTGAGCTCGGGCTGATCCTCGGCCGGATCGATGAAGGGGTACTTGTGGTTGTCGAACAGCCGGAAGTAGCGATCGAGGCGGACATCGACGGAGGAGGGCTGCACCATGGCCTCGTCGAACGGCTCGAGGCTGACGCGGTTCTCGCGGATCTGGGAGCGGATGTCGCGGTCGGAGAGGAGCACGCAGTCAGTGTAGCGGCGAGCCCACCCGGTATGATGGCTCAGGACCTCGCCAGGGCGGGGCCACGCGGATGTAGTTCAATGGTAGAACTTCAGCTTCCCAAGCTGATAGCGCGGGTTCGATTCCCGTCATCCGCTCCACTGGGCCAGGATGGCCTCATGACACCTCCGAAGAAGCGCTCCGTCGCCCGCACCCTAGGCCGCGTCGGCCTCGGCCTCGCCCTCGTGTTCGCGGGGGTCAGCCACCTCACCTTCGCCCGCGACGACTTCAAGGCGCAGGTTCCCGACTTCGCCAAGGAGCTCGCTCCGAAGGGCGAGGATCAGGTGGTCGTGGGTTCGGGCATCGCCGAGATCGCCCTCGGCCTCTCGTTCCTCGTGCTCCCGAAGCACAAGAAGGCCGTGGGCACGATCGCTGCGGTGTTCTTCACCGCGATCTTCCCCGGCAACCTCTCGCAGTGGGTCAACCGGCGCAGCGCCTTCGGCCTCGACACCGACGGCAAGCGCTTCGGCCGCCTCTTCTTCCAGCCCCTGCTCGTGGCCTGGGCTCTCTGGTCGACACGCTCCCCCCGATGACGCACAGCGTGGTGCTCGACGTCGACACCGGGGTCGACGACGCGCTCGCGCTCCTCTTCGCCGTCGCGCACCCCGACATCGAGCTGCTCGGCGTCACATGCGTCGCGGGGAATACGTCTCTCGAGAACGTGGTCGCCAACACCTTCCGGATGCTGGATGCGGCCGGCGCCCCGCAGATCCCCGTCGCCGCGGGGGCCACGAGGCCCCTCATCGAACCCGTGCGCCACTCGCACGTGCACGGCACCGACGGGCTGGGCGACCTGCGCCTGCCCGCGAGCACGAGGCGCCTCGATCCGCGTCACGCCGTCGATCTGCTGCGCGACCTCATCCTCGGCAGCGCCGAACCGGTCACGATCGTGGCCCTCGCACCCCAGACCAACATCGCGCTGCTGCTGCGCCAGCACCCCGAGGTCGCCGAGCGCCTCGCGCGCATCGTGTTCATGGGCGGATCGGCCTCGGGCGGCAACGCCACCGCCGTGGCGGAGTTCAACGTGTGGCACGACCCGGAGGCCGCGGCCATCACCCTCGGCTCCGGCGTGCCCACCCTCATGTACGGCCTCGACGTCTTCAACCGGGTGACCGTCGACGAAGCGGCCGCGGATGCGCTGCGCGACAGCTCCACCGCGTCGGGACGGCTCGCCGGTGCGCTCCTCCACTTCCCGATGGCCGACGACCCCGTCACCGCCTCCTACGGCGGGCACATCGGCGACGCCGGGGCGGTCTGCGCCCTCGTGGACCCGGGGGCGCTGCGCATCGAGCACCTGCCGGTGCGGGTGGAGCTCGCGGGGCAGAGCCGCGGGCAGACGGTCGTGGATCGCCGCGAGAGGCAGGGCGAGGACACCGTGCACGCCGTGCATGCCTCCGGCCCCGTGGCGCATCCGATCGATGTCGCCCTCGAGGTGGATGCTGCGCGCGTCGCGCGCCTCTTCGTCGAGACGATCGCGCGGCTGCCGTGAATCCGCTGCAGGCGGTGAGCGGCGCCGAGCTCGAGGCGGAGACCGGCGGCGGCACGGGTGCCGACCTCGGGCCCGCTCTCGTGCGCGAGGGTGTGTGGGTGCTCGCGCAGCCCACCGGCGCCGCGCATCCGCCCCGCTTCACCCTGAGCTACCTCATCGAGGACGACCAGCACGGGCTGCACCTCGTCGACCCGGGCATCGACGACGCCGAGGGGGCCAACCGCGCCCGCCTGAGCGCCGTGCTGCAGAGCCTCGGGCGCTCGGAGCACGATCTGGCCTCCACGATCGTGACCCACCTTCACCACGACCACCTCGCCCTCGCCGAGCACCTGCAGCGCGAGCACTCGGTGCCCCTCGCCCTGCACCGCGCCGATCAGGAGGCCGCGCTGCGGCTGGCGGAGGCGGGGCCCTCGAGGGCCGAGACCACCCGGGCGAAGCTCGTGGAGTGGGGGGTGCCCGAGCGGGAGCGCGGGGCCCTCGAGGTGGCGGCGGGGGCAACGGCCACGGCTTCAGCATCGGCTACGACCACGCCCACCTCCCCCGCCCCGGCGCCCCTCCGGCCCGTGCTCGCCGACGTGCTGCTCGACGACGACGAGCACCTCGCCATCCCCGGCCGCACCGTGCGCGTGCTCCCCACCCCCGGGCACACGCCCGGCCACATCGCCCTCGTCGACGAGCGCGAGCGGCTGCTCTTCACGGGCGACCACCTGCTGCCCACCCTGTTCCCCGGCATCGGCCTCGGCGGCCCCACCCCGGATGCGATCGGCGACTACCTGCGCTCGCTCGACGCCCTCGAGCCGTTCGCGCGGGTCGAGACCCCCGACGACCCCGGCTACGAGGTGCTCCCGGGCCACGGCCACCGTTTCACGGGCCTCGCCGACCGCATCGACACCACCCGCAGGCACCACGTGCGTCGCTCGCACGAGGTCGCCGCCGTGCTCGCCGAGTCGCCGGGCGCCACGACCTGGCAGATCGCCGAGCGCATCCACTGGACCGCCGGATTCGCGGGCCTCGAGGGGTTCTTCCTGCTCTCGGCGCTCCGACAGACCGCGATGCACGTGGCCCACTTGTCGATGGAGGCGCGCTGATGCCCGAGTTCGTCGAGATCCCCTCCCCCGGTTGGCCGCTCGAGTTCGGCAAGGCCGGTCGGCCGGTCGTGGTGATCGTGCACGACGCCTACGGGCGCCTGCCCTACCTCGAGGCGTATGCGAGAGCCCTCGCTGATCAGGGGTTCTTCGTGCAGGTGCCCGACCTGTTCGACGGCGTGGCGACCATCGATCCCGAGGGAGCGACCGAGCTCGCCGACGGCCTCGACGAGGGCTTCGCCCTCGCGGCCCTCGAGACGGCCCTCGACCTCGGCCGCGCGGGCACCGACCCCGAGCCGCTCGCCGCGCTCTCCCCCGCGGCCGACGGCCCCCCTGCCGCGCCCAGGGCCGGCGTGATCGGCCTCGGTCTCGGCGGCCACCTCGCACTGCGCCTCGCCCAGCAGGGCGCGGTGGATGCCGTGGTCGCCTACTACGCGGCCCTCACCGACGAGGAGGCCGGCATCATCCCGTGCCCCGTGCTCGTGCACCGACCGGACGACCCGCGCTGGCTCGCCGGGCTCGACGCCGACAGGCTGCTGGGCCGCCTCAAGGAGCACGGCACACCCGTGACGCAGCACCGCTACGCCGGCACCTCCGAGGGGTTCGCCAACGCCACCGTACTGCCCCTGCTCGACAAGAACGCCGCCGCGCTCTCGTTCGCCCGCTCCACGTATTTCCTGCAGGCGCAGCTGCTCGACTAGCGTGTGGGGCTGTGACCACCTTCTCCCCCGACATCGTCGACGCCATCCTCCGCCACATGAACGGCGACCACCCGGACGACAACCTGCTCATCGCACGAGCCTTCGTGGATCCCTCCGCCGAGGCGGCCACCATGGTGGATCTCGACGGCGACGGGGGAGTGTGGGACGTGTCGATCGGCGGCGACGCGACCCGAGCATCCGTCGCCTGGCCCGCCGGGCCCATCACCGAGCGCGCCGAGGTGCGGCGCGAGATCGTGGCGCTCTACGACGACGCGTGCGCCGTGCTCGGGATCGAACCCCGAGCGCACTCGTGAGAAATTCCTAGGCTCCTGGCGCCGTCTGTCGCTAAAGTTAGGGCACACTAACTTCGACCGTCTGGGAAAGATCGTATGGCTGCCGTAATCCCCTTCTCGCAGGCTCTCCGCGAGCGCACCTGGACGGGTCACAGCGACTCCGAGGGTGCTGGCTTCATGACCGACCTCATGAGCGGCAAGGGCACGCGCGACGACTACATCTCGCTCGTGGCCCAGCACTTCTTCATCTACGAGGCCCTCGAGGCCGCCGCGGACCGCATGAAGAACGACCCGGTGGCCGCGTCGTTCATCTCGCCCAAGCTCACGCGCCTCCCGGCAATCCGGGAAGACCTGCGGTTCCTCATCGGCGACGACTGGCGCGAGCGGATCACACCGCTCCCCACCACCGCGCGCTATGTACGGCGCATCGAGGAGGTCGCGGCCACCTGGAACGGCGGCTTCATCGCCCACCACTACACGCGCTACCTCGGCGACCTCTCGGGCGGGCAGATCATCCGCACCCTCATGCAGCGCCAGTTCGGCTTCGAGACCAACGGCGTGGGCTTCTACCTCTTCGGCGACATCGCGAAGCCCAAGGAGTTCAAGGAGACCTACCGCACCCAGCTCGACGCCGTGGGCTGGGACGACGCGGAGCGCGACCGCGTGATCGACGAGGTGCTCGTGGCGTACCGCTTCAACACCGAGCTCTTCCTCGACCTCGCCGATGCGAAGGCGTCAGCCGCCCAGCTCGCCTGACCAGGCGATCGCCTGATCAGGCGGGCATCTCGCTAGGCCAGCACAGCCCGCGGTGCCACGGTGCTCCGGGATCGGGCCCTGCTCACGGCGATGAGGGTGAAGACGAGCCCCACGGCCGCGAACACGAGCAGCACGAGCGCCTCCTGCGCCGCGACACCCGGTGATCCGCCCCCGATGAGGGCCTGCATGCCCTTGACGGCATGCGTCAGCGGCAGCACCGAGGCGAGGCCCGTGTAGAGCGGCGAGCTCAGTCCTCCCGGCACGATCACCGCGGCCGCCGCGATCTGCACCACCACGAGGGCGAGCGAGATGAGCCTGCCCGCCTGGCCGAACAGCGCCACGAGTCCCTGGTGCAGCATCACGAACGCGAGCGACATGATGAGCGAGAACAGGATGCCGCCGGCCACCTGCGTGGGAGCGGCCCCCACGGCGAAGAGCACGACGGCCACCACGGCGCCCTGCACGAGCGCGAGCACGGCGGCAGGCACGAGCGCCCCGATCACCACCCGGAAGGTCGATGCGGTGGAGGCGAGCGCCCGCCGACTGAACGGCGCGAGCAGCAGGTAGATCGCGAACGCCCCGATCCAGAGCGCGAGCGGAACGGCGACCGCCGCGATGGCCGCGGTGGGGGAGGGGAGCGCGTCGATGTCGGTCTGTTCCGTCACGACGGGAGCGGACACGACGGTCGAGATGGTCTGCTGCTGCGCATCGGTGTAGCTCGGCACGTTGGTCGCCAGCTCGCCGAGACCGGAGGAGAGAAGGCCCAGGTTGGTCGCGAGCTCGGTCGATCCAGTGGCGATGCCGGTCGCTCCCGTGGAGATCTCGCCGAGGCCCTTCGCCAGCTCGCCCGTGCCCACCGCGATCTCGCCGGTGCCTTTGGCGACCTCGGTGAGGGTGGTGGTGAGCAGGGGCAGATCCGCGGCGAACTCCGCAGCCCCCTGGCTCACGAGCGAGGCACCGGGCGAGAGCACCGTGTCGACTCCGAGGTAGTCGAGGTCGAGCAGCACGGTGAGGCCGCCCTGCTCCACGGCGATCGCGCCGGCCGCTGCGGCCGCCGCACCCACGGCGTCGCGATCCGGATCGGCCGGATCCATGCTGTCGTAGAGTGCGCCGAGCGAGAGCGCGAGGGCCGACTGCTGGTCGGTGATGCTCTGGCTCTCGGCGGCGCGGTCCTGGAACTGGCCGCGCACGATCGTGACGCCCTCGTTCACGATGGCGGTGCCCTGGGCGAGCTTGTCGGCGTAGACGGGCAGATCCGTCGTGCCGACCGCGATGGCGTTCATGCCCACGGCGAGGCCCTGCACGGCGGTGTCGAGATCGGTGGAGCCCTTGGCCGCACCGGCGATGGCCGTGGCGAGGTCTCCGGAGTAGCCGGCGAGCTGGGTCGCCCCGTTCGTCAGTTCTCCTGCGCCCGTGGCGGCCTTGCCGAGCTGCGTGTCGAGCTCGGTGAACGCGCCGAGCGTGCCGGTGACGTACTGCTTGGTGGACTGCTCGGAGAGGGCGGATTGCAGGTCGGAGGAGAGCGCGGCCGCGAGCATCTCGGTGACGTAGCTCGTGGCCCCGTTGGTCTGCACCTGCAGCTGCGCCTGCACGGGCTCGGTGGTGGCGGTGGAGGCGTAGGCGGCCGAGAAGTTCGTGGGGATGGTCACGACGGCCGAGAACTGCCCCGAGCCGAGGCCCTCCGAGGCCGTTCCGGAGTCGGTGACCGACCAGTCGAAGCCCTCGCCCGAAGTGCCCTTGGTGAGTTCGCTCACGAGGAGCTTGCCTGCCGCCACGGGTGTGCCGCCACCGGGATCGGTGGTGCTGACGGTGCCGTCGGAGCCGACGTACACGAGCACGTCCTGGTTCACCACGGCCGCCGGCAGCAGGGGAGTGGAGGCGTCGGCGCCGCTGGCGGCGCTGGCGGTATCGGTCTGGAGCGCCGTCACGGCGACTCCGGCGATGAGCAGCGGGGTCACGACGGCGAGCACCACGGCTACGCGCCTGGCCAGTGGCGAGAGGCCGCCGTCGTCACCGCGACGCACGAGGGAGCGGAGGCTGCTCATGCGGTCACCTCCTCTCGGGGGTTCGGATCGGACGGGCTGTCGGGAGGACTGTCGGACGGGCCATCTGGCGGGCCATCGGGCGGGCTGTCGGGCGAGGCGATGGCGGCCGGTGGCAGCTGCCCCGGGGGCGAGGGGGGAGTGGGCGGCTCGGGCACCACGGCGGCGAGCTCGATCACCCGCACCGGCCGGGATCCCGCCACGAGTCGCGCTCCGTGGTGCGCCACCACGAGGGTGGTCTCGAGCGGCAGCGCGGCGTCGACGATGGCGAGGGCGTGCTGCAGGTGGGCGGTGGGGATGCCCGTGGCGTCGATCGCGATGAGTCGCACACCTGTGCCGCGTCCCGACCCGGCACCGCGACCCGACCCGGCACCGCGACGCGATCCGGCGCTCGCGGTGGCGGTGGCCACGGCCAGCTGCCTCATCCACTCCGCGGCGAGCTCCGCACCCCACAGCTCGCTGAGCTCCTCACCGAGTTCGCGCTGCAGCCGCTCCTGCACGCTGAGGGCGCCGGCCGGCAGCTTCGCGAGCGGCAGTCGGTCCGAGAGCAGGTCGTCCTCCGTGGGCCGGGAGACGAGGATGCTGTGGCGGCGCAGCACGGCCGCGTGCACGGGCAGCGGCTGGTCGAGCACGCGCAGGTGACCCTGCAGCAGCCGCTGCCGGCCCGTGACGGCGGCGGCCACGGCCTCGGGATGGGTGCCGGTGGCGCCGGTCACGAGCACGAGCGAACCGGTCTCGGCGCGCACCGAGAACGGCGCCACGAGCCCGCCGGCGGCGGCCGACTCCACGATCGCGTGCTCGGCGGCCACCGCGAACGGCTCCTCGTCCTGCAGCGGCCGCCAGGCCACCGCGTCGAGCATCTCCCGCACACCCTCGCCCTCGAGGTCCACGTTCGGCAGCACCCGCTCGAGCGCCTTCGGGATGGCCCAGCCCGTCCGCCCGAGCAGCATCATGAGCGCGGGGATGAAGGTCATGCGCACGAGGAACGCGTCGATGAACACACCGGCCGCGAGCCCGAGCGCGATCGGCTGCAGCACGGCGTTGCCGCCGGGCACGAACGAGGCGAACACCGCGAACATGATGCACGCCGCGGCCGTCACCACGCGCGCCGCCCCGATGAAGCCGTGCTTCACCGAGTAGTGCGCGTCGCCGGTCTTCACGAACTCCTCGCGCATCCTCGACACCAGGAACACCTGGTAGTCCATCGCGAGGCCGAAGAGCACCGCCATGAGCAGGATCGGGAAGAAGCTGATCACCGGCCCCACCTTGGCGACCCCGAAGACGTCCGACAGCCATCCCCACTCGAAGACCGCGGTGACGATGCCGAACGACGCCCCCACCGAGAGCAGGTAGCCGATGGTGGCCGAGATCGGCACGGCGAGCGAGCGGAACACGATCGTGAGCAGGATGACGCAGAGCCCCACCACCACCACTCCGTAGGGCAGCAGCGCCGAGCCGAGCTGGGCGGAGACGTCGATGCCGAGCGCGGTCTGCCCCGTCACCTGGTAGGTGAACCCGTTGGCCTCCTCGAAGGCGGGGGCCATGTCACGGATCGTGTGCACGAGCGCCTCGGTCTGCACGCTGTCGGGCGCGCTCGAGGGGATGATCGAGACGATCGCCATGTCGAGCGTGGGGTTGGGGCCGGCCTGGCTCACGGAGGCCACGTCGTCGAGCCCCGTGAACTGGTCGTGCAGGGCGTCGAGCGCCGGCACGATGTCGGTGACCTGGGAGATGTCGGCCGTCACGAGGAGGGGGCCGTTGAAGCCCTCGCCGAAGCCCGTCTTGAGCAGGTCGTAGCCCTCGCGCGACATCGTGCCCTCGGGGTTGTAGCCCGCGTCGGGGAGGGTGAGCCTGAGCGATCCGGAGAGCGCGGGCAGCGCCACCGTCACGAGCCCGATGACCACCACGATCACCGTGATGATCGGCTTGGCGGTGGCGAGCGCCACCCAGCGGGCGCCGAGGGTGCGGCGCGTCGAGGTGGGGTCGGCCGAGGCGAGCTCCCGCCTGGCGGACCGGGAGGTGGGCTTCGGGATGAGCCTCCGCCCGAAGAGGCCCAGGATGGCGGGCAGCAGCGTGAGCGCCACGAGCACGGCGATCACCACGGAGAGGGCCGCGCCGAGGCCCATGACCGTGAGGAACGGGATCTGCACCACCGAGAGACCGAGCAGCGCGATGATGACGGTGAGGCCCGCGAACACCACGGCGCTGCCGGCCGTGGCCACGGCGGTGGCAGCGGACTCCTTCGGCTCCATTCCCTCGATGAGGTGCGTGCGGTGCCTGGCCACGATGAAGAGCGCGTAGTCGATGCCCACGGCGAGCCCCAGCATGGTCGCGAGCAGGGGAGCGGTCGACGAGATGCTCACGAAGCCCGAGACGATCGTGATGGCGGTGGACGTGACGGCCACGCCGATGATCGAGGTCACGAGCGGCATGCCGGCGGCCAGCAGCGAGCCGAACGTGATGATGAGCACGATGAACGCCACGACGAGGCCGACGGCCTCGGTGTAGTCCACACCGGATTCCGGCGGGTCGGTCACGCCGGAGAAGGCCACGGTGAGCCCGCCGCCCTGCGCGATGTCGCCCGCCGCCACGACCGCCTCGTTCTGCGCGGTGGTGAGCTCGGTGGTGGCCACGTCGTACTGCACGTTCGCGTAGGCCATCGTGCGGTCGGCGTTGATCTGGGCGGTCGCGTCGGCGGCGAAGGGGCTCGTGACGAACGAGACGTGATCGAGCTTCGTGAGGGCGTCGACCGAGCTCGCGATCTGGGTCTCGAAGCCGTCGATGGTCTGGCCGGAGGGCGCCACGTAGATGACTTTCGCCGAGCCGCCCGAGGCGGCGGGGAACCGCTGGTCGAGCATGTCGATCGCCGACTGCGCCTCGGTGCCGGGAATGGTGAACGACGACGACATCGTGCCGCCGAGAGCGCCGGCCCCCGTGATCGCGAGACCGAGGATGACGATCCATCCGACGATCACCGCGATGCTCCGTCGAGCAGCGAACAGACCGATCCGATACAGCAGCGTAGCCATGAGTGTCCCCTCCACTCCGAAGGCTAGCGCCCGCGGGAGTCACCCAGCGGCCCGGTGAACGCCCCCGTTCAGGGGGTCTCGGGGGCGGGGCGGCGGCTCATGAAGGACTGCACGGCGGGGTCGACGATGATGTCGGAGGGGCGGAGCGGGCGGGTGAGGTAGAGGCCCGAGAGCGACGTGAGGCGGGAGAGCGCCACGTACGTCTGGCCAGGGCTGAACACGCGAGCCCCGAGATCGACCACCGCCTCGTCGTAGGTCTGACCTTGCGACTTGTGGATGGTGACGGCCCAGGCGAGGCGCAGCGGGAACTGCGTGAACTCGCCGATGACCTCCTTGGTGAGCTGCTTCGACTCGGGGGAGTAGGAGTAGCGGTGCTTCTCCCAGGCCACCGGATCGACCTCGTGCACGTCGCCTCCGACCTCCACCCACACGGTCGACGAGATCTTGGTGACCGTGCCCACGGTGCCGTTGACCCAGCGCCCCTCGGCGTCGTTGCGCAGGAACATCACCTGCGCGCCCACCTTGAGCTCGAGCTTCTCGTCGGCCGGATACGCGCGGCCGCCGAAATCGCCGCTGATCTCGGCCTTCGCCGACAGCACGCGACCGGGGAGCTTGCCGAGCGCGGCCTGGTTGATCCTGTTCACCGAGTCGTTGCGGGTGGCGAGCGTGATGGCCGTGTCGGGCGCGGGTGTGCGGGCCCCCGTGCTGTTGAGCACGTCGGCGATCTCCTTGGTGACCATGCCGAAGCGCACGGCGTTGAGCATGAACTTGAACTCGTCGTCGTGCTGGCGGTGGATCTCGGTGAGCTCCACGATCTCGAGCGGAGCCTCCTCCCACACTTTCGCGTCGAAGAACCACATCGAGCGGTAGTGGTCGGTGAAGTAGGCGCGCTCGTCGCTGTCACCCGGCACGGGCGCCAGCTGGTACGGATCGCCGAACAGCACCACCTGCACCCCGCCGAAGGCCTCGAGCGGGCGCTGCCTCGCCTGACGCAGCGAGCGGTCGATCGCATCCATGAGGTCGGCGTTGACCATGGAGACCTCGTCGATCACGAGCGTGTCGATCGTGTTGAGGAGCTTCTTGACCTCGCGGTTCTGCTCGATGTCGTGATCGGCGATGACCCCGATGGGCAGCCGGAAGAGCGAATGGATGGTCTGCCCGCCCACATTGAGCGCAGCGACCCCCGTGGGGGCCGAGATGACGAGCTGCTTCTCGGTGTTCCACGAGAGGTGGTTGAGCAGCGTGGACTTGCCCGTACCGGCGCGCCCGGTGACGAACACGTGGTTGCGGGTGCCCTCCACGAGGTCGAACACCCGCTGCTGTTCGGCCGAGAGGGTGGGGCGTGCCATCCGACCAATCTACCGCTCTGCCAGGGCGGGAATCCGGGCCCCGCCTAAACTGTGCACATGGATCCGGCCGATGTGGAGACGCGCACCGCGCTGCACCGGTCGATCGTGATCTACACAGGGCTGCTGCTGCTCACGGTCGCCGCCCTCTTCGCCGCCATCGGCATCCTCAATCGAGAGGTCTACAGCGCCTCCGCCTTCGTGCGCATGTACCTCGAGGCGCTCTCCGACCACGACGTGGATGCGGCTCTGGCCACGCCGGGCGTGGATCTCGGCACCGACGACGCCCCGGGAACGGGTGAGGCCTCGCTCGTGGATGCGGATGCGCTCAGCCGGCTCGACGCCATCGACGAGGTGAGCGACACCGAGATCCTGCCCGGGCGCCACCGCATCGTCTACTCCTACGACCTCGGTGCCGGATCCGGCGACACCGCCGTCGCCGTGCCCGGTCAGACCGAGTTCGACGTGGTGCAGACCGGCACGAGCTGGCTGTTCTTCCCCCAGTGGGAGTTCTCGCGGTCGCCCACCGCCCATGCCGGCATCACGGTGTCGCACGCCGCCGACATCACGGCGGGCACCGCGCAGGTCGAGATCGGTGCGCCGGGCGACTTCCGCGCGAGCGGCGAGTTCGAGGTGCTCGTGCCGAGCCTCACGATGCTCTCGCACCGGTCGACCTACCTCGGCGCCGTGCCCACGCGGCTCACCGCCACCACGCCCTCGTCGAGCGTCAGCGCCATCGTCGACGTGCAGCCCACGACCCTCTTCCTCGAGACCGTGCAGAAGACCGTCGACCAGTTCCTCGACGACTGCGCCGACCAGCCGCTGCTCTACCCGCCCGGCTGCCCGTTCGGGCTCGATGTGAACGACCGCATCGCCTCCGAGCCGTCGTGGTCGATCGAGAGCTACCCGGTGCTGACCATCCTGGCCGGGCAGGAGAGCTGGATCGTGCCGAACTCCACCGGGTCCGCCCGCGTGCGGGTCGACATCCGCTCGCTCTTCGACGGCACGGTCACGACCCTCGACCAGGTGGTGCCCTTCGACTCCACCTTCTCGCTCACGATCGACGCCGAGGGCGCAGTGGTCTTCGGGAGCCGCGGCTAGCGGTCGTCTCGCAGCGCTTCGCCGGCGGCCTGGCGCGCCCGACCGACCACGAGGCGGTGCACGAAGGCGAGCTTCTCCGCCACGGGAGGCACGATGCCGAACGGATACAGATCCCGGAGCCCCATCGACCGGTTCACCCGGTTGAACATGAGCGAGAGCCAGCGCCAGTCGGCGAGCACCTCGTCGAAGTCGGCGCCCGAGTACGACGCCCTCGGCACCACGTCACCGTGCTCGAAACCCGCGATCCGCTCGGCCTGCAGCACCACGCCGGAGTACGCGGCCGTGGAGAGGGTGCCCGTGATGTGCAGGTAGTGCGCGAAGGTCTCGGCGAAGTCCTCCCACGGGTGCATCGTGGCGTAGTCCGAGATGTAGTGCGCGATCCGCCCCTCGGGGGCGCCCTCGCGGTAGTGCCTCTCGCGTGCGGCACGGTAGCTCGCGCGCTCGTCTCCGAAGAGCCTCCTGCACTCCTCCCAGAGCTCGCCCGTGCCGGGGGCCGCCCCCGGTTCGTCGAGCAGCATCCTCTGGTAGTAGTGGCCGATCTCGTGCCGGAAGTGCCCGAGCATGGTGCGGTACGGCTCGCCGAACCGCACACGCAGGGTCTCGCGGTGCACGTCGAGCGACTCGGCGAGATCGATCGTGATGACGCCGCGCGAGTGCCCGATGGTGACGGGGGGACCGCCTACGCTCGACACGAGGTCGAAGGCGAGGCCGCCCTTCTTCACGTAGTGCGGCTCGATCGGCAGCCCGAGATCGATGAGCTGCACGAGCAGTCGGCGTTTGTCGGCGGCGACCTTCGCGAGCCTCCGCAGCGCCGCCGCGTCGTCGTCGGCGGGCCGCCGGCGGGTGAGTCGGCAGCTCAGGCACGGGGTTCCCGGCTGGTCGCCGTCGGCCAGCCACGAGCAGCGCGAGTCGCGATTGACGCACGGGTGGTGACCGGCGGCGGCGTCGAGCGCCACGAACGAGCCGGAGGCCGGATCGAAGGCGAGGTCGGTCGAGCAGCTCGGACACCTGAGCGTCTCGGGGAACACGAGCGAGCCGCAGACCGGGCAGTGCGGATCGACACCGGGCCGATCCGCAGCGGGTTGGTCGCCGCTCACCTCCGGCCGCCGTTCTGCGACAGCTTCTCGAGCATGGCGTTGTACTCGCCGAGCTCGGCGTCGTTCGTGCGGTCGGCCTTGCGGTCGAGCCGCCTGGTCTCCTTCTTGTCGTTGCGAGACCACTGCACCGCCACGATGAGCGCGATGATGAACGTCGGCACCTCGCCGATGCTCCAGGCGATGCCGCCGCCCGTGCGCTGGTCGTCGAGCGCGCTCTGCCCCCAGTCGCGACCCGTGGCGCCGTACCAGTCGGCCAGCAGCAGTCCGTTGCCCTCGATGAGCGCGAGCCCGAAGAACGCGTGGAACGCCATCGTGGCGAGCAGCAGCACGAGCTTGAAGGGGTAGGGCAGCTTGTACGGCACCGGGTCGATGCCGATGAGCGCCTGCACGAAGAGGTAGCCCACGATGAGGAAGTGCACGATCATCCACTCGTGCCCGATGTGGTTCTCCATCGACCAGCGGAAGAGCGGCGTGTAGTAGAACGCCACGAGGCTCGTGGCGAAGAGCACACCCGCCACGATGGGATTGGCCACCACCGAGGCGAACTTGGAGTGCACACCGAGGAGGATCCACTCCCGGAACCCGCGGGTGCCGTCGTCGCGCTTCTTGATGGCGCGCAGGGCGAGTGTCACGGGGCCCGAGAGCACGAGCAGCACGGGGATGGCCATGCTCAGCGTCATGTGCCCGAACATGTGCACGCTGAAGAGGTACTTCTCGTAGACGTTGAGCCCGCCGTTGGTCACGTAGAAGAGCAGCAGCAGTCCGGCGATCCAGAGCACCGAGCGGTACCACGGCCAGCGGTCGCCCCTGCGGTGCAAGCGGATGACGCCGGCCAGGTAGAACACGATCCCGAAGGCGCAGACGAGGATCCAGATGAGGTCGAAGTTCCATTGGGCGAGGAAGGTCGAGGCCGAGAGCTCGGGGGGAAGGGGCTCGCCCGTGAGGATCTGCGCGGCCGTCTGCTCGGGCGGCACCGTCTCGGGAATGGGGGTGGCCGTGCGGGCGAGGGCCGCGCCGAAGCCCGTGGCGATGCCCATGAAGCCCAGTTCGGCCACCACAAGCCACCAGAGGTGACGGCGGCGGCCCGTGCCCTCGAGCTTGCGGATCACGAAGCGGCGGTGCACGGCGCCGATGAGGCCGAGCGCGATGAGCGAGCCGACCTTCACGAGGACGAGCAGGCCGTAGGGGGTGAGCAGCCGGTCGAGCGAGCCGATCCGCAGCTCGGCGCTCACGTAGCCCGAGGCGGCGACCACCACGAAGCACACGAGCGCGACCGAGGAGTAGCGGCTCACCACCGCGACGAGGCGAGGGGTGTCGAGGCCGCGGCTCAGCAGCGCGATCACGAGCAGACCGCCGAGCCAGGCGGCGGCGAAGACGAGGTGCAGGCCGAGGGCCGCCACGGCCGCGTCGTGCCCGTCGGTGCCGGCGGCGTGGCCCTGCTGGGCCATGGGGATGAGCGCCACCACGGCGAGGGCCCCTACGAAGAGCAGCGCGGTGAGGTTGCGCACGGCGAAGCACAGCACCGTGATGACCGCGCCGATGAGCGTGGTGGCGAGCCAGGCCTGCCCGAGCTCGATCTGGGTGAGGAACTGGCCGAGGCCCTGGCTGAACGCGTCGTCGAAGCTCAGCGCCCGCGCGGTCACGCTCAGGTAGCTGAAGAAGCCCGTGAGGGCGGAGGCCACGGTGAAGAGCGCGGCGGATCCGGCTCCCACGTCGAGCGCACGCGAGAACGACGGGCTCGCGGGCGGGATGGCGAACAGCGCGAGGCCGAGGGCGCCGATCATGCCGGCCGCCGAGATGTTCACGAGCAGCTTGGCCATGGGCAGGCCGTAGCGCACCACGGATCCCGGATCCTCGAGCAGCTGGGGAGCGGCCCCGCCGCCGATCGCGAGCCCCACGAGGAGTGCGGCGAACGCGACCACGACGAGCGTGGCCGGGCCTGCGACACGCACGACTCTCAGCACCTGACTACTGTACGCGGCGCATCTGGGCGTTCTGTCTCTGTGCGCGGAAACGACGAAGGCGCCGACCGTGGTCGACGCCTTCGAGGTGTGCCGACCCGAAGGGCCGGTGAGGACTACTGACTACTTGGCGGCAGCCTTCAGCTTGGAGCCGGCCGAGATCTTGACCGAGTGACCGGCGGGGATCTCGATGGTGGCGCCCGTCTGCGGGTTGCGGCCGGTGCGAGCGGCACGCGAGGTGCGCTCGACGGCGAGCCAGCCCGGGATGGTGACCTTGGTGCCGGAGGCGACCGAGTCGGCCAGCGTCGAGAAGAGAGCGTCGAGCACCTCGTTGACGGAAGCCTGCGTCTGGCCGGAAGCGGCTGCGACGGCTGCGACGAGCTCGGTCTTGTTGAGTGACTTGTCAGCCATTAAGGTGTCCTCCTCGGACCTCTTCGCTACAGATGTAGCTGTTTACTAGGAACGGACCCGGCCTCGCGGGCCAGTTCGGTTGGTCTGTTCGACCGGGGGTAATTTACCAGCTGGACTTCGTAATGCCCGGCAATTCGCCCCGGTGAGCCATGTCGCGGAAGCGCACACGGCTGATACCGAACTTGGTGAGGACACCGCGGGGGCGGCCGTCGACGGCGTCGCGGCTGCGAACACGGATCGGCGACGCGTTGCGGGGGAGCTTCTGCAGACCGAGGCGAGCGGCTTCGCGCTCCTCGTCGGTCGACGTGGGGCTCACGAGAGCCTTCTTCAGCTCGAGGCGCTTGGCCGCGTAGCGGTCCACGATCACCTTGCGCTGCTCGTTGCGGGCGATCTTGCTCTTCTTGGCCATGTGGTTACCGCTCCTCTCGGAAGTCGACGTGCTTGCGGATGACGGGGTCGTACTTCTTGAGCACGAGACGGTCGGGGTCGTTGCGACGGTTCTTCTTGGTCACGTAGGTGTAACCGGTGCCTGCCGTCGAACGGAGCTTGATGATGGGACGGACGTCCTGCTGCTTGGCCATTAGAGCTTGATCCCCCGAGACTGGATGTCCTTGACGACGGACTCGATGCCGCGGACGTCGATGACCTTGATGCCCTTGGCGCTGAGCGTCAGGGTCACGTTACGGCGGAGCGACGGCACGTAGTACGTCTTCTTCTGCACGTTGGGGTCGAAGCGGCGCTTGGTGCGCCGGTGCGAGTGCGAGATGTTGTGACCGAAGCCGGGAACGGCTCCAGTCACCTGGCACACTGCTGCCATTGTTTCCTCCATTTGGTTACCGTGAAGCGAGTGCTTCACCCAAGATGACTTGTCGGCACGCCCGCCAAGTCGGCGCGCGCACAATGGGCGGAGGATTCCACCCAACCTGACAACCCTAGACGACCAGGGGCCTCACGGCAACTCGGCTCAGTGCACGTCGCTTCAGTGCGCGTCGCCGGCGGGCGGGGCCACGCAGGCCGAGCAGAACCCGAAGATGTCGACCACGTGCTCGGGGCGGCTGAAGCCGTGCAGCTGGGCGGTGCGGCGGGCCCACTCCTCCACCTCGTCGGCCTCGATCTCGACCGTGAGGCCGCAGCTGCGGCAGATCAGGTGGTGGTGGTGCTCGAGCGAGCACGCGCGGTAGAGCGACTCGCCCTCCGGCGACTGCAGCGAATCCGCCTCGCCCTCCTGCGCCAGATCGGCGAGAGCGCGGTAGACCGTGGCGAGGCCGATGTGGGAGCCCGAGTTCTTGAGCGAGGAGTGCAGCCCCTGCGCGCTCACGAAGCCCATCTGCGTGCCGAGGGCCGAGCGCACGGCCTCCCGCTGCCAGGTGTTCCGCTTCACGTCCGCGCCGCCTCTTCCGTCATCGTCCTGCCCTTCCACCGTAACGTGCGCAGCCGTGAGACCCCCAGGGCGAGCACGAAGAAGAGCGCCGCCGTGAGCGAAATGGCGGCGCCGGCGGCGATGCCGAGACCGCGGGAGGCGACGACCCCGATGACTCCCGAGAGCGCGCCGATCACGGGGGCCAGCACGAAGATCTGCGTCGTGGAGCGGGCGAGCAGGCGCGCGGCGGCCGCGGGGGCGGCGATGAGCGCGAGGGCGAGGATGGCTCCGACGGCGGGCATGGCCGTCACGACCGTGATCACCACGAGGGTGAGCGTGATGGCCTCGATCACCCACTCCCGGTACCCCGCGGCCCGGAAGCCGAGCGGATCGAGCGTGGAGAAGAGGATCTCCTTGCCCGTGAGGAGCAGCGCCAGGAGCGAGACGCCGAGCACCACGGCCGTGGCCGCGAGGTCGCTGTCGGTGGCGTTGAGGATCGAGCCGATGAGGTAGCTGTCGACGTGGATGGGCAGCTGCGGGAAGAAGGCCTGCAGGAACACCCCCAGCGCGAATCCCGTGGTGAGCACGACCCCCGAGGCCACCTGGGCGCCCTGCCGGGCGACCCGGCCCAGGAGGGTCATCGCCGCGATGAGCAGCACGCTCGAGGCGAAGGCCCCGATCATGACGTTCACACCGAGCGCCGCCGCCAGCACCGCTCCGGGGAAGGTGGCGTGCGTGAGCGCCTGGGTGAAGAAGGCCCGGCGGCGCAGCACCACCACGGTGCCCACGAGGCCGCAGACCACGCCGAGCAGGATCGCGATGAGGAGGGCGCGCTCGTAGTACCCCATCAGCTCACCGCCCGCATCCGGCGCGTGGCATCCACGAGCACCCGGGCGACGAGCACCACGAGGTAGCCCGCCACCACCACGAGCACGACCGTGGCGCCGCTCGGGGCCGGGATTCCCGCACCCACCGAGAGGGCGAAGGCCACCGAGAGCCCGATCCACCCCGAGAGGGCGGCGAAGGCGGCGGCGAGCGCCACGATGAGCCCGATCCGCCCCGCGATGAGGCGACCGACCGCCCCCGGGACGATGAGCACCGCGAGCACGAGCAGGTTGCCCACCGCGTTCGAGGCGGCCACCACCACGAGCGCGATGGCCACGTTGAGCGTGAGGTCGAGCGCGAGCACGCGGTAGCCCGCCGCCGCGGCGCCGTCGACGTCGAAGGCCCTGAACAGCTGGCCCCTGAAGGTCACGAGCACGAGCACGAGGGCGATCGCGCAGACCACGACGGTCTGCACGAGGTCGGCATCCGTCACCGTGAGCAGTCGGCCGAACAGCAGCTGGTCGAGCTGGCCCACGTAGTCGCTCTGGGTGGAGACCACGATGATGCCGATCGAGAACATGCCGGTGAGCACGATCGCGGTCGGCGCATCCGAGGATCCCGCCCGCCTGCTCACGAGCGTGAGCACGATCGCGGCCACGACCGCCGCGATCACGGCCCCGACGTAGAGGCCCTCGCGCCCCGCCACCACGAAACCGATCACGAGCCCGGGGAACACGGCGTGCACGAGGCCGTCGCTCACGAACTCGAGCGCCCTGAGGTTCACGAGCACGCCGATGACGCCGGCCACCACGGCGAGCGCGAGCAGCACGCCGAGCGCCTTCGCCATGAAGGGCAGGGCGAAGGGGTCGAGGAGGAAGGCGGCGGGGTCCACCGTCAGCAGGTCCGGGGCGGGGTGGGCGTGTAGAGCGAGAGCACGTCCTCCCGCTCGCCGTAGGCCACCTGGCGCCCGTCGAGCAGCAGCACGCGGTCGCAGACCTGGCGGGCGAGGTCGACGTCGTGGGTGGAGACGAGCACCGCCACTCCCTCGCGCTTGAGCTCGGCGAGGGTGGCCACGAGGGCCGTGCGGTTGGTCTGGTCGAGACCGTTGAAGGGCTCGTCGAGCAGCAGGAGGCCGGGCCGGGAGACGATCGATCGGGCGAGGATGCCGCGCTGCTGCTGACCGCCGGAGAGGTCGCCGAACCGGCGCTTGGCCCGGTCGGTGAGCCCCACGGAGGCGATGGCGCGCGCCACGGCGGCGCGGTCGGCGGCACGCGGCAGCCGGAACCAGCCGAGCGACCGGTAGCGACCCATCATGACGACCTGCTCGAGGGTCACGGGGAACTGCGGATCGAGGTCGTCGTGCTGCGGCATGTAGCCGATCGCCTCGGCGGAGCGCTGGCCGGGGCGCTGCCCTGCCACCTCGATGGAGCCCGCCACGAGCGGCACGAGGCCGAGGATGCCCTTCAGGAGCGTGGACTTGCCCGCACCGTTGGGGCCGATGAGCGCCACGGCCTCGCCGGGGGCCACCTCGATCGAGATGCCCTCGAGCACCGTCTGCGCGCCGTACGCGAACGCCGCGCCCGCCACCCGCAGAGCGGGGGCGGACGCGGGCGGGGTCGCTGCGGCGGCGCGTTCTGTCATCCGGTCAGTCTTCCAGGTCGGCGGGCACCGCGCTGGGGGTGGCGCCCCAGGATTCGACGATCACGGTGGCGTTGTGGATCTGCGAGGTGAGGTAGGTGGCTCCGTCGCTGCCCTCCGGCCCGAGCGAGTCGCCGTAGAGCGCCTCGTCGCCCGAGTAGACCGTGACCCCCGCCTCGGCGGCGATGGTGTCGGCGGCCTTCGGCGAGATGGAGGCCTCGGAGAACACGGCTTTCACACCTGTCTCCTTGATCTTGGCCACGAGCTCGTCGATCTCGGCCGCGCTCGGTTCGGCGTTGTCGTCGAAGCTCGGGATCACGGATCCGACGTAGGTGATGCCGTAGGCGTCCACGAAGTAGGTGAAGGCGTCGTGGTTCGAGACCAGCAGGCGGTCGGCGGCGGGCACCTGGTCGACGTTGCTGCGGATCCAGTCGTCGAGCTCACCGAGCTTCGCCTCGTAGGCGGTGGCGTTGGTCTCGAAGTCGGTGGAGGCGGCGGCATCGGCCTCCACGAGACCGGTCTCGATGTTCTGGACCATCTGCTGGGCGCGCTTCGGGTCGGTCCAGATGTGCGGGTTGCCGCCCTCGTGGGCGTGCTCGTCCTCCGCGTGCTCTTCGCCCGCGGGCTCGTCGGCGTGCTCGTCCTCGGCGTGATCGTCCTCGGCGTGCTCGTCGCCGGCAGCCTCGTCCGACAGCTCGATGCCCGTGGAGGCGTCGATCGTGGTGCCCGAGAAGCCCGAGGCGGTGATGGCGTCGTCGAGCCACTCCTCGAGCCCCGCGCCGTTGATCACGAGCACGTCGGCCGAACCGAGAGCGGCGAGGTCGGCTGCCGACGGGTCGTAGGTGTGAGCGCTCTGGTTGGGCTGGATGAGCTGCGTCACCGAGGCCGCATCACCCGCCACCTGGCGGGTGAAGTCGGCCACCTGGGTGGTCGTCGCCACCACCGAGAGCTGCTCGGGAGCGCCGTCGTCACCGGCGGCGGCCCCTCCCGAGGAGGCGCATCCCGCGAGCGCGAGAGCGGAGGCCGACAGGAGCACGGGGAGGAGGAGTGTCTTCTTCACCCCTTGAGTGTATTGATAATCATTTTCAATACCAAATGGACCCCGGATGGACACGGCGGCTGACTACGATGCAGCCGTGCATCCGGATTTCGCCGAGTACCACCGTGCACGACGCCGAGCGGTCCTCCCGGGCCGCATCGCCCTCGTGCTCGTCGCCGTCGCCGTCGTGGCGGGGGCCACCTGGGGCATCGCCACCCGCCCCGTGCCCACGTCGGCCGCGTCGGCCTCCGGTGTGTCGCTGGCCGGGGCTCCCGCGGCGGGTTCCGCTGCCGGGGCGACCGCGGGGGAGTCCCCGGTGCCGGTGCCTCCGCCGAGTCCCGCTCCCGAGGTCACCACCGAGACGGTGGTGGAACCGCGGCCGCAGCTGCACGAATCCATCGCGGTCACAGCCCGCGGGCACCAGGCCGAGCTCGACGAGTGCCAGTGGGTGCGCATGGACATCGGCGCCGTGGCCCCGATCGTGGGCGCCCACACCTACTGCGAGGGCGAGGTCGTGCTCGAGCTCGAAGACGGCGACCTCGTGTCGATCCGGGGCACCGAGCTCGACGGCGACTACCAGGTCACCGGCAGCAGGGATGCCCACGCGGGCGACGACCCGGCCGCGGCCACCGCGGGCCTCACCGCCGACCTGCTGCTGCAGACCTGCTACTGGGACCAGAACGGGCTGCGGCTCGTGGAGCTCCGCCGCGTCGACCTCTCGCTGCCGCCGACACCCGCGGCCGGCTGACAGAGCCCACCGCCCAGCCCGGTCGCACTCAGTCCAGTCGCGATCAGTCGAGCAGCAGTGCGGGCTCCTCGATGATCGACGCCACGTCGGCCACGAACCGGCTCACCACGTCGCCGTCCACCACGCGGTGGTCGAAGCTGCCGCCGATGGTGGTGACGTAGCGCACCCGCACCTCGCCGTCCACCACCCAGGGCTTCTGCTTGATGGTGCCGAGCGCGATGATCGCGACCTCGCCGGGGTTGAGGATCGGGGTGCCCGTGTCCATGCCGAAGACACCGATGTTCGAGATGGTGATGGTGCCGTCGGCCATGTCGGCGGCCGAGGTGCGACCCTCGCGAGCGGTGAGCGTGAGCTGCTCGAGCGACTCGGCGAGCTTGAGCATCGACATGTCGTGAGCGTCCTTGATGTTCGGCACGATCAGCCCGCGGGGCGTCGCCGCGGCGATCCCGAGGTTGACGTAGTTGCGCACGATGATCTCCTTCTCGGTGAACGCCGAGTTGACCATCGGGTTGCGGCGCACCGCCCAGATGATGGCCTTCGCCATGATCAGCAGGGGCGAGACCTTCACTCCCGTGAAGTCGGGGGAGGTCTTGAGGCGCTTGACGTACTCCATGGTGCGCGTGGCATCCACGTCGACGAACACCGAGACGTGCGGGGCCGTGAAGGCGCTCGCCACCATGGCCTTCGCGATGTGCTTGCGCATGCCCTTGACGGGGATCCGCTCCTCGCGCACCGGCGCCCACTGCGGGGTCTCGATGTTGTGGAACACCTTGGCCTGCTCGGCGTGCCGGATGACGTCGTCGCGCGTGATGTCGCCGATGAGGCCCGTGGGCGTCACTTCGTTGAGGTCGACGTCGAGATCCTTGGCCAGCTTGCGGATGGGCGGCTTCGCGATGACCGGGATGCCGGGGATCGGCTGGTTGATGCGGGCCGGGCGCGCGGTCGGCGCCGTGGACCCCGCGGATTCGCCGATCGCCGGGATGGCGGGGCGACGCGACCGGCCGGTGCGGCGGCTCGAGACGTGCCCCTTGATGCCGTAGCCCACGAGCACGGCGCCCGAGGAGGCCTCGGCCGGAGCCGGCGCGGGCGTCTCGGCGGCGGCCGTGCTCTGAGCGGTCGCGGCGAGCGACTCGGTGGCCCGCAGCTCGGTGGCGGGGGCGGGGGCAGCAGCGGCCGGGGAAGCGGCGACCTCGGCAACAGGCGGCGGGGCCTCCTCACCTTCGGTGGCGGCCACCGAGATGATCGGGGTGCCCACGTCGACCGTGGTGCCCTCCTCCACGAGCAGGCCCTCCACGGTGCCCGCGAACGGAGACGGCAGCTCCACGAGCGACTTGGCGGTCTCGATCTCGACGATCACCTGGTTGATGGCGATCGTGTCGCCGGGGGCGACCTTCCACGAGACGATCTCCGCCTCGGTGAGTCCCTCGCCGACATCCGGGAGGTGGAACTGTGAGCTCATGCGATTCTCCTCGCGGCCTAGTAGGCCATGGCCCGGTCGACGGCTTCCATGACGCGGTCGGCGTCGGGCAGGAAGAGCGTCTCGAGCTTGGCGGGCGGGAAAGGGGTGTCGAAGCCGGAGACGCGCAGCACGGGCGCCTGCAGGCTGTAGAAGGCGCGTTCGGCCACGGTGGCGGCGATCTCGGATCCCACGCTCACGAAGCCGGAGGCCTCCTGGGCCACCACGAGCCGGCCGGTCTTCGTGACCGAGTCGAGGATCGGTCCGTAGTCGATCGGGCTGATCGAGCGCAGGTCCACGACCTCCACGCTCACACCCTCACTCTGGGCGATCTCGGCGGCCTGCAGCAGCACGCTCACCATGGCGCCGTGGCCGATGAGGGTCACGTCGGTGCCCGTGCGCACCACGCGGCTCGCGTGCAGGGGAGCCGCACTGGCCGAGAAGTCCACGGGGCCCTTGGGCCAGTAGCGGCTCTTCGGCTCGAAGAAGATCACCGGGTCGTTCGAGCGGATCGCCTCCTGGATCATCCAGTAGGCGTCGTTCGGCGTCGAGGGGCTCACCGAGCGGAGGCCCGGGGTGTGCGCGAAGTACGCCTCAGGGCTCTCCTGGTGGTGCTCCACGGCGCCGATGTGGCCGCCGTAGGGCACCCGGATGACCACGGGCAGCGAGAACGCCCCGCCGCCGCGGTTGGTGAGCTTGGCGAGCTGCGAGGTGATCTGGTCGAAGCCCGGCCAGATGAAGCCGTCGAACTGGATCTCGCACACCGGTCGGTAGCCGCGCAGGGCGAGGCCGATGGCGGTGCCGATGATGCCCGATTCGGCGAGCGGGGTGTCGACCACCCGATCCTTGCCGAACTCGGCCTGCAGCCCCTCGGTCACACGGAAGACGCCGCCCAGCGGGCCGATGTCCTCGCCCATGAGCAGCACCTTGGGGTCGTCGGCGAGCGCCTTGCGGAGTCCTGCGTTCAGCGCCTTGGCGAGCGGCAGCTCCTCCACGGCGGTCTCGGTGCCCTGGCTCATGACTGCTCCTTCTCGAACGAGGCCTCGTAGCGCTCGAGCCACTGCTTCTGCTCCGCGATCACCGGATGCGGCTCCGAGTAGACGTTGTCGAAGATGAGCGAGGCGTCGGGCGGTGTGAGGGCGAGGGTGCGGTGGCGGATGTCGGCGGCGAAGTCCTCCGCCTCGGCGGCCACCTCGGCGAAGAACGCGTCGCCCTCGCCGAGCGAGCGCAGGTACTTCTCGAAGCGGATGATCGGATCGCGCGACACCCACAGGGCGTACTGCGCGTCGTCCTGGTACTTCGAGGGGTCGTCGGACGAGGTGTGGGCGCCCACCCGGTAGGTGAGGGCCTCGATGAACTGCGGTCCGTGGCCGGCGCGCGCCTCGTCGAGGTGCTTGGCGGTCACCGCGTAGCTCGCGAGCACGTCGTTGCCGTCGATCTGCACACTCGGGATGCCGAAGCCGCGCGAGCGCAGGTAGAGCGGGGTGCGCGACTGCACGGTCACGGGCACCGAGATGGCCCAGTGGTTGTTCTGCAGGAAGAAGACGTTGGGCGACTGGTTGGAGGCCGAGAACACGAAGGCCTCGCTCACGTCGCCCTGCGAGGTGGCGCCGTCTCCGAAGTAGGCGAGCACGGCCGCGTCGACGGTCTCGTCGCCCGTTCCGACCACGCCGTCGCGCTGCATGCCCATCGCGTAACCGGTGGCGTGCAGGGAGTGCGATCCGATCACGAGGCAGTAGCCGTGGAAGTTGCCGTTCGAGGGATCGGTCGGATCCCAGCCGCCGTGCGTGTTGCCGCGCAGCATCTCCACGATCGAGAGCACGTCGATGCCGCGCACGAGCCCCACCGCGTGCTCGCGGTAGGAGGGGAAGATGTGGTCCTGCGCCTTGGCCGCGTAGGCGGAGCCCACCTGGGCGCCCTCCTGGCCGTGGCTCGGCACCCAGAGCGCCATCTGGCCCTGGCGCTGCAGGTTGGTGCCCTCGTGGTCGAAGCGGCGCACCACCGCCATGTCGCGGTAGAAGCGGCGCAGCTCGGTCTCGCCGAGGCGATCGAGGTACGAGGCGTACTCCTCGGCACCCTCGCTGGGGGCGAACTCGCCCTCCGGGGTGAGGAACTGCACGGTGGGGGTGTGCACAGTGGGGGAGTCGGTCAACCGATGACCCTCGCAATCTCTTCAGAGGCGGCCAGCACGTTCTCGACCGATTCGGCTTCGCCGATGGTGAGGCGGATGCCGTCCGGCAGGTAGGCGCGCGCCACGATGCCGTGGCGGCGGAAGATCTCGAGCGCCTCCTCGGTGCGCTCACCCGTGGGGAACCACACGAAGTTGCCGTGCGGGCGCGGGATGGTGGACCAGCCCTGCTCGAGCAGCGCCTCGTACACGGCGTCGCGGCGGGCGGCGATGTCGGCCACCCTGGCGCGCAGCTCGTCGGCGCGGTCGAGCGAGGCGAGGGCGGCGACCTGGGCGTGGTCGGTGAGGCTGAGGGGCACGATCGTGGTGCGGGCGGCGGCGAGCACGGCGGCGGAGCCGATGCCGTAGCCGATGCGCAGGCCCGCGAGCCCGTAGGCCTTCGAGAAGGTGCGCAGGATCACGAGGTTGGGGTACCGGCGCACGAGCGCCCGGCCGTTGACGGCGGCGGGATCGGTCACGAACTCGGCGTAGGCCTCATCGAGGATGACGAGCACGTCGCCGGGCACCTTCGCCATGAACGCCTCGAACTCGGCCTTCGTGACGGCGGCGGAGGTGGGGTTGTTGGGGCTGCAGACGAGCACGAGGCGGGTGCGGTCGGTCACAGCGTTCGCCATGGCGTCGAGGTCGTGGCGGTGGTCGGCGGTGTTGGGCACCGGCACCTTGGTGGCGCCGGGGAGCACCGTCATCCACGGGTAGACCTCGAAGGATCGCCAGGAGTAGACGACCTCGTCGCCGTGGCCCGCAGCCGCCATCGTGAACTGCATGAGCAGCGCCACGGATCCCGCAGCCACGATCACCTCGTCCGGCTCCACGCCCCACTCGGCGGCCAGTCGGGCCGTGATCTCGGGTGCGGCCGCGTTGGGATAGCGGTGCAGCTGACGACTCGCCACGTCGACGGCGTCGAGCACGCCGGGCAGCGGATCGAACGGATTCTCGTTCGACGAGAGCTTGAAGCCGCTGGGGGCCGCGAGCCCCTGCCGGTAGGCGGGCAGCGCCAGGATCTCGGGGCGCAGCTTCACAGGGCCTGTGGTCATTGCTTCATCCTAGTTCGGCCTGTCAAAGCGCCTCCGGAATATATGTCCACCGGCCCATCCGTTCTGGGATAGTGGTGCACATGCGCAGATTCCTCGTCTCCCTGGTCGCCAACGCGATCGCACTGTGGCTCACCACGCTCATCGTCGCCGGGGTCAAGATCGACTCGTTCGGCGAGGGCGGCACCCTCGAGACCGTGCTCACCTACCTCTTCGTGGCCTTCGTCTTCGGTCTCGTCAACGGCATCATCGGCTCGATCATCCGCGTCGTGGCCTTCCCCCTCTACATCCTCACGCTCGGCCTCATCTCGCTCTTCGTGAACGCGCTCCTGCTCTGGCTGGTCTCGGTGGTCACCGGCTGGTTCGGCTTCGGCCTCACCGTCGAGGGCTTCTGGTGGACCGTGCTCGGTGCCCTCGTGCTGGCCATCCTCTCGGCCATCATCGGCGCCATCCTGCGCCCGCTGGCAGGAGACAGCCGACGCCGCTGAGTGCCACAATGGGCAGATGCCCCGCGACCTCGACGAACCCCTCGATGAGGCGTTCCGCATCAGCATGGTCTGCACCGGCAACATCTGCCGCTCACCGATGGCCGAGATCGTTCTGCGCGATCTGGTCGAGAAGGCTGGCCTCTCCTCCCGCGTGGTGGTGACGAGCGCCGGCACGGGCGAGTGGCACGTGGGCGAGCACGCGGATCCGCGCACCGTCGAGGCCCTCGAGGCGCGCGGCTACGACGGCAGCAGCCATCGCGCGCGCCAGTTCGACGCCAGCTGGTTCGACACGCTCGACCTCGTGATCGCGCTCGACCGCAGCCACGAGCGGGTGCTGCGCTCCTGGGCCCGCACCGAGGAGGACAGGCAGAAGGTGCGCCTGCTGCTCGGCTTCGACCCCGAGGCCGCCGGCCGTTCCGACGTGCGCGATCCCTACTACTCCGACGCCGCCATGTTCGACGCCGTGCTCGCCGAGATCGAGCACGCCTGCGCCGCCCTGTTCCGCCAGCTCGAGCCGGCCTTCCGCCACTCGCCCGCCCGCTGACCCGCATTTCTCCCCTCCCCCTAGCGAAAGCCCCTCCTGCTCATGCCTCCCCTGCCCCCTCAGCCGCTCAGCCCGCTCGACGGCCGCTACCGCCCCGCCGTCTCGGCCCTCGGTGACTTCCTCTCCGAAGCTGGCCTCAACCGGGCGCGTGTGCACGTGGAGATCGACTGGCTGCTCTACCTCACCGACCACTCGATGTTCGGCTCGTCGCCGCTCGACCCCGAGATCTCGCGCCGCCTGCGCTCGGTCGTGCAGGAGTTCGGGCAGAACGACATCGACCAGATCGCCGAACTCGAGGCCACGACGCGGCACGACGTGAAGGCCGTGGAGTACTACGTGCGGCGCAAGCTCACCGACCTCGGCCTCGGGGCCATCGCCGAGCTCACCCACTTCGGCTGCACGAGCGAGGACATCAACAACCTCTCCTACGCGCTCACCATCCGCTCGGCCGTCACCGACGTGTGGCTGCCGGCGTTCACCGCGGTCATCGAGGAGCTCCGCCGCCAGGCCGTGGAGTACCGCGACGAGCCCATGCTCGCCCACACCCACGGCCAGCCCGCGACGCCCACCACCATGGGCAAGGAGCTCGCGGTCACCGTGCACCGCCTCGAGCGCGTGAAGGCGCAGATCGAGGCCACCGAGTACCTCGGCAAGTTCTCGGGTGCCACCGGCACCTTCGCGGCCGCCCTCGTGGCCGAGCCCGGTGCCGACTGGCAGGCCATCTCGCGCGGCTTCGTGACCTCGCTCGGCCTCGTCTGGAACCCGCTCACCACGCAGATCGAGTCTCACGACTGGCAGGCGGAGCTCTACAACCGCATCAGCCACGCCAACCGCATCCTGCACAACCTGTGCACCGACGTGTGGACCTACATCTCCATCGGGTACTTCACCCAGATCCCGGTGGCGGGTGCCACGGGCTCGTCGACGATGCCGCACAAGGTCAACCCCATCCGGTTCGAGAATGCCGAGGCCAACCTCGAGCTCTCAAGCGCGCTGCTCGACTCGCTCGCCGCCACGCTCGTGACCTCGCGCCTGCAGCGCGACCTCACCGACAGCTCGGCGCAGCGCAACATCGGTGTCGCCCTCGGCCACTCGCTGCTGGCGCTCGACAACATCAAGGGCGGGCTCGGCCAGATCGCGCTCAACCGGGTGGCGCTGGCCGCGGATCTCGACGGCAACTGGGAGGTGCTCGGCGAGGCGATCCAGACCGTGGTGCGCGCCGAGGTCACCGCGGGGCGCTCGTCGATCGCGGATCCGTACGCCCTGCTCAAGGAGCTCACCCGCGGCCGTCGCATCGGCCAGGCCGAGCTCGTGGAGTTCGTGCAGGGCCTCGACATCGGCGCCGACGCGAAGGCGCGGCTCGTGGCGCTCACGCCGGCCGGCTACACGGGCCTCGCCTCCGAGCTCGTCGACCACATCCTCCCGACGCCCGCCGACTGACGGGCCGGGTGTGGGGCCCTAGTGGCCCTTGGGGTGGTCGCCGTCCTCGTCGTCGATCTCGTGCTGCTCGCGCTCGTTGGGCTTGATGGTGAGCGAGAACATCGCCATCACCACGAGCACCACGATGAACGCGACGCCGAAGAAGATGGCCGCGAGGATCGGGTCGCGGGTGGTCAGGAGCACCGTCAGGCCCACGAAGAGCGACAGGATGGCGGACAGGACGAGCAGTTCGACCGGCTTGAGCCGATCTCGCCTCGAGGGTTGGGTCACGGTGTCTTCTCGGTTCGGATCTTCGCGGTTCGGGGAGCGGATGCGGGAGCCTGGACGCCCCAGCGCAGGGAGAGACCACCGATGACCAGGAGCAGGCCGACGATCGCACTGAAGGCGCCGAGCATGCCCACCACGAAGACCGGGTCGGTGGGGAAGAAGATCAGCACGAGCGAGAAGATCACGGTGAGGGCGCCGGTGATGGCCCAGTCGCGCGAGGCCGGGTTCTTGGAGTGGCGGAGACCCGTGTAGAGCTCGAGGAACCCGCCGATGGCCGAGTTCATGGTGGCGCAGAACAGCAGGAACCCGAGACCGCCCCCGTTGAGGGCCAGAGCGAGCGCGCCGAAGACGACGCCGGAGATGCCCTGGATGAGGAAGGTCACGCGAAGGGACCGCTCCGCGAGCGTGCGCCACGAGAGCACGGCGACGAGCGCGCCGGAGATCACGGCGAGGATGCCGTAGGCGATGAGGCCCACCTGGGCGGAGTGGTTCGGCGAGAAGGTGAGCACGAGCGCGGTCACGATGAACGGGATCGCCCTGGCCACCGGAACGCCCCAGTAGGGCGACCGCGGGAGGGTGCTGGGGGAGTCGGTCACTCCGGGATCCTCGATTCTGCTGGCACGCGTGCCACCAGTTTACCGAGCCGCGGCTGAGTGCCTCGCGTGTGCGCCCGCGCCGCCATCCGGTGCCTGATCCGGTGAGTCCGCTGCGCCATCCGTCGCCTCGCCGTCGATCGCGTTCTTCGCCGGGCGGGACGGCCACCAGAAGGCGTCGCCCGTGAGGAACACGAGTGCGGGCACGAGCACGGTGCGCACCACGAGGGTGTCGAGCAGCACGCCGATGCACACGATCACGCCGATCTGGGTGAGCGCCACCACGGGCAGCACACCGAGCACCGCGAAGACCGCCGCCAAGAGGATGCCCGCGCTCGTGATGACGCCGCCCGTGGAGCTCAAGGCGCGCACCATGCCCGCCCTCGTGCCGTGCTTCACGGTCTCCTCGCGGGCTCTCGTGGTGAGGAAGATGTTGTAGTCCACGCCCAGCGCCACGAGGAAGAGGAAGGCGAACAGGATGACGTTGGAGTCGAACGCGGGGAACCCCATGAGGTTCTGGAAGATCACGTTCGAGGCGCCGAGGCTCGCGAAGAAGGTGGCGAGCACGCTCGCGATGAGCAGCACGGGCGCCACGAGGCTGCGGAGGAGCAGGGCGAGGATGACGAAGACGATGGCGAGGATGAGGGGGATGACGAGGCCCTGATCGGCCTCCGCGGCCGTGGTGGTGTCGAGGGCCGTGGCGTCGGCGCCGCCCACGAGGGTCTGTGCCAGCTCTGTGCCGTCGCCTGCTGCCGCGTAGTCGGCGCGCAGCTGCTCGATGGTGGCGAACGCCTGCTCGCTCTCGGGCTCGGCAGCGAGCGTCGCGTCGAGGCGCGTGAGGCCGTTGGCGCTCTCGCCTGGTCGCACCGACTCGACGCCGTCCACACCCTCGGCGATGCTCGTGGCGTCGGCGACCACAGCATCCGGTGTGAGGATGATGGTCTGGCCGGTGAGGCCCGCTGAGAACGAGTCGTCCACGATCCGCTGGGCCTGCACCGACTCGGGGTCACCGATGAGCTGGTCTGTCTGCGAGAGGCCCACCTGGTAGCCCGTGAGGCCGAGGGCGAGCACGCCGATGCCGAGGGTGGCCACGATGGCCACGATCGCGGGGCGGCGGCGCACGCCCTCGCCGAGGCGGGTCCAGAAGGTGGGCTTCTGGGTGGCGTGGTGGCTCTCGGCCGGGTGCACGCGGGGCACGAACGGCCAGAAGAGGCCTCGACCGCACACGACGAGGGCGGCCGGCAGCACGAGCAGCGCGAAGAGGATGGCGATGACGACGCCGACCGCACAGGCCACGCCGAGCGCCCGGTTGCCCGCGAGTTCGGCGAAGAGGAGGGTGAGCAGGCTGAGCGCCACAGTGCCGCCGCTCGCCGCGATGGCGGGGCCCGCGCTCGTGACGGCCGTGAGCATGGCGCGGTGGCGGTTCTCCTCGCGTGTGAGCTCCTCGCGGTAGCGGGCCACGAGCAGCAGGGCGTAGTTGGTTCCCGCACCGAACACGAGCACGCTCAGGATGCCTCCGATGGAGGCGTCGACGGTGATGCCGAGGGGCTCCGCGAGGCTCGTGACCACCACGCGGGCGAGCCCGTCGGCGAGACCGACCACGGCGAGCGGCACGATCCAGAGGACGGGGCTGCGGTAGGTCACGATGAGGAGGATCGCCACCACGATCACGGTGACGAGCAGCAGGCGGAAGTCGGCGCCGGCGAACGCGTTGGTGATGTCGGCCTGGAAGCCGATGGGGCCCGTGATGAGGGCGTCGAGACCGTCGGGGAGGCCGGCGTTCGCGTCGTCGCGGAGGGTGGTGGCCGCCTGCTCGATGCCGCCCGTGGAATCTGTGCCGTACTCGGCGCCGTCGAGGGGCACGGCGAGCAGGGCGGCGGTGCCGTCGTCGCTGAACTGGGGCTGCACGGCCTGCGGGGCGATGCTGCGCTCGGCGAGGGTGGCGGCGCTCGCGGCGATGGCCGTCCTGTCCTCCTCGGTGAGCTCGCCACCGCCGTCGCCCCGGCTGTAGACGAGGATGGCGGCCGTCGTGTCGGCATCCGGGAACTCCTCGAGAAGGTCGGTGACCTGCTTGGCCTCGCTCGAGTCGGGCAGTCCGCTCGGGGGGAAGGCGTCGCTCTCGCCCTGGGGGAGGAGGGCGAACAGGAGCGCGGTGGCCACGACGGCCAGGGCGAGGGCGACCCACGCGGTGCCCCGTCCGCTCACGAAACGGGCGATGGCGCGCATGGGTCCTCCGGATCGGCTGGATGTCTAGGCTGTGTATCTCGACATATAGCTAAGCAACTTAGCTACGTATGGGATTAGCATGACAGTCATGGTTGACGACCGCAACTCGGAGGTGATGGCAGCGCCCACCGCGCTTGCTGGGCTCGGCGACGCCGGCACCCCCTGGTCGCGGGAGGAGCTCAGCACGCAGCAGCCGATCGAGGTGAACCCCATCGGGGATGCGCTGCGCCAGATCAATCACCTCTCCCGGGCGTTCGAGCGCCGGCTCGGCTCTGTGCTGTCGGTGAACCAGACCGACCTCACGGCCATGGAGCACCTCATCCAGGAGGGCCCGCTCACCCCCAGCGACCTCGCGGCGCGTCTCGGTGTCACCACGGCGGCTTCCACTCTCGTGGTCGATCGGCTGGTGGCGCTCGGTCACGTGGAGCGGCACCGCCACACCTCCGACCGCCGCAAGATCGTGGTCGTCCCCTCCCGCACCTCGGTCGAACGCGCCATCGACGAGCTCATGCCCGTCATCGCGGGAGTCGCCGGCCTCGTCGACGACCTCCCGCCCGCCGACCGAGCCACCATCGCCGCCTTCCTCGACCGCGTGATCACCCTCTACACCTCCGCAGTAGCGGCCCCCCTCCCCGAAGCCTGAGTACCAACTACTCCTAACACCCACCGCCGCCCGTCCGGCAGTGTCCGTCTATGAGTGTGTCTTCGTTCGTATCCCCGCAGCCTTCTGTCGTCCGCTCGTTCCGGCGTCTCGTGGTGGTGGCCATGGCGGCCACCCTCGTCGCAATCGGCGCAGTGGCATCACCCACCGCCGACGCGGCTTCGGCTTCGGCTTCGGCTTCGGCCGAAGAGTTCACCCCGGGCCAGCAAACCCGCTTCCCCCTCCCCGACCGAGCGAGCCAACCCACGGGCATCGTCACCGGCGCCGACGGCGCCCTCTGGATCGCCGAGTCCAAGGGCGGCATCACCCGCATGTCCACCGACGGCACAACCACGCGTCCCATCCCCTCGGGCGCCCACCCCACCGACCTAGCGGCAAGCCCCGACGGCACGATCTGGTGGGTGGCCGAAGCCGACAACCAATACGGTCTCATCACCGCAGAGGGGCGGGTCGAGCACTGGACCGCACCCACCGATGCCGCACCGAAGGCTGTGACGGTGGCGGAGGATGGGACGGCTTGGTTCATCAAGCCGGGGGCCTACTACAAGCTCGAAGCCATGCGTTCTCCGGTCAACCCGGCGGGATACTCGGGCCTGCTCGAGATCGGGCACGGAGTTACCTTTCCCACCAGCGTGGAGGCCATCGGCGGCAAGATCTGGGTGAGCGACTCCGCTGCCCGGCTCATCGTCGTCTTCTCGCAGACCGGTGTCTACGAGCGCACCATCAGCATCAGCGCCCCCGGCGCGATGACGGCAGGCGATGGTGGAGTCTATGTGGTGTCGTCCCGCAGCGACATCATCAAGCTCAACCTCGACGGCTCGTCGACCGGCATCATGTGGTCCTACGACTTCCCCCTCATCACCGACGTCGTGGTGCCGCAGCCAGGGGAGCTGTGGTTCACCCAGCAGCGCAACAAGCGCATCACCGTGCGGAGTCTCGTGCCCGGCATCCCGAGCTCGGTCGATCTGCCGGACGTCGCGGACCCGAGTGACCTCACCGTAGGGCCGGATGGTGCGATCTGGTACACGACAGCGAGCACCGGCGAGGTGGTGCGGGTCGCTCGCGACTACGAGGCCCCCGGTTTCGAGAACGTGCCGAGCGGATCGACGGCCCCGGCGATCCGCTCGTACGTGGGTGAACCACTCGGGCCGGTCGTGCTCAACGATGCGAGCCGAGGCAGCGGTACCGTGAGGCTGAGAAGCTTGTCAACGCCAGTCGGCATGAAGTCCGTCGACGAGGTGTTGCTGGGGACGCCCAGTGCAGTGCAATCAACAGTGATCGAGGTCATTGCCGAGAACCGCTACTACAACGCGACTGATGCCCGCACCTACTACTCCCAGCCGATTGACGTGCGCGCTCGACCGGCCACAGACCGGGTGGCCGGCGCCGACCGCTACGAGGTGGCGGTGAACGCGTCGAAGGCTGCGTTCCCGGCGGCGAACCCGGTCGTGTATCTGGCGAGTGGGGAGAAGTTCACGGATGCGCTGAGTGCGGGATCCGTGGCCGTTCAGAAGAAGGCGCCGCTGCTGCTGACGAGCGGCAGTGCGCTGCCCTCCATCGTGAAGGACGAGCTGCTTCGGCTGAAGCCCTCGCGGATCGTCATCGTGGGCGGCCCCGCCTCGGTCTCACCCGCCGTTCAAGCTCAGTTGAGCGCTCTCGCACTGCCCGGGCTCGCTGTCGAGCGCGTCGGCGGCGCCGACCGCTACGAGGTCTCCCGAGCCCTCGTCGCCTCGACGGCGAGATCCACCACTCAGTACATCGCCGCTGGAAGCACCTTCCCCGATGCCCTGTCGGCCACCCCTGTCGCGAGCGCGGCGGGCTCATCGGTGATGCTCGTCAACGGCGCAGCGTCGTCGGTGCCTGCGGAGTCCGTGCAGTTCTTCAAGGATCGAGGTGTCACCACCGTCAAGGTGGCCGGCGGCCCGGCCTCCGTCTCGGACGGGATCCTGCAGCAGCTCGCCGACGCAGGCATCACGACCGTCCGCCTGGGCGGAGCCACGAGGTACGAAGCCTCCGTCGCCATCAATCGCGATGCCCTGACCTTCCCCGATACGCCGAAATACGCCCCGCCGCGTGCCCCGACGGACCCGGCCATCCTCAACGACCGTGACGTCGTGTACCTCGCCAGTGGCAACACCTTCCCCGACGCTCTGTCGGGCGGCGTGGCTGCCGGCCTCGCTGGCGCGCCGCTCTACGTGGTGCAGTCCTCCTGCATCCCGCGCCCCGTCCTCCTCGACATCGGATCGACGGGAGCCACCAAAGTCGTCATCCTGGGCGGAACAGCCACCCTCGCCGTCCCGATCGACGACCTCACGGTGTGCCCGTGAGTTTCGGCCTCAGGGGAGGTCGGTGGGGGAGCGGCGGGCTATGGCTCGGGGGGCGATCCAGAAGAGGGCGATGGTGCCGATGACGGCTCGGAGGAAGGCGAAGAGGAGCACCCACCAGCCGGCGCCGTCGCCCGCCACGAGGTAGCCGACGCCGACCACGAGCAGCACCGCATCGAGCACGTACGGCACCCTGAGCCAGAAGAGCAGCCGCGCGGTGGGGTCGATCCCGGTGACAGGCATGACCCCACGCTACGCTCCCCACCGATGGCGGCCCCGCTGAGGTCGGCGGGGATCCGGTCAGGCAGGGGCGGGATGCTAGGCCGGGGGCATGTCGGCGAAGCGGGAGAAGTGCCCGTGGAAGCCTACGGTGATGGTGGCGGTGGGGCCGTTGCGGTGCTTGGCCACGATGAAGTCGGCCTCGCCCGCCCGCGGGTTGTCTTTCTCGTAGGCGCCCTCGCGGTGGAGGAGGATGACCATGTCGGCGTCCTGCTCGAGCGAACCCGACTCGCGGAGGTCGCTGATGGCGGGCTTCTTGTCCGACCGCTGCTCGGGGCCACGGTTGAGCTGCGAGAGGGCGATGACAGGCACCTGCAGCTCCTTCGCCATGAGCTTGAGCGCACGCGAGAACTCCGAGACCTCCTGCTGGCGGCTCTCGACCTTCTTGCCCGAGGTCATGAGCTGCAGGTAGTCGATGACCACGAGCTTGAGGCCCACCTTCTGCTTGAGCCGCCGGCACTTGGAGCGGATCTCGACGAGCGTCATGTTGGGGCTGTCGTCGATGTAGAACGGGGCGTCGTTGATGCGGCCTCGGGTCGACGCCAGCGTCGTCCAGTCCCGGCCCTCGATGCGGCCCTTGCGCATGCTCTGCAGGGGCACCGAGGCCTCGGCCGAGAGCAGTCTCATGGCGATCTCCGAGCGCCCCATCTCGAGCGAGAAGAAGATCGACGGCATGTCGTTCTTGATCGAGGCTGCCCGGCAGAAGTCGAGCGCGAGCGTCGACTTACCGAGGGCCGGTCGCGCGGCCACGATGATCATCTGCCCGGGGTGGAATCCGTTCGTGAGGTTGTCGAGATCCGCGAACCCCGTGGGCACACCCGTGAGCGAGCCGTCTTTGCCCGCTGCCGCCTCGATCTCGTCGATCGCGGCCGTGACGGCGATGTTGAGCGGCACGTAGTCCTCGACCTCGACGCCGCCGTTGACCGAGTAGATCTCGGCCTGCGCGTTGTTGACGAGATCGGTGACCTCGCCCTCGCTCGCGTAGCCCATCTGCACGATGCGCGTTCCGGCCTCCACGAGTCGCCGCAGCACGGCCTTCTCGGCCACGATCTGCGCGTAGTACCCGGCGTTCGCCGCCGTGGGCACGAGCGAGGTGAGCGTGTGCAGGTACTCGGCCCCGCCGGCACGTGACAGCTCGCCCGACTTGGTGAGCTCGTCGGTGACCGCGATCACGTCGGTGGGCTCACCGTGCGAGTAGAGGTTGAGGATGGCCTCGAAGATGACCTCGTGCTTGGGGATGTAGAAGTCGATCGAGCGCATGACCTCCACCACGTCGGCCACGGCGTCTTTGCTCAGCAGCATGCCGCCCAGGGCGCTCTGCTCGGCCAGCAGGTCGTGCGGGGGAGTGCGCTCACCTGCACGCGGCTGACGCTCGCCACCGCGATCTCCGCCACGGTCGCCCCCACGATCGCTCGGCCCCCATTCGCCGCCGCGATCGCTCGGTCCGTCACCAGCGAGACCAAGGTGGGCAATCGACACGTCTACTCCTCATCTGCTGCGCCGCGAAGGCGCAGGATCCGCTGCGAGCCCATCCGACCACTCGCCACCGACACCGCACAAACGGCCCTGTGGATAACGTTGTGGAACAGTTGCGCGAAACGCCGGGGGCCTTGTGCGAAAGCTGTGCACTAGAGTGTGGATAACTTCTGGGGATAAGCCTGAAAAGAGCCCCTGACCAGCCACAAGAACATTCCACACTCTGTGAGTGGAGACATCCTTCGACCCCCACTTGAGTGTTGTGGATCCACGCCAGACCTGTGTATAGATCTGGGGAGAATCGGGCATCGAAAAGGGGTGCCGAGTGCAGAAAGCACTTGACACCCCTCGACGAAGAGCCCTACTTTGCTGCGACCACCTGAAGCGAGATCGTCGCTGAGAGGTCATCGCGCAGTCGCACGGTGGCCTCGTGGTTGCCGACGACCTTGATGGCCACCGGGATCTCGATCTTGCGCTTGTCGAGCGATCCGATGCCGGCCGCAGACACCGCGTTGGCGATGTCCGCGGTCTTCACGGAGCCGAACAGGCGACCGCCCTCGCCCGCCTTGATGGCGAGCTTGACGACGGCGTTCTCGAGGGTCTGCTTGAGGTGCTGGGCCTCTTCGACCGTGGCGAGCTCACGCGCGGTGCGTGCTGCCTTGATCGATTCGACCTGCTTCTCGCCACCGCGGCTCCACGCCACGGCGAAGCCCTTGGGGATGAGGTAGTTGCGGGCGAAGCCGTTCTTGACCTCGACGACATCGCCGGGGGTTCCGAGACCGGTCACCTCGTGGGTGAGGATGAGTTTCGACATTGTGCTGCTCCTTAACGGCCAGAGCCGGCGTAGGGCAGAAGTGCCATTTCGCGGGCGTTCTTGACGGCACGGGCGATGAGGCGCTGCTCCTGGACGGAGACTCCCGTGATACGGCGGGCGCGGATCTTTCCACGCTCCGAGATGAACTTGCGGAGGGTCGCGACGTCTTTGTAGTCGATGACCCCGACGCGGATGGACTTCGCGGGAGCGGCGTTCTTCGCGCCCTTTGCGCCGCGGAGCGGCTTGCGGCGGTCGCCGCTTGACTTTCCAGCCATGGTTGGATTCCTGTTCTAGAAGAAGAGAAGTATCAGAAGGGGGTGTCGTCGGAGTAGCTGCCCGGAGTGTTCCAGACGTCGCCACCACCGTTCGCACCCGCGGAGGAGGGAGCAGAGGCTGCCCACGGCTCATCGGAGGACTGACCACCGCGGTTGCCGCCGTTGACGGCACCGCCGTTGCCGCCGCCGCCGAACGATCCGCCACCGCCACCGGCGCCACCACTGGTGGCACGGGTGACCTGAGCGGTCGAGTAGCGGAGCGAGGGGCCGATCTCATCGACCTCGAGCTCGATCGAGGTGCGCTTCTCGCCCTCTTTCGTCTCGTAGGAGCGCTGACGGAGGCGACCGGTCGCGACGACCCGCATGCCCTTGGTCAGCGAACCGGCCACGTGCTCCGCGAACTCGCGCCACACCGACGCCCGGAGGAACAGCGCTTCGCCGTCCTTCCAGTCGTTCGACGCGCGGTCGAAGGTGCGGGGCGTCGAGGCGATCGTGAAGTTCGCGACCGCGAGCCCGTTCTGCGTGTAGCGCAGCTCAGGATCGGCGGTGAGGTTGCCCACCACGGTGATGACGGTTTCGCCGGCCATGACGGACTACTCGCTCGCCTCGGCCTTGGCAGCGGGCTTCGACTCGGTGGTCTCGGCCTTCGCGGCGGGCTTCGACGCGGCGGCCTTGACGGCAGCAGCGGGAGCGGCGGAGCTCGCAGCACCTGCAGGAGCGGAGCTCGCTGCGGGGGCGGCCTTGGTGTTGGCGGCCTTGCGGGCGGCCTTCTCCTCGGCGAGCTTCGTGGCGGCGGCGACCTGGGCGATCGCTTCTTCGGCACGTAGCACCTTGGTGCGCATGACGGCCTCCGACAGCTTCAGCTGACGGTCGAGCTCCTTGGTGGCGTCGGCGTTCGAGGTGAGCTTCACCACGGCGTAGATGCCTTCGGTCTTCTTGTTGATCTCGTAGGCGAGGCGACGACGGCCCCAGATGTCGACGTTGTCCACGGTGCCGCCATCGTTGCGGATGACGTTGAGGAACTTGTCGAGGCTAGGGGCCACGGTGCGCTCGTCGATCTCTGGATCGAGGATGACCATGAGTTCGTACTGATGCGTCACAAACCCACCTCCTTCGGACTAGAACGGCCACAGACTCTCTGTGACAGGAGGGTTATGCATCGGTCCCGCGGCCGCGTGGAGAATTCCACTGGACACAGGACAACCTTCGAAGCCTACCAGACGAGGGCCTCCGGCGAAGAGGAGATGTGTGAGGGTGGGAGTGTGAGCCTCCGCATCGCCCTCGTCTCGCTGCACACCTCGCCGCTCGCGCGGCCGGGTGCAGGGGACGCCGGTGGCATGAACGTCTACCTCGTGGGGCTCGCCGAGGCCCTGGCCGAGGCGGGTGCCGAGGTCGAGCTCCTCACGCGGGATGCGGGGGAGGGGGCGTCGACGGATGCGCGCACGCCGGGCGGTGTGCCGGTGCGCGCTCTGCGGGCGGGGCCCCGCGCATCCGTGCCAAAGGGGGAACTGCCCTCCCTCGCGCCGGCCTTCGCGCGCGAGCTCGAGCGCCTGCCCCCCTTCGACGTGGTGCACTCCCACTACTGGCTCTCGGGCCTCGCCGGTCTCCCCGCGGCGACGGACTGGAACGCACCCCACGTGCTGAGCCTGCACACGGTCGCCGCACTCAAGAACGAGCGGCTGGCCCCGGGCGACGCTCCCGAGCCGCCGTTGCGGCTCGACGGCGAGCGGATGCTCGTGCGGGCTTCGGCGCACACGGTCACCGCCACGGAGGCGGAGCGCCTAGCGGTCATCGCGGCCGCCGGCCTCACCGGGGAGGAGGAGTCTCGCGTGGTGGTCGTCCCGCCTGGTGTGGACACCCACCTCTTCCATCCGGCGGAAGGCGCCGGTGAAGACGGAGACGGAGACCAAGGCCAGGCGGATGCTCCCCCTTACGTGCTCGTGCTCGCGCGCATCCAGCCCCTCAAGGGCGTCGAGCTCGCGATCGAGGCCGTCTCCGCACTGCCGGGGCTGCGGCTCGTGATCGCCGGGGGCACGAGCCCCGGCCACGACGGCTACGCCGCGGCCCTCCGCGATCTCGCCCTGCGGCACGGCCTCGCCGACCGCGTGGAGTTCCTGTCCGCGATGTCGCGTGCACGCACGGCCGAGCTGCTGCGCGGGGCGGCGCTCCTGCTCGTGCCGTCGCACTCCGAGACGTTCGGACTCGTGGCCCTCGAGGCGGCGGCCAGCGGCACGCCCGTGGTGGCCTCCGCGGCGGCCGGGCTCGCCGAGTCGGTGGCCGACGGCGTGAGCGGCGTGCTGCTCCCGGATCGGGACCCTCACCGCTGGGCTCAAGCCATCGCGGCGCTGCTCGCCGACCCCGCGCGACTCCGCACCCTAGGTGCCACGGCGGTGGATCACGCGCGCTCGCACTCCTGGAGGGCCACGGCCGAACGCCACCTCGATCTCTACGAGCGCTCGGTCCGCTCCCAGCACGCATCCGAGTAGGGTTCGGGGGTGACCGGCCCCCTCGACGCCTTCGGCGACGCCCCCTTCTTCGTGCACGCGCATCCGGATGACGAGTCCATCTCCACCGGGGGAGCCATCGCGGCCCTCGTGGCCCGCGGTGCGTCGGTGACGATCATCACGGGCACCAGGGGCGAACGCGGCGAGGTCGTCGCGGGAGATCTCGCGCCGCTCGAGGGCACGGCTGAGCTCGCCCCGCACCGGATGATCGAGCTCGAGAACGCCCTCGAGGCGCTCGGGGGACCGCACCACGTCTTCCTCGGCACCTCTCCCGCCAGGGCACCCGGCGCGGCGGATCGTCTGTATTCCGATTCCGGCATGCAGTGGGGCGACGACGGATTCGCGGAGCCGGCGGCCGATGCGGCACCGGATGCACTCAGCACGGCGCCCCTGGCCGACGTGGTGGCCGACCTGCACACCGCCGTGCGCGACGAGCACGGTCACCTGCTCGCCAGCGCCCTCGTGAGCTACGACGCCCGAGGCGGCTACGGTCATCCGGATCACGTGCGCATTCACGACGCGGCCCGCGAGGTCGCGCGCCTCACAGGGCTGCCGTTCTTCGCGATCGTCGAGCCGCGCGTGCTTCCGGAGGGCGGAGGCGCCGGCGGCGGCCAGGTCGAGGAGTTCACGATCCGCCTCACCCCCGAGCTGCTCGCGGCCAAGACCGCGGCCATGGCCGCCCACCGCAGCCAGCTCACGATCGAGCCCACCGCCTTCACCCTCAGCGGCGGCCAGACCCACCCCATCCCGACCCTCGAACGGTTCCGCCGCCTCGCCTGAGCAGCCTCACGGCTTGCACCCGAGCGCACCCGGATAAGATCGTTCAGTTCTGTATACAAACGAAGAGAGCTGCACCGCATGAGCATCAAGGTCGCCATCGCCGGAGTCGGCAACTGCGCGAACTCACTGATCCAGGGCGTCACGTACTACGCCGACGCCGCGGAGGACGAGGCCATCCCCGGGCTCATGCACGCCCGCTTCGGCCCGTTCCACGTGCGCGACATCGAGTTCGTGGCCGCGTTCGACGTCGACGCCGAGAAGGTCGGTGCCGATCTGGCCGACGCCATCTGGGCGAGCGAGAACAACACTCTCAAGTTCGCCGACGTCGCGCCCACGGGCGTGACCGTGCAGCGCGGCCCCACCCTCGACGGTCTCGGCGAGTACTACGTCGACATGATCGAGGAGTCGACGGCCGAGCCCGTCGACGTGGCGGCGGCGCTCCGCGAGAGCGGCGCCGAGGTGCTCGTCTGCTACCTCCCCGTGGGGTCGGACGACGCGGCCAAGCACTACGCGCAGGCGGCACTGGATGCCGGGGTCGCCTTCGTCAACGCGATCCCCGTGTTCATCGCCTCCGACCCCGTGTGGGCGGCCAAGTTCGAAGCGGCCGGCCTGCCGATCGTGGGCGACGACATCAAGAGCCAGGTGGGCGCCACCATCACCCACCGCGTGCTCGCCCGCCTGCTCGAGAGCCGCGGCATCAAGCTCGACCACACGTACCAGCTCAACGTGGGCGGCAACATGGACTTCAAGAACATGCTCGAGCGGCGTCGCCTCGACTCCAAGAAGGTCTCGAAGACCCAGGCTGTGACCTCCAACATCGACGTCGACCTGCCCGCCGGCGACGTGCACATCGGCCCGAGCGACCACGTGCCGTGGCTCAACGACCGCAAGTTCGCGTTCGTGCGCCTCGAGGGTCACGGTTTCGGCGGTGCCCCCATGAGCCTCGAGTACAAGCTCGAGGTGTGGGATTCGCCCAACTCGGCGGGTGTCATCATCGATGCGGTGCGCGCGGCCAAGCTCGCGCTCGACGCAGGTCTCGGCGGCCCCGTGGAGTCGGCGAGCGCCTACTTCATGAAGTCGCCGTCGAAGCAGCTGCCCGACGACGTGGCCCGCGCCGCGCTCGAGGAGTTCATCGCGGCCAACACGCCCGCTAGCTGACCTGACCCGATCCGTCCCGCGCCGCCCACCAGGCGCGCAGGCGCTCCTCGGCGACCTCGCGGGGCAGCGGCCCCTCGTCGAGCCGCAGCTCGAGCAGGAACGCCCGCGCCTGGCCCACCTCGCGCCCCGGCGTGAGGCCCAGGATGGCCATGATCTCCTCGCCGTCGAGATCGGGGCGCACCGAGTCCATCTCCTCCTGGGCGGCGAGGGTCGCGATGCGCTCCTCAAGGTCGTCGTAGGCGAAGGAGAGCTGGTCGGCCTTCCGCCGGTTGCGCGTGGTCACGTCGGCCCTGGTGAGGATGTGCAGCCGCTCGAGCTGGTCTCCCGCGTCGCGCACGTAGCGGCGCACCGCGGAATCGGTCCACGCCCCGTCGGTGTAGCCGAAGAACCGCAAGTGCAGTTCGATCAGGCGCGAGACCGCGGCGATCGTGTCGTTGTCGAAGCGCAGCGCCCTCAGCCGCTTGCGGGCGAGCTTGGCGCCCACGACGTCGTGGTGGTGGAACGAGACCTGCCCGCCCGGCTCGTTGCGCTTGGTGGCGGGCTTACCGATGTCGTGCAGCAGGGCCGCGAGCCGCAGCACGAGGTCGGGGGAGGGGGAGGTCTCACGCGACTTCTCGAGGTCGATCGCCTGCTCGAGCACCGTGAGGCTGTGCTGGTACACGTCCTTGTGATGGTGGTGCTCGTCGCTCTCGAGCTGCAGCGCGGGGATCTCGGGGATGATGAGCTCGGCCAGCCCGCTCTCGACGAGCAGCTCCACACCGCGCCGGGGCGCATCCGTTCTGAGCAGCTTCGACAGCTCGTCGTTGATGCGCTCGACCGAGATGATCGAGATCGAGTCGCGCATCTCGGTGATGGCGATCGCGGCGTCGACCGCCACCGTGAACCCCAGCTGGGCGGTGAAGCGGATGGCGCGCAGCATGCGCAGCGGGTCGTCTCCGAACGACACCTCGGGCGTGCCGGGGGTGCGCAGCACACCGGCGATGAGGTCGTCCATGCCCCCTGACGGGTCGACGAGCTTGAGCTCGGGCACCCGCAGCGCCATGGCGTTGATCGTGAAATCGCGGCGCAGCAGGTCGCCCTCGAGGGTGTCGCCGAACTCCACGGCGGGCTTCCTCGTGGTGTGGTCGTAGCTGTCGGACCGGTAGGTCGTGATCTCCACGGTCTCACCGTCGATGCGCGCGGCGATCGTGCCGAACGCGCGCCCCACATCCCACTGCGCCTGCGAGAGGGGCGTGACGATGGCGAGGATCTGGTCGGGCGTCGCATCCGTCGTGAAATCGAGATCCGTGATGGGGCGGCCGAGGAAGGCGTCGCGCACGGGCCCACCCACGAGGGCGAGCTCGTGCCCGGCGGCGGCGAAGGCCTCGGCGAGCACCCGCACGGGGCCGGCGGAGGCGAGCTCGGCCAGGAAATCGAGGGACTGCTGAACGGGCTGCACCGCCTCATTTTAGCCGGGGCCCACGGAGGGGCTCGCGCTTCTTCCAGGCCACCTCTCCTACAATCGGCAGTACGGACGGCACCGCCACCGAGCATCCGCCCGCTCATCACTATGTACTCACCTGCGCGACGACTCTCTCGAGGTGCGCCCGCGATCGCAGCCACCGCGCTCATCGCCGGTGCTCTGCTGGCGACCCCCACGGCGGCGTCCGCGACGGCCTCGACGGCGTTCTCGACGACGGCCTCGACGGTCTCGACGGTGTCGCCGGCCACCGCGCCCGTGGTGCCGGAGGAGGCCTCCGCGGTCTCCCTCTCCGTGGCCCCGGCGTCGAACGGCGTCGTGGGGGCCGGCGGCGACCTCGTGGTGACCATCGAGGTCACGAACAGCGGCACCGCGACCCTCGCCGAGGGCGCGCTCGAGGTCGGTCTCGACGACACCGCGTTCTCGAACGGCACCGAGCTCACGAGCTGGCTCGGCACCGACGACGGGGGCACCGCGGCAGACCCTGAAGCGGATGCCGCAGACACCACCGACTCCATCGCGAGCGGCACCACCCCTACCCTCGCCCCCGGCGCCGCCCACTCCGTGCAGCTCACCGTGCCGGCCGCCCAGCTGAGCGGAGAGACCGGTGTGCACGGCCTCGACGCCCAGCTCGTGGTCGCGGGCGCCCTGGTGGCCGAGGCGCGCTCCTCGATCGTCGTCGACGACGGATCGATCGCCTCGAGCGGCGTGGCCGGCGTCACGGTCATCGCCCCCCTCACCTCCGTGGCCTCCACCACGGGGCTGATCCAGTCGGCCGCGCTCGAGGCGTTCACCAACGATTCCGGGCTGCTCACCCGCGAGCTGGATGCGCTCGTCGGGCGACCCGTGACCATCGCGATCGATCCGCGCATCATCGTGTCGATCCGCGTGCTGGGAAGCTCGGCCCCCGCGTCGGCGGTCGAGTGGCTCGATCGGCTCGCGGATGCGCCGAACCCGATCATCCCGCTCACCTTCGGCGACTCCGACATCAGCGGCGAGCACCAGGCCGGGGCCTCCGCCGTGCTGACCCCCACCTCGTTCGAGTACGCCCTCGATGCCGCCGACTTCACCGCGGGCACCACGGGCGACGGATCGGACGAGCCCGCGGGTGCCGAGACCCCGGGGGCCACCCCCTCGCCGAGCGCCACCCCCACCGACGATCCCGAGCCCACGACCCCCACGGTGCCCACCCTCGAGCAGCTGCTCGACTGGGACTACACCACCACCTCGGTGGCCTGGCCCCGGGCGGAGAGCGTCATCTCGTCGGATCTCGCTTGGTTCGGCGCCTCGGGGCTCACCACTACTATCCTCGACTCCCGCCAGCTCGTGTCGGCCGAGGCGGATGCGGTGGCCGGCGACTCCCTGCCCGCCGTGGTCTCCGCGGGGGACCAGAAGGCACTCGTGGCAGAGCACTCCGTCTCGGCGGCACTGCAGGGCGCCCTCGCGGCTCCCACCGACACCGCACGCGCCGAGTCGCTCGCCGAGCTCAGCTCCGCGCTCGCCCTGGTGAGCTCCGCCGGCACTGGTGGCGCCGAGTCCGGTGCCGCCGACGGATCCACCCGTCCCGTGCTCGCCGTGCTCGACCGCACGAACCTCGACCTCTCGCAGCTCGACCAGACGCTCGACGCCCTCCAGTCCCTGCCCTGGGCCACCCCCTCCCCGCTGCAGCCGCTGCTCGACACCGCGCCCACCACCCCCGCCACCGTGGTCGACGCCCCCCAGCCCGCTGAGCGCGTCGAGAGCATCGCCCGCCTGCTCGCCTCCTCGACCAGCATCGACTCCTTCTCCTCGCTGCTCACCGACCCTCAGCAGCTCACCGGTGCCGATCGCGCCGATCTGCTGGCCCTCATCTCGAACTCCTGGACCACCAACGACGGCGGGTGGAACGTAGCGGTCGACGCGAGTGTGGAGGCCTCGTCGACCACTCTCGGCTCGGTGCAGGTGGTCGAGGGCTCCAACATCAACCTGCTCTCGAACCAGTCCGCGCTGCCCATCACGCTCAGCAACGAGCTGCCCTACCCCGTCACGGTCGTGGTGCAGGTCACGCCTTCCAACGGTCGGCTCGTGGTCGACACCACCCGCACCGAGGTCACCATCGAGGCGTCCTCCCGGCGCGGCACGCAAGTGCCCGTCACGGCCGTGGCCAACGGATCGGTGACCCTCACCATCCAGCTGCTGAGCCCCACCGGCGTCGTCGTCTCGGCACCGTCGCCCGTGCAGGTGAACGTGAGCGCCGAGTGGGAGACCCTCGGCACCGTGCTCATCGCCGTGCTGGCGGTGCTCGTCTTCGGCGGCGGACTGGCGCGCAACATCCTGCGCCGCCGCAAGCGGGCACGAGAGACACCTGCGGCAGAGACACCTGTCGCAGGCACTCCCGAGGCAGAGACGACCCCAGGTGGCTGAGGGCGGCATCGGCCGTGCGAGCGCCCTGCTCGCGTCGGGGACGATGGTCTCCCGCATCCTCGGCTTCGTCAAGGCGATCGTGCTCGTGCAGACGATCGGCGCGTTCAGCCTCGGCGGCAACGCCTTCGCGATCGCCAACCAGCTGCCGAACACCATCTTCGTGATCGTGGCGGGCGGCATGCTCAACGCCGTGCTCGTGCCGCAGATCGTGAGGGCGTCCTCGCACGCCGATGGCGGCAGCGGCTACATCAACAAGCTCGTCACGCTGGCCCTCACGGTGCTCGCGGGCGCCGCGATCATCGCGACTCTCCTGGCGCCCGTGCTCGTGCGGGTGGTGGCCGGGCTGGCCGGTGAGACGCCCAAATCCGTGCTCGACCTGGCCGCATCCTTCGCCTACTGGACCCTGCCGCTGATCTTCTTCTACGGCCTGTACTCCGTGCTCGGCGAGGTGCTCAACGCCCGCCGTTCGTTCGGCCCCTTCACGTGGGCGCCGGTGCTCAACAACATCGTGGCGATCCTCGGCCTCATCGGGTTCAACCTGCTCTTCGCGCCCACGGCCGCCGGCGTCGACTCCATCGCCTACTGGACGCCGGACAAGGTGGCCTGGCTCGCCGGCACCGCCACCCTCGGCGTTGCCGTGCAGGCACTCATCCTGTTCGCGTTCTGGCGACGGATCGGCCTCCGCTACCGCCCCGACTTCCGCTGGCGGGGTGTGGGGCTCGGCCGCACCGGCCGCATCGCCGGCTGGACCTTCGGCATGCTCGCCGCAACCCAGATCGCCGGCCTCGTGGAGACCAACGTGGTGGCCACCGCCGCGGGGGGCGGTGACGCCTCGACGGCCGTGCTCACCAACAGCTGGCTGGTGTTCATGCTGCCGCACTCGATCGTGGCGGTCTCGGTGGCCACGGCCTACTTCACGCGCATGAGCGAGTACGCGAGCACCGAGGATCTCGCGGGTGTGCGCACCAACCTGTCGTCGTCGTTGCGCATCATCACGGCCTTCATGATGCTCGCCGCGATCGGCCTCATCATCTGCGCCTACCCGATCTCGAGCTTCTTCACCAAGACCTTCGGCGAGAGCGTCTCGATGGGCCAGGTGCTCATCGGCTTCCTCATCGGTCTCCCGGCGTTCAGCATGCTGTTCCTCATCCAGCGGGCGTTCTACGCGCTCAGCGACACCCGCACCCCGTTCTTCATCACGGTGTTCCAGGTCGTCATCTTCTCGGTGGCCGCGCTCGGCGTGCTCTTCCTCGTGCCGAAGGACCTCGTGGGTGTGGCGGTGGCTGTGGCTCTCTCGGGAGCGGGGATCCTGCAGACGCTCGTGGCAGGCATCCTCATCCGCCGGCGCCTCGGCGGTGTCGGCGGTGTCGGCGGCCGCACGGTGATGTTCAGCCTGCTGCGCTTCGTGGTGGCCGCGATCCCCTCGTTCGCCGTGGGCCTCGTGCTGGCCGGCGTGTTCGGCGTCGCCTCGCCCGACGGGTTCAGCAGCGAGTCGGTCGTGGGATCGATCGTGTCGATGGCGGTCATCGGGGTGGCCATGACGGCCGTCTACCTCGGGGTGCTGCTGCTCGTGCGCTCGCCCGAGGTGAGGGATGCGCTGCGGCCCGTGCTGGCCCGCCTCAAGCGCTCCTGAGCGCCCGCTGAGCGCCTCGCCGAGGGCCCGGTGCCGCGGAATAGCGGGCCGTTAGAATGTGTTGTATCGGCAGTGAGCGCACTTCCGGTGCACCCACCACCATCCCTCAGGAGTCACCACATGCGCGAGATCATCATCATCGGCTCAGGCCCCGCGGGCCTCACGGCGGCCATCTACGCTGCCAGGGCCGGTCTCTCCCCGCTGCTGCTCGCCTCGAGCGTCGAAGCGGGCGGCGAGCTCATGAACACCACCGAGGTCGAGAACTTCCCGGGCTTCCCGGAGGGCATCCAGGGCCCCGAACTCATGATGAAGCTGCAGGAGCAGGCCGAGAAGTTCGGCACCGAGGTCATCCTCGACGACGTCACGAAGCTCGATCTCACGAGTGAGGTGAAGTCGGTCGAGACCGGGTACAGCGGCACCTTCGAGGCCCGCTCGGTGATCTTCGCCACCGGATCCGCGTACCGCAAGCTCGGTCTCCCCGACGAGGAGCGCCTCTCGGGCCGCGGCGTCTCGTGGTGCGCCACGTGCGACGGCTTCTTCTTCAAGACCAAGACCATCGCGGTGGTCGGCGGCGGCGACTCGGCCATGGAGGAGGCGACGTTCCTCACGCGCTTCGCCGACAAGGTCTACCTCGTGCACCGCAAGGACACGCTGCGCGCCTCGAAGATCATGCAGGAGCGCGCGTTCGCCAACGAGAAGATCGAGTTCGTCTGGAACTCCGAGGTCGTCGGCATCACGGGCGAGAACGCCGTGGAGGGTCTGTCGCTCCGCAACACGGTCGACGGCTCCACCTCGGAGCTCCCCGTGCAGGGTCTCTTCGTGGCGATCGGCAACGACCCCCGGGTGCACCTCGTGCACGGTCAGCTCGACCTCACGGTCGACGGCACGATCGCCGTCGAGGGCCGCTCGTCGAAGACCAACGTCGAGGGCGTCTTCGCCGCCGGTGACGTGATCGACCCCCAGTACCGTCAGGCCGTCACGGCCGCGGCCTCCGGAACGGTCGCAGCTCTCGACGCCGAGCACTTCCTGGCCGCGCTCGACCAGGTCGAGGATGGCGACACCGCCAAGCTCGTGGCCGCCGAGGTCGACGCGCTCGTCGCGGCCGAGTAGTCCGCCCCCCCGTTTTCCCACCGAGAACCCCACGAAAGAAGGAACGATGTCCAACGCCAAGGCAGTCTCCGACGCCAGCTTCGATGCCGACGTCCTGAAGTCCGAGAAGACCATCCTCGTCGACTTCTGGGCCGAATGGTGCGGCCCGTGTCGCGCCGTCGCCCCCATCCTCGACCAGATCGCGGCCGAGCACGGTGACAAGATCGAGATCGTCAAGCTCAACGTCGACGACAACCCGCAGACCGCCATGAAGTACCAGATCACCTCGATCCCGGCCATGAAGGTCTACAAGGGCGGCGAGGTCGTCAAGACGATCATCGGCGCCAAGCCGAAGGCGGCCCTCGAGGCCGACCTCGCAGCCTTCATCTGATCCCGATCCACACCAGTTCCACCGAAGTGGCCCGCAGCCTCAGGCGCGGGCCACTTTCGCATGTTCTACGATGGGAATTCGGTCTACGTCGGGAAGTATGTCAGTGAGCAGCCAGAACCCCCCACAGCAGTCGGGCAACAATCTCGACCCGTGGTATTCCAACTACGCAGCGCGCACCGCCGGCCTCGCGGCCTCCGAGGTGCGAGCCCTCTTCGCCGTGGCCTCCCGACCCGAGGTGGTCTCGTTGGCCGGTGGCATGCCCGCCGTCTCCGCGCTGCCGCAGGAGCTCGTGATCGAGTCGATGAACCGGGTCATGCGCGATCAGGGATCCGTGGCGCTGCAGTACGGCTCCGGCCAGGGCGTGCCCAAGCTGCGTGAGCAGATCCTCGACGTCATGGCCATGGAGGGCATCAAGGCGAGCGCCGACGACGTGGTGGTGACCACGGGGTCGCAGCACGCGCTCGAGCTGGTCTCCAAGCTCTTCCTCGATCCGGGAGACGTCGTGCTGGCCGAGGGCCCGAGCTACGTCACCGCCATCGTGATCTTCCGGTCGTTCCAGGCCGAGACCCATCACGTGGCGATGGATGAGCACGGCATGATCCCGGAGTCGCTTCGCGAGAACATCGCGCGCCTCAAGGCGGCCGGCCGTCGCATCAAGTTCCTGTACACGATCCCGTCGTTCCAGAACCCGGCCGGCGTCACCCTCTCCTGGGAGCGCCGCCTCGAGATCCTGCAGATCGCGCGCGACAACGAGATCCTCGTGCTCGAGGACAACCCCTACGGTCTGCTGCACTTCGACGCACCCCCGCCCCCCGCGCTGCGCTCGGTGGAGCAGGAGGGTGTCATCTACCTCGGCACGTTCTCCAAGACGCTAGCTCCGGGCTTCCGTGTGGGGTGGGCGCTCGCGCCGCACGCCATCCGCGAGAAGCTCATCCTCGCCAACGAAGCGGCTGTGCTCTCGCCGTCGTCCTTCAGCCAGCTCGTGGTCTCCGAGTATCTCGACACCATCGACTGGCGCGCTCAGGTCGATCGTTTCCGCGGGGTGTACCGGGAGCGAAAAGAGGCCATGATCAGCGCTTTAGGCGAGTATCTGCCGAATCTGTCGTGGACGGACCCGAACGGTGGCTTCTACGTGTGGCTCACGCTGCCGCCGTACCTCGACTCGAAGCAGATGCTGCCGCGCGCGGTGAAGGAGCTCGTGGCGTACACGCCGGGAACCGCGTTCTACGCCGATGGGGGAGGGCGCAACAACATCCGCCTCTCGTTCTGCTACCCCACGCCCGAGGCGATCCGGGTGGGCATCCGTCGCCTGCAGAACGTCATCAACGGCGAGCTCGACCTGCTCGAGACTTTCTCCGCCACCGGCCCCCTGCAGACCGCGCGCGACCGCAGCTTCTCGGCCCCGCCGCCCAACCTCGACTGAGACGAGACACCATGACCGACACCTCCTCCTCCGCTGCAGTCCCTCGCACGGTGGTCGTGCTGGCGGGTGGCATCTCGCATGAGCGCGACGTCTCGCTGCGCTCCGGCCGTCGTGTCGCCGACGCGCTGAGCGAGCGCGGGCACACCGTGGTTCTCCGCGATCCGGATGCCTCCCTGCTGCCGTACCTCGCTGAGAACCGACCCGACGTGATCTGGCCCGCGCTGCACGGCGCGAGCGGGGAGGACGGCGCGCTGCGAGCCCTCCTCGACATGCTCGCTATTCCGTACGTCGGCGCCGAGGCGAAGGCCTCCCGACTGGCCTGGCAGAAGCCGAGCTCCAAGATCATGGTGGAGCGCGCCGGGCTCGCCACACCGCGCTGGGTGACCCTGCCGCGCGACACGTTCCGTGAGCTCGGTGCCACCCAGGTGCTCTCGCTCGTGCTCGACTCCTTCGGCCCCGAGATCGTGGTCAAGCCGGCGATGGGTGGATCCGCGCTCGGTGTCGGTGTGCTGGAAGCCGCTGACGACCTGCCGCGTGCCGTGGTAGACGCGTACACCTACGGCGAGGTCGCGCTCATCGAGCAGCGAGTGCGCGGCGTCGAGGTCTCCATCGGCATCCTCGATCTCGGCGACGGGCCGTTCGCGCTGCCGGCCGTGGAGATCGAGCCGCGCTCTGGTGTCTACAGCTTCGAGGCTCGGTACAACGCGGGGGAGACGAGCTTCTACGCCCCCGCCCGCCTCGATGAAGCGACCACGGCGGCGGCTCAGGCGGCCGCCCTGACCGTCCACAAGACCCTCGGGCTGCGGCACATCTCCCGTATCGACCTCATCATCGACGCGGCGGGCACGGCGTGGTTCCTCGAGGCCAACGTGCTGCCGGGACTCACCGAGACCTCGACGGTGCCTCAGGGGATCCTGGCCGCGGGCCTCTCGCTCGGATCCGTGTATGAGCAGCTCAGTGAGGTCGCCATCGCGGGCGCCACGCCAGCGGGGGAGTGACCGCCGCAGCCGCATGCTGCACTGCAGCCACCAACGACTGAACCCGCCCTCCCCTCGTGGGACGGCGGGTTCTGTCGTTCTAAGGCCGGGGATGTTTCACGTGAAACATGGGGTCAGGAGAAGCGGGGCCCGCTCCTGGGGCGGGAGGTTCCGTATCCCTCTTCGCCGAGCTCGCTGAGGATGCGGTTCAGGTCCTCGATCGTCGCGAAGTCGATCACGATCTGGCCCTTCGCACGGCCGAGGCTCACCTTCACTCGGGTATTGAGCCGGTCGCCCAGCCGCTCCCCGATCTCGTCGAGGTGCCCGCGCTTCGTGCCCGCGGTGGTCTTCGCGCGGCCCTGCTTCGGTGCCTCGGAGGCGAGGGCTTCCGCGGCACGCACGGAGAGGTCCTCGTTCACGATCTTGTCGGCGAGCTTCGTCATGGCGTCGACATCGCCCACGGCCAGCACCGCGCGCGCGTGCCCGGCGCTCAGCACACCGGCAGCCACGCGCGACTGCACGGCCGGCGGGAGCCTCAGCAGGCGGAGCGTGTTGGTGATCTGCGGGCGGGACCGACCGATCCGCTCGGCGAGCTGGTCCTGCGTGATGCCGAAGTCGTCGAGCAGCTGCTGGTAGGCCGAGGCCTCTTCGAGCGGGTTGAGCTGCGACCGGTGGAGGTTCTCGAGCAGCGCATCGCGCAGCATGTCCTCGTCGGCGGTGTCCTTGATGACGGCCGGGATCGTGTCGAGCCCGGCCTCCTTGGTGGCCCGCAGACGCCGCTCACCCATGACGAGCTCGTAGCGCTGGGGCGCATCCTCGCCCTCGCCGCCCTCGCCCGCTTCGCGGGGGAGTTCCCGCACGATGATCGGCTGCAGCACCCCGATCTCGCGGATCGAGTGCACGAGCTCGGCTAGGTCGGCCGGATCGAACACACTGCGGGGCTGCTTGGCGTTGGGAACGATACTGTAAGGATCCAGCTGCGCGAGCCGCGCCCCGGGAACCGCGAGCAGCTGCTGCCCCTCCTCACCCGCGGGCACGCGGCTGTCGCCGACGCCGGCCCGGGTGCCGTCGGCGCGGGGAGCGTCGAAGAACACGTCCACCGGTCGCGAGCCCTCGATACGCGGAATGTCGGTGGGGATGAGGGCGCCGATGCCCCGGCCGAGTCCGGCTCTCTTCTTAGTGGCCACGCTGGGGTGCTCCTCTGTGTGCTATCTCGGCGGCTGCCTCGAGGTACGAGACAGAACCGGTGGATCCCGGATCGAAGCTGATGACGGTCTGCCCGTAACTGGGCGCTTCCGAGATTCTGACAGACCGGGGGATGACCGCGTGCAACGTCTGCTCCGGAAAGTGCGACCGCACGTCCTCGGCCACCTGGAAGGCCAAGCGTGTGCGGCCGTCGTACATGGTGAGCAGGATCGTGGAGACCGCGAGTTCGGGGTTGAGGTGCTTCTCGATCAGCTGGATGTTGGCCAGCAGCTGGCTCAGCCCCTCGAGCGCGTAGTACTCGCACTGGATGGGGATGAGCACCTCGCGTGCGGCCACGAAAGCGTTGATGGTGAGCAGTCCCAGCGAGGGAGGGCAGTCGATGAAAACATAGTGGAACGGGGTGCCCGCCTCGTCCATGGCGGTGAAGAACCGCTCGAGGCTGCCGCGCAGGCGCTGCTCGCGAGCCACCATGGGAACAAGTTCGATCTCCGCACCGGCCAGGTGGATAGTGGCGGGGAGGCAGTACAGGTTCGCGGATTCAGGGCTCTGCTGCACGATGTCGGCCATCGGCTCGTCGCGGATGAGAGCGTCGTACACGCTGGGCGTCTCACCGCGGTGGTCGATGCCGAGCGCGGTCGACGCGTTGCCCTGCGGATCCAGGTCGATCACCAGCACGCGGGCGCCCTCTCGAGCGAGCGCGGCGGCCAGGTTCACCGTGGTCGTCGTCTTGCCCACGCCGCCCTTCTGGTTCGCGACAGTGAGCACTCGCGGCGCCGACGGAAGGGGAAAGTCCAACCCGGCGAGCCTTCGCTTGCGCTGCGAGAGGTCGGCGAGCTCCCGGGCCAACGGCGTCGACGCGTCGAAGGCGGTGGGGTCACTGGTCATACGAGGAATCCTGTCGGTATGTTTCACGTGAAACATGGGGAGATGCACAGCCCGAACGGACGACTTCGATCGTACCGAACAACACTGACAGCGAGGACACGAGCGCCCCCACCCGTGGGGGAGGGGCCGCAGGATCAGGACGGTACGCGCGCGGTGATGACGCGCGTGACATCCACGCCCAGATCTGCACCGAGCTCGATGACAGAGACGTTCTGCAGCTTGTACTTGCGGATGGCCTTCTCCGCGGCGCCGATCTCTTTGGCGGCGCCGGCACCCTTCATGAGCACCATCTCGCCGCCGGGGCGGAGGAGAGGCGCACACATGGGGATCAGCTTGCCGAACGCACTCACGGCGCGTGCGGTGACCTGATCGAGCTTGGGCTCGGGGCTGAACTCCTCGGCACGGGCCCGCACCACAGACACGTTCGTGAGGCCCAGCAAGTCAACCTGCTCGTCGAGCCACGCGACACGGCGCTCCATCGGCTCCACGAGCACGAACGTCACGTCGGGGCGGGCGATGCCCAGCACGATGCCCGGCAATCCCGCGCCGCTGCCGATGTCACCCACGAGACCGGGGCGCAGCAGGGGAGCCACCACCGCACAGTTCACGATGTGGCGACTCCAGATGCGGGGGAGTTCAAGGGGGCCGATGAGCCCCAGCTCTTCCCCGCGCCGGATGAGATCGTCGGTGAAGGCACGTGCAAGGTCGATGCGGTCCCCGAAGACGGTCTCTGCTACCGCCGGCTCCGCCTCGGGAGCTTCATCGTGCTCCTCGGCCGGTGCGGATGTTTCACGTGAAACATCCGCGTTCTCCGTCTGCTGCTCCACGGAGGCTACCCGCGGGAGATGACGGTGTGGCGATCGCGACCTTCGCCCTCGGACTCCGAGACGAGACCACGCTCAGCCACGATGTCGTGCACGAGCTTGCGCTCGTACGACGACATGGCCTCCAGGGCCGCCTTAGCAGCCCCGGCGTCGAGCTCGGCCACTGCGGCATCGACGAGGGTCTCGAGCTCGCGCTGGCGCCGCTCACGGCTTCCACCCACGTCGAGGATCAGCCGCGAGAACTCGCCCGTGCTCGTCTGCACGGCCAGTCGGGTGAGCTCCTGCAGAGCGGCCACCGTGTCGGGGCGCGAGAGCACCCGCAGGTTGCTGTCGCCCGACGCGTTCACCGAGATGTACGCGCGACCATCCGTCACCTCGATGTCGATGTCTCCATCGAGGTCGCAGATGTCGAGAAGCTCCTCGATGTAGTCGGCAGCCACGTCGCCCTCGTCGACACCCGAAGCGGGGGAGGAGCTGTCGCCATCGACCGCACCCTCGACGTCGGCCCCGTCCGTGAGGTCGGTCGCGTCGGTCAGGTCATCGACCTCGTCCACCACGATCACGTCGCCGTCCACAACACCGCCCTGCACCACACCGGCCTGTGCCGAACCATCCTGCGCCACATCACTCTGCGTCACGTCGTTGCTCATTTCTTTCCCCCTTGCTTCTTCGCCCGGTTCTTGTTCACGGGCTGCTGGCGCTGCGTCGGCTTCGGCGGCTCGGGGATCTCATCGATCGCCGGAGCACCCTTCTTGGGCTCGAGCTTGCCCTTCTTGGCGAGGCGGGCCTCACGGGCCTTCGCTGCCTCGCTGCCGGGAGTGGGCATGTTGCGGATGACGAGGAACTGCTGACCCATGGTCCAGAAGTTCGAGGTGAGCCAGTAGAACATGACGCCGAGCGGGAAGGCCACACCGGAGAAGACGAACACGAGGGGGAGCAGGTACAGCAGGATGCGCTGCTGCTTGTACATCGGGCTCTCTTTGGCCTCGGGCGACTGGTTCTTCGACATGATCTGCAGCTGGGTGTAGAACTGCGAAGCTGTCATGAGCACGACCATGAGGCCGGCGATGAGCATGACCTGCCACGGTCCGCCCGAGTTCCACGCACCGATGAAGGTGTCGTGCAGGGGAGCGACACCGAAGAGCGTGGCGTCACCGAACTGCTTGCCGAGGGTCGCATCGAGGGGACCCACACCGGCGAGGCCGCGCTGGGCGTTGTTGAGCACCGAGAAGAGGCTGAAGAAGATTGGCATCTGCAGCAGCAGAGGCAGGCAGGAGGCGAGCGGATTGGTGCCCGTCTTGCGGTACAGCTCCATGGTCTCGCGCGACATCGCCTCGCGGGAGAACTGATCCTTCTTGCCTTTGTACTTGTCCTGGATCTTCTTGAGTTGAGGGGCCACCTCGAGCATCTTGCGTTGACTCTTGATCTGGCGCACGAAGATGGGGATCAGCGCCGCACGCACCACGATCACGAGCCCGACGATCGACAGCACCCAGGTCAGACCTGCTGCCGGGTCGAGTCCGACGGCGGTGAAGAGCCAGTGCCACGCCACGAGGATCAGCTCCACGACCCATTTGATGGGCCAGAGGATCGTATCGATGAAGGGGATTTCCATGTGTGGGGCTAGCCCTTTCCGTGGCTGCTTGCGGGTACGACGAAACCGAAGGGCGTCAGCCGGTACTTCTGACGGCGGGGGAGGGGCGGGTCATCGACGCCGCCCTTGGCCCAGGGGTGGCAGCGCGCGATGCGGTAGATGCCGAGCCCGGTGCCCGCCACGAGACCGCGCTGCTGGATCGCCTGCAATGTATAGGAGGAGCACGAGGGGTAGTAGCGGCAGACATCTCCATAGAGAGGAGAGATGACGGCTCGGTACCCTCGGAGCAGCACGACGGCGATGTTGCGCGGTACGAGCAGCACCATCACCACCCACGCGGGCATCACCGGAGCAGTCGCGGCAGTCACCGTCGACATCATGCGAGTACGGATCCTTTGGTGAGTGAGCGCGAGAGTTCTTCGAAGAGTACGCCGTAAGGCTGGGATGCAGCTTGGGGTAGCACGCGCACCACGACGTCGACGCCGGGCGTGATCCCCGGCAGCAGGGCGAACGATGCTGCCTTCAGTCGCCGGCGCACGCGATTGCGCACGACGGCCACACCAACCGCTTTCGTGACGATGAACCCGAAACGCGCATCCGACGACGAGTCATCGGATGCGCGAATGTAGGTCACGGTGTGGGGGCCCACGAACTTCGCACCGCGGCGGACCGTGCCTCTGTAGTCACGGCCGTGCGTGATGCGATTGCGTTTGGCCAGCACCGCTCGGGGTGGAGGTCTACGCGGAGAGCTCGGTGCGGCCCTTGCGGCGACGGGCCGCGAGGATCGAACGGCCTGCGCGGGTGCGCATGCGCAGACGGAAACCGTGCACCTTGGCGCGACGACGGTTGTTCGGCTGGAACGTTCTTTTGCTCATGATCTTCTCCGGTATTCGACGGACGATCCCGCTGCCGGAAGCAGCGGATGGCCGTCGCAAGTAGGGGGCGTGGCAGATCGCCACAAGTCAACTGATTAAAACTACGGCCTGAAGCGCTCGGGGTCAAACCCACGGGCACAAAGGATCAATTATCCACAGACTGTGGAGAATGCCTGTGAGCGACACGCACACCGTCAATACAGCGAACTTGCCCTCTGCCATGGCAGTCACTAGCTTAGGTGCCTACAGTTACTAACAGCCGGTGGGGGCGCAGCGGTTACGAGGTCAGACCGATCGGTCCGACAGCAATGCAGGTTCGACAGGAGTTCCATTGGCAGAGGACGCCGGTTCGACGGAAGACAACTGGCGGGTCGTTCTCCAGGTGCTCGCGGCAGACGAGCGGATCACCCCGCAGTTGAGAGGCTTCCTCGGCCTCGTGGTGCCGAAGGGTATCCTCGGCGGCTCGTTCTACCTCGAGGTCCCCAACGACTTCACGCGCGACATGCTCGAGCAGCGCGTGCGCCCGGCGCTGCTCGCCGCCCTCGCCACGCTCGACCCGCGTCTCGCCGTCACCAACTTCTCCGTGGTGGTCAACCCCGACGTCGATGCGTACGACTCGTCCCCGCTCGGTGACTCCTCCACAGCAGAACAGAACGTCGTCGTGGGTGCCGGAGTCGGCGTGGGTGCAGGCCAGGGCGCCGGCTACGTCGAGTCCTCCTTCCCCGAGCTCAAGTACGGCGAGTTGAAGTACGGCGAGTCCGTGGCCCCGCCCGTTCAGGAGACCGTGGGGCCCCTCCGCAACAACGACACCCGGCTCAACCCCAAGTACAGCTTCGACAACTTCGTGATCGGCGGCTCCAACCGCTTCGCCCACGCGGCCGCCGTGGCCGTGGCCGAGGCGCCGGCGAAGGCCTACAACCCCCTCTTCATCTACGGCGACTCCGGCCTCGGCAAGACCCACCTGCTGCACGCCATCGGCCACTACGCCATGAGCCTCTATCCCGGGGTGCGCGTGCGCTACGTGAGCTCGGAGGAGTTCACCAACGACTTCATCAACTCGATCGCCAACAACCGCGGGGCGGCCTTCCACTCCCGCTACCGAGACATCGACCTGCTGCTGATCGACGACATCCAGTTCCTGCAGGGCAAGGCGGAGACGCAGGAGGCGTTCTTCCACACCTTCAACACGCTGCACGACCACAACAAGCAGGTCGTCATCACCTCCGACCTGCCGCCGAAGCACCTCACGGGCTTCGAGGATCGCATGCGCACCCGCTTCGAGTGGGGCCTCATCACCGACGTGCAGACCCCCGACCTCGAGACCCGCATCGCCATCCTCCGCAAGAAGGCGCAGAGCGAGCGGCTCCGGGTGCCCGACGACATCCTCGAGTTCATGGCCACGAAGGTCTCGAGCAACGTGCGCGAGCTCGAGGGCACCCTCATCCGCGTCACCGCGTTCGCGAGCCTCAACCGCACACCGGTCGACATGGCGCTCGTGCAGACGGTGCTGAAGGACCTCATCACCCTCGATGACGACAACATCATCGCGCCGGTCGACATCATCAATCACACCGCGGAGTACTTCAAGCTCTCGGTCGACGATCTCTACGGATCGAGCCGCTCGCAGGCCATCGCCACGGCCCGCCAGATCGCCATGTACCTGTGCCGCGAGATGACGAGCCTGTCGCTGCCGAAGATCGGCCAGCTGTTCGGCGGGCGCGACCACACCACGGTGATGTACGCCAACAACAAGATCGGCAAGCTCATGACCGAGAAGCGCTCGATCTACAACCAGGTCACCGAGATCTCGAACCGGATCAAGCACAACCAGCGCTACAAGAGCGCCTGATCCCCACGCCTGAGCGGTTCCGGAGCCGGTTATCCACAGATTGTGCAAACGATGTGGAGAACCGGCTCTTTAATGTTGAACTGTCGCCTCCGCGTGTGGAATGGTTCATTTCTCGTTCAGCGCCTCGAGGTCGCCGTCAACAGAGCATTCACACGCCGCCAACAAGTCACACGGTTGTAGTTCTCACAGACCGCGCGGTTTAAACAGACTTATCCACATATCCACAGCGGTTAAGAACGTTAATGAATTAATCCATTTAAGAATGACATCCGACAACCTTGTCGAAAATGACACATCGGAGCGAGCACGCCGCACCCGATAGCATGAACCGACCCCATGGTCTCCAATGCCGACAGAGGTGACTTCGTGAAGTTCCAAGTAAACCGAGACGTCTTCAGCGAAGCGGTGTCGTTCGCCGTCAAGCTCCTGCCCCAGCGCACGACCCTGCCGATCCTGAGCGGTGTGCTGATCCAGGCGACCGACGACGGTCTCACCCTCTCGTCGTTCGACTACGAGGTCTCGGCGCAGACGCAGATCGCCGCCGACATCGAGGAGCCGGGTGTCATCCTCGTCTCCGGCCGGCTGCTCTCCGACATCGCGAACCGCCTGCCCAACGCCCCCGTGCGCTTCAGCACCGAAGACGGCCGCATCGTGGTGAGCTGCGGCTCCGCGCGGTTCACCCTCCTGAGCATGCCGGTCGAGGAGTACCCGACCCTCCCGAAGGTGGGAGCCGAGTCGGGTCTGCTGCCGGCGGACCAGTTCGCCGCCGCCGTGGCGCAGGTCGCGGTCGCCGCCTCGCGCGACGACGTGACCCCCGTCATCACGGGTGTGCAGCTCGAGGTCACCGAGAACAGCATCTCGCTCGTGGCCACCGACCGCTACCGCGTGGCCGTGCGCAACATCGACTGGGACTCGAACGACTCCGGCACCACGAGCGCCACCGCCCTCGTGCCGGCACGCACCCTGCAGGAGGTCGGCAAGACCTTCGGCAACGCGGGAACCATCTCGGTGGCCATCACCAACACCGACGACCGCGAGCTGATCGCCTTCAAGAGCGACAAGAAGACCGTCACGACCCTGCTCATCAAGGGCAACTTCCCCCCGGTGAAGCGCCTGTTCCCCGAGAGCGTCGACAACTACGCCGTCATCAACACCGCAGACCTCATCGAGGCCACCAAGCGCGTGAGCCTCGTGCTCGAGCGCGAGGCCGCGCTGCGCTTCACGTTCACGATCGACGGAGTGACCCTCGAGGCCATCGGCTCCGAGCAGGCCCAGGCCTCCGAGTCGATCGACGCGCTGCTCACCGGCACCGACACCGTGGTGTCGCTCAAGCCGCAGTTCCTGCTCGACGGCCTGAGCGCCGTGCACTCGGAGTTCGTGCGCATCTCGTTCACCAAGACCGACAATCCCAACAAGCCCGGTCCGGTGCTCATCACCAGCCAGTCGTCGAAGGATCAGCCGGGGTCGGACGACTACAAGTACCTGCTGCAGCCCAACCTGCTGCTGCGTTGACAACACCTCAAGGAGACGTCATGAACATCGGACTCATCGGCCTGGGCAAGATGGGCAACAACATGCGCTCCCGCCTGAAGAAGGCCGGGATCGACGTGGTGGGCTACGACACCAACCCCGCCGTGAGCGACGTCGCCGATCTCGCAGCCCTCGCGGCGGCGCTTCCCGCTCCCCGCATCGTGTGGGTCATGGTGCCGGCGGGTGAGATCACCGACAGCGTCATCCACGATCTCTCCGCCGTGCTCGACGAGGGCGACCTCATCATCGACGGCGGCAACTCCAAGTTCACCGAGGACTTCAAGCACTCCGAGCTGCTCGCCCCCAAGGGCATCCAGTTCATGGACGTCGGCGTCTCGGGCGGCGTCTGGGGCCTCGAGAACGGCTACGGCCTCATGGTGGGCGGCACCGCGGAGAACGTGGAGCGCGCCATGCCCGTCTTCGACGCACTGCGTCCAGAGGGTCCCCGCGCCGAGGGCTTCGTGCACGTGGGCGAGGTCGGCGCCGGCCACTACGCGAAGATGGTGCACAACGGCATCGAGTACGGCATCATGCAGTCCTACGCGGAGGGCTACGAGCTGCTCGACGCGAAGAAGGACATCATCAAGGATGTCACCGGCACGTTCAAGGCCTGGCAGCGCGGCACGGTCGTGCGCTCCTGGCTGCTCGAGCTGCTCGTGCGCGCTCTCGAGGCCGACCCCGAGTTCCACGACATCCAGGGCTACGTCGAGGATTCCGGCGAAGGCCGATGGACCCTCGAGGAGGCCATCGAGAACGCCGTGCCGATGCCCGCCATCAGCGCGTCGATCTTCGCCCGCTTCGTCTCGCGTCAAGACGACTCGCCCTCCATGAAGGCCGTCGCCGCCCTCCGCAACCAGTTCGGCGGCCACGCGGTCAAAGAGCTGGACTGACCTCCTCTCCGCTTGATCGTCCGTCACCTCAGCCTCACCGACTTCCGCAACTACGCGGTGGCCGAGGTCGCCCTCGAACCCGGGGCCAACCTCTTCGTGGGGCGGAACGGACAGGGCAAGACCAATCTGGTGGAGTCGCTCGGCTACCTCGCCACGCTCGGATCGCACCGGGTCTCGACAGACCAGGCGCTGATCCGGGCGGGCCAGGATGCGGCCATCGTGCGGGCGAGGCTCGAGCACGAGGGCCGCGAGCTGCTCGTGGAGCTGCAGCTCAACCGCTCGGCCGCGAACCGCGCCCAGGTGAACCGCTCGGCGGTGAAGCCCCGCGAGCTGCCTCGTTACGTCTCGACGGTGCTGTTCGCGCCGGAGGATCTCGCCCTCGTGCGCGGAGAGCCGTCGACGAGGCGCCGGTTCCTCGACGCGCTCCTCGGTGCCCGGTCGCCGCGACTGTTCGGGGTCTTCGCCGACTACGAGCGGGTGCTGAAGCAGCGGAACGCCCTGCTCAAGTCGGCCAGGGCCTCGGGTCTCAAGACCGAGAAGCTCTCGACCCTCGAGCTGTGGAACGAGCGACTGGTCGAGCTCGGCGCCGAGATCATGGCCGAACGGCTCGCGCTCGTGGCCGCTCTCGAACCGTTCGTGCGCTCGGCCTACCAGACGGTGGCCGGCTCGGACCAGGAGCCCGCTCTCGATCCGGTGCTGAGCATCCTCGCCGCGCATCCCGAGACCGATGACGATCCGGATGCCACCGCGGAGGCCGGTCCGCGCCTCGCGATCGGCCGCTCGGAGCTCGCCGAGGCCTTCCGCGCCGCCCTCGAACGCGTCGCCCGCGCCGAGCGCGACCGGGGCATCACCCTGGTGGGCCCGCACCGCGACGACCTGCTGCTGCGTCTCAACGGCCTGCCGGCCAAGGGCTACGCGAGCCACGGTGAATCGTGGTCGTTCGCCCTCGCGCTCAAACTCGCCTCGGCCGAGCTGCTGCGCGCCGACTCGTCGACAGGCGACCCGATCGTGATCCTCGACGACGTGTTCGCCGAACTCGACCAACGGCGCCGGGGGAGGCTCGCGGATGCGGTGAAGGACTACCAGCAGGTGCTCATCACGGCCGCCGTGCTCGAAGACGTGCCCGAGGTGCTCACCGCCCACACCGTGCGGATCGAAGCCGGAACGATCGTCGAGACCCTCTCATGACCGAATCGCAGGACGTCTACCTCCGCCTCAAGGCGGCGTTCGGCGACCCGTCATCGCGAGCGGCGAGGTGGCGGCAGAAGAAGTCGCGCGCCAGGGGAGACGACGAGGCGAGTGTGCCGTACGGCCTCGGCCGCGATCCGAAGGGGCTCGGCGACGTCATGTCGAACCTCGAGTCCGAGCTGGGTTGGACCTCGTCGCTCGCGAAGTCGGATCTGCTGCTCGCCTGGTCCGAGATCGCGGGCCCCGAGACCGCAGAGCACTCGACCCCGACGGGCATCACCGACTCGGTGCTCACGGTGCAGTGCGACTCCACCGCGTGGGCCACGCAGCTCCGCCACATGCGAGTGCTGATCATGACGACGATCGCTCAGCGGTTCCCCGAGGCGGGCATCGAGTCCATCCGCTTCGAAGCCCCCCACGCTCCTTCCTGGAAACGGGGCTCCAGATCGATTCCAGGGCGTGGTCCTCGCGATACCTACGGTTAGCAGGGCAAATGTGGTCACGGGCCTGAAATAAAGTCCACAGCGGGGCATATGAGCGTCGAATCGCCCCCCGGGTTTGATAGAATTAAGGGTCGTCTTGCCAGGCCGGTGGGCACGACACCAAGGAGCACATTTCATATGTCTGAATCGGACAAGGTCCACCCTGACAACGAGTACGGCGCGGACCAGATCCAGGTTCTTGAAGGTCTCGAAGCGGTGCGCAAGCGCCCGGGTATGTACATCGGATCGACGGGCCCCAGAGGACTGCACCACCTTGTGTACGAGATCGTCGACAACTCCGTCGACGAGGCGCTCGCGGGCTACGCCACGCACATCGAGATCGTCATGCGCCGCGACGGAGGGATCACCGTCACCGACGACGGTCGAGGCATCCCCGTCGACATCCACCCCATCGAGAAGAAGTCGACCGTCGAGGTCGTGCTCACGATCCTGCACGCCGGCGGCAAGTTCGGCGGTGGCGGCTACGCCGTCTCGGGTGGTCTGCACGGTGTGGGATCCTCCGTCGTCAACGCTCTGAGCAGCGAGCTCGACGTGGAGGTGCGCCGCCAGGGCAGCGTCTACCGCCAGAGCTACAAGATCGGTGTGCCCCAGGCCCCCCTGGAGAAGGGGGAGTCGACCACCGAGCGCGGCACCCGCATCACCTTCTGGCCGAACAAGGAGATCTTCGAGACCGTCGAGTTCGACTACGAGACCCTCCGCGCCCGGTTCCAGCAGATGGCCTTCCTCAACAAGGGCCTCGCCATCAAGCTCACCGACGAGCGCGGCGGCGACACGGGAGAAGAGGAGGAGACCACGGTCACCTACCTCTACGAGAACGGCCTCAAGGACTACGTGGCCTACCTCAACCGCTCGAAGAAGGCCGACCTCGTGAACGACGAGATCATCTCGTTCGAGCAGGAGGACACCGAGCGCAGGATCGCACTCGAGGTGGCGATGCAGTGGACCACGGGCTACACCGAGAGCGTCCACACCTACGCCAACACCATCAACACGCACGAGGGCGGCACCCACGAAGAGGGCTTCCGCGCCGCACTCACCACTCTCGTCAACAAGTACGCGCGCGAGAAGGGCATCATCAAGGAGAAGGATGACAACCTCTCCGGCGACGACGTGCGCGAGGGTCTCACCGCGGTGATCTCGATCAAGCTCGCCGAACCGCAGTTCGAGGGTCAGACGAAGACCAAGCTCGGCAACACCGAGGCGAAGGCGTTCGTGCAGCGGGTCGTGGGCACCGAGCTCACCGACTGGTTCGAGCGCAACCCCGCGCAGGCGCGCGACATCATCCGCAAGGCGATCCAGGCATCCCAGGCCCGTCTCGCCGCCCGCAAGGCGCGCGAGCAGACCAGGCGCAAGGGCCTGCTCGAGGGCGGCGGCATGCCGGGCAAGCTCAAGGACTGCTCGAGCCGCGACCCCGCCAGGAGCGAGATCTTCATCGTGGAGGGCGACTCGGCCGGCGGCTCCGCCATCCAGGGCCGGAACCCCGAGACCCAGGCGATCCTCCCGCTCCGCGGCAAGATCCTCAACGTGGAGAAGGCCAGGCTCGACCGCGCTCTCGGCAACGCCGAGGTGCAGGCCATGATCACGGCCTTCGGCGCCGGCATCGGGGAGGACTTCAACCCCGAGAAGGCCAGGTACCACAAGATCGTGCTCATGGCCGACGCCGACGTCGACGGCCAGCACATCACGACGCTGCTGCTCACCCTCGTGTTCCGCTACATGCGGCCGCTCATCGAGCTCGGCTACGTGTACCTCGCCATGCCGCCGCTCTACCGCCTCAAGTGGTCGAACTCCCCGCACGAGTACGTCTACTCCGACGCCGAGCGCGACGCGCTGCTCGTCGACGGCCAGGCCGCGGGCAAGCGCATCCCGAAGGACAACGGGATCCAGCGCTACAAGGGTCTCGGCGAGATGGACTACCGCGAGCTCTGGGACACCACGATGGACCCCGACACGAGGACCCTGCGCCAGATCACCCTGGACGACGCGGCCGCCGCCGACGAGATCTTCTCCACCCTCATGGGTGAGGACGTCGAATCGCGCCGCAACTTCATCCAGAAGAACGCCAAAGACGTTCGCTTCCTCGACATCTGAGCCTCGCTCCTACAGAGACTGATACCTGACCCATGACAGACGAACCGACTCCCCCCACGCACGACCGCATCGAGCAGGTCGACCTGCAGCTCGAGATGCAGCGCTCCTACCTCGACTACGCCATGAGCGTGATCGTGGGGCGCGCCCTCCCCGACGTGCGCGACGGGCTCAAGCCCGTGCACCGCCGCGTGATCTACGCGATGTACGACGGCGGCTACCGCCCCGACCGCGCGTTCTCGAAGTCGGCCCGCGTGGTCGGCGAGGTCATGGGCCAGTTCCACCCGCACGGCGACTCCTCCATCTACGACGCGCTCGTGCGACTCATCCAGCCCTGGAGCCTGCGCTACCCGCTGGCCCTCGGCCAGGGCAACTTCGGTTCCGCCGGCAACGACGGCGCCGCAGCCCCCCGGTACACCGAGACCAAGATGGCCCCGCTCGCGCTCGAGATGGTGCGCGACATCCAGGAAGAGACCGTCGACTTCCAGGACAACTACGACGGCCGCACCCTCGAGCCCGTCGTGCTGCCCGCGCGCTTCCCCAACCTGCTGGTCAACGGCTCGGTGGGCATCGCGGTGGGCATGGCCACCAACATCCCGCCGCACAACCTGCGCGAGGTCGCCTCCGGAGCCATCTGGTTCCTCGAGCACCCGGATGCGGACCGCGAAGAGCTCCTCGAGGCGCTCATGGAGCGCATCAAGGGCCCCGACTTCCCCACCGGCGCCCAGGTGCTCGGCACCAAGGGCATCCAGGATGCGTACCGCACCGGCCGCGGCTCCATCACCATGCGCGCCGTCGTGAACGTCGAGGAGCTGCAGGGCCGCACGTGCCTCGTGGTCACCGAGCTGCCGTACCAGGTGAACCCCGACAACCTCGCCATCAAGATCGCCGACCTCGTGAAGGACGGCAAGCTCGCCGGCATCGCCGACATCCGCGACGAGACGTCCGGCCGCACCGGCCAGCGCCTCGTGATCGTGCTCAAGCGCGACGCCGTGGCGAAGGTCGTGCTCAACAACCTCTACAAGCACACGCAGCTGCAGGACAACTTCGGCGCCAACATGCTCGCGATCGTCGACGGCATCCCGCGCACCCTCCCGCTCGACGGCTTCATCACCGAGTGGGTCGCGCACCAGATCGACGTCATCGTGCGGCGTACGCAGTTCCGCCTGCGCGAGGCCGAGGCCCGCATGCACATCCTGCGCGGCTACCTCGCCGCCCTCGATGCGCTCGACGAGGTCATCGCGCTCATCCGCCGCTCGCCCACCGTGGAGGAGGCCCGCGACGGCCTCATGGAGCTGCTCTCGATCGACGAGCTGCAGTCCCGCGCCATCCTCGAGCTGCAGCTGCGCCGCCTGGCCGCCCTCGAGCGCCAGAAGATCCAGCAGGAGGCCGAAGAGCTCCAGCTGAAGATCGACGAGTACAACGCCATCCTCGCCTCGCCCACGCGTCAGCGCGAGATCATCATCGAGGAGCTCAGCGAGATCGCCGACAAGTTCGGCGACGACCGGCGCACCGAGATCATGTTCGGCTTCGACGGCGACATGAACATGGAAGACCTCATCCCCGAGGAGGAGATGGTGGTCACCGTCACGCGCGGCGGCTACGTCAAGCGCACGCGGAGCGACAACTACCGCAGCCAGCACAGGGGCGGCAAGGGCGTGAAGGGCGCGCAGCTGCGTGCCGACGACGTGGTGGAGCACTTCTTCGTGACCACCACGCACCACTGGCTGCTGTTCTTCACCGACAGGGGCCGCGTCTACCGCGCCAAGGCCTACGAGCTGCAGGAGGCCGGTCGCGACGCGAAGGGCCAGCACGTGGCCAATCTGCTCGCGCTCGCACCCGACGAGCAGATCACGCAGATCCTCGACATCCGCGACTACCAGGTGGCCAGGTACCTCGTGCTGGCCACCCGCGACGGCCTGCTCAAGAAGACCGCGCTCACCGAGTACGACACGAACCGCTCCGGCGGCATCATCGCCATCAACCTGCGCGACGACGACGCGCTCGTCTCCGCCCTGCTCGTGGAGGAGGACAGCGACCTCCTGCTGGTCTCCAAGAAGGGCATGTCCATCCGCTTCACGGCCACCGACGAGGCGCTCCGACCCATGGGTCGGGCCACCTCGGGTGTCATCGGCATGAAGTTCCGCGACGACGACGCGCTGCAGGGCGCCAACGTGGTCTCGGACGAGGGCTTCGTGTTCGTGGTGACCGAAGGCGGCTATGCCAAGCGCACCTCGGTGGAGGAATACCGCGTGCAGGGGCGTGGCGGACTCGGCATCAAGGTCGCCAAGCTGCAGGATGCGCGGGGCGATCTGATCGGCTCGCTCATCGTCGGCGAGGACGACGAGGTGCTTGTGGTTCTTGCCAGCGGCAAGGTGGTACGCTCTGCCGTGGCCGAAGTACCGGCCAAGGGACGCGACACGATGGGCGTGGTCTTCGCTCGCTTCGCGGACGACGATCGCATCATCGCGGTGGCGAAGAACACCGAACGCAACCTGGTGGCCGAGCTCGAAGAGAGTGCCGCTCCTGGAGAGGACGTAACGACGGATGAGTAACCTCGGCGACAAATTCGCGAAGAAGACGGCGCGCGTCGCCACCACGAAGCAGGTTCGACTCAAGCTCGTGTACATCGACTTCTGGTCGGTGCTGAAGATCTCCTTCCTCCTCGCGATCATCCTCGGCATCGTGACCGTGGTCGCCAGCTTCCTCGTGTGGTCGGTGCTCAACCAGACGGGTGTGTTCGACTCGGTCAACACGCTGCTGCAGGACATCGCGGGCGCCAACAACTTCGACCTGTTCGACTTCGCGTCGCTCCCGCAGGTGATGGGCTTCTCGGTGGTCGTGGGCGTGCTCAACGTCATCGTCATCACCGCCCTGGGCGCGATCGGCGCTGCGCTCTACAACTTGGCCGTGCGGATCACCGGCGGCATCATGCTCGGCTTCACCAACAAGTAGCCGATTGGCAGAACGGGGCTTCCGTACGGTAGTCTCGACTCTGGTCAAAAAACGGGGTTATAGCTCAGGCGGTTAGAGCGCTTCGCTGATAACGAAGAGGTCCAAGGTTCAAGTCCTTGTAACCCCACCACGATTACTGCCCAGGAGTTCACCTCCCGGGGCCTTAGCTCAGTTGGTAGAGCGCCTGCTTTGCAAGCAGGATGTCGGGAGTTCGATTCTCCCAGGCTCCACCCGATCCACATGAAAGAAGCCCCGCACCTACTGGTGCGGGGCTTCTTCGTTCGAGCGGCGAGATCAGCTCTCGGGGTTGGTCTCGGGCTCGGGGTCTTCGTCGGCGATCCACAGCTCGTCGTCGGCGCGGAGGGTCTGCCAGAGCGCGTAGCCCACGCCCGCGGCGGTCACCACACCGAGGCTGATGACGAACGCGAGGCCCACCTTCGAGCCCGTGGAGCGGGGAGCCTGCTTCTGCAGGGCCTTGGCGGCCTTGCCGGCCTTCTTGCCGGCCTGCTTGAGCAGCTCGGGGTTGTTCTTCGACTGCAGCACGGCGGCGGCGGAGCCGATGGTGCCGGCCAGAGCGGGCAGCACGTCGGTGGTGAACTGGCGCTTGACGGTCTCGCCGGCCACCTTCACCTCGGCCACCTTGCGGCTGACGGTCGGAGCGACCGAGCCGACAGCGGACTTGACGCGAGGCCTGACCTCTTCGTCGGTGAGGAAGCTCGCCTGCTTGGCGGCCTCACGGAGGATGGCGTTGGCGCGGTCGACCACATCTTGCTGGTCAGCCCACAGGCCTTCTGCCGTCCCCCTCAGTCGCTTGAGCGCTTTGCGGCGCTTGCGGGAAAGACTCATAGGAAACCTCCATCGAGAGCACGGATGACTTCATCTTGGCACGCATCACCCCGGGGGAGTAGTTCATGGCACTGACCATCCACTCCACATACCCTGGACCTTCACTGGAAGGGCATGGGCGGTGTGACAGAATCGAGACCATGCCCGTACACACGCATGTCGCCACACTCACCACCAACCACGGCCCGATCGTGGTGAACCTCTACGGTCACCACGCCCCCAAGACCGTCAAGAACTTCGTCGGCCTCGCCACGGGTGAACTCGAGTGGACCGACCCGAAGAGCGGCAAGCCCACCACCGCGGCCCTCTACGACGGCAGCGTCTTCCACCGCATCATCCCCGGCTTCATGATCCAGGGCGGCGACCCCCTGGGCAACGGCACCGGCGGCCCCGGCTTCAAGTTCGACGACGAGATCAACCCCGAACTCGACTTCACCGAGCCCTACATCCTCGCCATGGCCAACGCCGGCGTGCAGGGTGGCAAGGGCACCAACGGTTCGCAGTTCTTCATCACCGTCGGCCCCACCACGTGGCTGCAGGGCAAGCACACCATCTTCGGCGCCGTGGCCGACGACGCCTCCAAGCGCATCGTCGACAAGCTCGCCGGCATCGCCACCGACGCCTACGACCGTCCGCTCGACGAGGTCGTGCTCGAGAGCGTCACCATCGAGGCGGTCTGACGCTCCGGCGCCACCTGATCACGCACCCACCTCGCTGATCCGCCCATGACGACTGCGCCGGGATCCTCCGACAACTTCTGCTACCGCCACCCTGGCCGCCAGAGCTACATCCTGTGCCAGCGGTGCGGTCGCACCGTGTGCCCCGAGTGCTCGGTGCAGGCGGCCGTGGGAGTGCATTGCGTCGAGTGCGCCGCGCGCGACCGGCGCGAGGCCCCCAAGGTCAAGCGCGGTCGCCCGGCATTCCTCCGCAACCTCACGGGTGCCGAGGCGCCCGTGGTGACGTACTCGATCATCGCGCTCTGCTTCGTGGTGTTCGTGCTGCAGTCGCTGCCCGTCATCGGCGGCACGGTCACCTCCGCCCTGCAGTTCGCTCCGCTCTACGTGATGCCGCTGCCCGGTGTGCCGTTCGAGCCGTGGCGAATGATCACGGCCGCGTTCGTGCACGGCGGCATCTTCCACGTGATCCTGAACATGTACACGCTGTTCATCTTCGGCAGCATGCTCGAGCGGTCGCTCGGCCGCTTGCGGTACATCGCGCTCTACCTGATCTCCGGATTCGGCGGATCCGTGGCCGTGCTGCTGCTCGACTCCCCGACGCAGGCCGTCGTGGGCGCCTCGGGTGCGATCTTCGGCCTCATGGGCGCGTTCTTCGTGATCAACCGGTACCTGGGCGGGAGCAGCGTGCAGCTGGTCGTGCTCCTCGGCATCAACCTGGTGTACGGCTTCGTCGTGCCGGGCATCTCGTGGCAGGCGCACGTGGGTGGGCTCGTGGTCGGGGCCCTCGTTGCGCTCGTCTACGTGCGCACGCGGGCCATCCGCAAGAAGAGGCAGCAGATCGTGCTCGTGAGCACGGTCGCCGTGGCTCTGATCGCGGTGACCGCCGCTGCCGCCGTGCTGATCCCGGCGATCAATCCCGCGCTCACCTGAGACCGGTTCTCCACAGCCTTGTCCACAGCTGTGGATTTATCCACAGGAGTTTCCACACTGGGGATAATTACAGAGGTGTAATTCCCCGGGTCAGCGCCAGCGGGTGGTCATGATGAAGCCCACGAACGCGATGCCGAAGCCGATGAGGATGTTCCAGCTGCCGAGATCGGGGATGGGGAACAGGCCCTGGCTGACGTAGAACACGATGATCCAGAGAAGACCGACCAGCATGAAGCCGAACATCACCGGCTTGAACCACACCGGGTTGGGCTTGTTCTCCGACGAGTCGTCGCGGTTCGAGCGCTGCACCTCTCGTGCGCGGCGGGCGACGTCCGTCGAAGTTTCTTTGTCTCGAGCCATGCCGATGATTCTAACGGTCTCGAGCGCTGCATTCTCCACGGGTTCTCCACAGGCCAGGACACTCGGGGCGGCTCCCCAGCCAGCACATCCTAGGATTGAGCCATGACCGAGCAGCAGGACGACGATCCTTTCGCGGCCCTCACGGCCGAAGGCGATGAATCGACCACTGCCGACCCGGCCGACAAGGCGGCCGCCGAGCAGGCGCCGCTCCGCCGCCCGCGGCGCAAGAAGCGCAGCGTGGGCTCCCGCGTGGTGGGTGTGTTCGGCGAACTGCTGATCACGGCCGGCGTGCTCGTGCTGCTCTTCCTCGGTTGGCAGTTCTCGATCAACGGCATCATGCTCAACAACCAGCAGGCGTCGGATGCGAACAACCTCGCCGCCGACTGGGCCACCTCCGACCCCGCCGCCCCCGTCGAGACCCCGGTGGCCACGACCCCCGCCGATCCCGGCTCGGTCGCGCCCACGTTCCCCTACGGCGAACCGCCGGTCATGGGCGCCGTGGAGAACACCGAGAGCTTCGCCGTGATGTACGTGCCGCGCTTCGGTGCCGACTTCAAGAAGACCATCGCCGAGGGCGTCGACCCCAGGGCCGTGCTCAACAACGGCGGGGCCGGGCACTACTCCAACTCGCAGATGCCGGGCGAGGTGGGCAACTTCGCCATCGCCGCGCACCGCGACGGCTGGGGCAGCCCGTTCCTCAAGATCAACGAGCTCCAGGTGGGCGACAAGGTCTACATCGAGACGCAGGACGGCTGGTACACCTACACCTACCGCAGCTCGGAGTACGTGACCCCCTTCGGCGTCGGCGTGATCGACCCCGTTCCCCAGGTGCCGGATGCGACGCCCGTCGACCGTCTCATCACGCTCACGAGCTGCAACCCCCTCTACATCGCCTCCGAGCGCATCATCGCCTACGGAGTGCTGACCGACTGGACACCGCGATCGGTCGGCGCACCCGCCGAGATCGCCGCGATCGTGGGAGCCTGACCGATGTACGCAGCCTTGTGGGGCATTCTGCCCGGACCGTTGTGGGTTCGCATCCTGATCGTGATCGTGCTGCTCGCAGCCGTGCTCTTCGCGCTCTCGACCTGGGTCTTCCCGTGGATCGACGACCTCACCACGCCCGCGCAGGACGTGACGGTGGGCGAATGACCAGGGTTCTGGTCGTCGACAACTACGACAGCTTCGTCTACACGCTGAACGGCTACCTGCAGCAGCTGGGTGCCGAGACGGACGTGGTGCGCAACGACTCGTTCGAAGCCGCCGACGCCGCGGCCACCATCGCCGAGTACGACGCGGTGCTGCTCTCGCCCGGTCCCGGCAAGCCCTCCGACGCCGGCGTCTCCATCCCGGTCGTCTTCGCGGCTCTCGAGAGCGGCACTCCGCTGCTCGGGGTGTGCCTCGGCCACCAGGCCATCGCCGAGGCCATGGGCGCCACGGTCACGAACGCCGAAGAGCTCATGCACGGCAAGACCTCGGTCATCCGTCACGATTCGAGCCCCTTCTACGAGGGTGTGGCCGATGGCTTCACCGCCACGAGGTACCACTCGCTCGCCGTGGTCGACGGCACCGTGCCCGAGAGCCTCGTGGTGAACGCGCGCACCGAGGGCGGCGTGATCATGGGCCTCCGGCACGTGGAGTCGCCTGTCTACGGCGTGCAGTTCCACCCCGAGTCTGTGCTCACCGAGGGCGGCTACACGATGCTCGGCAACTGGCTCGCCGTGGCCGGGCTCGAGGATGCGCCGGCGAAGGCCTCAGTGCTCAGCCCGCTGCTCCGAGCCGTCTAACGCCCACCGCCCACCGCTGACCTCAGACAGCGGGCCGCGGGCCTATGATCAGACGCCGGTGCAGTACCGGATGACGATCTCGGAGCCCTGAGCCGCGTCGCCCTCGGCGATCGACTGCGACGAGACGGGATTGGCGGGCTGCTGCGGGCACCCCGGATCCTGTTCCACGCGCACCTGCAGTCGAGCGGTGTCGGTGAGAGTGGCGGCCGCGACGTCGATCGGCTGACCCGCGACATCCGGAACCGACACGAGACCGCTCGACACCACGAGGTCGATGGTGTCGCCCCGGAACGCATCGACCGCACCGGCGGGATCCGTGCGGATGACCACGTTGGGCGGCACGTCGGGGGAGTTCTCCACGATCGTCTGACCCACCACGAAGCCCGCCGAGGTGAGAGCGGTGGTGGCCTGCTCGAGCGCCTGACCCTGCAGAGCGGGCACGGGCACGCTCTGTCGGCCGAGCGAGACGCGCACCTCGATGACGGTCTCGGGGCCCACGATGGTGCCGGAGGGGGGATCGGTGTCGATGACCTGGCCCTCGGGGATCGTGTCGTGGTAGACGTCGTAGCGCGCCGTGACCAGGTCGAGCTGCTGCAGCGTGGCGTCGGCGGCGTCGAAGCTCTGCCCCGTCATGGTGGGCACCTCGCGCGACATCGACGGCAGCTCGTCGCTCGGCTGCAGGGTGAGCACCCAGAACACGATCGCCACGAGGATGACGGCGACCGAGGCGATGCCCGCCCAGATCCAGACCACGGGAGGCCTGGACTGCGTGCGCACCGAGTACTCGTCGTCTCCGGCGAGCTGGGTGAGAGCGGACTCGGACCCCTGCGCGAGGCTCGGCGGTGCGCCGAAGAGGGAGGACTGGAAGTCGTCGGCCGGCAGGCGCTTCGACGGGATCTTGCCCGCCCCGGCGATCTCGAGATCGGCACGGAACTCCACGGCGCTCTGGAAGCGCGCGAAGCGGTCCTTGGCGAGGGCGTGCAGCACGACCTGGTCGATGGCCGGCGAGACGAGGGGATTGATGCTCGAGGGAGCGACGGGCATCTCGCTGACGTGCTGGTACGCCACCGCCACCGGGGTCTCGCCCTTGAACGGCGGCTCACCCGTGAGCATCTCGAAGAGCACCACTCCGGTGGAGTAGAGGTCGGTGCGCGCGTCGACCGACTCGCCACGAGCCTGCTCGGGCGAGAAGTACTGGGCGGTGCCGAGGATGGCGGTGGTCTGCGCCACCGTGGCCGAGGAATCGGAGATGGCGCGGGCGATGCCGAAGTCCATGACCTTCACCTGGCCGCCATGGGTGACCATGACGTTGCCCGGCTTGATGTCGCGGTGCACGACACCTGCGCGGTGCGAGTACTCGAGCGCGGTGAGGATGCCCTCGGTGATTCGGATGGCCTCGGCCGAGTCGACGGGGCCCTCGCGGATCAGGTCTTTGAGGAGCTTGCCCTCCACGAACTCCATGACGATGAAGGGCACGACGCCCTCGAAGCCGCCGGCCTCGGCCACGCGCTCCTCGCCCGCGTCGAACACGCGCACGATGGTGGGGTGCGCCATGCGCGAGGCGGCCTGCGCCTCCTGACGGAACCGCGTGCGGAAGATCGGATCCCCGGCGAGCGACGACTTGAGCAGCTTGATGGCCACCTGTCGACCCAGCCGCTCGTCACGGCCCGAGTAGACGTTGGACATGCCGCCGCGGCCGATGAGCTCGCCGAGGCGATACCTTCCGGCGAGCAGGCGGTTGTCGTCGGTCACTGCGCGGGCGTGTCGGTCGGAGCCGGCGTAGGCGCCGGTGTGGTGGTCGTGATGCTCAGAGCCGGCGAGAAGCCGGAGGCCGAGCCGGAGCACGTGACGTTGTACTTGATCTCGATCGTGGCGCCCGGTTCGGTGGGTGCCTGCAGGGTGGCCGAGTTGCTCGTGCCCGGCGCGATCGTGACGGTCGCGTTGGTGGACTCCACCGAGTAGGTGTCGAGCGTGGTGCCTGACGGGCAGCTGTACGACGTCCAGTTGACGACGAAGACCCCGCCGGGGGCGACGGTGCCGCTGCTCACTCCGGTTCCGCCCACGGGAGCGCTCGTGGGTGCGTCGGGCACGATGACATCGCCGTAGACAGTGAGCTCGACCGTTTCGCCCTTCGGTACGTTGCCCACCGGGGTGGCCTGGTAGACGAAGTCGACCTGGTCGGCCGTGGGGGCGGCGTTGCCGACGATGCGTGCGGCGCTGAGGCCCTGCTGCGACAGGATGGCCGCCGCGTCGTCGAACGACTTGCCGCGGAGGTCGGCCTCGGAGACCACGACGGTGTTCGACGTCGGTGTGGGCGTCGGCGTGGAGCTCGTAGGTGTGGTGGTGGGGGTGGTCTGCGTGGCGGGCGTCGTGGTGGCGGGCGCGCTGCCGCCGCTCGACTGCACCACGAGGGCCACGATGGTGCCCACGAGCACGAGCCCGAGGATGATGATGAGCACGATGAGCGGCCAGGTCCACGGGCTGCGCTTCTTGGGCTCGACGTCCTCGTCGACGGTCTCGACGAGCGGCTGCCCCGCCGGGATGGCGGGAGCGGCACTCGCGGCCCCCGGGGTGGAGAGCAGCTGGGTGGCCTGGGTGGTGGAACCCGGGGCCGGCATGAGCGAGGTCGCCATGGTGGGCGGCAGCGGCTCGTTGCCGAGAACGGCGGGCACGGCGGCCGCGGCGGAGGCGATGTCGCCCCGGCGGAGCGCCATGGCGGCGCGCGCGAGGGCGCCCGTGGAGGTGGGCCGGTCGTCCGGCTTCTTGGCGATGCACGAGAGCACGAGGTTGCGCACCGGCTCGGCGACCGTGACGGGCAGGTCGGGCGGGGTCTCGTTGATCTGCGCCATCGCGATGGCGACCTGCGACTCGCCCGTGAACGGACGCTTGCCCGCGAGGCACTCGTAGGCCACGATGCCGAGCGAGTAGATGTCGGTGGTGGGCGAGGCCGGCTGACCGCTGGCCTGCTCGGGCGAGAGGTACTGCACCGTGCCCATGACCTGACCGGTGGCCGTGAGGGGCACCTGGTCGGCGATGCGGGCGATGCCGAAGTCGGTGATCTTGACCCGGCCGTCCGGCGTGATGAGCAGGTTGCCCGGCTTGATGTCGCGGTGCACGAGGCCGGCGGCGTGCGCGGCCTGCAGGGCGAGCGCGGTCTGGGCCACGATGTCGAGCACTCGATCCGTCGAGAGCACGTGCTCCCGCTCGAGGATGGTGGAGAGCGCCTCACCGGGCACGAGCTCCATGACGAGGTAGGCGCTGCCCTCCTCCTCGCCGTAGTCGAAGACGTTGGCGATGCCCTCGTGGTTGACGAGAGCGGCGTGGCGGGCCTCGGCGCGGAAGCGCTCGAGGAACCCGGGATCGCCGAGGTACTCGTCTTTGAGGATCTTGATGGCGACAGTGCGCCCGATCACCAGATCGGTGGCCTGCCAGACCTCTCCCATGCCTCCGATGGCGATACGGCTGGACAGCTCGTACCGACCCCCGAAAGTCACCCCTGCTGTGGGTCTCATCTACTCAAGCCCGCCTCTAGTACTCGTTGTGCGATCGGTGCGGCCACTTCGTTGCCTGAACCGGATTGACCCAATCCACCGCCATCTTCCACGACCACCGCGACGGCGATCCGTGGGTTGTCCGCCGGCGCGAAACCGGTGAACCACAGCGTGTAGGGATCGCCTTCCCCGTTCTCCGCAGTGCCGGTCTTACCGGCCACACTGACCCCATCTATTCTTGCATTAGTCGCCGCGCCGGAATCGACTGCCTCGACCATGAGCGACGAAAGTGTCGAAGCTGTTATAGAACTCAGCGGCGTGCTGAACTCCTCGGCTTCGAAGCTCTCGAGCACGCTCAGATCCGGTGCCCTGATCTCGTCGACGAGGGTGGGGGTCATGAGCGTTCCGCCGTTCGCGACCGCGGCGGAGAGCATGGCGATCTGCAGCGGAGTGGCCACGTCGCTGCCCTGGCCGAAGGCCGAGAGCGCCACCTGGGCGTCGTCGAGACCGCGCGGGTACTCGCTCGGCGAGACATCCATGGGCACCGACAGCTCGGCACCGAAGCCGAAGGCGTTCGCCATGTCGCCGAGAGCCGACTCGCCGATCTCGATGCCCAGTTCGGCCATCGGGATGTTGCACGAGAGCACGAAGGCGGTGGCGATGGTGGTGGAGTCGCCCCCGCCGCACGTGCCGCCGCCCGCGTTGCTCACGGTGTTGCTGCTGCCGGGCAGGGGGAGACGCGCGAGGTTGGGCTCGGCATGGTCGACCGGGAGCCCCGCGTTCTGCAGCGCCGCCGCGGTGGTGACCACCTTGAAGGTCGACCCAGGGGGGTACAGCGCGTTGATGGACTTGTTGATGAGCGGATCGCCGTCGGCCGCGAGCAGCGTGTCATAGGTGTCGATGACCTGCTGCGTGTCGTGCACCGCGAGGGTGTTGGGGTCGTAGTCGGGCTTCGAGACCATGGCCAGGATCTTGCCGGTGGAGGGCTCGATGGCCACGACGGCGCCCCGCTGGTCGCCGAGCGCATCGTAGGCGGCCTGCTGGATGACGGGATCGATCGTGAGCTCGACCGAGGCGCCCTGCGGGTTCTGCCCGGTGACGAGCCGGTTGAGGTAGTCGAGGAACTGCGACTCGCTCGTGCCGGAGAGGTAGTCGTTGAGCGATTGCTCGATCTGGGTCGACCCCTGGTCGAGCGTGTAGTACCCGGTGACCGCGCTGTAGAGCGGGCCGGAGGGGTAGGTGCGCTGGTACTTGAACTCGTCGTTCGTGGGCACCGAGACCGCCACGGGCTGGCCGTCGACGAGGATCGCGCCGCGCTCGGTGTCGTAGCCCGCGTAGATCGCCCTGGCGTTCCTGGCGTCGTCGTCGAGGTTGCCCGCCTGGAAGAACTGGATGATCGTGGTCGACACGAACAGGGCCGCGAACATGAGGAAGACGACGACGCTCACGCGTTTGAGTTCTCGGGTCACGGGTCTAGATCACCAGCCTCGGCTGATTGCGCACTGTGTCCGAGAGCCGGAGCAGCAGCGCCACGATGATCCAGTTGGCCACGAGCGACGATCCGCCCGCCGCCATGAACGGCGTGGTGAGGCCCGTGAGCGGGATGACGCGCGTGACGCCGCCGATCACGATGAAGCACTGCAGCGCGAGGGTGAACGACAGGCCCACGCCGAGCAGCCGACCGAAGTCGTCCTGACCGGCGAAGCTGATGCGGAAGCCGCGTGAGACGAAGAGCAGGTAGAGCGCGAGGATGGCGAACATGCCCGCGAGCCCGAGCTCCTCGCCGAGCGAGGCGATGATGTAGTCGCTCTGCGCGAGAGGCGTGATGTCGGGGCGGCCCTGGCCGAGCCCCGTGCCGATCATGCCGCCGTTGGCGAGGCCGAAGAGGCCCTGCACGAGCTGGTAGCTGCCGCCGATGGAGTCGTAGTTCTCGGGGTTGAAGGCGTCGAACCAGTTCGTGAAGCGGTCGTTGACGTAGGTGAGCACCTGGCCGGCGATCACGCCTCCCGCCAGGAAGAGCCCGACACCGAGCACGACCCAGCTGGCGCGACCGGTGGAGACGTAGATCATCACCACGAACAGCCCGAAGTAGAGGAGCGCCGTGCCGAGGTCGCGTTGGAAGATGATGACCGACATCGAGAGCACCCAGAGCACGAGGATCGGCCCCAGGTCGCGGGCCCTCGGGAAGCGCATGCCGAGGACCTTGGTGCCGACCATCGAGAGGCTGTCGCGCCGCGACACGAGGTAGCCGGCGAAGAACACGGCCAGGGCGATCTTCGCCACTTCGCCGGGCTGGAAGGAGAAGGCGCCGATGTGGATCCACACGCGCGCGCCGTTGATCTCCTGGCCGATGAAGGGGAGCATCGGCAGGAGCAGCAGCACGGCGGCCACGAACATGGCGATGTAGGTGTAGCGCTGCAGCACGCGGTGGTTGCGGATGACGAGGATGACGCCGATCGAGAGCACCACGGCCACCGCGGTCCACACCACCTGGCGCACGGCCGTGCTCTCCCAGCCGACGAGCTCCTCGGCGATGTCGATGCGGTAGATCATCGCGATGCCGATGCCGTTGAGCAGGGCGGCGATCGGGAGGATGAACGGATCGGCGTTGGTGGCCACGAAGCGCAGCGCGATGTGCATGCCGAACACGAGGATCGACAGCCCGGCACCTAGGTAGAGCACCGTGCTGTCTACGGCGCCGAGAGCGCCGAGCTGCACGAGGACCACCGCGGAGGCGTTGACCGCGCAGACCACGATGATGAGGAACAGCTCGAGGTTGCGCAGCTTCTGCGGAACGCGGATGCGGCGGATGCCCTTGGTGGACGTCTGGTCCGGCCGGTCGGCCGCGGCCGAGGGTGCGGGGGAGGTGGCGCTCGTCACGGGGTCGTCACCTCGCCGGCGGGTGGGGCCTCGGAGGGGGCCGGGGCGGGGGCCGTGGTGGTGGGAGTGGGCGTGGCGGTGCCGGTGGGCGCACCGGTCGAGTCGCCCTCGGGGTCGACGTCCTGATCGATGCCGGTCGCCGCCGCATCGCTCAGCCGCTTGACGATCTCGAGGGCGGCCGTGACCGAGTCGGCGCTGATGGTGTTCTCGACCTGACGCTTCGTGTACGGAGGCAGCATGTCCGTCTCGATGTCGGTCTCCTGGAAGACGTGCGAGAGCGGGATGGGGCCGATGCTCTGCTGCACACCCTGGTAGATGGCCACGTACGGGCCGGACTGGCTCACGTAGTAACGGGTCTGGGTCCACTGGTAGCCGGCGTAGAGCACGCCTGCCACGATGCCGAGCACGATCAGCACACCCACGAGCCACGTGGCCTTGCGGCGGCGACCGCGGCGGCGATCCTCCTCGATGAGCTCGTCGAGGTAGTCCTCGGAGCCGGGCTCGAAGTGGCTGGGGCCCGAGCTCGCGGGGCTCCGCGGGTGCAGTCGCAGACCCGGGATGCGGGAGGTGCGGCGGCCGACGGTCTGCTCGAAGGCGATGGGCTTGGCGGCCGATCCGACCGTGACCGGCTCGACCTCGGGCACCTCGATGGACTGGTGCACGTCGACGACGACGACCGTGACGTTGTCGGGGGCCCCGTGGTCGAGGCTCACCTTGAGGAGCGCATCCGCTGCGTCTCCCGGCGTGATGTTGGCCTTGAGGATCTCTTCGATCTCGTCGTGCTCGACCACGCCCGAGAGGCCGTCGGAGCACAGCATCCACCGGTCGCCCGGGCGGGTGTCCATGACCTGCAGGTCGACCTCGGGGGCCGCATCCACGTCGCCGAGCACCCGCATGAGCACCGAGCGGCGCGGATGGGTCTTGGCCTCCTCGGCCGTGATCCTTCCCGAGTCGACAAGTCGCTGCACGAACGTGTGGTCGACCGTGATCTGGGTGAGCACGTCTTCGCGAAGGCGGTAGACGCGAGAGTCGCCGATGTGGGCGAGGGCCACACTGTGCCCGACGCGCACGAGGGCGCTGAGCGTGGTGCCCATGCCGGTGAGTTCCGGATGCTCGTAGACGGTCTCGGTGAGCACGGCGTTGGCCGCCGTGATGGCCTCCTGCAGCGCGAACTCGGCATCGACCGCAGAGTTGTACTCGCCGTCGATCTCGATCAGGCGGGTGAGGGCGAGGGCGCTCGCCACATCGCCACCCGCGTGACCGCCCATGCCGTCGGCCACCGCGAACAGAGTCTGGCCCGCGAAGCCCGAGTCCTGGTTGTTGGAGCGGATCTTGCCCACGTGGGACACAGCCGCGCTCACGGTCACGATCGCCATAGGCTCACCGTCGGAGTTCGAAGCTCGTGGCGCCGATGCGGATCGGCGTGTTCAACGGCACGTGCACGGGAGCTGAGACGCGATTGCCGTCGAGGAAGGTGCCGTTCGTGGAGTCGAGATCCTGGATGACCCACTCGTCGCCCCAGATCATGAGCCTGGCGTGGTGGGTGGAGGTGTAGTCGTCGCGGATGACCACGCTCGAGTCGGAGGAGCGGCCGATGGTGAGCGGCTCGGTGCCGAGGCTGATGTCGCTGCCCGCCTTGGGGCCCGAGGTGATGACGAGGCGACCGGCGTTGCTCGTGGTGGCGCGCGGCGGCCCGCTGAGCTCGGTGCCTGGAGCCGGCACGAACTTGGGCACCTTGGGCGCGGGAGGCGGCGGGGCGGCGGGGGCCTGGGGCTGCGCCTGGGCGTTCTGCTGCCCCTGCTGCGCGCCCGCGGCCGCCGGGGCCTCCTTGAGCTTGCGCACGCGCTGGCCGAACAGGTCGGAGCGCATGGCGTAGACCACGATGAAGATGAACACCCAGAGCATCGCCAGGAAGGCGAGCTGGAGGATGAGGAGTGTGAGTTCGCTCATGATCGCCCGCCTACCGCCAGAATCCGCCGGCGTCGGGTGAGTTCGGGGCCGATCCGCTGCCTGCCGATCGGCTGCCTGCCTGCCGGGAGCCGGCCGATCCGCTGCCCGCCTGGGGCACGATGCGGAACACGATGCTCGTGCGACCGATCTGGATGACGGAATCGGGGTCGAGCGTGGCCCTCTGGAACGACCGGCCGTCGAGCTGCGATCCGTTGGTGGAGCCGAGGTCTCGCGCTTCGGCGCGCGAGCCGTCCCACAGGATCTCGACGTGCTTGCGGCTCGTGCCCGTGTCGTCGACCGTGATGTCGGCGTCGCTGCCGCGGCCGATCACGGTGCGCGACCTGGTGAGCGGATGGCGGGTGCCCGCGATGTCGACCACGGGCATCCAGCTCACGTTCTGCTGCACGTTGGCCGACTCGATCTGCATGACCCCCGTGGTGAGCTTGCCGTCGCTCACGAGGTCGATGGAGATGCCGCCGGCGAACTGGAAGCCCTGCTGCGCGGCGTGCTGCTGCACGATCTGCACGAGGTCGTCGAGGAGGGTGGGGCCGATGCCCGTCATGCGCTGGTGATCGGCGGGCGCGAGCAGAACGCGGAAGCTGTTGGGAACGAGGATGCGGTCGCGCGACACGACGGCCGCCTTGGTGTCGAGCTCGCGCTTGAGGGCTGCCGAGATCTCGACCGGCTGGAGCCCCGAGCGGAAGGTCTTCGCGAAGGCGCCGTTGACGGCGCGCTCGAGACCCTTCTCGAAGTTGTCCAGAATTCCCACGTCTTGTACGTTCCCTTTCTCGCAGCTCTCACGGCTCTCGCGGCTTTCACGGCTTCGGATTCGTGTGTCGGATGTCGCGCAGCCGGGCCTTGAAGGCGTCGACGCTACGACGATGTTACTTGTCCTGGGTGACAATTCCCCTCGTTGCGGCCTCGGGGGGCCTCGTGCGGGCCGCCGAGGTTCGCTGGGTGGCGCATGCGCATGCTAATCTCTCCTAGTTCGCGCGAGTGGCGGAATTGGCAGACGCGCTGGCTTCAGGTGCCAGTGCCCGCAAGGGCGTGGGGGTTCAAGTCCCCCCTCGCGCACGAACTGGGCCCGATCATCCGGAGTAATCCGGATGGCCGGGCCTTTTTGTGTTTTCGGTGTCGATTTAGTTGACCGAGGTCCACAATAGAGGTGTGACCCGAGAACTGAGCTCCCTTCCATCCGTGCCTACTGCTTCTACCCCTGTCGTGTCCGGCGGCTCGCGTGGGGCGCTGCATCCGCTCATGGGTGCCGAGGAGAACGTGCAGCGCATCATGCGCACGGGCACGGTGTGGTTCGGCGTGGCGGCGGGGTCGGCGGCGGTGGTGCTCGGGATGCTGCTCTCCTCCGGGTGGCGGCCCGCGCAGCTGCCGGAGGATCTGCAGGTGGTGTGGTGGATCGGCGCCTTCCTGGTGGCGCTCAGCGTGGGGCTGATCGGGTGGTCGGGGTGCCCGATCCTCGAGGTGGATGTGCCCACCGCGAGCCGCAACAAGAGCCGCACGATGCAGCTCGGGACGATGCTGTTCATCGTGGGCGGGATCGTGGCGCTGTTCGCGGTGCTGATGGGGCCGGCGGGCGCCGTCGCCGTGGCGGGGGTCGGTGCCTGAGGGTGGGTGCCTAAGGGTCAGCGCTGGGGGGCGAGGAAGGCGTCGAGCGCTGCGGTGATCTCGGTGCGGACCTGGGCGTCGGTGACGGTGGCCGATCCGTCGCCCGGCTGCAGACCGTAGTCGCCGAACTGGGCGTGGGTGGCGCCGGGGAGCTGCACGAAGATCGTGTCGGGCGGGAGGGTGGCTCGGGAGGCGTCGATCTTCGCCGGGGTGCTGAGGCCGTCGTTCTCGGCCGAGATCGAGAGCACGGGCTTGCCGAGACCGGACTCGTCGCCGGCGCAGTACGAGCCGAGGAGCACGAGGCCCTCCACCGCCTCGTCGTGCGCGTACTGGCAGGCCTTGACGCCGCCGAGGGAGTGGCCGCCCACGAACCAGTCCGTGACCTCGGGGGCAAGGGACGTGAAGTCGTCGAGCGGGCGCACCTCGAAGATCGCGAAGTTGAGTATCGGGCGCACGATCACGACGGTGGTGCCCGCGGCGGCGATTCCGCTGAGCTTCGAGGCGTAGGCGAGCGGATCGACCTTGGCGCCGGCGAGGAAGACGAGGCCGGTGCCGTCGGGGTCGGTGGGGGTGAGGATGACGTGGTCGTGTGTCCAGGTGGTGGAGACGGCGGCGTCGGCCGCGAGCTGCTGCACGGGGGTGCGCTCGGCGGCGTAGGTGATGTGGGCGTAGACGAGGAAGCCGGAGACGGAGAGGATCAGGGCTGCTGCGATGGCGGTGGCTGCCGCCTTGAGAAGGGGGTGGGGGCGGCGTGGGCGTTTGGAGGAGCTGGTGCCGTTGTCGTTGCCGTGGCTGGCGGGGCTCGGTGTGCGGCTCATGATCTGAGGCCGCTGGCGTCGTAGCGGGCGAGCGCGTCGGCGTCGGTGGCGTGGGTGGCGGCTCGGCGGGCGGCGTCGAGGGCGGCCACCGGATCGGGTTCTAGACGCGCGTGCTCGAGCTCGCGGCGGGCGCTGGCGAGGCGGGTGCGGGCCCTCGACCCGACGCTGCCGCGGCGGCCGTCGATGTACTCGCTCGCGAGGGCGATGTGGCTCTCGGCGATGGCGAGGGCGCCGCGGAGGGCGTCTCGGGCGGAGTCGAGGCGCTGCTGGGCGGAGCGGGCCACGGCGAGCGTGTCGTCGAGGGCCTCCGTGGCGGCGCTCAGCGCGTCGAGGTCGGCGGCGGGGTCGGGCAGCGCGGCGGCTCCGGCGGCCCCGGCGGCGGGCTGCGGCTGCACGGGGGTGGATGCGGTTGGGGCGGCGGGGTGCGGCTGCTCGGGGGTGGGCGCGGTCTGGTCGGCAGGGCGCTGGAGTCCGGGGGTGGATGCGGCCGGGGCGGCGGGGTGTGGGGGCTCGGCGGCGGGGGTGGTTGCTTCGAGGGTGGCGGTGAGGTGAGCGGCGGCTGCTGCGATGCGGTCGGCGGTGGGCTGGTCTTCCACGGTCGCCGCGAGGTGGGCCGCTTCGGCCAGGCGGGTGCGGCTGTGGAGGAGCGCCGCATCGCGTGCGGCTGTGGAGGAGAGGAGCGTCTCGCGCATCCGCTCGACCGAGTTGAGGAGTGCGCGGCCGGCGCGCATCCGTGACTCCGCTCTCTCGACCCGGCGGGCGACCGAGGCCAGGGGGTCGTTCTGGAGGGACTGCTCGGCGTCGTCGGCGATGGCCTGGGAGTCGTCGAAGGCCTCGGCGGCGGCGCGGTCGTTGCCGGCCACCGTGGCGAGGGCGGCGGGGGCGTAGCGGGCGGCGAGGTCGGCGAGCAGGGCGGGCGCCTCGGGGAGGCGGCTCCGCTGGGTGGCGAGGTCGTCGCGCAGGCGGGAGAGGGAGGCGGGCGCGGAGGTCTCGCGGCGGCGGCGCTCGCCGAAGACGCGCGACTGGGAGGCCACGAGGGCGAGGGCGGAGTCGGTGAGCGAGAGGATGCGCTTGCTCCGCTCGCGCTGCTGCTGCTCGGAGTCGGGCACGTGGTCGTCGAGCTGCTGCTGCAGGGCGAATGCCTCTGAGGCGCGGCGCTCGGCGGTGTCGAGGGCGTCGGAGAAGTCGTGCACGCTCTCGTCGCCGAACTCGGCTCGGGCGAAGAGGAGTTCCTGGCGGCCTTCGCGGAGGGCGTCGTCCATGCGCACGAGCTGGATGGCGGCCTCGCGGAGCAGATCGTCGATGCTCACGCGCACGGGCGCGCCGCCGCCGATCTCGGGCTCGCCGGAGCCGTTCGCGCCTATGCGCGGGCGGCCTGCGCCACCGCGGATGCCTGTGCCGCCCGTGCCGCCGCGGTCGCGATCGCCTCGGGAGCCGAAGAGGCCGCCGGCCGCGCCAGTGCGTCCCGATCCGCCCGCCCGGCCCGATCCGCCCGCGCCCCCGGACCCGTCGCGGCTGCGGCGCCGGCTCCGCCTCGTGAGCACGCTCGACATCGCGGCGAGGCCGATGACCACGACGCCCAGCACCACGAGGCTCGGAATGAGGGATTCACCCATGCCCGCATTCTACGAACTCCGCCCGGCCACCCCTGACACCCCCCGCCCGAATGGGTGGTGGCGAGTCGATGGTTGCGCGGGGAGTAGGGACTAGAGGAGGGCTGTGCGGAGTTGGTCTACGGAGTGGACCACGGCTATGGCGCCTACGGCCTCGGCGGGGGAGCCGTAGCCCCACTCGACCATGATGACCGGCACGCCGTGGGCGGCGGCGCCGTGCACGTCGTGCTCGCGGTCGCCGACCATCACGAGGTTCGAGAGGTCGATGTCCTGCTCGCGCAGGCGACGGAGCGCCTCGCCCACGACGTCGGCCTTGGCGCTGCGGGTCTCGTCTTCGGAGGCGCCGCAGATGACCGAGAAGCACTCGGCGATGTCGAGGTGCTCGAGGATGCGGTGCGCCTGCACCTCCGACTTCGACGTGGCGAGCGCGAGCGGGAGCCCCGCGGCGTGCAGCGCTCGCACGAGGCCGAGCATGCCGGGGTAGACCGCCGCGTCATCCTGCGGGCCCTCTGAGGCCGCGAAGGCGCGGTAGACCCTGAGCGCCTCCTGGGCCTCGGCGGGGTTCATCGAACCCACGTCGCGGAATCCGTCGAGGATGGGCGGACCCACGAACGCCACGAGCTGCGCGGGCGCCGGCACCGGGCGCCCCATCGCCTCGAGGGTGCGCGAGAGCCGCCCGATGATGCCGGGGGCCGAGTCGGTGATGGTGCCGTCGAGATCGAAGAGGATGCACGACCACGGCTTGGCAGGGTTCTGTCGAGTCACCCGGCAATCCTAGGGTCGAGGCCGGTGCGCCCTGAAAACGGGCACCCGACGGCGGAGGTTCTAGAGTGGCCGCAGGATGGTTGCTTTCGCTCTGCAGCGGCTCGGTGCGCTGATCACGCTGCTGCTTCTGGCGGCGGCGGCCGTCGTGGTCGCCACGGGAGCCCTGCCGTGGGCCGACGTGACCGAACTGGCGGGCCGCGTGCTCCCCGTGCTGGCCTTCGTGGTGGCCATCACCGTGGTGGCCGAACTCGCGAGCGCAGCCGGAGTCTTCACGGCCCTCGCCGAGCGGATGGCGGGCTGGGGCCGTGGCCGGGTCGCCGTGCTCTGGGTGCTCGTGATCGTGCTCGCGGTGGTCAGCACGGCCTTCCTCTCGCTCGACACCACCGCCGTGCTCGTGACTCCCGTGGTGGTGGTGCTCGCCCTGCACATCGGGGTCTCGCCCATCCCGTTCGCCCTGGCGACCGTGTGGCTCGCGAACACGGCCTCGCTCTTCCTGCCGGTCTCGAACCTCACGAACCTGCTCGCCGCGCGGAGCTTCGAGGGGGGAACGGCGGCGTTCGTGGCCGCCGCGTGGGCGCCGGCGCTCACCGGGGTGCTCGCGAGTGCGGGCATCCTGACCCTCGTCTACCGGCGATCGCTGCGCGGCCGCTTCGAGCTGCCGGAGCGCACGCCCATCGGCGACCGGCCCCTGCTCGTGTACTCGGCGATCGTGGTGGTGCTGCTGCTCCCGATGCTCGTCTCGGGCATCGAGGTGGCGATCGTGGCGGGGGTCGCCGCGGTGCTGCTGCTCGGCGCCTTCCTCGTGCGAGACCGCTCGGCACTCAAGGTCTCGCTCGTGCCGTGGCAGGCGCTGGGGATCGCCGCCGGCCTCTTCGTGCTCGTCGAGGCGGCTCAGGTGAACGGTCTCGAACGACTTCTCTCGGCCGTGAGCGGACAGGGCGACGACCCCCTGAGCCTGCTGCACCTCGCCGCGGTGGGTGCCCTCGGCGCGAACGCCATCAACAACCTGCCGGCCTATCTCGTGCTCGAACCGCAGGCCGCGGGCGACACCACCCGGCTTGTGGCCCTGCTGATCGGCGTGAACCTGGGGCCGCTCGTGACGCCGTGGGCCTCGCTCGCCACCCTGCTGTGGCACCAGCGGCTCGTGGCGCTCGGCGTGCGCATCTCATGGCCGCGCTTCATGGGGCTGGGGCTCATCGGAGTGGTGGTCATCGTGCCGCTCGCCGTGGTGGCGCTCGCTCTGCTGGGCTGACGCGGGCGCGGGCGCGGTTCAGGAGACGAAGTCGCGCTTGATCACCTGGGCCAGAGAGCCCGGGTCGAACTGCACCGCCACGAAGTCGGCCGTGTGCACGAGCGCGAGCGCCTCCGCGGCGGGCAGGATCATCGCCTGCGCCGTGGCCCGCGCCTCCTCGGGCACCGCGAGCCGGAGCTCCGCGATCGACGTGAAGAGGGGCAGCACGAGCTCGCCGCTCGTGGAGAGGAGGGTGCGCACCTGCGGATCCGCCGCCTCCGTGGTGCCCGAGATGTCGACCACGATGCCGCCCGTGCGCAGGGCCGCGAGGAGCGCGTCGAGCGTGGTGCGGTTGGGCAGCGCGGCGAAGGTCTCGAGAGCCTTGCGCAGCGGTCGGTTCGCATACGACTTGGGGAAGGCGGGGGTGCGGGAGGCCACGCGACCAGCCTAGAAGAGCCGGGAGTCGGCGTCGTCGAGGCCGCGCATGGCGTCGTAGTCGAGCACGAGGCAGCGGATGCCGCGATCCTCGGCGAGGGTGCGGGCCTGCGGCTTGATCTCCTGCGCCGCGAACACCCCGCGCACCGGCGAGAGGTGGGGATCCCGGTTCATGAGCTCGAGGTAGCGGGTGAGCTGCTCGACCCCGTCGATGTCGCCGCGGCGCTTGATCTCGACGGCCACGGCCGATCCGATCGCATCCCGCGCCAGGATGTCGACCGGCCCGATCGCCGTCATGTACTCGCGGCGCACGAGCGTGTGCCCGTCGCCGAGGAGGTCGATCTGCTCGGCGAGGAGCTTCTGCAGGTGCGCCTCCACGCCGTCCTTCACGAGGCCGGGATCGATGCCGAGCTCGTGCGAGGAGTCGTGCAGCACCTCGTGGATCGACACGACGAGCATGTCGTCGGTCTTCTTCTGGGTGACCTTCCACAGCTCGGTGATGCCGGCCTCGAGCTGGTCGGCATCGGGCTCGAGGGTGGTGATCGAGCAGGGCGGGCTCATCCAGTTGAGCGGCTTGTAGCTGAGGGAGTCGCTGTGCACGAGCACCGAGCCGTCCGCCTTGAGCATGAGGAGCCTGGTGGCCAGAGGCAGGTGGGCACTGAGCCGCCCGGCGTAGTCCACGGAGCAGCGGGCGATGACGAGTCTCACTGGCCCAGAATAGTCGGCGGGCGAGCCTCGGACGGCCGCCAGCCCTCCTCGTCGCGGATCGCGCGCATCATCCGCCGGCTGATGGCGCGGAGCTGCCGCGTCTGAGCCTCCGTCAACGGGTCGAGGACCAGCCGGTGCACGAGCCGCTCGTGGCCGGGCGACGCGGAGCGGAAGGTCTCGAGCCCCGCCTCGGTGAGGGCCGCGAGGGTGGATCGCCCGTCGTCGGGATCGGGTTCGCGAGTCGCCCACCCTCTCGCCTCGAGGCGCGACACGGCGCGGGAGATGCGTGAGAGCGAGCTGTTCGCGTAGTGCGCGAGCACGGCCAGGCGGAGGGAGTGGCCGGGTGCGTCGGCCAGGGCGAACAGCAGCCCGTACTCGAAGTGCGTGAGGCCGGAGTCGCGCTGCAGCTGGGCGTCGAGGGCGGCGGGGAGCCACTCGAGAAGGGTGGCCAGGGCGGACCAGGTCTCGAGGCCATCGCCGCTGAGAAGGGCGGCGTCGTGGGTGTCCGGCATGTCTGAACTCTACGCGAACGGTGCGGGTGCGCGGATTTCATTTACTTGCTTGATCACGTATCACTGCTACGGTTTCACGTGACTGAGCAACTGAATGGAGAGTCATGGATCTGGGACTGACGGGCAAGCGGGCGTTCGTGAGCGGCTCGACGCAGGGCATCGGCTATGCGATCGCGAAGGCCCTGCTCGAGGAGGGGGCCACGGTGGTCGTCAACGGACGAGCGGACGGCCGGGTGCGGACTGCCGTCGAGAGCCTGGCGCGCGACGTCCCGGGGGCCGCGGTCTCCGGCCTCGCAGCCGACTTCGAGGATCCGGAGCAGGTGCGGGGCCTGCTGGCGTCGCTCGGCGAGGTGGACATCCTGGTGAACAACGTCGGCCTCTTCGATGTCGCTCCGTTCGGAGACGTCGACGACGCCGAGTGGCAGCGCTACTTCGGCGTCAACGTGATGAGCGGCGTGCGCCTCTCTCGGCACCTGCTGCCGGCGATGCTGGCGAACGGGTGGGGGCGGATCCTCTTCATCGGCAGCGAATCGGGGGTGAACATCCCGGCCGACATGGTGCACTACGGCGTGACGAAGGCGGCGATGCTGGCTCTCGGCAACGGTCTGGCGAAGCTCACCCGGGGGACCGAGGTCACCGTGAACACGATCCTCGGCGGCCCGACCTACTCGGACGGTGTGGCCGGCACCATCGAGCGGATCGCGGAGGCTCAGGCGATGGAGGCGGAGCAGCTCAAGGCCGCCATCATCGGCGGCAACAGCACGACTCTTCTCGAGCGGTTCCTCGAGCCGCAGGAGATCGCGCACCTCGCCGTGTATCTGGCGAGCCCGCTCTCCTCCGCCACGAACGGCGCGGCTCTGCGGGCCGACGGGGGCGTGCTGACGACGATGATCTGAGGCGTTTACCGGGTGCTGCTGCGGATGCGCGTCTGCTCGCGCGCGGCCGGGGAGGCGAGGCCCGCCACCACCACGAGCACGAGCACGAGCATGAGCGCGTTAAGGATGCCGAACTCGTTGCCGAGCAGGCCGATCACCGGCGGGCCCACGAGGAACGCGACGTAGCCGATGATCGCCACGGCGCTCACCCGCGCGGCCGAGAGCTTGGGGTCGTCGGTGTCGGCGGCGGCCGACATGCCCACCGGGAAGCCGAGCGAGCATCCGATGGCCCAGAGCGCGACGCCGACGTACGCGATCCACGGCTCGGGGGCGAAGATGAACATCGCGATGCCCGCCACGCCGATCGCGGCGGTCACGCGCAGCACGGGCACCCGGCCGAAGCGGTCGAGCACGGGGCCGCCGAGCACGCGGCCTGCGGTCATCGAGACCGTGAAGAGGCCGAAGATGATGGCCGCCGTGGTGTTGGACTGGTCGTAGCCGTCGACGACGGCGATGGTGAGCCAGTCGTTGGCCGAGCCCTCGGCGAAGGCCATGCCGAGCATGATGAGGCCGATGAAGAGGAGTCGCACGTCTTTCCAGACGGCGAGGCTCTCGAGGAGGCGGCGGGTGAGGGGCTGCTTGACGGGGGCGGCGGTTTTGGCGGTGCCGGTGGTGCCTGCCGCGCTCTCGACCTCGGCCTCGACTCCCCGCGGCACGAAGCGGATGGCGGCGACCGCGCTCGCCACGATGATGACGGCGACGACGGGGAGGTGCACGGCCACGGGCACGCCGAATCCGGAGGCGAGAGCACCGAGCCCTGCTCCCGCCACGGTGCCGAAGCTGAAGAAGGCGTGCATGAGCGGCAGGATCGTCTTGCCGATGGCGCGCTCGGCGGCGGCGCCCTCGACGTTCATCATGACGTCGACGGCACCGTTGCCGAAGCCGGCCAGGGCGAGACCGACAGCCACCACGGGCACCGAGACGAGCAGGTCGGCGCCCAGCCCGATGACGGCGAGGCCGCCTGCCACCACGCACAGCACCACGAGCATGCCCGCGCGGGCGCCGATGCGGTGCATGAGCGGGGGTGCCACGACGAGCCCGACGACGCTGCCGGCCGAGAGGGCGAAGATGAGCAGGCCGAGCTGGGCGGTGTCGAGGCCGAGCTCGTCGCGCACGGCGGGGAGGCGGGCGACCCAGCTGGCGAGCGAGAGGCCGCTCAGGGCGAAGATGACGAAGAGGGCGTTGCGCCAGGCGTGCAGCTGGCGGAGCGTGAGGCCCAGGGAGGGCGCGGGGTTGCTCGTCATGGTTCTCCCGGGGGTCGAATCGATTTGATCGAATCGATTCGACTACAGTAGCAAGCATGTCTGGTTCCGATCAACCACGCGCGACGCTGCAGGATGTGGCGCGGCTCGCGGGCGTGAGTCGTTCTACCGCGTCGCTCGCGTTCAGCGGGGCCGGGCCCGTCTCGGAGGCCACGCGCGCTCGGGTGATGGCGGCCTCCGCCGAGCTCGGGTACTCGGGGCCGGATCCGCGGGCGCGATCGCTGCGGCAGGGGCGCTCGGGTGTGGTGGGGATCGTGTTCGACGAGGGGCTGCTGAGCGCGTTCCGCGATCCGGTGAACGTGGCCACGCTCGACGGCATCGCGACGGGGCTGGGCGACGGGAGCAACGGGCTGCTGCTGCTCACCGAGACAGGGGCGGTGGAGTCGAGCATCGCGTCGGCCGCGATCGATGCGGCGGTGCTCATGGGGTGCTCGCCCGTGTTCGACCGCGTGGTGCTCGAGCTGCGGCGGCGGGGGGTGCCCGTGGTCTCGATCGAGGGCGGCCCGGCCGGCCGCTCGACCGCAGCCCCCGCTGCCCCCGCTGCTTCGGCGGATGCGCGGACGCCAGGGCTGGTGGATGCGAAGCCGGCGGATGCGGCGACGCCCGGGCTGGTGGATGCGGAGCCGGCGGATGTGGGACGGGTGGACGCGGGCCTGGTGGGTGCACGCGAGGGCGGCCCGCAGGGTGAGCCGGCCATCGAGTCGGGTGCCGGGCCGGATGGCGTGCCGGGCGGCGGATCGACGGCGGGGCCCGGGCTGGTGGATGTGGCGCTCGACAACGTGGAGGCCTCCGAGGCGCTGGCGCGGCATCTGCACGGGCTCGGGCATCGGCGGGTGGGGGTGCTGACCCTCGCGACCGATGCCGAGCGGGAGACGGGACCGGTGACGCCCGAGCGCGAGGCCGGCATGACGACGGCGGTGACGGCGGATCGGCTGCGCGGGGTGCGGCGGGTGTTCCCGGATGCCGTGGCGGTGTCGAGCGGGTTCAACTCCGTGGAGGAGGCGGTGCGTGGCGCACGCCTGCTGCTGGCGCCAGCGGACCCCGGCGATCCACAGGCCACCCTGCCGGGTGCTACCGATCCGGGCGTGGCCGGGCGGGCGCAGGGCGGTGAGCGGCCGACGGCGGTGCTGGCGCAGAGCGATCTGCTGGCGGTGGGGGTGCTGCAGGTGGCCGCGGAGCTCGGGCTGCGCGTGCCGGAGGACCTGAGTCTGACGGGGTTCGACGGCGTGCCGATCGAGGGGCTCGCGGGCTACGACCTCACGACCATGGTGCAGCCGGCGGGTGAGAAGGGCCGCGAGGCCGGGCGGGCGGTGCGCGCGCTCATCGCGGGGGAGGACGTGTCGTCGGTGGTCTTCCATTGCGAGTTCCACCTCGGCGCCACGACGGCCCCGCCCCCCGCCTGACCACGACGACCCTCCCGCGGGCGCCTGCGCATCCGCCCGACCCGCGGGGTGGGAGCGAGGGTGAGGCGGGTCGCGGGTGGCGGGCCTCTCGGACTGGGAGACTGGGGGGATGCTGCTCACCGTGCTCGGAACCGCCACGCCGTACCCGCGCCCGGACGAGCCCTGCTCCGGCTACCTCCTGCAGAGCGGGACCGCGCCCTCTGAACCGAGCACGCCGTCGGATGGCGACCTGCGGGATCCTGCCGCCGGCGGCACGGGCGCGGCTGAAGGTGCCGGTGCGGGTGAGCGCACGTGCGTGTGGGTCGACGCGGGCACCGGCACGCTCGCGGAGTTGCAGCGACACATCGGGCTGGGCGAACTCGACGCCATCTGGATCTCCCATCGCCATGCCGACCACTCCGCCGACCTGCTCGTGGCCTACTACGCACTCCGCTTCGCCGACCCCGCGCTACGCCCGACCCGGCCGATCCCGCTCATCGGGCCCGAGGGGCTGCTCGAGCGGCTCGCGGCATTCCTCGGGCCGAACGCGGTGGAGGAGCTGCCGCGGGTGTTCGACTTCCGCCCCATGAGCGGTTTCGGCGAGGCGCGCTTCGGGGCTCTCACCCTCTCGTGGGGGCCCGTGCAGCACGGCGTGCCCGCCTTCGGGCTCACCGTGGACGAGGCCCTGCCCGACACCGTGGACGAGACCGTGGACGATGGCCTGCCCGAGCGTCGCCGCCGCTTCGCCTACTCAGGCGACTCGGCCCCGTGCCTCTCGCTCGAGGAGATCGCCGAGGAGGCCGACCTGCTGCTCCTCGAGTGCGGCTACGACGGAGCCCCCTCGCGCGAGGAGGCCCCCGCCCACCACACGCCGGAGGACGCCGGCCGCACCGCCACCACCGCCCGAGCCGCCCACCTCGTGCTCACCCACCGCGCCGACACCGTGACCGCCCCCGACGCGGTCGCCCGCGCCGCCGCCCACTTCACGGGCCCCATCTCCACCGCCACCCGAGCCGCCACCTTCCCCGTCTGACCCGGCCCGCCCGACCACCGCCCGCCCGGCCGCACCGCCCCGCCCCGCCCCGGCTCCGGCCCGCCCGCCCGGCTCCGGCCTGCCCGCCCCGGCTCCGGCCCGCCCAACCCCGGCCCACCCAACCTCCACCCGCCTGACGCCGGCCCGTCTGTAGCCGGCTTTGGGCCGGTGGCCACACGTGCACCGGCATCCCGTGAGCCGGCTACAGACCGTAGAGACTGCCGGGGTTCAGGAACTGGCGGTGCCAGAGGGCTTTTCTGTCGGCGGCAGTGAGGCGTCCGAAGTCGGCCGCCTCGTCCCATCCTGTGCGGATCCCGTCGATGAGATCCGACACGATCACCCGCGCCTTCTCCTCGGAGAGCCCGTAGACGCGGGCGACCCGGATGAGTTCGGCCAGGTTGCTTGAGCGCTCTCCCTCTCGGCCGTAGGCGATCGCCTGGCTCGCGGTCTCGCCGTGCCGATTCATCGGACTCAGGTCGTAGGCCGGCGTGAGGGTGAGGCCGGCGCCGTCCCAGAACGCCGCGTGATTGCGGAGGTGATCATCGGTGTTGCTGATCGCGATGTTGAATGCGATGCGCCTGAACAGCTGTGCCCCGACATCCGACAGGCCCTTGCTGTGGCGCTTGAGTGTGTCGAGGATGTCGGGGTAGGTGCCGTAGCGGAAGGTCGTCTCATCCCGACCGAGCATGGTGAGTGCCGACACCACCATCCTCCGCCCACCGGCGGCCGAACGGTCGAACCGGCGCAGCAGCAGCACGTCTCTGTTGAGCGAACTCACCACCTTCATGTCGGGCACCTCGATTCCCACCCTCCGAGCGAGGTGGGCAGCCGCTGCTTCAGCCCCGACCACGGAGTAGAGGTCGGTCGACGTCGAGAACTTGGCGATGTACTGGATACCGCCGTCGGTGATGAGCGCCTTAGGTCGCGCCCCACCGATGGCCGTGCCGTCTTGAAGAGCCGCCGCCAGGGCTGGGGGAACCGGCTTGCCCTCCTCCACGAGGCGGGCCGCCTGCTGCAGCTCGTCGAGGGTCGCCGTGTCATCGCGGGGCACGTACTCGGTGGCGCTCTGCTGGAAGTCCACGGCACCGAAACGGTTCGAACCCGAGGCGAGCAGGTAGGTGAGTTCGGTGGGCTGCGTGGATTCCGGGTCGCCGAAGAGGCGGCTGTTGATGACTCGGCGCCCCCACGAATCGGGGGAAGCGTCTCGCAACGCGCCCGGCATGCCGAGGTCTCCCGACGGCGGGAACTGCCGGTCGGTGAGGGGGAGCTCAGGGGCATAGAGGCTCACCGCCTCCGGGCGGGCGAGGTACCTCGTGCCGTAGGTGAACCAGAGCCCTCCCGATGCGGGTGCCAGGAGCCCCGCAGGGATCGGCTCGGTCTCTCCGGGGAGCCAGACCCAGACGTAGGCCCGATCAGAAGTCACGGTCTGCATCCGTCAACGCAGGGGCCTTCGGGCGAACACGGGTGGGAAGGAGTGCGAGTCGATCGGCGCCCGCGCGGCGGAGACGGCTGAGCTCCGCATCGGTCTCCGCGCCGAAGAGCGGCACACCGGCGGCCGCAGCCACATTGAAGACGTTGCCGATGGCCACCGTGGGCTTGCCCGCCTCGATCGCCGCGAGGGTCTCCAGGGAGACGTCGGCTCGTGCAGCGAGCTCGGCTGCGGTCCACTGCCGCTCGTGGCGGGCGAACCGCACCTGCTGACCGAGGATCTCGGCTGCGTCTCGAGCAGGTGGAGTGAGGGCGATGCGGTGACGTCCCATGTGGGAAGCCTAATAGTTTCGGATTAGGAGGTCTATAGTCCGAAACTATTAGGCGGGGGCGCCGGTGAGGATCCAGCGGGAGCCTCGGGCTCGGAGGCCGAGGGTGAGGGCTCGGGCTCCGATGTAGCCGAGGCCGAAGGCCAGCCAGAGCCAGACGAGGGCAGGGATGCCGGCGACATCGGTGCCGGCGCCACCGGCGGTGCCGGCGGTGTGGATCACCGCTACCGCCGTGAGGAGTGGGGCGTAGAGGGCCAGGTTCACGAGGCCCGTGAGTGCGAGGTAGCGGGCATCGCCCGCGCCGATCAGCACGCCGTCGAGCACGAAGACGTAGCCGGCGAGCGGGATGCCCACCGCCATCGCCAGCAGCACCGCCGTCACGGCCCCCTGCACCGAGGGCGACGGCGAGAACACCGGCCCCGCGAACGGCGCGACGACCGCCAGCAGCGCCCCGAGCACCACCCCCGCCAGCACTCCCCACCGGATGAGCCGCCGCGTGACCGCGTGCACGCGCGGCACATCCGAGGCCCCGAGCCCGTGCCCGATCATCGCCTGCCCCGCGATCGCGAGCGAATCCAGCACGAACGCGAGCGTGCTGAAGATCGTCATGGCGATCTGGAACGCCGCCAGCGAGGTCACCCCGAACCCGGCCGCCACCGCGATCGAGGCCAGCAGCGCCGCACGCAGACTCGCCGTGCGCAGCAGCAGCCACCCGCCGGCGCTCGCCGCCCCGCCCACCCCGTCGAGTCCCGGCCGCAGCGTCACGCCCACCCGCCGGGCGGCCCGCACGGCGATGACCACGTAGACCGCCGCCATGCCCCACTGCGCGAGCACCGTGCCGATCGCCGACCCCGCGATGCCCCACCCGAATCCGTAGATGAAGAGCGCGTTCAGCAGCGCATTCACCGCGAAGCCGCCCACGGCCACCACGAGCGGGGTGCGGGTGTCCTGCAGCCCGCGCAGCAGCCCGGTGGCGGCGATCACGAGCAGCATTCCCGGCAACCCGATGAGCGAGATCGTGAGGTAGGTGGTGGCCGCCTCCGAGACGGCCGCCGTGGATCCGAACAGCCGCACCACCGACCCCGCGAGCGGCCACCCCACCAGGGCGAGCGCGATGCCCGTGCCGAGCGCGAGCCACATCCCGTCGATGCCCGCCTTGACGGCTCCCGCCGTGTCACCGGCCCCCAGCCGACGCGCGACCGCCGGCGTGGTGGCGTAGGCGAGGAAGATGAGCAGCCCCACGACCGTCTGCAGCACCGCCCCCGCCACCCCGAGCGCGGCGAGCGGGGTCTCGCCGAGGTGCCCCACGAGCGCCGTGTCGGTGAGCAGGAAGAGCGGCTCGGCCACGAGAGCGCCGAGGGCGGGCACCGCGAGCCGCAGGATGTCGCGGTCGATCGTCTGCACCGGCCCAGCCTAGGACTCCGGATCGTCACGGCGGACGTTCTGGCGAGGTGCGTAGAGTTGTCGCGTGACTGCATCCGGAATCGACACCGCCGAGCTCGACCCCGCCATCCGACCCCAGGACGACCTGTACCGACATGTCAACGGACAGTGGATCGCGCGCACCGAGATCCCCGACGACAAGGCGCGCTACGGCTCGTTCCTCCAGCTCGCCGAGGAGGCCGAGAAGGCCGTGCGCGACATCATCCTCGAGGCGCAGACCGCCGAGGAGGGCACCGAGCAGCGCAGGTTCGGCGACCTCTTCACGAGCTTCATGGACACCGAGCGCATCGACGCCCTCGGCGCCTCGCCCCTCGAGCCCCAGCTGGCGCTCATCGACACGATCACCGACCTGCCGAGCCTCGCCACGACCCTCGGCCGCCTCGAGCGCCAGGGCGTCTCGGGCCTCCTGCGCCTCTTCGTGGACAACGACCCGGGCAACCCCGAGCGCTACCTCGTGTTCGTGGAGCAGGGCGGCATCTCGCTGCCGGATGAGAGCTACTACCGCGACGAGAAGTTCGCGTCGATCCGCGAGGCCTACGTGGGCCACATCCAGCGCATGCTCGAGCTCGCCGGCCTCGACGACGCCCCCGCCCGCGCTCAGCGCGTGTTCGACCTCGAGACCCTCGTGGCCTCGTCGCACTGGGACAACGTGCGCACCCGCGACGCCCAGTCGACCTACAACCTCATGAGCTGGAGCGAGTTCGTCGACCAGGCCGGCGAGCCGGGCGGAGCCGAGGCCCAGGCCGCCGGCACCTCCTTCTTCGCCCTCTGGCGCGACGCCCTCGACGCCCCCGCCGGTGTGTTCGACGAGCTCGTGGTGCGCGAGCCGAGCTTCGTGACGGGCCTCTCGCACGCGCTCGCCGAGGCGCCGCTCGAGAGCTGGAAGGACTGGCTCAGCTGGCAGGTCGTGCACGGCTGGGCGCCCTACCTCCCCGGTGCCTTCGTGGAGGAGAACTTCGACTTCTACGCCCGCACCCTCACCGGCACCCCGAGCATGCGCGAGCGCTGGAAGCGCGGCGTCTCGCTCGTGGAGGGCGCCATGGGCGAGGCCGTGGGCCGCATCTACGTGGAGAAGTACTTCCCGCCCACCGCCAAGGCCGCCATGGACGTGCTCGTGGCCAACCTCATCGAGGCCTACCGCGACAGCATCCAGACCCTCGAGTGGATGAGCCCGGCCACCCGCGAGCGCGCCCTCGAGAAGCTCGGCAAGTTCACGCCCAAGATCGGCTTCCCGGCGACGTGGCGCGACTACTCGACCCTCGCGATCGACCCCACCGACCTCATCGGCAACGTGCGGGCCACGAGCGAGTTCGAGTTCCAGCGCGAGCTCGGCAAGATCGGCAAGCCGCTCGATCGCGACGAGTGGTTCATGACGCCGCAGACCATCAACGCGTACTACAACCCCGGCTTCAACGAGATCGTGTTCCCGGCGGCCATCCTGCAGCATCCGTTCTTCGACGAGGCTCGGGATGCGGCGGCCAACTACGGCGCGATCGGCGCCGTGATCGGCCACGAGATCGGGCACGGCTTCGACGACCAGGGCTCGCGCTTCGACGGCGACGGCCGGCTCACCGACTGGTGGACCGCCGAGGACCGCGAGGCCTTCGAGAAGCTCACCTCCTCGCTCATCGCGCAGTACGACGCCCTCGCCCCCGCGCAGGTGCCCGACCACCACGTGAACGGATCGCTCACGATCGGTGAGAACATCGGCGACCTCGGCGGGCTCGGCATCGCGTGGAAGGCCTACCTGCTGTCGCTCCGCGACGAGTCGGGGCAGCCGGTCGAGCCTCCCGTCATCGACGGGCTCACCGGGGCGCAGCGCTTCTACCTGAGCTGGGCCCAGGCCTGGCAGCAGAAGGCGCGCGACGCCGAGGTGATCCGCCTGCTGTCGATCGATCCGCACTCGCCCAACGAATTCCGGTGCAACCAGATCGTGCGCAACATCGACGAGTTCTACGAGGCCTTCGACGTGGAGCCCACCGATGGGCTCTGGCTCGATCCGGCCGAACGTGTGACCATCTGGTAGGCGACCGCATCCACCTGCGGCCGCATCCGCATCCGCACTCGCATCCGCACCGCTGAGGAGGCACCGCAGATCATGCCCGATCCGATCCGCCGCCGCGGCCGGGACGACCGGCCGGACGATCAGCAGCGCGGTCGGCGGAGCGATCCTGCGGATGTCGGCGGCGTGCTCTTCCGCAAGGGCTTCGCCTCCCTCACGGGGCTCGCGCTCTCGGGTGTGCAGGTCACGGCCTGCGCGCTCGACCTCGCCACGGGGCGCGTGCTGTTCTCGGTCGACGACCACCTCTCGGTGCCCACCGCGTCGATCGGCAAGGTGCTGCTGCTCATCGAGGTGGCCGCGCGGATCAGTGCTCGTGATGGGGGAGATCGCGACGGGGGAACGTCGGGCGCCGGCCGGCCGGCCGCGGGGGCGGAGGCGCTCAGCATCCTCAACCGCACGGCCCACGACACGGTGGCCGACTCGGGGCTGTGGCAGCACCTGCAGGTGCCGGCCCTCCCGGTTGTCGACCTCGCCGCGCTCATCGGCTCGTCGAGCGACAACCTCGCCACCAACGTGCTGCTGCGCCGCATCGGCCTCGACGCGGTGCGCGACCGCACGGAGTCGCTCGGCCTCCGCCGCACCCTGCTGCTCGACATCGTGCGCGACGAGCGCGGGCCCGACGACGCCCCGCAGCTCTCGGTCGGCTCCGCGCGCGAGCTGGCGACGCTGTTCCGCCGGCTCGAGCTCGGGGAGGTCGTCGATCACACGACCTCCCGACTGGTGACCGGCTGGTTGCGGCTGGGTGTCGATCTCTCGCTCGTGGCCGGGTCGTTCGGGCTCGATCCGCTCGCACATGCCGGCATCGACCACGGGCTCACCCTCTTCAACAAGACGGGGTCGGATGCGGGTGTGCGGAGCGAAGCCGGCGTCATCACGGGGCCGCGCGGTGGCATCTCCTACGCGGTCACGATGCGCTTCAACGACGAGCACCTGCCGGGGCGGCTCGCGGTGATCGACTCGATGCGCACGCTCGGCACCGACTTCCTGGAGTACGTCTACTGACGCCCAGGGCCTCCGGCGGTGGCGCAGAGGGTGGCGCAGGGCGGCCTGTCGCGCAGGATCACGCGGATCCGCCCCCTCCCCGGTGGCGTAACGGAGCGTTCTCCCTCGGGAAACAGCGGCGCAACGGCGGGCGGCGAGACTGGCCGGGCTCCCGCACCGCCCCCTGCACCATCGTTGCCCCACCGACAGTTGGAGAACACATGCGCAGCACGACCCCGCGGCTCGCCGCCTCGATCGGCGCCCTCGCCGTCGCCACCCTCGCCCTCTCGGCCTGCTCGAGCGGAAGCTCGGCGAGCGAGGAGACCCCCGCCGCGAGCGACCTCACCGTGGGCGCCGTCGACCTCGCGGCGGCCGGGTGCCCCGCGAACGTCGTCATCCAGACCGGTTGGAACCCCGAGGCCGAGCACGGCCACCTCTACGAACTGCTCGGTGCCGACCCCGTGATCGACGCGAACAACAAGCTCGTCTCCGGTCCGCTCATGGCGAGCGGCGAGTACACGGGTGTCGACGTCGAGATCCGGGCCGGCGGCCCCGCCACCGGGTACCAGACCGTGACGAGCCTCATGTACACCGACCCCGACATCATGCTCGGCTACGTGTCGACCGACGAGTCGATCGCCCAGTCGGCCGAGATGCCCACCACCGCGGTCTTCGCCTCGCACGACATCAGCCCGCTCATGATCATGTGGGACCCGGAGACGTACCCGGATGCGACCGGCGTGGAGGACCTCGTGGAGGCGGGCGCGAACATCCGCTACTTCGACGGCACCGCCTACATGGAGTACCTCACCTCGGCGGGCATCATCCCCGAGGCCCAGGCCGACGGATCGTATGACGGCACCCCGGCGTCGTTCGTGGCCTCGGCCGGCAAGGACGCCCAGCAGGGCTACGCCTCCGCCGAGCCCTACGTCTACGAGAACGAGGTCGAGAGCTGGATGAAGCCGGTCGAGTACCAGCTCATCGACGACCTCGGGTTCCGGCCGTACCAGGACCCCGTGGTGGTGCGGAGCGAAGACGTCTCGGCGCAGTCCTCGTGCCTCGAGGCCCTCGTGCCGGTGCTGCAGCAGGCCGAGGTGGACTACTTCGCCTCGCCCGACGCCACCAACTCGCTCATCCTCGACCTCGTGGAGCAGTACGACACCGGCTGGGTCTACACGCAGGGTGTTGCCGATTACTCGGTCGAGACCATGCTCTCCGAGGGCATCTCGGGCAACGGCGACAACGACACGCTCGGCGATTTCGACGAGGAGCGCGTGCAGGATCTGCTCGACAAGGTGCTCCCCGTCTACGAGAAGCAGGGAATCACGCCGGCCGAGGGTCTGGCCCCCGGTGACCTCGTGACGAACGAGTTCATCGACGACTCGATCGGCATGGACTGACGATCGGCTCGCCTGGACCCGACCCTGTGGCGTCGCCGCCTTCCGGCCCCGTGACCCCGCCGCCCGGTGCGGCGGGGCTCGGGGCCCAGGCGGTGCTCGTCTGCGCGTTCATCGCGTCGGCGCAGATGACCTGGGGCGTGATCGTGCCGGCGCTGCCCGTGCTGGTGGAGCAGTTCGGCATCGGCGTGGGGAGCATCGGGCTGCTCATCGCCTCGTTCGCCATCGGGCGGGTGATCGCGAACGTGCCCGCGGGGCTCGCGCTGCGTCGGGTGCCGCCGCGGCCGTTCCTGCAGATCGTCTCGGTGCTGCTCGTGCTGGTGACCGCGGTGACCGGGCTGCTGCCGACCGAGCCGCTGCTGCTCGCGGCGCGGCTCGTGGCGGGGCTGCTCGGGGGAGCCGCGGTGACCATCGGCTTCGCCGTGCTCGTGGCCGGTGCGCCTCCCTCGCGGCGCGGTCGCACGATGGCGACGGCGACTGTGGTGCAGATGAGCGGATCGGCGGTGGGTGCGCTCATCGGTGGCGCGGCCGTGACGGCGTGGGGGGTGCAGGCCGCGTTCGCGCTGGCGGTGGTGCCGTTGGTGGCGACTCTGGTGGTCGACCTGGTGCGGCCGGCTCGGCACTACTGGTCGGCGTTCGTGGTGGCGCACGCCGCGGAGGCGCGGGCCGATGGGGCTGGCGGCGACGGTCCCGCCGGCGCTGGCGCTGGCGCTGACGGCCGGCGGCCCAAGGGCGCTGCCCTGCGCGGCTCGCCGGGGCTGAGCGGATCCCGCGGGTCGCGGGGTCTCGTGGTCGGGCTCGTCGCCATCTCGTTCGCCACCTTCTTCGCGCGGTTCGCCGGCGAGCAGGGGCTCATCCCGGTGCTCGCCTACAGCACGGGCGGTCTCACCCCGCTCGCCCTCGGCGTCGCCATGGCGGCGGGTACCGCGGTGAGCATCGCGGCCCTGCCCCTCGTCGGCCGGGCCGTCGATCGCGGGGCGCGCCTGCGCATCCTCATCCCCGCCGGAGTGGGGGCGGCGGCCGCCGTGCTGCTGTTCCCGCTCGTGACCGCGCCGCTCGCGTTCGCCGCGGTGCTCGTGGCCTACTACCTCGCCACGAGTGTGGCGGGCGTGGTGCCCAACGTGCTCACGAGCGAGCGGTTCGCCCCTGCCACCGCGGGGGCCGTGGTGGGCCTCACCCGCACGGCGGGCGACATCGGTGCCGCGGCCGGGCCCCTGCTCGTGTTCGCCCTCGCCGATTCCTTCGGCAACGTCCCCGCGGTGGCCGCCATCGCCGTCATGCTCCTGGCGGCCCTGGCCATCCTCGCCCCGGCCGCAGCCACGAAGCGGGCGGACTCGACCCCAAAGTGACCGGGATCCCAAGCGCCTCCGCCATCCGCTAGTCGGGGAGCTGACAATCGAGTACGAGGCCCTCGCCCTGCCCGGCGACCCCGACCAGACCCTGTTCGTGTACACGACCGAACCCGGCACGGCCTATCGGCAGGCAATGGACGTGCTCGTCAGCTGGATCCGGCCGGCAGCCTACCCTCCGGCGGGTGCCGGTGCTGACACGGGCGGGGTGACATTACGCGGCGGTGCTCCAAGCTGATCGGCTATCCCACGAGCCGACCGAACTTCTCTTCGACTGAGTCCAACTCGTGGTCGCCCCGAACCTGCAGAAACCACTCAGCCGCGGTGCGCGCATCGATGAAGGTCAGTCGAACAGTGACGCTCGATCCAGCAGGGAACTCAGGGATGGACACGGAATGGACGAGGTGCTCGTCGTGTTCCGCCGCCGGATGCATGACCTCGATCCCGTTCGGGTATGCGCTGCCGCTGCCGCTCAGCCGGCGCGGATAGAACCTCGTTAGTTCCAGATCCCGTCCATCGTTCTTCACCTCCAGTGTGACGACGTGGCGATCGGTGCGCGCGTCGACGCTGAACCAGTGCTCCGGGTCGGAAGGCGCGGGTGTCAGGGCGAGCGCTCGTGCAAGCCCATCCGACGCGAAGGCTCGAACAGCGGCCAGTCGCCGACCATCACCGGATTCGCCTGGCCGACCGAGATGCCGGTTGAGCTCGTCCCTGAAGTCCTCTCTGCCCCACCCTAGATTCAATCGGGGCCATTGGGGATCGAGAACGGTGATGGTGCGCCTGCGATCAGCGTTGGCCCAGTCTCGTACGACGGCGTTCACGTGTGCGTCGCCGCCCGAGTAACCCACAATGACCAATCGTTCTGCCCGACGAAGCGACTGCTCGAAGCGGCGAAGGAGAGCGAGTGTCGAGCCTTCTGTTTCGAGCTTCTCGCGGTTCCCGATCACGATGGCGGGGTCGGAGTGGCGTGAACCCCCGGAAGCCACTCGGGCGATCTTCTGAGGAAGTGTGCCACGTTCGCGGCTCCACGTCTCCGTAGCCCAATCGATGGAGCCGTGGAGCTTCGTCAGGTTGATCGTTCCATCGGCTGACTCGATATCGAGGTCTTCTCCGGGGCGCCAGGTCTCAATGCCTCGACGTACGGGCACGCTCCGCTGCTCGGCCATCATCTCGATGGTCAAGTCGTAGTTCAGGGTGATCACGTCTAGACCGCCCGGCTGCGACAACGCAAGGTCCGCGAGGGGAGAGAGGTAATCGACCGTGACCGGTGACGAAAGGATCTCTGCAACGAGCTCCCGCAGAAGCGGTTCGAGTTCTGCGTAGGAGGTGCCATCGCCGCCCACGCCCGTCTCCTGGTGCACAACCGCTCGAATGGCATCGAGCAGGTCATCACCCGAGCCAAAGCGGGGACCCGTCGCCTTTAAAGCCCCCTGCTCGACGCGGCGCGACAGCGCCCTAGCGTCACTCGAGGCATCGAGTGCGCCGACTCCAGCCCGCCAGCTCGCGAACGGGGCGACTTCGTGCGTGTTCCGGTCTCGGAGCAGACGGATGGCGGAGAACAGGGTCTCGACGTTGACTGCGGCGAACGGATCGCCCCCCTGCTCTGTCTCATGGCTCACCATTGCGCCGTAGACGAAGTTGAGCACCCGGGTCAGCGGCGATCGCTGGTGCTGCAGTCCGAACCGGCGAACCAGTTCCTGGGCCAGTTGATTGGTGAGGGGAAGTCCAGCGTCGGCCGACGCGCCTGCCCCGAGCAACACCGCGGTCCGCATACGGGCCAGCATACGAGATCCCACCAGGACCTGGCGGGCCACTGGCGCACCGCCCGTTCATCCGCTCCCCAGGCGTGGAAGCGCTTCGGGCGTAGATGCTACAGAGCTCCCACCACTCCGATGGCGAGCCCCTCGCCCCGCCCTCACGCGTCCGGCTGCGCGCCCAGTCCGCAGACGGCTAAGCCACTGGCGCGGCGCCAGCGACTGATGTCAGGCGGCGCCCCCCGGGAAAGGCTCGACCTCCGCCGTTCGAGTGGCCTCGGTGGGGGTGTCTGAGGCGGCGCGCTCGTGGCGGCGGAGGTAGGCCGCGCGCACGGCGAGCCCAGTTCGGGCGTCGTGGATGAGGGGGTGGAAGAACGCCGTGCGGTAGGCCGCGTTGGTGGTGACCGACACGAGGAAGTTGAGTGACGAGACGCAGCTCAGGAAGATCGACGTCTTGACGAGCGCCCAGGTGAACGGCACCTCCGCGCCGAACAGCTCGACCATGGTGAGACGCGCGCCGACCCACTCCTGCAGCACCTCCGGCGAGAACGCGAACGAGCCGAGCACGAGGAGGAACACGCACACGATACCCGCGAAGACCAGTGTCTGGAGCACGAGGGCGAGCACGAGCACGGCCTGCAGGTTGATGCGTTCACGCCGCGCGAGCGGGGGCCCAGGCACCGAGGCGTAGCCGTCGAGCTCCGGGAGGCCGGACGACCGCACGAGACGCAGGCGTTCCGCCGGCTCGATGCCCTCGTCGAGCTCCTTCATCTCGAGGCGGCTGACCGGTATGACGAAGAGCAGGCCGAGCACGAGGAAGAAGAGCGCGACGGCTACGAGGCGCGCGGGGGACATGGTGCTCGTGACGTCCCACAGCGGCTTGGAGAAGAACGCGAACACGACCACGAGCATGAGGATGGGGAGGGCGCGCGTGACGAGCGCCCCGATCGCCGTGAGCTGCTGCAGCGCCGCGTGCGCCGCCCAGGCGAGCAGCGATCCGACGCCGAGCCAGGTGAGCAGACCGGCGATCGCCACGATGAGGAGGTGCACCCCCGCGTGCCAGGCGGCTTCGCCGAGCGATGCGGTCAGGGCCGTCACGCCGGGGAGGACGACGAGGTAGCAGACGAGCACGACGATCCCGGTCGAGAGGGCCGCGCGCGGGCGGGCGCGAAGCACGCGTGCCGTGATGATCCCGAGGACGATGGGCACCACCACGAACCCCACGGCGGCGAGCATCACCGAGCCGACGAGCAGCACGATGATGAGCACGGAATCGAGCTCCACGTCGATGTCGACGTCGGCGACGACCTGCACGAACACGCCGAGGCACAGCGCGAACACCATGAACGGCACCACCCGGCTCACCAGCCGGTCGCCTCGCGCCCCGTCGCGCACGAACGTGGGCAGGCCCACCGCCCGCAGCCACTGCTCGACGTCGCGTTCCTGTGCAGCCATCCGGCACCCCCTGGGCCCATTGTGCCGCACTCCCACTCGCGGTCAGGTGAGCTGTGCGAGCGCGGCCCGGATGAGGAGGGCGGTGGTCATCTTCTCAGCGGCTTTCGGGTTCGCAGCGAAGACCCGCTCGAGTGCGGCCGCAGCTCGCTTCTGCGTCCAGCCGAGCGACAGCAGGGCATTCAGCGCCTCACCGCGGGCGGGGGTGTCGACGGGTGCCGAATCCGACGCCGGAACATCGCTGGCCAGGAAGGTCAGCTTGCCCCTCAGGCTCATCACGATCATCCGCGCCGTCTTCGGCCCGACGCCGGGAACCTTGCGGAAGGGAGCGTCGTCGTCGCGCTCGATCGCCGTCGCGATGGCCTCTGCGTCGAGGGCTCCGAGGGTGGCCATGGCCGCTCGTGGTCCGACTCCGGTGACCGTGATGAGGTGGTCGAAGACGGTGCGGTCGTCGTCGGTGGCGAAGCCGAACAGGGTCAGGGCGTCCTCGCGCACGACGAGCACGGTGTGCATCGACACATCGTCGCCGATCGTCAGCGATGCGGCGTGCGGGGCGGTGAGCTCCACGGAGTGGCCGACCCCTCCGGTGTCGATGATCGCTCCGCGAGGGCTGATGTGCAGAACGGTGCCGGTGAGGTGGGCGATCATGCCCGGTCAGACCGACCGTGCGAGGTCGACGATCTGCCGGGTCAGCTCCGCCCGGAACGAGGGCGTGATCGGCCGGCTGCTCATGGCGTCGTACGACCACAGGCCGTCGGCCGCGAGGCACGCGATGAACTGCTGCCGGATGGCGGAGTCGCGAGCGGCGTCTTCGGGAGACGGCGTCCAGCGCTCGTGCACCTCGTCGAGCGGCCGGTGCAGTGCCGGGTCGTTCGAGGTGGCGTGGATCAGCTCGAGGTCGACGCTCGTGGCGGAGGTCGTGGCGAGCGTGATGTAGGCCGCCGTCCGCTCCGCCTGGGTGGCTTCTGCGGCGCTCTTCCCGGCGACCTCGGCGAGCTGCTGCTCCCATTCGGCGGCGAGGTGCTCGTACATCGCCGTCACCAGCGATTCGCGATCCCGGAAGTGGTAGGTCATGCCTCCGCGAGTGAGACCGGCCTCCTCGGCGGTCGCCTCGAGGGTGAGCTTGGCGGCCCCATCCCGCGCGGAGACGCGGATGGCGGCATCGAGGATCGTGGTTCGGTTGTTGGCTCGCACCCCTCAAACATTACATGCCTGCATGTAAGTTTCCGATGTCTTGGACGCCTGCTCAACACTGACCAGCCGACCCCACCCAGTGGAGCGGGGGTGAGAAGGTGGGACCATGACCTCCACCGAACCCAGGCCGCGGCCGCCGCGGAAGGTCGACGAGCTCGCGGACATCGTGTTCGCCACGATCGTCTCCGTGCTGGCGATCGTGTACATCCTCGTGCCGTTCATCCCGGTCATGATCGCGTGGCTCTCGGTGGCGATCGTGTATCTCGTGCTCCAGTTCACGGTGTTCCGCAACCGGGCGACCCGGGATGCTCCCGTGGGCAGCAGGCCCCTCCCGCGCAAGGTTCTGGAGTATCTCTCCTGGGTGCTGCCGATCGTGGCGAGCGGCACGGGGATCGCGTCGGCCGTGGCGCTGCTCACCACCGAGGGTGTGAACGGCACGGGGAGCTCGCACGGGCTGCTCGTCGGGCTGCTCGGCTCGGCGGGGGTCGTGGTGGCCTGGGGGCTGCTGCAGGCGGGGTTCGCGGGGATCTACGAGAGCGTGTACGAACGACTTCCCGAGGCGTCGATGATCAGCTTCCCCGGGATCAGCAGGGATCCGACTCTGGGCGACTTCCTCTACCTCTCGTTCACGGTGGGCACGGCGTTCGCCACGTCGGGAGTGACGATCTCGTCGCGGAAGGTGCGGAGGGTCATCCTGCTGCACAGCGTCACGAGCTTCTTCTACAACGCGTTCCTCATCGCCGTGGCGATCCAGGTCGTCCAGGGGATCATCGCCAACGGCTGACATCGCTGCGTCGAGGTGCTCGGAGGCTGCAGCTTCACCTGGGGACGGCATAGTGGAGGTATGAACGATGCCGACGCGAACCTCAGCCGTGATGTCACCGAAGCGCTGAACGCTTCGATGCCCGACGTCGTGAAGGTGGCCGGTCGTGGGCGCGTCGCGTCGATGCTGCTGTTCGGCGGTGTCGCCGGTGCCATCGTGGTGGGTATCGGCTCGGCGATCTTCAGTTCGACCCTCGCGACGTCGTCGGTGTTCCTGGTTGTGGTGCTGGCCTTGTTCGCCATCATCATCCTGGTCATGATCGCGGCGCTCGTCGTCGGGGTCCGAGCGAAGCGCGCGTTCACCCGCATCGCCGAAGCGGTCCGTGCGGAGCACCGGGCGACCCTCCTCCGCGTCGTCGGCAGCCAGGTCCACGTCCGCTCCTGACCGGCGCCGCCCGCCTCCGCCCGCTCTCGCGGAACTCGTCGACAAGTGTCGATCGGGCGGCTATCGTGTCGGTATGAGCGACGCGGGGGTGCGAGTTCTTCTCGGGATGGCCCTGCTGAGCGTGGTGGGCATGGGGATCACCGCGTGCGTCGCCGAGCCGACCGCAGCGCCCATAGTGACCGATCATCCCGAGCCGGCCGACGCTGACGCGGCTCCTGAATCGGGGCCTTCGTCGAGTGGCAGCGCTGAGGGTGAGCACTACCCGGAGGGCGCGTCGGCCGAGACGCCCGAGTGCCAATCGGCCTCAGCGGCGGCCGTCGCCGCAGTCAATGCGGCGATGACCATTCCGGACTACGACCCGGAAGGCGAACCGCCGGTCATCTCCGGGCTCACGGCGTCACCCGATCCCGCGAATGCCGTGTGGCTCCTGGGCGGTGTGATCGGCGGCAGCGCGTACAGCGATGGCTTCTTCGTGGCCTGGGCCACCACGGCCGACCCGACGCAGGACGACTTCGACGGCGAGCTCCGGGCGGTCGGCGGTGCCACCGCCGGCATCAGCGCAGCACCCAGCATCCAGTTCCGCGACATCCCGACGCCGGGAGGGCTTCCCACCGCCATACTCCGCTGCGGCGCCGAAGCGGGCCGCTGAGCCACCTGCTGGCGTCCATCCCGCACCCACGTCTCCGAATCCCGAGGGGGCAATCAAGCTGGGGGTGTCACCAGGGGACGGGGCCGTTCACGTCGGTGAAGGTGCCGGTGGGGCCGTCGGCGGGGATGGTGGCCATGGTCACTGCGGAGCGGGCGCCCTCTGCCGGGGTGAGGAGGCCGCGGTGACCGTTGAGGTCGGTGGCGACGAAGCCCGGGCACACGGCGTTGACGAGGATGTTCTCGGAGACGAGGTCGCGGGCGTACATCATCGTCACGGCGGTCAGTGCGGTCTTGGACGGCACGTAGCCGAGGGCGATCGGATCGGTGTTCCCGAAGTCCGAGATGGCGGCGAGGGATCCGGCGCTGCTCGAGACGTTCACGATCCGGGGCGCACTCGACTTGCGGAGGAGCGGGAGGAACGCGCTGGTCACGGTGATCACCCCGAACACGTTGGTCTCGAACACGGCGCGGACGTGGTCGACGTCGGCGGTGCGGGGCACCTGCCCGGCGAAGTCGGCGCCCGGCTGGTGGCTGATGCCGGCGTTGTTGATGAGCGCGTCGAGACGCCCGTGCTCGGCCTCGACCTGCTCGGCGGCCGCGGCGACGGAGGCGGGGTCGGTGACGTCGAGGGCGACGGCGGTGACCTGCCCGCCGGCCGCGCGGAGTGCGGCAGCTGTCTCTTCTCCCCGGTCGAGACTGCGTGCGCCGATGATGACGGTGTGGCCGAGCTGGGCCAGTTGCGCCGCGATCTCGCGGCCGATGCCTTTGTTGCCGCCGGTGACGAGGGTGATCATGGGGTCGGTCATGGGGTGTCCTTTCGAATCTCCGATACCCCAGCCTGACTGTCGCGCGTCGTATGGAGAATAACGCAGCGTCGTTTTTTCATGCTCTATAGTCCAGTTATGGCAGTGGATCGGCTCTCCGAAGTGCTCGACCTCATCGAGGTGCGCAGCGTCGTGTCGGGCGGATCCGCTGTCCGTGGTCGGTGGCGCACGCACAGCGCCATCGACGATGACCTCAAGTTCATCGCCGTGGTCCGGGGTCGCGCCACCCTCGCGACGGACGGCCTGGACGGCCCGATCGAACTCGTCTCCGGCGACGTCGCCATCCTGAACGGGAGATCCTGGTTGACGCTCGAGGGTGGCGAGGGGGATGAGGAGCCCGTGATGGTCGAACCGCCTTCGTCGGGCTCGGCGATCGCGGAGGAAGACGCCCAGGCATCCGACGTCGACATCCTCATCGGTGGCCGAGTCGAGTTGAACTCGACCGGCAGAGAGCTCCTCCTCCGCGCCCTTCCGGCCGTCGCCCACGTGGGCGCATCGAGCGCCGTCGCCCCGCAGCTGCGCGGTCACGTGCAACGACTGTTCACCGAGATCGTCACGCGCCGGGTCGGCGCCGACTTCGCCATCCGCCAGTACGGTCAGCTCCTGGTGCTCGACCTCATCCGCGGGTTCATCCAGGACACCGAGATGCCCGCCGGATGGCTGAAGGTGCTCACCGACGATCGCCTTCGCCCCGCCCTGGACCTCATCCACGAGCAGCCGGCCAGAAGCTGGAGCCTCGAAGACCTCGCGCACGCGGCCTCGATGTCGCGCAGCACCTTCGCGAAACGCTTCCGCGACGCGGCCGGCATGCCGCCGCTGGCCTACCTCATCACCTGGCGCATGCTGCTCGCCCAACGCGAACTGCGGAGTCGCGACACCCGAATCGGCGCCCTGGCACTCACCCTCGGCTACTCCTCCGAGAGCGCCTTCAGCTCGGCCTTCAAACGCCACCTCGGCGAATCCCCGAAGTCCTACCGCTCCCGCGCCGCCGCCTAGGTACGAGGTCGATCGAGGCGGGGGGTGGGGATTCCGAGGCGGCGGGCTTCGCGCAGAGTGTCGCGGAGGACGGCGCGCGCTTCTGGGGCGTGCGGATCCGTGTGGGCTGCGAGGCTTCTTCGAGCGATCGGGATCAGGACCGTCGCCCATCCGGATGCCGCAGCGACCACGCGAGGCAGCCGGAACGGCAGCGTGGCGCTGCGATGCGGGCGGAGGTCCACACCTCTGGCCTCGAGAAGGGGCAGCAGCTCGCGGGTCGTCGAGAACGCGTCTCGGAACGCTCGACGGTCTCCGACCATGTCCGCCAGCGACCCGCTCCGCACGGCCTGGTCGAACATGCCGGCGTCAGCGATGAAATGCAGCCACAGCCACCCCCGCATGTCCATCTCCTCCCGCACGGTGATGGCCGCCTGCTGGAAGGCCTCGAGCACCTCCTGCTCGCGCCGCGTCGGCGAGGCGCCGGTCGTGCCGACGATGACGGAGGGCAGCAGGGCGCCCCACAGCACGCCGTCGTCGTCGAAACCCCCGCCGGCCTGCGGGAACCCGAACACGACCTGATCAGCAGGAAGCGGCGCCACCGCCGCGAGCGGCTCCTCCCAGAGGTTGCCGAACACCAGCACCGTCGCCCCACCCAGTCGGGGAGCGAGGAACGCGGCCGCCTCTGCGAGACGGTGGTGACCGACGCTGAGCACGATCAGATCGAAGTCGTCGGCCGGGTCGATGGATTCCCGCAAGCGAGTTCGGAATGACTCGCGAACCCGTCGACCGAGCGGCTTGTGTCGCCCGTCGATCCAGTCCAGCTGCACCTCGTCGCCGTACTCCGCCGCCCGACCCGGACGCACGTAGAACTCGACGTCGTGGCCGGCGGCGTGGAGCACGCGACCGTAGATCGTGGCGATGACGCCGCGGCCGAACATCAGAATGCGCATGGCGTGATCCTTCGCTAACATGGAGACTGCCTCCATATACGACTATATGGAGGCGGTCTCCGTTTGTCGAGAAGGGGTCTCATCGTGGCCGAGGTTCGAGCTCTGCGAGCGGATGCGCGCCGCAACCGGGACGCGATCGTGGCCGCCGCCCGCGACGTCTTCGACCGGGACGAACAGGTGCGCTTCGATGACTTCGCGGCACGTGCGGGCGTGGGGGTGGGCACGCTCTACCGCCACTTCCCCACACGAGAGGCGCTGGCGGCGGCTGTGTACGAGGGCGAGGTCGCCTCGCTCTGCGATCAGGCCCACGACCCGACGCGGAGCGCCGGCGAGAACCTGGATGTCTTCCTGCGGGGCTTCGTCGACTACGTGCTGGCCCACACGGGTCTCGCCCGCACGCTCGCCGCAGTCGCCGACCCGGCCATGCTGGCCGAAGGTGGAATCCAGCTCGAACGCACCGTCGCCGACCTCCTGTCTCGGGCGGCCGCCGACGGTGCCATCCGCAACGACGTGGCCGTCGGCGCGGTGATGATCGTGCTGCACGGCATCGGATCCGCCCACGACCGCCCGCACTGGCCATCGGAGTCACGTGCAGCCGTGGAGCTCCTCCTCGCCGGCCTCAAGCCCCGCTGACCGCGTTCGGGATCGAGACTCTGGCGAAGAGCGCGGGCGATTCCCATCCCGTGGCGTCGTCTTGGGAGTGGAAGTCCCAGCTGCCGGCGGGCTAACTTCTACAGATGTGGTCCACCGACTGGCGCAGGCCGAGACTCTGACGGGATGAACTTCCACGGCGCCCGCCGTCCTCTGACGGCATCAGGGATCGTGTTCCTGATGCTCGGGCTCGCGACGCTCGTGGCCGCGGCCGTGAGTGCGAGTGGTGATGGACTCGGCATGACCTGCTCCGACGGCTACGGCTGTCGCACCGAGAACGCCGTGCTGTTCACCCTGCTGAGCTTCGGACTCCGCATCTCGATGCCCTTGCTTGTAGCCGGCATCGTCTTCCTCGCCGGATCTCAGACTCTCGCCGCCCTCGAAGTGGCGCCCGCACCTGGAACGGACGCGATGAGCACCCACGATCAGAACCCTTCCGCCACTCGACATGCGGTCGCGGCGCGACTCTGGATCCTCGCGGGCATCCTCGTCCTGGGGTCCGCAGCGCTGGGTCTCTGGTCGGTGTCACCCGTAGGCCAAGAGGTCATGATGGGCCCCGATGTCGACCGCTCATCGCCGGGGTACATTCTGAATCAGCTCTCGTACGTCCTCGTTCCCGCAGGGACCCTCGCGGGCTTCATCGTCACCGGTCTCGCACTGGTCGTGACCCGGGCGAAACCGTCGGTGCAGCGTCCCCAGCACGAGCCCGAGACGCACGACCGCTCCGTGTGGGACGGCACGGACCACGAGCCCTTCAAGCGCCCCGACCCCACGAGCGGGCCCCAACTCGGCGGTGACTGACCGCTCGACTGGTCGGCTCCGTGTGCATCGTGTTGCAGTTCCGGGACGCCGGAGAAGATGGACGACTTCATGGCAGGAGTCGACCTCGTGGCCCAGGAGCTCGGCATCATGCAGCCGATGCCGCCCGCGTCGCTCATCGGCGTCGACATCCTCTTCGAGGACGACGTCCTGGTCGAGGTGGAGGCGTACGCCGTGCTCGAGTGATCCGTGCGAACCCCTCACCCACTCGGCGACGACCATGATCCGCTGACGCATCCCCACGCCACTCGATCGTTCCTGCCTCTGGTTCCGAACCCCACCGCCGCTCGGCTGAGTGCCTTCTCAAGAGAACCGCGGACTGGTCTCGGACTGACGGTCGGCCTTACTTCAGGTCGTAGCCTTCGTAGATTCCGTTCCCGTCGTTCCGCGGCTGGCGAGGGAAGATGAGGTTGTTGAGTGCCATCATGCCGAGGATGATCAGGACCACGACCACGATGACCGCGATCACAAAAATGATGTCTAGAACTGACATGTTCACCACTCTCAGCGACGTTTCGAATATCGAATACTAGGTCGGACCCTACAACCACCTCATTCGAGTTCGGCCGCGGGCGTCTTCCACATCATCCGCGAAGCGTACTTGCTGCACCGGGCTTGATACACAGCCTCACCTGCGCACTGCGACGAGGGGCCGTCGCGTCGGTTGCGTGATGTCGCAATCGCGCCGCTCAGGTCAGGATGCCGGACGCGGTCAGGAAGAGGGAGCCGGCGAGGCCCAGTGATGACAGCACGAGTGCGGCGACGGCCACCCCGAAACCCGGCTTGCGGCCTTCTGGTGTGCGGCGGGCGAGCGCGTGACGGAGGCCGATGCTTCCGGCGAGCACCCCGATCGCGGAGGGGAGGAAGAAAGGGTTGAAGAACAGCGACATGACACCGGCGATCAACCCGGCAAGAGCGAACGGGTAGTCATAGTTCGGACCGGAACTCGGTTTCTCATCCGCGGACGAGTCGTAGCCCGAATTGCTCGTATATCCCCCAGTACCCATGACGCGATCATAGGCAGTCCCTCGAGCATCGTGGGGATGGGCTCGTCAGGGGGTCGGGTCGAGCCCGAGCTCCAGCTCAAGCTCGCAGTGGTCCACCTCTGTGGTGATCTGGAAGGCACCGCCCGGCTGCGCATGCCAGTGCCAGACGCGCTGCGGCGCTACCGTCGACCCTCCCGGGAAGATGGCGCCCTCCGTCGCAATGAGCCCGTCGGGCGGCTCGACAGATATTTCAGCGAGGTAGGGCGCGGCGCTCGACGGCTCCTGAGTGCCCGGCTCGGTCTCGGGCACCCCACGGCTCACGATCCAGCGATACAGGTTCGTCGCGGAGGCCTGGATGGGATCCGTGGTGAGTGCGCTCGCGCGGGCCGCCGCCGCGATGAAGACGCTGCCGCCCTCGGAGGCCAGCGCCACCTCCACGTCGACACCCGACAGGGTTCTCAGCGTGGCGACTTCCATACCCGCAACGCTACTCGGCCGGGTGTGGGAGTGGACCGTGGGGGAGGGGGCTGTGTCGATCAGTGCCCTGCAAGGGCGGGGAGCGCGCGGTCGGTCACACCCCGCAGCGCGAGCGCGATCCTGCTCTGGGGGCCGGCGAGGCACCTCAGGCCCTTCGGCAGGCAAGCGGGCACGCAGTGTGGGCGCTGCGGGTGCTACTCCTTCGGGGACGAGGGGGAGTCGACCACGATCTCGCCGCTGATGATGTCGGCCTTCAGCTGGTCGATCTCGGCGATCACGGCCGGGTCGATGCGGCTCTCCCAGTCGTGCAGGGGTGCGATGCCGACGCCGTCGTTCTCGAGGGTGCCCACGTACGCGGTGCTGTCGAACTCGCCGTCGCCGGCAGCCGTGGTGACGTCGGCGGCCGCCGTGGTGAGGTTCTTGAGCACGGACGTCAGGTAGTAGGGGGCTCCCTCGGGCTCAGCCTCGTAGGCGTCGTTGTTCACGCCGAGCACGGCGCCGTCGACCGAGCGGTCCTTCATGGCCTCGATCGAGGCGAGGAAGAGCGAGCCGGCGACGGGCATGATCACGTCGACGTTCTGATCGAGCAGGCCCTCGGTGAGGGTCTTCGCCTGCACCTGGTCGTCGAAGTTGCCCACGAACAGCCCGTCCTGGGCCGTCTTGTCCCAGCCGATCACCTTCACCGAGGCGCCCTTCGCCTCGTTGAACTTCGCGACGCCGTCGACGAAGCCGTCCATGAACACCGTGACCGAAGGGAAGGGCATCCCGCCGAAGGTTCCGACCACTCCGGTCTTCGAGGCGGCGGCCGACAGGTAGCCCGCGAGATAGGCGGCCTGGGCGGTGTCGAACAGCACGGGTTTGACGTTGTCGACCTCGAGAGGGGTTCCTTCGTCGTCGGAGATCGTCGAGTCGATGAGGGCGTAGTCGATGTCGGGGTTCTCGGCCGCCGAATCGCGGGTGGCGGCGGCGAGGGCGAATCCGACCGTCACGATGAGGCTGCAGTTCTCGCTGACCATCGCCGAGATGTTGCCCGCGTACTGGTCCTCCGTGGTCGACTCCGCCGAGCGGGTGTCGACGCCCAGCTCGTCTGCGGCCTGCACGACCCCGTCGTAGGTGAGCTCGTTGAACTGGCCGTCGTTGAAGCCGGTGAGGTCGGAGACGGCGCACGGCAGGAAGTCGCTCGTGGCGGCCCCCGCGCTGCTCTGGCTCGTCTCGGGCGCGCTGGCGCAGCCCGACAGCACGAGGGCGGCGGCGGCCGTGATGGCACCGGCCCCGAGGGTTCGGGTGCGGATGCGGGTTCTCGGGGTGATGGTCATGATGATCTCCAGTGTTCGCTTATGCGGTGTCGGAACGGTGCAGGTGACGCGAGTGGTGCTGGGTGGTGCGGGTGACGCGAGTGGTTCGGGTGATGCCGGGGGATGATGCGGGTCAGGGGGAGTCCGCGTATTCGCGGTCGACGGCTGTCTGCAGGCGCTGACGCACGGAGTCGTCGACGAACGCCGCCGCCACACTCGCCCGGTCGAGGCGCTGCAGCTCGGCACGGTCGAAACCGAGCGTCGAGCCGAGCAGGGCCCGCTCAGCGGAGAGCGGCGAACGGGTCTGCACGGGGTTGTCGTCGCCCAGGGCGAGTGCGGCGCCCGCCCGTGCGAAGGTCGGCGCGGGGTGGTCGGTCACGGCCGCGATCGCGCCGGTGTACCAGTTCGAGGTGGGGCAGATCTCGATCGTGATGCCCGCGTCGACGATCCACGCCAGGGCATCCGGGTCGGTGGCGAGGTGGGCGCCGTGCCCGATGCGGCTCACGCCGAGCAGTTCCACGGCCGACCGCGCCGCACGGCCGGGCGCCGATTCCGCGGCGTGGCAGGTGAGCCCGAGCCCCGCGGCCCTGGCGATGTCGAACGCCTCGGTGTGCGGCGCGAGATCGGGGTACAGGAGCTCGTCACCCGCCAGGTCGAGACCCACCACCCCCCGCCCGGCGAAGCGCGCAGCGCTCCGGGCGACCTCGCGGTTGAGCTCGGGGGAGTGGTGCCGCAGGGTGGCCACCACGACACCGGCGGGCATCCCGGACGACGCGCTGCCCTCGGCCACACCCTCGCAGACGGCGGCCACCACCTCGTCCATCGGGAGCGCGGACGACCGGTGGGTGGCCGGACCGAAGCGCAGTTCGAGGTAGTCGCCACCGTCGGCCGCGGCGTCTTCGACGGCCTCGCGGGCGATGCGGGCGAGCGTCTCGCGCCGGGCGAAGAAAGGATAGCTCGATGCCACCTTGGAGAGGTACACCGTGAGGTCGGCGGGGGCCTCGAGCTGCAGGGCGTCCGCCCATCCGCCGGCCGGCTCGGCGACGCCGGCTGCCGGAGCGAGCTCGGCGGCAGTGGAAGGTCGCAGCCGGCCTTCGAGATGGGAGTGCAGGTTGATCAGCACGGCGGCCTCACACCTCGAGCAGTCGGTCGAGGAGAAGCGGCGCGAAGTCGGCGCCGAGTTCGAGCACCACCCGCACATGCGCACCCGGTTGGTCGGGATGCCCGAGGAAGCGGCCGCGCAGATCGCAGATGGTCTGTCCGCGGCCGGGGCCGTCGGTGGTGTCGACCTCGACGTGCACGAGCGGGGCCACGGTCGGCCTCACGGTGCCGGTGGCGATCGCGGCCGCCAGCGGGTCGTGCAGGGCGGAGCGCCGCTCGCCGTAGAAACCGGCGTTGAAGTCGAAGTAGAAGTCGAGCATCTCGCCGAGCGCGGTGGCCAGGGGGCGCCCCGACTCGAGCAGTCGCTCCCGACCCGACTCCTCGAGCGGGTGGGCGAGCGTCACGTCGAGGGGCACGAGCGTGATCGGCCAGTCGGCCGACAGCACCGCCTGCGCCGCCTCGGGGTCGTTGCCGATGTTGGCCTCGGTGACCGGGGAGATGTTGCCGGGCACGAGTGCGGCCCCGCCCATGATCGTGACCTCGGCCACGAGGCCTGGCAGTCCCGGCTCACGCCGCAGCGCCTCCGCGATGTTCGTCAACGGACCGATGGCGAGGATGCGGAGCGCGCCTGCGTGCCGACGTGCGAGCTCGATCAGCAGGTCGGGCGCGTCGAGGTCGATCGGTGTGCCGGCGCTCGCCGGGGCCACGAAGGTGCCGAGGCCGTGGTCGCCGTGCACGTGGGTGGCCCCTCCGTCGAAGCCCTCGCGGGTGAAGCCACCGTCGAGGGGGCCGGCGGCGCCCACGGCCACCGGCCACGACCGGCCGGCCAGGGCCAGCACGTCGAGCGTGTTGCGGGCACCCTGCACCGCCGAGACGTTGCCGCTGACCGTGCCGACACCCACCACCGAGACCTCGGGAGAGGCCATCAGCCAGCCGAGGGCGAGGGCATCGTCGATCCCCGTGTCGCAATCGAGGTAGAGCGGGGCGGGGGTCATCGGTTCTCGTCTCCAGAAGTAGGCAGCCGTGTATGAAGTTGGATGTTATACGTCCAATGTGTCAGGCGTATTTCGTGTCCCGAGCCGCTGCCGCCCCTCACAGCTCCAGCCTCACCGCGGTCTCGAGGGCGGCCTCGATGCTGGTCATCCAGCCCGCCGCGAGGGCCTCCTTCACGCCGTCGTACAGGCTCGTGCCGTCGTGCAGGTTGCTCGAGGCCGCGCAGATCATGCCGGCTCGCACGCCGCGCAGCCTCGCCACGACGAACAGGGCCGAGCTCTCCATCTCGACGTTCAGGATGCCCAGCCCGTTCAGCTCGGCGATCCATTCAGGGGTCTCGGCGTAGAAGGCGTCGTCGCTCACGTTCAGACCGGAGTGCACCGTCGTGTCCGTGCCTGCTGTGAGTTCACGGGCCGTCTCGGCCAGGCTCGTGGCGATCCGGAGATCGGGCACGGCCGGATAGCCCGGGTGGGCGTAGGCCGCTGTGGTGCCGTCGTTGCGCAGGGTGCCTTCGCTCACCAGGAGGTCGCCCGGTCGGATGCCGGTCTGCAGCCCGGCCGACGACCCGACGCGGATGAGCGAGGTCACACCCACCCGGATGAGCTCCTCGGCCGCGATCGCCGTCGACGGGCAGCCCATGCCGGTGGAGGTGGCGGTGATGAGACGGCCCTTGTAGAGCCCGGTCATCGTCAGATGCTCACGCTGGTGCGCGACCGTCTTCACGTCGGTGAGGAACTCGGCGATCATCGGTACCCGGAACGGATCTCCCGGCAGCAGGGCGACGGTCGAGACCTCGCCCGGCGCGATGCCGATGTGGTACTGGCGTTCGCCGAGTCCCACGGAGTTCTTGTCGACGGCCGTGGTTGTCATGGTGCCTCCCTGTCCTGAGTGAGTATGATGTTATACATCCGGTCGGACGTCAATGGTCTCCGGATGCTCGGCACCCGTCGTCATCCGACAAGGAGAGCCCCATGGCAGTTGCGGTCACCACCCTGCGTCTGGACCCTCTCGTGGTGCCCACCGGGCAGCCGCTGCGCGTGGCTGTGTACTCGTCGCTGGCCGACGCCATCCGGAGCGGCCGGGTGGAGCTGGGCTCCCTGCTGCCGAACGAGGCCGATCTCGGAGTGGCGCTGCGGGTGAGTCGCACCGTCGTGCGCGAGGCCCTCATGCTGCTCGAGGAGGACGGGCTCATCCGCACCAGGCGCGGCATCGGACGTTTCGTCGCCGAGGCCCTGCCGCAGGTCGGTCTGGAGCAGCTGCGCCCCCTCGAGGCGATCGCCGCGACGGGCGACGCTGCGATCGACGTGCTGCGCACCCTGCACGAGCTGCAGCCCACGAGCGACTTCATCAGCCGCGGGCTGCAGCTCGAACCGGGGGCCGAGGCCCTCGTGCAGGAGAACGTTCTGCGGCGTGACGGCGAACCCGTGGCGCAGATGCTCGAGGTGCTGCCCGCCGGATCGGTGCTGGCCGAGCGGAGCCCTGAGCTCGCTGCGCGCCTGCCCGAGCTGGCCCAGGAAGGGCGCAGCCTCCTCGCCGCGGTGCTGCACGTGCTGGGCTCCTCCGTCGGGCCCGCGATCTACGACGTGTCCGTGGGTCGCGCCGGAGCCGAGCGAGGTCGCACCATCGGGCTCGAGGCGACCGCGCCGGTGCTCGTGCTGACCCACAACGTGCTGCTCGACGGCAAGCCGCTCTACCTCGCCAAGAACCTCATCACCCAGAACTTCGGCACGCTCACCATCGCTCAGGCCTGACCGCCTCGCGTGGCACCGCAGGTGACCTACGGTGGGGAGTGCGGCGTCCGGGAGGAACACGATGAGCACGAGCACCACGCGCGACACTCTGCTGGGTGAGGCCGACCTCGAGCGGCGGGCTGCCCTGCGGCGCATGAAGACGATCGCGACGTCTCTTCTGGTGGTCGCGGCGGTCGTGTTCGCGGTCGCCTTCGCGCTCCAGGATCAGTACCCGTGGCTGGGCTACGTGCGGGCTGCCGCCGAGGGCGCGATGGTGGGCGCGCTCGCCGACTGGTTCGCGGTGACCGCACTGTTCAAGCATCCGCTCGGCCTGCGCATCCCGCACACGGCGATCATCCCCACGCGCAAGGACGAGATCGGGGTGAGCCTCGGGGAGTTCGTGGAGGAGAACTTCCTCTCCGACGAGGTCGTGCGCAGCAAGCTCGCCACCTTCAGCGTGGCCGACCGGCTGGGGGAGTGGCTCTCCGATCCGGTGAACGCGGAGCGGGCGAGCGCCGAGGGCGCCGTGATGGCGCAGGGGCTGCTGCGCTTCCTGAGCGACGGCGACGTCGAGAGCCTCATCGAGCGGCTCGCCCGCGAGTACCTGTTCGCCCAGGAGTGGGCGACCGCCATCGGGCGGGTGGGGTCGGAGCTCGTGGCCGCCGACCAGCAGCGCCCGGTCGTCGATGCCCTCGTCGACGCGGCGGAGGCCTGGCTCATCGAGCATCCGGATGCGCTCGGCGAGATCGTCTCCACCCGCATGCCGCGCTGGGTTCCCGGATTCGTCGGCGATCTCGCCGACAACCGCGCCCACCGGGAGCTCGTGGGCCTGCTGCAGGCGGTGCGGGAGGATCCCGAGCATCCGCTGCGGATGTCGATCGACGGCTACCTGGCCGACCTCACCGATCGGCTCGAGCACGACCCCGCTATGGCCGAACGGGTGGAGCAGATCAAGACCGACTTCCTCGAGAGTCCTCGGCTGCGCTCGTTCGCCGGACAGGTGTGGGAGGCCGTGAAGTCGAGCCTCGCCGAGTCGCTGGCCGACCCCGCGAGCGAACTGCGGTCGTCGGCGACGGCCGCTCTGGTCGACGTCGGTGTGCGCCTCTCGACCGACCGCACTCTCGCGGCCAAGATCGACGCGTGGATCGCCGACGCGGCGGGCTACGCGGTGCAGAAGTACCGTCACGATCTCGCCTCGGTGATCAGCGACACGGTGAAGCGCTGGGATGCCCGCGAGACCACCGAGAAGATCGAGCTGCAGGTCGGCCGCGACCTGCAGTTCATCCGCATCAACGGCACCGTGGTGGGGGCGCTCGCCGGAGTCGGGATCTACGCGATAGCGACGGGCCTGCACGCCCTCTTCGCCTGAGGACGGCCGGCGCGGCGCCGCGCCGCACCCGCCCTCAGAGGTCGGCGCGAGAAGCCTCCAGAGCGATGCGCACCTGATCGGAGCGCTGCCGGCCGTGATAGACCATCACCACCGCCCCCGACGCCGCCCGCACGGTCGTCTCGATGAACAGCAGCGGCGTGCCCACCTCCACCGACAGCAGCTCGGCCGCCGACAGCTCCGCCGAGATCGCGCTGATCTGGCGGGTGGCCGCCAAGGGCCGGTGCCCGAAGCGGTCCTCGAGGATGCCGAAGATGTCGAGGTCGGCGTCGTCGCGGGTGAACTCGTCCGAGGCGCGGAGCGGCAGGTAGTAGGTGCGCAGCGATCCCGGCCGGCCCTTGTAGAAGATGACGCGCTCGAAGACCACCATCCGCGTGGCCGCCTCGTCGAAGAGCGCCGCCATGGTGGAGGGGATGGTGGTGGTCTCGCGCCAGCCGATGAGCACGTAGTCGTGGTCGACGGGCGCGGGCGAGATCTTGAGCTGGTCGAGCAGGCGATCGGTGCGCCACGTCATGGGCCGCTCGAGCGCGTGGGTGCCCTGGCCGGCCGTGCGGCCGATCGTGTTCTCCTGCACGAGCATCTGCAGCGCGATCCTCGCCGTGTTGCGGGTGCACGAGAACTCGCGCGCGATCTCCTCGTCGCTCGGCAGGCGCTCGCCGCCCACGGCGGTGGCGAGCACGAACGCCGAGACGAGGTCGCGCAGGCGCCGCGCCTCATCCTGCCGACGGTGCTGACCTAAGTCGAGGATCTTGTCGGTGGTGAAGCTGCGGCGGCGCGGGGGCATGGTCATGGCAGCTCGACTCTCTCACGCGAAGGCGGGTACTCCGAGGGTGTCGCGCAGCGTGGTGCCGTCGTAGCGGGTGCGGAAACGCCCGCGCCGCTGCAGCTCGGGCACGAGCAGCCCCACCACATCGATGAGGTCGCGCGGGGTGACCTGCGGATGGGCGATCATGAATCCGCCCCGGCTGCCCGTGGCCTCGTACGACTCCTCGAGGTAGTCGGCCACCTCGGCGGCGCTCCCCGCCACGGTGTGCTCGTAGCCCGTCGCGACCTTCCACAGCGAGTCGAAGAACTCCTCGCGCGAGAGCTCGGTGTCGGCGCCGTGCTCGTTCACGAGGTCGCGGAAGCCCATCGGACTCGCCTGCTTGGCGATCACCTCGGCCTGCAGCTCGGCGAGCGTGAAGCGGGCGGGCAGCTGGGCGAAGTCGTAACCGGTGTTGTGGGCGAACTGCGCGGCCGAGGCCTCGGGGGGCAGCAGGTCGGCGAGCTGCTCCTTGCGGCGCCGCGCATCCCCGGGGGTGTCGCCCACGATGAGGTGCAGGTCCCACAGGATGCCCACTCGCGAGGGGTCGCGACCCGCGGCGAGCAGCTCCTCGTCGAGCAGGGTGCGGTGCCGCACCCTGTCGGCCTCGGCGAAGGCGCCGCCGAACACCACGTCGGCGAACCCGGCCGAGGCGCGGATGCCGCGGGGCGATCCGCCGGCTTGGATGAGCACGGGCGCCTGCTGCGGGCTCGGCACGGTGTTGAGCGGGCCGGCCACGGTGAAGAACTCGCCGCGGTGGTCGATGGCCCTGATGCTGCCTGGCTCGGCGACCATGCCGGTCTCGCGATCCCACACGAACGCGTCGCGGTCCACGCTGCGCCAGAGCTCCTGGCAGACCTCCACGAACTCCTCCATGCGCCGGTAGCGCCCGTCGTGGTCCATGAGCTCTTCGAAGCCGTAGTTGGCCGCGTCGGCGCCGCGGGAGGAGGTGACGACGTTGAACGCCATCCGCCCGTTCGTGACGATGTCGAGCGAGTTGAGCAGTCGCGACACGTAGAAGGGGTGCATGAAGGTCGACGAGTAGGTGAGCCCGAACCCGATGTGCTGCGTCTCCTGAGCGAGCGCCGCGATGAACGGGCTCATGTCCTGCCGCGGGAACCCGATGCCCCACTCCACGGCCGGGTCGATCGAGGCGCCGTAGGTGGAGGGGATGCCCGTGCCGTCGCCGAAGAACACCATGTCGAGGCAACCGCGCTCGGCGGCCAGCAGCAGCTCGCGGTACATGCGCAGGTCGGGGAAGTCGCGGCCCGCCCAGGAGCCGGGGAGCCGCCAGCGGCCCTGGTGGTGCGAGAACGAGAGGTCGAGCGCGAGGCTCATCTGGTAGGGCACGGGTCAGCCTTTCGCTGCGACGTCGGGCGTGGGGGATGCAGCGGGCAGGTGGTCGAGCAGCGGCATGACCTCGGTGCCGAAGCGCTCGATTCCCTCCACGAAGTCGTCGAACGTGAGCATGACCCCGGCGGTGCCCGGCACGGCCGCGATGGCGTTGAGGTGGTCGGCCACGGTCTGCGGCGAGCCCACGAGGGCGCGGCCGCCGTAGAACGGCGAGACGTCGGCGCGGTGGCTGGCGGCCACGGCGGCGCTCGAGCCGTCGGTGGAGGTGTCGTTGGAGTACTCGCGCACCATGCCCTCCACGGCGCCGCGGTCGACACCCCGCTGGTAGAGCTCGACCTTGCGGGCCGCATCGGCATCCGTGTCGCCCATCACGAGGAGGGTGGTGGCGAACGAGCCGGGGGTGCGGCCGAGGCTCTCGCTCTCGCTGCGCAGGTGGGCGTTCGACGCGGCGACCTCGGCCGCGTCCTGGCCGGCACCGAAGTGGTAGTCGGCGTACTCGGCCACGAAGCGGCGGCCGCGCGGTGAGGAGCCCGCCGAGATGAGGTCGATGTGCCCCACGGGGGTGGGCAGCACCTCGCAGTCCTCGATGTCGAAGTACTCGCCGTGGAACGTGACCCGGCCCGTCTCCCACGCGGTGAGCAGGATCTGCGTGAACTCGGTGAGGTAGTCGTAGCGGTAGCCGTAGTAGTCGTCGCCGCGCCAGGCGCCCATCTGGGCGTACTCACTGCGGTTCCAGCCCGCCACGAGGTTGATGCCGAAGCGGCCGCCCGAGATCTCGTCGATGAGCTGGGCCATCTTGGCCACCACGATCGGGTTGTAGCTGAGCGGCGAGACCGTGGCGTAGAGCTTGATGCGTTCGGTGACGGGAGCGAGGGCCGCCATGAGCGTCATCGGGTCGATCGTGCTGTTCCAGTGCTGGGTCTCGCCGCCGTAGCCGCGGTACTTGAGCATGGCGAGGGCGAAGTCGAGGCCGTGGTGCTCGGCGCGCTCCACGATGGTGCGCTGCAGGGCGAACGTGGGCTCGTACTGCGGCGACGTCTTCGAGAGGATCCAGCCGTTGTTCCCCACGGGGAGGAAGACTCCGTAGCTGACCATGGTGATCTCCTTGTTCGGGGGTGCGGTTCGGGGCTAGTGGGTGTCGAAGACGCTCTGGTATTCGGCCGTCTTGGCGCGGATGGCGTCGAGCTCGTCGGGCGTGGGCGCATCCGGATCGGCGGGCACGGGCAGAGCCCCGAACTTGAGCAGGCTCGCCATGAGCAGGATGCGCGCCTTCGGCGCCGAGAGGTTGCTGCCGCGGATGAGCAGGCCGCCCATCGTGGACTGCCCGAACGCGTAGCCGCCGCCGCCCCGCCCCACCGCCACCACGGGCATGCCTCGGAAGACGGCCTGGAGGAGTGCCGCGCGCATCGACTCGTAGACGCCGCCGTAGGGCGCTGACCCCTCGGCGATGATGCCGGAGAGCGGGTGGTCGCGCAGGTTCTTCTCGATGCGGGCCAGGATCTCGACCTCGCTGTCGGCGGAGTCGGAGAAGTCATCCTGGCCGTAGTTCACGTAACGGGCGATCGTGACCTTGGGCATGGCCTCGGCGCGCAGGTGTCCGGCCTCGGTGAGGGTCTCGACGGGCTCGCCGTGGATGCCCGTGACGGCCGTCGGCAGCGCGTCGAGCGTGAGCTCGGAGGTGTGCGTGTGCCGGGCGACCGGCACGAACGAGAGCACGGGCTCCTCCACGGTGTTGCCCACGATGCCGCCGTGCCCGCCGTACGCGATGTAGCCGCCGGGGCGCGCATCCGCCTTCTGCACCTCGCGCGAGGTGAAGACCTGCCCGTTCTGGATCATGACGGCGCCCACGCGGTCGTGGCCCTCGGCATCCGCCCACACCTTCGAGGTGATGTAGGTGGCCGACTGCACGAGGTTCTGGTCGCCGTCGTTGCCGAACACGCCGTGCCCGTACTGCGAGCAGTTGCCGATGAGCGGGCGGGTGGTGGGGATGAGGAGGTTGAACCAGTAGACGGTCTCCTCGGTGGTGGGGCTGCCCTCGAGCCAGATGGCGCCGTCGTAGTCGCCGGCCTTGAGGGTGTCGGCGACGATGTTGGTGAGTGCCGCGAGGGTGGGGAGGGCGGGCTCCTGGCGCATCGGCATGTAGGGGAAGAAGTGCTCGCCGAGCACCTCCGGTTCGAGGTCGCCGGGCTCGCCGCGGTGGCCGGCGGGGGTGGGGGTGTCGGTGCGCTCGGCGGCGGGCTGGCCCTTGGTGTAGCCGCCGGAGGGGGCCGCGCGCACGTAGTCGAAGTCGGCGAGGCTCGACATGAGGTTGTTGCCGCCGTAGCCGTCCAGGCCGAAGCGGTCGATCTCGGCGACGATGCGCGAGGCATCCGGGTAGAAGAGCTGGCGAGCGGTGCCGTTGTCGTCGAAGGGGCCGTTCCAGGGCTCGCCGTTCGCCTGCGTGGCGGCGTAGGGCAGCGGATGCGGGCCGTCGGCGGGATCGAGGGTGACGGCGTAGACCGGGGTGCCGCCCTCGATCTGCTCCTTCTGGAACTCGCCGGTCTCGGGGTGCAGCCAGCCGTCGACCGGGCCGTAGAGCTCGGCGGAGTCGTGCTCGAGCGGGTGGGCGGAGTAGGCCTCGACGTAGGCGGTCACGGGGGCCGCGAGGCGCTGGGCGCGGAGGGACTCGGGGGCGGCCGCGTCGGCGCCGGCGAGACCGCGGGCGCGGCGCACCGACTGGCTCGTGCGGAGCGCCGGGCTGTTCTGGATGGTGGCGCGGGGGCCGGAGAAGATCACGATGCGGGGGCGGGCCATGGTGCGAGCGTAGGAGCACACTGTTTCGCCCTCGTTGCCGCCGTGTGAGCACCGCGCTTCGCCACCGCCGGGCCGCCCGATGCGCGAGATCCCGGGCCTCCGCGGTCGCTGCGCCGCCTGGGGCCGCTGCGCGAGGGGTGGGTGTGGCCTGCGCGTGGCGGAGGGGCGGCCGGTGGGTGGGCGACGCGCGGTGGGGCGGTGGAACGGCGGGGCTGATGGCTGCCGGGATGGGCCCGCGAGGGTCAGGGGGGTGGGTTGGGCAGTGGGGCTGGTGGATGCGGGGGTGGGCCCGCTGGGGTCAGGCGGGGGTTCTGGCGGTGAGGCGGCGGAGGATGCGGAGGGTCTCGGCGACCGCCGGCATGCGGTCGGCGCCCGGGCGGGTGACCGCCACGATGAGGCGGTGGTCGCCGCCCGTGGTGGGCGCGGCCGCCACCCCGGCGGGCAGTGGCGAGGCCGTGATGGTGAGCGCGGGCAGGAGGGCGACGCCGAGACCCTCCGCCACCATGCTCATGACCGCCACGAAGTTGTCGGTCTCGAAGGCGATGGCGGGCGCGAAGCCGCTGCGGGCGCAGGAGTCGAGCAGGTGGGCGCGGCAGCGGGGGCAACCGGCGATCCAGTTCTCGTCGCGCAGGGCGGCCAGGTCGATCGGGGCCGGGATCGGGATGGGGGCGTGTAGCGGTGCGGGGGCGTGGATGCGTGGGCGCCCGCCGCCGGCACCCGCACCGCCCCCACCTGCTACGCCGCCGGCGCCTGCCGCGCGGCCTGCACTTCCCGCACTTCCCGCGGCTGCGGGTGCGGGGGCGGTTGCGTGGGCGGCGTCGGCCTTGGCTGCGGCGAGGGACGGGTGGCCGCACGGGGCCAGCACGAGGAGTTCGTCGCGGGCGAGCTCGTGCACTTCGAGGCCCTCGGCGCCGGCCGCGAAGGGGTCGTTGCGGTCGGCGGGGTGGCGGAAGGCGATGGCCACGTCACTCGCCCCGTCGCGCACGGCGGCGATGGCCTCGGGCGGCTCGGCCTCGAGGTAGGTGAAGTGCACGCCGGGGTGGCCCTCGCCCATCTCGCGGATGAGCCTCGGCACGATCGTCGACGACGCCGACGGGAACGCCGAGAGGCGCACGCGGCCGGTGCGCAGGCCCGAGAGGTCGGCGAGCTCGTCGGCGGCCGACTCGAGCGCGGCCAGCACGGTCTCGGCGTGGCGGGCGATCACGAGCCCGGCCTCCGTGAGTCGGATGCCGCGCCCGACGCGCGTGACCAGGGGCATGCCGAGCCGCGCCTCCGTGCGCTTGATCTGCTGGCTCAGGGCGGGCTGGCTCGAGCCGAGCACCGCGGCGGCTCGCGTGATCGAGCCGTACTCGGCCACGGCCGCCAGCGCGCGGAGTGTCTGCGAGTCGAGGTCGAACGCGCTCGGCAGCGGGGTGAGGGTCATGGGCAGGAGCGTAGCGGATGCATCACGCGATGTTATGAAGCCCATGGCCGACTGGCCATTGTCCAATGGATGCCGCGAGCGAGACCATGGGGTCATGAGTGCAACCGAGATGGGGCTTTCGACGGGCGCGGCGGGGCTGGCGGGGCCGGAGGGCGGCGCGTCCGGCGTGGCGAGTACGGCGGCGGGGTCGGCGGGTGGCGCGTTCGGCGTGGCGAGTGGCGCGGCGGGGCCGGCGGGTGGCGCGTCCGGCGCGTCCGCCGTGGCGAGTGGGGCGGCGGGGCCAGGTTCGGTGGCGGAGTTGCGGGGGCATTTCGGGGTGCGGCCCGGGTATCTCGCCGCGTGCATGATCGGGGTGCCACCGCGGGAGACGGTCGCGGCGCTCGCCGCCGATCTCGGGGACTGGGCGGGTGGGCATCCAGAGCCCGCGCGGTACGGGGTCGCCGTCGAAGAGGCGCGGGCGGCGTTCGCCCGCCTGGTGGGGATGCCCGTCGACGACGTGGCGGTGGGGTCGCAGGTGTCGGTGCAGGCGGCGATGGTGGCCGCGTCGCTGCCGGAGGGCTCCGAGGTGCTCGCGGTCGAGGGCGACTTCAGCTCGATGGTGTTCCCGTTCCTCGTGCAGCAGCAGCTCGGGCGGCTCACCGTGCGCTGCGTGCCGCTCGCCGAGCTGGCCGGCGCCATCCGCCCGTCCACCACGCTCGTCTCGTTCTCGCTCGTGCAATCGGCCACGGGGCGGGTGGCGGATGCCGAGGCGATCGTCGCGGCGGCGGCGCAGCACGGAGCCGCGACCTTCTGCGACACCACGCAGGCCTGCGGGTGGATGCCCGTCGACGCCGCCCGGTTCGACGCCACCGTGTGCCACGCCTACAAGTGGCTGTGCGCACCGCGCGGCACGAGCTTCCTCACGCTGCGGCCGGAGTTCGCGGCCCGGCTCACGCCCGTGCAGGCGGGCTGGTACGCGGGTGACGACGTGTGGGGCTCGTGCTACGGCCCCGGCATGCGGCTCGCCGCGGGGGCACGGCGCTTCGACGTGTCGCCGGCGTGGCAGGCCTGGCTCGGAACGGCCCCCGCCATCGAGCTCTTCGCCTCGGCCGACCTCGCCGCGGTGCGCGAGCACTGCGTGGGGCTCGCCGACGAGCTGTGCAGGCGGCTCGGGGTGGACTCGGTGGGGAGCGCGATCGCGACCTGGCCGGATGCGGACGGCCGGGCGATGGCGGCGCTCACCGCGGCCGGCATCGCGGCGTCGGCCCGCGCGGGGCGGGTGCGGGTGGCCTTCCACGTGTGGAACGACCTCGCCGACGTCGACGCGGTCTGCGCGGCCGTCGCGGCTCTCGCCGCCTGACCGCCGACCCGCGCCCCGCTTCACACTTCGCGCGACTCGACACAAGACGTGGCCAGTCGGCCAATCGCGGTGCACCACGGTCAAGCCGCGGTGGCCGGCCGCGGTCGGTGGGGCGTCCGCGTCAGTCGATGAGGTGGAGGGCTACGAGGCGGCGGAGCGTCTCGGCGCCCGCGGGCGGGCAGCGGTGGGAGTCTGCCGAGGTGACCCAGTGCAGGGCGTCGATCTCGCCCGAGGCGCCCGGCGCATCCGGGGTCGACCCCGCGAAGACCTGCATGTGCACGAGCCGACCCTCCGGCTCGCCGTGCGCCTGCGTCGACACCGTGAACAAGGGCACCACGCTCGAGGGGTCGAGCTCGACGCCGATCTCCTCGCGCGCCTCGCGCACGGCGGCCTGGGCGGCGGTCTCGCCCGCATCGATCTTGCCGCCCGGCATGTAGTGCACGTCGCGGGCGCGGGCCGTCACCATGAGCAGGCGGCGGTCGCGGATGAGCGCGACAGCGGCCACCTGGATCGGCGGCAGTCTCAGATCGTCACCGCGCATCGAAGCCCCTCACGTCGGCATCCCCTCCACCTGCAATGCGCCCATTCTCGCCGACCCGACGCATCCTGTGCCAAGTCGGAGTGGGGGAGCGGGCGGAGCGGGTGGCGGCAGGAGAAGCGGTGCGCGCTACGCGCCGGCGCGGCGGTAGTCGTCGAGCGGCACGGGGGCGTCTGCGGCGGCGGCATCGGCGGCCGTCTGCAGGGCCGAGCGCTGGGCGGCCTCCGAACCGAGCCCGAAGAGGGTCTCGACCGCGGCGAACACCTCGTCGGCCCGGCCGTCGCGGGCGAGCTCGCGAGCGCGCACCGACGGCGAGTGCAGGATGACGCCCACGAGATGCCGCAGCGCCCGCTCGGTCTGCTCCGCGGCCTCGGCGGCGGTGAGAGTGACGTCAGGCGAGGCTCCGAACGCGCCGGCCCGCCCGCGGGAGCGGTCGATCTCGGCGTCGAGCAGGTCGAAGAGGTGGGCTCGCAGCGACACCACGGCGGGGGTGACGGCGGCCTCGGCCTTGCCGGCGCGGTACTCGGCGGCGGCCTGGTCCACGAGCGCTCGCGCATCCGATTCGGCATTGAGCTCGTCGAGCGGCGCGTGCAGGCTGATGGTCTCGAGGTCGAGCAGCTCGGCGCCGTGCAGACCCGAGACGGAGGGATCGACGTTGCGGGGGAGCCCCAGGTCGATCACGAGCCGGCGCTCGAACGCACCGGGCAGCGCGGAGGCGGCCGTGAGGTGCGAGGCGTCGAGCACGACGGTCTCGGCGGTGGAGCACGTGATGATGACGTCGGCGGTGGCCACGGCGTCGAGGTAGCCGTCGGCGGCCACGGGCTCGAGCCCCTGCTTGGCGGCGAACACCACGGCGCGGCCGGAGGGCGAGTAGACGCGGATGTCGGTGACCCCGCGCTCGCGCAGGTTGGCGAGCGTGACCCTGGCGTACTGACCCGTGCCGACGAGCAGCACGCGGGTGAGCGCCCAGTCGGTGACGCGGCTCTCGGCGAGGTCGAGGGCCAGGCGGGCGAGCGAACGGCCGGCGCCACCGAGCCCGGTCTTGGTCTTGACGCCGCGGGAGGTGTGGGCGGCGCGCTGGAAGAGGCGCTCGAGGTCCGACGAGGTGGTGCCCTCGATGCGCGCGGTGCTGAGGGCGCGCTTGACCTGGCCGGCGATCTCGTCCTCACCCACCACCACCGACTCGAGGCCGGAGGAGACGGAGAACAGGTGATCGGCCACGGTGTCGCCGCACAGCACGGTGAGGCTGTCGCGCAGCTCGTCGACATCGGTGCCGGATGCGCCGCTGAACTCCTCGGCGGCCTGCTCGACGGCGAGGGAGACCCCGGCGGTGAGCGGCTCGTCGATGTCGAGGTAGGCCTCGAAGCGGTTGCAGGTGGCCAGCACCACGGCACCCTGCACGAAATCGCTCTCGGCCACGAGGCGCTTGGCGACCTCCGCGGTACCCACCGACAGCTTCTCGAGGAGATCGAAGCTCGCGTTCCGGTGGTTCGCGGTCAGGCAGATGAGCACCTGATTATTGTACGCCCGTTAAACATGTGCCCTGACGGGGGAGGGGGATCCGCCCGCCCGCACCTGTGGGGCGCGAGCGGGCGGGCATCCGTCAGTCCCAGATGACCTCGGAGCCGCCGACGCTCATGTCGACCGACGGGCTGCCGAGCGACGGGCCGAGGAAGAGGCTGCAGGTGCCGGTCTGGCCGGCCTGGGTGCAGGTCGCCTCGACCTCGATCGAACCGATGTAGTCGCCCTGGGCGAGCGTGGGGTTGTCGTAGCTGAGCGTGGCCTCGAGCGAGTCCAGGGTGGCGCTCGTGTCGGCGGTGAGGGTGCGCTTGACCGTGCCGTCGGTGAGCACCGTGCCGTCGTCGAGCGTGCCGGGGATCTCGAGGCCGCAGCCGGCGGCGAGGGTGGTGGAGGCGATGCACTGCTCCACCGAGGCGCGCACCAGGGCCCGGAAGCTCTGCAGCCCGGATTCGGAGAGCGTCGGCTCGGTGCCCGCCAGGTCGGCGGAGGAGAAGGGATCCGTGACCGTCACCGTGGTCTCGCCCGAGATGGAGAAGTTCGGCAGGGTCGTGCCCAGGGCGTAGGTGCCGGGGAAGACCTCGAGCTCCTCGCCCTCCACGGCCTGGCCGTTGACGGTGAGGCCGAGGCCCGCGAACTTGCTGACGGGCAGGTAGCCGAGGCCGCCGACGATCTCCCAGCTGCCGTCGTCGTCGTAGTCGAGCACGGAGAAGTCGACCTGCACGGGCACGCCGCCGATGGAGTAGCCGGCGAGCACATCGGCGGATCCGGTGGTCTCGGACTCGGTGATGATCTCGATGTCGGTGATGGGGCCGAGCTCGTTGGACTTGGCGAGCACATCGTCGGTGAGGAGGGTGTCATCGTCGGGGAGCTCGGCGAGCAGGCTCGAGGCCGTCTCCGCGTCGGCGTCGGCGAGGGCGGTGAGGTAGGCGGTGACGACCTCGCCGGGGGTGGCTCCGGCTGTGCCTTCCTCTCCGGTTCCCGTTCCGGTTCCGCCTTCTCCGGAGCTGCTGCCTCGTGCGATGCCGTTGATGAGCACCGCGGCGATGATGACCACGATGATGACGACGATCGCCAGGGCGCCGAGGATGATGCCGATGAGGGCGCCGGTGCTGAGGCCGCGCTTGCGGGGAGGGGTGGGGCCGCCGGGGGCGCCGGGGCCGCCTGGGCCGCCGGGGCCACCTGGGTTGTTGCCGCCGGGGCCGCCCGGGCCGCCGGGGTTGTTGCCGCCGGGCGCGCCTGGGCCGGTGGGGTTCACCGGGTAGCCGGGGTGGCGGGCCTGCTGGCCGGGCTGCTGCTGCGGGTAGGCGGGGGCTCCGGAGTAGGCGGGTGCGCCGCCGGGCTGCTGCTTCGGGTAGCCGGGGTGCCTGCCGGGCTGGCCGGGCTGCTGCGGAGCGGATCCGTACGGCTGCCCCGGCTGTCCCTGCTGCCCCGGGTACTGCTGCGTGGGGGCGTTCTGCCCGGGCTGCCCGGGGTACTGCTGCGTGGGCGCGTTCTGGCCCGGCTGACCGGGGTACTGCTGAGTGGGCGCGTTCTGCCCGGGCTGTCCCGGGTACTGCTGAGTGGGGGGGGTCTGCCCGGGCTGCCCGGGGTACTGCTGGGTGGGGGCGTTCTGCCCGGGGTACTGCTGGGTTGGAGCGTTCTGCCCGGGCTGACCCGGGTACTGCTGCGTGGGCGCCGGCTGCCCGGGCTGGCCGGGGTTCTGCTGGGTGGGTGCGTTCTGGCCCGGCTGGCCGGGGTACTGCTGCGTCGGCGCAGGCTGGTTCGGCTGGCCCGGGTACTGGCCCTGGGGCGGCTGGCTGGGGTACTGCTGGGTGGGCTGCTCGGGGAAGCGCTCGGTGGGCGAGGGCTGACCCGGGTACTGCTCCGTCGGTGCCGAGTCGCCCGGGTGGGCGGCAGCGGCGGCCGTGGCCACTCCGCCGGCCAAAGCGACATCCCCGGGCGCATCCGGGGTGACGTCACCGGTGGCCGGAGCGTCTGCGGAGGTATCGGGGTCTGCGCCGTCCGAAGCGGTGAGCGGGGTGGTGGCGGAGGCGTCGTGGGCGACGTCCTCTGCGGTGGTGGAGGGGGTCGTGGGCTCGACGCCGTCGGTGACCGGCGCGTCGGAGAAGACTGCCTCGGTGGGAGCGTCACGGCCACCGACTGCCGTTGCCGAGCCATCCGCGTTCGCAGCGGCGTCGTCTGACGGTGCCGCCCAGGGCGCCACGTCATCCGCAGCGCCTTCCGGGCTCGCGTCAGCCGGTGCCGCATCGAACGGCGTGGACTCCGCCGGGGCCGCATCGAACGGGGTGGAGTCGGATGGGGGCGCGTCGGACGGGATGGCGTCGGACGCGGTGGGGTCGTAGGGGGGCACGTCGGACGAGATGGCGTCGGACGCGGTGAGGTCGTAAGGGGGCGCGTCCGACGGGGTGGCGTCGGACGGGGTGGGATCGGAGGGCGGCGCGTCGTTGCGGGGCACGTCGTCGGGGGTCACGAGGGGCGGGGGCGCGTTGTCGGGCGTCGCGCCGTCGAACGGCACGTCGTCAGCCGACGCGGAGTCGGGCGTCGCGGAGTCGGGCGTAGCGGCCTCGGGCGTCGCGGCGTCGTGGGGCACTTCGGGGCCGGCGGCCGGCGGGGTCGCCACCGGCGGCTTCGGGAGGTCTGCGCGGCTGCGCGTCATGTCGAGATCGTCGTCGTACTCGTTGTTGTCGCTGGTCATAGCGCCTCCCCGTTTCCCCCTGTCTACCACGCGTGGCGGGGTGAGCGCCTGCCTCCCACGCCCGGTGCACCCACGAAGCACGCGCCCCCCACCCCGCGATCCGTGAGTCGCGGCTAAGTGTCGCCAAAGTCGCCGATCGGGGGCGAATGACGACACTTAGCCGCGACTCACCGGGGTGGGTGGTGGGGTGGTGGGTGCGTGCGAGGTGGGTGGAGGCCCAGTGGGCCCAGGGTGCGTGCGTGCCCAGTGGGCCCAGGGTGCGTGCGCGCCCCGTGCGCCCAGGGTGCGTGCACGGCCGTTCCGTAGGATGAGGCGGTGACTCTGCCCGCGAACCACCCCCTCGAAGACGGCCGGACGAGCGGCTCGGCCCTCGTCACCACCTACCGCGGCACCCGCGGCGACCGCACCCCCGTGTGGTTCATGCGCCAGGCCGGTCGATCGCTGCCGGAGTACCGCGAGCTGCGCGTGGGCACCCGCATGCTCGACTCGTGCCTCGACCCCGCCATGGCGAGCGAGATCACGCTGCAGCCGGTGCGCAGGCACGGGGTCGACGCCGGCATCTTCTTCAGCGACATCGTCATCCCGCTCAAGCTCGCGGGCGTCGACGTCGAGATCGAGCCGGGGCGCGGTCCGGTGCTCGCGCATCCGGTGCGCACGCTCGCCGATGTGCAGGCGCTGCCCTCGCCCGCCGGCGCCGACTTCTCCGCCATCGAGCAGGGTGTGGCGCTCACGGTCGCAGCACTCGGCAGCACCCCGCTCATCGGTTTCGCCGGCGCTCCTTTCACCCTCGCCGCGTACCTCGTGGAGGGCGGCCCCTCCAAGGACCACATCCGCGCCCGCACCCTCATGTACTCCGACCCCGAGGCCTGGCACGGCCTGCTCACCTGGGCCGCCGACGTCACCGGCGCCTTCCTGCGCGCCCAGGTGCTCGCCGGCACGAGCGCCGCGCAGCTCTTCGACTCCTGGGTGGGGTCGCTCTCGAAGGCCGACTACGTCTCCCGGGTGGCGCCGTACTCCGCCCGAGCGCTCGACGCGATCCGCGACCTCGAGGTGCCCGTCGTGCACTTCGGCGTAGGCAGCGGCGAGGTGCTCCGCGAAATGCGCGACGTCGGCCGCACGGATGCCGGCACCGACGCGGATGCGGATGCGGATGCGCGCGCGGGTGGCGGTGCAGTGGCGGGATCGGGTGCCGGCACGGCCAGCGCCGCTGGCGGCTCGCGCGGGGGCCTGCGGGTGGACGCGGTGGGGGTCGACTGGCGGATCCCGCTCGACGAGGCGGCGCGGCGGCTCGGGGGCGGCGTGACCGTGCAGGGCAACATCGACCCCGCACTGCTCGCTGCACCGTGGCCCGTGCTCGAGGCGCACGTGCTCGACGTGCTGCGGCGCGGACGGGCCGCCCGAGCGCACGTGCTCAACCTCGGCCACGGCGTGCCACCCGAGACCGACCCCACCGTGCTCACCCGCATCGTGGAGCTCGTGCACGCGCAGACCCCCGACCACCACGACCAGGACGCGGCGTGACCGACACACCGGAAGTACCGGACGCCGCCGCCGGTGATCCCGCCGTCGTAGGTGGTTCCGGCGCGGGGGTGGGGAAGGGCGCAGTGGGCGCAGCCGGTGCCGCTAGTGGCGAAACGGGCGCAACCGGTTCTGCGGGTGGCGCCATGGGTGTCGGTTCTGCGGACGTGGCTCCCGCACCCGGGGCTGATGCCGTGATTCAGGCGGGTGACCACGTGGATGTGGTGGTCGCCGGGGGTGGGGTCGCCGGGCTCGTGATGGCGCGGCAGCTCGCGCACCTCGGGCTCGCGGTGACCGTGGTGGAGCAGCGCGCGGCCCTCGGCGGCTTCGTGGCCAGGCACGAGCTCGGCGGGGTGCAGCTCGACTCCGGCGCCGAGAGCTTCGCCACCCGCAAGGGCACGGTCGCCGCCCTCGCCACCGAGCTCGGCCTCGGCGACGACATCGTGACCCCCGCACCGGCCGGCGCCTGGGTGGCGTGGGAGGGCGGATCCGCTCCGCTGCCCGCCGCGGGAGTGCTCGGCATCCCGGGCGTTCCCCTGGCCGACGACGTGCGCCGCATCATCGGCTGGGGCGGTTCGCTGCGCGCCTACCTCGACCGCCTCATGCCCCTCCTCCGCGTGCGCCCCGAGCACGACCTCGGCGACATCGTGCGCCGCCGCATGGGCGCGAAGGTGCTCGACCGCCTCGTGACGCCGGTGGTGGCCGGGGTGCACAGTGCGGATCCCTCTGTCGTCGACGTGCGCACCGTCGCCCCCGGCCTCACGCAGGCGATGACCACGCAGGGCTCGCTCTCCGGGGCCGTGATGGCGTTGCGCGAGCAGGCTCCGGCCGGGTCGCAGGTGCAGGGGATCGCGGGCGGCGTCTACCACCTCGTCGAGGCCCTCGAGGCCGACGCCCGCTTCTACGGGGTGACCTTCCGCACGTCGACCCGCGTGACGCACCTCGAACGAGGCGACGACGACGCGACCTACACGCTGCACCTCGAGCCGACCGCCGCCGCCGATGCGGGTGCGGATGCGCCGGCGCCCGAGACGGTGCGTGCTCGGGCCGTCGTGGTGGCCACCGACTTCCGGGCCGGGCTCGCGCTGCTGGCTCAGGCGGGGGTCGGATCAGCCGCCGCCGGCGCCACCGCAGCCCTTCCCGGGCCAGCGGAGTGGCCGGAGCCGGCATCCGTCACCCTCGCCACCCTCGTGATCGACGACGCCCGCCTCGACGCGCACCCGCGGGGCAGCGGCGTGCTCGTCTCCGCCGGCACCCCGGGGGTCGCGGCCAAGGCGCTCACCCACTCGAGCGCCAAGTGGGCCTGGCTCGCCGAGCGCCTTCCCGCGCACCGGCACGTGCTGCGCCTCTCCTACGGCCGCCGCCCGGCCCCCGCCGTCGGAGGCGCGGGTGCGAAGGCAGCACAGGGCGAGGGAGGCGCGCCGCACGTCGACCTCGCGACCGCTCTGCGCGACGCGAGCACCCTGCTCGGGGTGGCCCTCGCCGAGTCCGACGTGGTGGATTTCGCCGTCACGACCTGGAACGACTCGCTCGCCTTCGCCACCGTGGGCCACAAGGCCCGCGTGCGCCAGGCCCTCGCCGCCGTGGCCGAGGTGCCCGGCCTCGACGTGGTGGGCGCCTGGGTCTCGGGCACGGGCCTGGCCGCGACCGTCGAGCACGCCCGCACCACCGCCTCCGGCCTCGCGGCCGAGCTGCGCGGCGCCCGGCGCCTCGACCGAGAGGACTGAGCCGGAGCGGGAGGAGTGAGCCCGAGCCCGGGCATCGACGTCATGCGGCCTCAAGGGGAGAGGACTACGCTGAAGGAGACCTTGAAGTCCTCGATCGGAGATCACATGCGCGGAAAGATCGTGTTCGTCGTCGGCCTGGCCACAGGGTACGTCCTGGGTGCCCGTGCCGGCCGGGAGAGGTACGAGCAGATCAAGGCAGGTGCCGAGAAGGTCTGGGCCACTCCCACCGTGCAGGCGGGTGTCGAGAAGGTGCAGGAGTTCGCCGGCACGAGGGTGGATGTGGCGAAGGCCCAGCTCTCCCGCAAGGCCCGCACCGCCCTCGCCTCGCTCATCGGCCGCGAGCCCATGACCGACCCCAAGCAGTCGAGCAGCCGACCCGCAGCGAAGGCATCCGTCACCCGCTCGAGCACCGCGGCCACCACGGCGAAGGCATCGGCGGCGAAGACCGCGGCTGCCAAGGCCACCGCAGCGAAGGCCCCCATCAAGCCGGGCGGCACCGAGTCCACAGACGCCACCCCGTCCGCGCCCGAGTCGTCCGCTTCGGGCGAGTAATCCAGAAACCGGAGTCAACCCCGTGACCGAAGAACGCGACAAGCGCGCTCGCCGCTCGCTCGTCAGCCTGTTCGCCGAGCTCCCCACCCTCGTCATCCAGCTGCTGAAGGACGAGCTCGAGAACCTCAAGCGCGAACTGACCGCCCGCCTGGCCAAGCTCGGCATCGGGATCGGCCTCTTCGTGGCGGCCGCGCTCTTCGCCTTCTTCGCCCTGGCCACACTCATCGCCGCTGCGGTGCTCGGCATCGCCACCGCGCTGCCCGCCTGGCTCGCCGCGCTCATCGTGGGCGTCGCCCTGCTGCTGCTCGCCGGCATCCTGGCCCTCATCGGCATGTCGTCGGTGAAGAAGGGTCTGCCGCCTGTGCCGGAGGAAGCGCTCACGAGCATCAAGAAGGACATCAACACCGTGAAAGGGCTCGGTCAGTCATGAGTGGCAGCACCGCCGTCTCGAAGCCCGGTGACGGAGCATCCCCCGAGAAGCGCAGCAGCGCCGACCTCCACGCCGACATCGAGAAGACCCGAGCCGACCTGAGGGCCACCCTCGACGCCATCGAGTTCAAGCTCAACGTTCCCAAGCAGGCCCGCCACGCGGCCCACCGGCTGAAGAGCAGCGTCAACCGCTTCAGGGCGGCCAACCCCGTGGCGTTCGCCGCCGTGGTGGCGGGGGCCGCCGCGCTCGTCGTGACCGCCGGAGTGGTGGGCTACCGCTCAGCGAGCTCCAAGTAGCACTCGCACCACCGCATCACGCACCACAGCAGAGCACCGCACAGCACCGAAACGAAGAGGATCATGACTGACGACCCGACAGTCGCTCGAACCGAAACCGACACCACCCCCGCGCGCGACATCGACGCCTCAGAGGCCGTCCCCGTGGTGGGCTACACGCTCTGGGCGGTCTTCCGCCGCAACCCCGAGCAGCCGCTCGCGATCGACGGCCACGACGTGCCCGGCGCCCTCGAGGAGGTCGACGCCGCGATCGCCATGATCGAGGCCGAAGACGTGATGGTGAGGGGCATCTACGACGTCTCCGGTCTCCGATCCGACTCCGACATCATGGTCTGGCTGCACGGCAGCGTGCCCGAGACCCTGCAGTGGGCGCTCCGCCAGCTGCGCCGCACGGGCCTCTTCGTCACCCTGCTCCCCACCTGGAACGCCATGGGCGTGCACCGCGACGCCGAGTTCTCGTCGAACCACCTCCCCGCGTTCATGCGTGGCAAGGAGCCGGCCGCCTGGCTCACCGTCTACCCGTTCGTGCGCTCCTACGAGTGGTACATCCTCCCCGAGGAGGAGCGCCGTCGCATGCTCGCCGAGCACGGCCGCCAGGGCTCGCAGTACCGCTCGGTGCTCACGAACACCGTGGCGTCGTTCGCCCTCGGCGACTACGAGTGGATCCTCGCGCTCGAAGACGACGACCTGCTCAACCTGGTCGACCTCATGCGGCACCTGAGGGCGACGGATGCACGACTGCACGTGCGTGAGGAGGTGCCCTTCTACACAGGGCGCCGCATCGAGGTCGCCGAGATCGTGGAGGTGCTCCAGTGAGCGAGAACATGCCCGTCCAGGGCGACGAGGGATCGACCGCGGAATCAACCGAGGGATCATCCGGCACCATCCGCGTGCTGCACGCGAGTGCCGCGGCCCTGCACGGCCCCGAGCACGTCTCGGAGCCCACGGCCTACGACGCCATCCTGCTCGCCTCGTTCGGCGGGCCGGAGGGTCAGGACGACGTCATCCCGTTCCTCCGCAACGTCACGCGCGGTCGGGGCATCCCGGATGAGCGGCTCGAAGAGGTGGCCCACCACTACCGGGCCTACGGCGGCATCAGCCCCATCAACGCGCAGAACCGCGCGCTGAAGGCGGCCCTCGAGGCCGAGCTCGCCGCCCGCGGCATCGACCTCCCCGTGCTCTGGGGCAACCGCAACTGGGATCCCTACCTGCGCGAGGCCCTCGTGGAGGCGGACGAGCGGGGCTTCCGCTCCCTCATCGCCGTCGCCACGAGCGCCTACAGCTCGTACTCCAGCTGCCGCCAGTACCGCGAGGACTTCGCGATGGCGCTCGACGAGACGGGTCTCGGCGACCGCATCACGATCGACAAGGTGCGCCAGTTCTTCGACCACCCCGGCTTCGTGCGCCCCTTCATCGACGGTGTGCGCGATGCTCTCGCCGACATCGAAGCTCGTCTCGAGGGCATCGACCTGTCGCGCGAGGTGGAGGTGCTCTTCACCACGCACTCCATCCCCACGGCGGATGCGGACCGCTCCGGCCCGCCGGCGCTCGGTTTCGGAGCGGGCGGCGCCTACGCGGCTCAGCACCAGGCCGTGGCCGAGGTGGTCATGATGGCGGCGGCCGGTGGCGGCACGGGCGGATCGGGCGCGGGGTCGGAAGGGCCCTCCGTCTCGTGGCAGCTCGTCTACCAGTCCCGCTCCGGCCCGCCCACCCAGCCGTGGCTCGAGCCCGACATCAACGACGCCATCGCCGAGCTGCCCGCCCGGGGCATCCGCGCCGTCGTGATCGTGCCCCTCGGCTTCGTGAGCGACCACATGGAGGTGCTCTGGGATCTCGACAACGAGGCTCTCACGAGCTGCGAGGAGCACGGCCTGTACGGCGTGCGCACGCCGACCCCCGGCATCGACCCCGCCTACGTCACCGGTCTCATCGACCTCGTGCTCGAGCGGGTCAACGGCACGGCCAAGGCGGCTCGACCCGCGGTGACGGAGCTCGGACCGTGGTTCGACGTGTGCCGCCCCGGATGCTGCGAGAACGTGCGACTGGGCTTCAAACCGGCTGTCTCCGGAATCGCGCCGTGAGCTCGCGGGCGCTTCGGGTGGCCACCCGGGGAAGCGCGCTCGCCCGGGCCCAGACCGGTCACGTCGTCACCGCCCTGCAGGAGGCGACGGGTCTCGACGTCGAGATCGTCATCATCGCCTCCGAGGGCGACCGCTCCACCGAGTCGCTCTCGAGCCTCGGCGGCACCGGGGTGTTCGCCAGCGCACTGCGTGAAGCACTGCTGGCGGGGGAGTGCGATCTCATCGTGCACTCCTTGAAGGATCTGCCGACCGCTCCCTATGAGGGGCTCGCCATCGGCGCGGTGCCGGTGAGGGAGGATCCGCGCGATGCGCTCTGCAGCCGTGATGGGCTGACCCTCGACGAGCTGCCGGAGGGCGCCAGGGTGGGCACCGGATCGCCTCGCCGCGTGGCCCAGCTGCTGTCGCTCCGACCCGACCTCGAGGTCGTCGACATCCGGGGCAACGTCGACACCCGTCTCGGCCGTGTGCGCGAGGGCGATCTCGACGCCGTGGTGCTCGCGTCGGCCGGGCTCGGAAGGCTGGGTAGGCTAGACGCAGCATCCGAACTGTTCGCGCTCGACATCTGGCCGACCGCGCCAGGTCAGGGCGCACTCGCGATCGAGATCCGAGAGGGCGACAGCATTCCCGAACTGATGAGCATCGAGCACCAGGCCACGCGCACCGCCGTGCTGGCCGAGCGCTCCGTTCTCGCTGCCCTCGAGGCCGGCTGCGCCGCTCCGATCGGTGCCACCGCGACCGTCGTGGGCGATCTGCTCGAGCTCTCCGCCACCGTGTACCAGGCCGACGGCGCCGTCGAACTGGGCTGCGAGCGCAGTGCAGAGCTGCTCGGCGACGACCACCTCGTGGCCGAGCTCCTCGGTCAGGCGGTCGCCGCCCAGCTGCTCGAAGACGGTGCAGCCGAGATCGCACCGCTCACCCCGGGCGCCGCTGCGGATTCCGGCACGGCTGATGACGGCACAGGGGAGACGAATTGACCGCCTGGTCGAAGCGGCCGCTCGGCGGCTGGCGCATCCTCGTTCCCCGTGGTGGCCCGTGGGGCCACGGCGTGGCCGCCGACCTGCGCGCCGTGGGGGCCAAACCCATCGTCGCGCCCATGATCAACTTCGCCCCCACCGAAGACGCCGAGACACTCGATCGTGCTCTCGCCGCCCTCGCGGAGGGCCGTTTCGACTGGCTCACCATGACGAGCGCCACCACGGTCGACGTGCTCATCGCCCACCAGGCCGTGGTGCCCGCATCCACCCACATCGCCGCTGTCGGCGAGACCACGGCGGCCGCCCTCACCGCGGCGGGCTACAAGGTCGACCTCGTGCCGCCGGAGGACAACTCGGCCAAGGGCCTGCTGCGCGAGCTCAAGCGCTTCGAGCAGTTCGGGCCCGAGCTGCGCGTGCTCACCCTGCGCAGCGACATCGCCAAGCCCGTGCTCACCGAGGGGCTCATCAAGCGCGGGCACACGGTCGAGTCGGTCGTGGCCTACCGCACCATCGGGGTCGAGGTCGATCCGCAGATCCGCACCGACGTGGCCGAGGGCTCCATCGACGCCGTGTTCGTGACCTCCGGATCGGTGGCCGAGCAGGTGCAGCGGCAGCTCGGCCCTGTGCCGGAGTCGACGCTCGTGGCCGCGATCGGCCCCCGCACGGCCGAAGACGCGAGGGCCTACGGTCTGCGTGTCGACGTGATCGCCAAGGGCCGTTCGGCCGAGTCGCTCATCAACTCGGTCATCGAGGTGGCGAACGCCCGCCGGGCAGCCGATCCCGACGCCGAGACCGACGACTTCGGTCAGCAGCACCCCGCCGAGTAGCGGCACCTCCGCGGCGGCCTCCTCGCAGGGGGCCGACGTAGGCTGGAGGCATGGAACAAGGATCCTTCCCCGCCGTTCGCCCTCGCCGGCTCCGCAGCTCGCCTGCCATGCGGCGGCTGGTGGCCGAGACCCGCATCGATCCCGCCCAGCTCGTGCTGCCGCTCTTCGTGCGCGACGACATCGTGGAGCCCATGCCGTTGCAGTCGATGCCGGGAGTGGTGCAGCACACCTTCGACAGCCTCAAGGCGGCTGTGACGGAGGCGGCGGAGGTCGGCCTCGGCGGCGTGATGCTCTTCGGTGTGCCCGCCGACTCGGCCAAGGATGCCCAGGGCTCGGCGGCCACGGATCCCGACGGTGTGCTCAACGCGGCCACCCGGGTGGTGGCGGCCGAGGTGGGCGAGGCCCTCGTGGTGCAGACCGACCTGTGCCTCGACGAGTTCACCGACCACGGGCACTGCGGGGTGCTGGCGCACGACGGCTCGGTCGACAACGACGCGACCCTCGAGCGCTACCGCGACATGGCGCTCGAGCAGGCGAGGGCGGGATCGGCACTGCTCGGCCTCTCCGGCATGATGGACGGCCAGGTCGCCGCGGTGCGGTCGGCCCTCGACTCCGACGGCTTCGAGCACGTCGCGCTGCTCGCCTACGCCGCCAAGTACGCCTCGGCGTTCTACGGCCCGTTCCGGGAGGCGGTCGGATCCACGCTCCGCGGCGACCGCAAGACCTACCAGCTCGACCCCGCCAACGGCCGGGAGGGTGTGCGCGAGGCGCTGCTCGACGTGGCCGAGGGGGCGGACGTGGTGATGGTCAAGCCGGCGCTGAGCTACCTCGACCTCGTGGCCGAGGTCTCCGCCGCCGTCTCGGTGCCCACGTGGGCCTACCAGGTCTCGGGGGAGTACGCGATGATCGAGGCCGCCGCCGCGCACGGCTGGATCGACCGCGAACGCGCCATCCTCGAATCCCTCACGAGCATCCGCCGCGCCGGTGCCGACGTCGTACTCACCTACTGGGCGGTCGAGGTCGCCCGCAGCCTGAAGGGCCTCCGATGACCACCACTGCACCCAGCACCGGCACCACCAACGCCGCCGAGTTCGAGCGGGCCCAGCAGTCCATTCCCGGGGGAGTGAACTCCCCGGTGCGGGCGTTCCGCTCGGTGGGCGGGGTGCCACGTTTCCTCGTCTCGGCCCGCGGCCCGTACGTGACCGACTCGGAGGGTGTGGAGTACGTCGATCTGGTGAGCTCGTGGGGCCCGGCCATCCTGGGGCACGCGCATCCCGAGGTCGTCACCGCCGTGCAGCAGGCCGCCTCGCGCGGGCTCAGCTTCGGCGCCACGACCCCGGCGGAGACCGACCTCGCCGAGCTCGTGCGCGAGCGCGTGCAGGCGGGCGGCGTGCACCCCGTGGAGAAGCTCCGGCTCGTCTCCACCGGCACCGAGGCCACGATGACCGCCATCCGCCTCGCGCGCGGCTTCACGGGCCGCGACGTGCTCGTGAAGTTCGCCGGGCACTACCACGGGCACTCCGACTCGCTGCTGGCCGAGGCCGGCTCCGGGCTCGCCACGCTGGGACTGCCTGCCTCCGCCGGTGTGCCCGCCGCCACCGCGGCGCTCACCGTGGTGGTGCCGTACAACGACCTCGCCGCCGTGCGCGAGGTGTTCCGGCTGCGCGGCGACGAGATCGCCGCGATCATCGTGGAGGCCGCGCCCGCCAACATGGGTGTCGTGCCCCCGGCCGAGGGCTTCAACGCCGCGCTGGCCGACATCGCCCACGCCCATGGCGCGCTGCTCATCGTCGACGAGGTGCTCACGGGCTTCCGGGTGGGGCCGGCCGGCTGGTGGGGCCTCGAGAACGCGGGTGCCCCCGTGGCCGAGCTGCATCAGGATGCGCCCGACTCGCGCCATGTGCCCGCCTACGTGCCGGACCTGGTCGCCTTCGGCAAGGTCATCGGCGGCGGCATGCCGCTCGCCGCCCTCGGCGGACGGGCCGACGTGATGGACCGCCTTGCGCCGCTCGGCCCCGTCTACCAGGCCGGAACGCTCTCGGGCAATCCGATCGCCGTCGCCGCGGGGCTCACGACCCTGCGGCTCGCCGACGCCGCCGTCTACCGAGCCCTCGACGAGACCGCCCGCACGGTCTCGACCGCCACCTCCGAGGCGCTCGCCGAGGCCGGTGTCGCGCACAGCGTGCAGCGCGCGGGCAACCTCTTCAGCTTCACCTTCGGCAGTGCCGTCGCCCCGCGCGACTACGCCGAGGTGCAGGCGCAGCAGGGCTACCGTTACGGGCCGTTCTTCCACGCCATGCTCGAGGCGGGGGTCTCCCTGCCACCCTCGGTCTACGAGGCCTGGTTCGTCTCCGCCGCCCACGACGACGCGGCCATCGACCGCATCCTCTCGGCTCTCCCGGGGGCGGCTCGAGCGGCTGCCGCGGCCACGCCTCCCGCCTGATCGTGGGGGCCGCGGGGTTGGATTCCCGAATCGTTATATATCGCTCTGGGGGAATCGTGCCGTTCCCCAGGTCGGCCACGGCAGGATAGAGGCATGGCCGTTCTCTTCGTCCACACCGATCGCCTCGAGATCCGTCTGACGCGTGCCGAGAAGATGCTCTCGTTCCGCCGCACCGACATCGTGGTGCCGCTCGAGAGCATCCGTTCCGCGGCTCTCACCGACGACCCGTGGGTGTGGGTGCGGGGCATCCGGGCTCCGGGTGTGGCGGTTCCGCTCACGCTGGCGGTGGGCACGTGGAAGTTCCACGACGGCAAGGACTTCCTGCTCGTCAAGGGCACGCGCACTTCGGTGGTGATCGATCTCGAAGACGAGGAGTTCTCCCGCATCATCGTCACGACCTCGCACTCGGTGCAGCTGCTGCGGGCGCTGCGGCTGCCGCCCCTGGAGGGCACGAAGATCATCGACTGAGGCGGGCGTCGCGGTTGCCGACTCTGGCGCTGCTTCTGCTTCTTCCGCTGCTGCTTGTCAGCGGGCGACGTCGACCACGGTGCGCCCGCGCACATCGCCCTCGAGGATGCGCTCGGCGATGTCGAGCACGCCATCCAGGCCGATCGTCTCGGTCATCGAATCGAGTGCGCCGGCATCGAGCTCCTCCGCGAGCGCAGCCCACGCGCGCTCCCTCAGCGCGAGCGGCGCCTCCACGGAGTTGGCGCCCGTGAGGGTGACCGAACGCAGGATGAAGGGCATCACGGATGCCGGCAGGTCGGGCCCCTGGGCGAGCCCGCAGGCCACGACCGTTCCGCCGTAGCGGGTCTGCGCGAGCACGTTCGCGAGCGTGTGGCTGCCGACCGAGTCGACGGCTCCCGCCCACTGCTGGCTCTGCAGCGGCTTGCCCTGCTCGCCGAGCTCCGCGCGGTCGACGATCCGCGAGGCCCCGAGTGCGCGCAGGTAGTCGCTCTGGGTGGAGACCCGCCCGGTGGAGGCGACCACCTCGAAGCCGCGACCTGCGAGCAGCGAGACGGCCACCGATCCGACTCCACCCGCCGCGCCCGTCACGAGCACGGGGCCGACGTCTGGCGTCACCCCGGCGTCGTCGAGAGCGAGCACCGCGAGCATGGCGGTGAACCCCGCGGTGCCCACGGCCGCCGCCCGCTCGGGGGTGAGGGCGTCGGGAAGTGGGATGAGCGCATCCGGCCGCACCCTCGCCCTCGTGGCGAGACCGCCGTGCCTGGCCTCGCCGATGCCGTCGCCGTTCAGCAGCACCACGTCGCCGGGAGCGAACCGGGGTGAGGCGCTCGACGTGACCCGCCCCACGATGTCGATGCCGGGCACGAGCGGCCATTCGCGCACCACGCCGGGGCGCCCGAGCAGCGCGAGTCCGTCTTTGAAGTTGATGCTCGAGAAGAGCACGTCGAGGTCCACTGCCTCGTCGCCGCCCGTGCCCTCGAAGAACTCCTCGGCATCGATCTCGAGGAGCCGTGCCCGGGCGCCCTTCTCGGTCACGACGAACGCTCGGGTGGGTGGGGTGCTCATGAGTGCTCCTAGTGCTTGGTGTCAGCGGTGCGGATGCCGGTCACGGGCGGGCGTGCCGTCTGTCAGGAGACGTCGCGTCGCCAGCTCGTGGCGAACCCGATCCCCGTGGTGATGGCGGCGTAGGCCACGAGCACGAGCCCGCCCTGCCACCAGTCGAGCCCCGCCGATGCCGCCCCCATGGCGTTGTAGATGCTCGCGCCGACGAGCGCATCGCTCGCCGATCCGGGCAGGAACTGCGCCACCTGGGCCGACCAGTCGGTGAAGCTCGCCGCGAGCCGCAGCAGCGGTTCGACGAACTGCGTGAAGGCCAGCACGATCACGATGGCGGCCACCTGGCTCGGCACGAGCACGCCGAGGCCCACGCCGATGGCCGACCAGAGCGCCATGGCGAGGATGGAGCGGCCCACGAAGGCCCAGGTCGTCGGCTCGGCGAGCAGCGGATCGATGCCGAACACGGCCAGGAGCGACGCCCCGACGCCGATCGAGGCGAGCAGGGCGATGACGCCGAACAGGGCGCCGACGATCAGCAGAGTGGTCGCCTTCGCGCCCAGGACGACGCCGCGCCGCGGGTTGGCGAGGAAGGTGGGGGTGAGCGACTGGAACCGGAACTCGCTCGTGACCGCGAGGGCACCGAAGAGCACGGGGAACACGTAGCCGATCGAGGTGGCGAAGCTGTAGACGAGCGGCGGGAGCTCGCCGTCGGGGATGATCGGTCCGTTCGCGGTGCTGCCCAGGCCACCGAGGATGCCGGCCATGCCGCCTGCGCACAGCCCGACGTAGACGGCCATGATGATCGCGAGCACCCACCACAGCCGGGTGGTGCGCACCTTCGTGAACTCGGAGCGAACGGCCCCCACGTATCCGGCGCTCACAGCGCTCCCTCCTCGCCCACGAGACTCAGGAAGCTCTCTTCGAGGCCCGTCCGTTTCTGCGAGAGCGCGGTGACCGGGATGCCCGCCTCGAAGGCGAGCCGGCCCACCACGGAGGCCTCGGCGTTCTCGACGAGCACCCCCGAGCGGAGGTTGGAGACCTGGTAGCCGGCCTCCACGAGCACGGCGGAGAGTCGATCGCGGTCGTCGGCGTTCACCTGCACCTGCTTCGTGTCGGAGGTGTCGAGGCTCGAGAGCTCGCCGCGGTGCACGAGGGTGCCGTGCGAGATGATGATGACCTCGTCGACGGTCTGCTGCACCTCGCTGAGCAGGTGCGAGCTGATGAGCACCGTGCGGCCCTCCGCGGCCATCGAGCGGAGCAGCAGCCTGATCCACTTGATGCCCTCGGGGTCGAGGCCGTTGATGGGCTCGTCGAGCACGAGCACGCCGGGGTCGCCCAGCAGGGCGAAGGCCAGGCCGAGGCGCTGCCGCATGCCCAGGGAGTAGCCGCCGACCCTGCGGTCGCCGTAGGCGCTCAGTCCCACCTTCTCGAGCGCGGCATCCGGAGTGGTCTTGGCCAGACCGGCGGCCTGCGCGTAGACGGCGAGGTGGTTGCGCGCGCTCCGGCCCGGGTGGAAGCTCGCGGCCTCGAGGGAGGCGCCGACGGTCTCGAGCGGCGAGTCGAGCTTGGCGTAGGCGGTGCCGCCGAAGGTGGCGTCTCCCGAGGTGGGGCGCACGAGGCCGAGGAGCATGCGGAGCGACGTGGTCTTGCCTGCGCCGTTCGGGCCGAGGAAGCCGGTGACCTGACCCGGCTCCACGGTGAACGTGAGGTCCTTGACCGCGCTCACCTGGCCGAACGTCTTCGTCAATCCGGAGAATTCGATGGGAACGCCAGTGGGCATCGATGTGGTCCTGTCGGTGTCCGAGGGCGGCCTCGAAGGTCGCGGCCGTCCATCCAGCCTAGGGGTGGGGCCTTCGGGTTGTCACAGCATTCATGCAATCCTGCGAGAATCCCTCTGACGGAAGGATCTACGGGATGGCGGATGAGGACCTCGACGACGCCGGCCTCGTCGACCACATCCGTCGACGCACCCTGCGCGGCTCCGTGGGCCTCGTGGTCGACAGTCTGTTCTTCTTCTTCGGCACCATCTCGATCGGCTGGCTCGCCTTCCTCGTGGCCACGGAGTCGTTCGCCAAGGGGTGGGGGCAGCTCTGGTTCCTCCTCGTGTTCTGGCTCGTGGTGGCCTATCTGCTGCTGCCTCGCGTGCACAGCATCCTCACCCTCTTCTACGTGCCTGACTACTTCATCGGCCGGGCGAAGACGCGCGAGGGGCTGCTCGGCGATCCGGTGAACGTGGCGCTCCGGGGGTCGGAGGAGCAGGTGCACAAGGCGATGCTCGCCGCCGGGTGGCACCACACCGACGACATGGGGCTCACCTCGGCGCTCCGCACCGTGCGCGGCACCCTCCTCCGCCGCAGCTACCCTGGTGCTCCCGTCTCGCGGCTCTATCTGTTCGGCAACCTGCAGGACTTCACCTACCAGCAGGAGGTCTCCGGCAATCCCTCCAAGCGGCACCACGTGCGGTTCTGGCGCTGCCCACCCGGATGGCTGCTGCCAGGCGGGCACGAGGCCGACTGGCTCGCGGCGGGCACCTACGACCGCAGCATCGGCATCTCGTTCTTCACGCTGCAGGTGACGCACCGCATCGACAAGGAGACCGACAAGGAGCGCGACCACATCGTGTCGACGCTGGCGGCCGCCAACCCCGAGGCGTCGGTCGAGCTCATCCGCAACTTCTCGACCGGGTACCACCACGTCAACGGCGGGGGCGACGCCATCGTGACCGACGGCGACCTGCCCGTGGTCGATCTGCGTGCCGTCGAGGTCCCGGATCCGGATGCGCCCGGCGGGCTCGACGAGCTGCTCCCGGCGTCCGAGCGGCCCGTGGCACCCACCCCGGCCGCGGTGTTCTCGGAGCAGCCGATCTCGAGCGCGCGGCGCCCCGCTTCGCTCTACCTCGGGGTGCTGCTCATGGGGTTCCGCGTACTCGCGGCGCTCGCGGCGGCCGTGGTGGTAGCGTTCTCGATCGGTGACGGGGAGCTCGACTTCCGTGGCATCACGGGAGCTCTCACACCCGACGACACCCGCTACCTCACCTCGGTGGTGGCTGCTGTGTTCGTCGCCATCGCCCTCCTCATCGCTGCTCTCTACTCGGTGCTGGCGTTCCTGATCTATCACGGGCACAACTGGGCTCGGTTCACGGCGATGGGACTCAGTTCGATCGCCATCCTCATCACGGCGCTCGACTTCGTGAACGGCGGGCCGCAGATCACGCTCGAGACGAACCTCGTGGGGCTCTCCTTCGACGTGCTCGTGCTGCTCGCGCTCTCGGGCACGGATGCGCGGCGGTTCTCGCACCGTCGGGCGCTCGAGCGGCGGTCGGCCCGAGCCGAGCGCCGAGCCGTGCGCGCCTCCGCCTGAGCGCGTCCCGCCTCTCAGCTGATCGTGGGGGTGGCCCCGGGCAGCCCTCCTCCCGCGTAGAGCGCGAGCGCCGATTCCTGCAGGGCGGCGAGGGCAACGCGCTGCGGCCACGGGCCATAGGAGACGCGCGCGATGCCCAGCTGCTCGTACCGCGCGGCCGACGGCCCGCCGGGCCAGCCGAGCAGGCTCACCCGCAGGTGCCCGATCCCCTCCACCAAACGGGTGGCGGTGTGCTCGTCGACCGTGCCGGGCACGAACACGCAGGCCGCCCCGGCGTCGAGGTAGGCCCGGCCCCGCTCGATCGCATCCTCCACCGCCGCCTCCCAGGCATCCGCATCCGCCCCCGGCGCCGAAGGCGGCTGCAGCCCGGCCGCGAGCAGCGCGTCGGTTCGGGCGTTGAGCACGAAGCGCACACCCTCCTGCTCGGCGGCCTTCATGACCTCGGCCACGTTCTCCACCGACTCGATGTGCGGGCGCAGGCCGTCTTCGATGTTCGCCCCCACCACCCCCACCCCGATGGCCCGGCGCACCGTCTCGGCGGGGTCGCCGTAGCCGGCCTCGAGGTCGGCGGTCACGGGCAGAGACGTGGCCAGGGCGATGCGGCCGACCGCCTCGATCATGAGCTCCGCCGGAATACGCTCGCCGTCTTCGTAGCCGTACGACGCGGCGATCGCGTGGCTCGCGGTCGCCAGCGCCTTGGTCTCGGGCAGGTCGGCGACCACCTGCGCGCTCGCCACATCCCACACGTTCACGAGCGTGAGGATCTCGGGAGCGTGATGCAGCGCGAGCAGGGCATCGGCTCTGTCGTGCACGAGCTCGTGGCTCGGGTGCGCCACCCGCGGATCATAGGCGTCGTAGCTGTCGTTCTCACTCATGGCCAGAGCCTACGGCCGTGGATCAGGCGTGGGCGGGGCAGACCGGAGAAGTGTGGACGGAATCCGCGGAGGCGGCGGTTGTGCAGGAGTCGCAGAGGAGGAGCTGGGTGCGGCAGGAGGGGTCTGCGCAGTTCTGGAGGTGCGAGGTCGGAGTGCCGCAGGTGATGCACTCGCCGAGCACCACGGCGTCGGGGGAGAAGGTGATCGATCCGCGCTTGTCGAAGACGTAGAGCGAGCCCTCCCAGAGGCCCTTGTCGCCGAACGTCTCGCCGTAGCGCACGACACCTCCGTCGAGCTGGTACACCTCGGTGAAGCCGCGCGCGACCATGAGCGACGAGAGAACCTCGCAGCGGATGCCGCCCGTGCAGTAGGTCACCACCGGCTGCGACTTGAGGTGGTCGTAGCGACCGCTGTCGAGTTCGGCCACGAAGTCGCGTGTGGTCTCGACCTCGAGCACGACGGCGTTCTTGAAGCGCCCGATGGAGGCTTCGAAGGCGTTGCGTCCGTCGAAGAAGACGACCTCCTCGCCTGCAGCTGCACGCTCGTCGACGAGGGCGTGCAGTGCCGTCGGGTCGAGCTTGACGCCGCCGCCCTGCACCCCGCCCTCCCCGACGCGGAGCTCGCCGGGGGCGCCGAAGCTCACGATCTCGTCGCGCACCTTGACGCTCAGACGGGGGAAGTCGGTGCTCGCGCGATAGACGGTGTGCTTGGATGCGGGCTCGGGCTCGAGGCCGGTTCCCTCGCTCCACTTCACATCGAGCTCGCGGAACGGGGCGAACTCGCGCGACTTTCGCACGTAGCGCTTGACGGCGTCGAGCTCGCCGCCGAGGGTGCCGTTCAGGCCATCGCGCGAGAGCACGATGCGGCCCCGCAGACCGAGCGATTCCGCGAGGTCGCGCTGCCACAGCCGCACCGCCTCCGGGTCGGGGAGCGGCGCGAAGACGTAGTAGAGGATGATCTTCGGAACGGCCACCAGGCGATTGTAGTCGCCGCATCGTCTTTGTAGAGATGTGACAGCGATCTGGGCAGATCGGCGCAAGATCCCTACGATCGGTGCGTGCACTTCTTCTTCAGGACCCTGCTCCAGACCCTCCTCGGCCGCTTCCGCTCACCGATCGGGGCGTGGGACGTGGCCTCGACGCCGTTCCGGGTGCTGCCCACCGACCTCGACCTGCTGCGCCACATGAACAACGGCGTCTACCTCTCGGTGCTCGACCTCGCGCGCGTGGACCTCATGCAGCGCAGCGGGCTCTACAAGGTCTTCACGCAGCGCGGGTGGTACCCGGTGGTGGTGGCCGAGACGATCAGCTTCCGGCGGTCGCTCGAGCTGTGGCAGCGGTTCACGGTGGAGACGCGGCTGCTCGGCTTCGACGCGAAGGCCTGTTATGTGGAGCAGCGGTTCGTGGTGGGCGGGGAGATCTGCGCGCGGGCGTACGTGCGGGCGCGGTTCTTGAAGCGCTCCGGCGGTGTGGTGGGGGTCGAGGAGATGCGGTCGCTCGCGGGGGATGCGCCTGAGGATGGGCGGATGCCGGAGTGGGTGCGGGAGTGGGGCGCCGCGTCGGAGCTGCCGACGCGCAAGACCCCGACGCCGAGCGAGTGGAGCTGACGGAAGGAACGAAGTCCGCCGACCCGGCCCGGGGCGCTGGCGGCAGGTGTTGGCGGTGCTGGGGTGGCGGGGGTCAGGCGTCGAGGTCGTCCTCGAGCACGGCCATGGCAGCGCTGTGACCGCCGAGGCCTGAGACGGCGCCACCTCGCCGCGAACCCGATCCGCAGAGCAGGATGCGCGCATGCCGCGTGGCCACACCCCAGCGCTCGGCGGGGGTCGCCAGCGGGGCGTCGTCGTCGACGAACGGCCAGCTGAGCGGGCCGTGGAAGATGTGCCCGCCGGGGAGCCCGAGCGTGCTCTCGAGGTTGGCGGTGGTCTTGGTCTCGATGCACGGCCGGCCCCGCGCATCCGTGAGCAGGAGGCTCTCGATCGGCTCGGCGAGCACGCTGTCGAGCGAGTCGAGAACGGCACGCTGCAGGTCGGCGGCGCTCGCGGCGAGGCGGTGCGGGGTGTGCAGGCCGAAGACGGTGAGGGTGTGTGCGCCCTGCTGCTGCAGCTCGGGCGAGAGGATGCTCGGGTCGGTGAGCGAGTGGCAGTAGATCTCGGCGGGGAGCGGGTTCGGGATGCGACCCGCAGCGGCCTCGGCGTGGGCTGTCTCGAGCTGGGTGGCGAGCTCGTTGATGTGGAAGGTTCCGCCGAAGGCCGCCTCGGGCGGGACGGAGCCGTCGCGCAGGCGCGGGAGGCGGGAGAGGAGGAGGTTGACCTTGACCTGGGCGCCTTCGGGGGCGGCGGTGGGCTCTGGGGGGCGCTCGTCGGGGGTGCGCCCTGTGGCGGCGCGCTCGTCGGTGGTGCCGAGGAGCCGCTCGAGAACGGCGGGGGCGACATTGGCAAGGATGCGGGTGGCGCGGATGCGGTGCTCCGTCCCGCGGCGCTGCCGGTTGTCGGTGCGGTCGTCCGTCCGGTTCTCGGCTCGGTTCGCACCAGGGTGCTCGCTGTGGGGGTCGTTATGGTGCTCTTCGAGCGGATCGGACCCGTCCTCTGCGGTCCGGTAGACCACGAGGCCATCGGGGTCGATCGATACCACCTCGGCGCCGGTGCGCAGCACGGCTCCGGCTGTGCGGGCCGCCCGGGCGAGCTCACCCGTGACCGCGCCCATGCCGCCGACCGGCACATCCCAATCCCCGGTCCCGCCGCCGATCACGTGGTAGAGGAAGCAGATGTTCTGCGCGAGCTGCTCGTCGTCGAGCGAGGCGAAGGTGCCGATGAGGGCGTCGGTGGCCACGACGCCCCGCACCACGTCGCTCGAGAACCGCTCGCGGATGACCTCGCCGAGCGGGCGTTCGATGAAGGCGTGCCAGAGCGCGTCGTCGCCGAGCCGGCGGCGGGCTTCCGAGTGCGTCATGAGCGGTTCGGTGAGCCCCGGCCAGAAGGCCGCAGCGAGCCGGCCGAGGTCGTTCGAGAACCGGTCGAAGGCGGCGGCGTCGGCCTCGGCGCCCACGGCGGTGAAGGATGCGCGGGTGGAGTCGGCATCGTCGTTGTCGATGAGGAGACCGAGGTCGGTGCCGGGGAGCGGTGTGTAGGAGGAGTAGCGGCGGCGTCGGAGGGTGATGTCGAGGCCGAGCTCGTCGATGATCCTCGTCGGGAGGAGGCTCACGAGGTAGGAGTAGCGGGAGAGCCGCGCATCCATTCCCTCGAAGGCATACGAGGAGACGGCGGCTCCGCCGAGCTCGTCGAGCCGTTCGAGCACGCACACCGAGCGGCCGGCCTGGGCGAGGTAGGCGGCTGCAACGAGGCCGTTGTGTCCTCCACCGACGACCACGATGTCGAAGTCCTCCACAGGCTGCATGGCTTGAGCCTAATGGCGGGGGCCACGATCTAAGGTCGAACCATGACCGACCCCGTTGTGCAGCCCGAGCCCGGCACCGAGACCCTCCCCGCCGCGGGTGCGGAGGCCGCGCCCGGTGCCGACGCCGACGCCGCGCCCGGCACGGAGGCCGAGCCCGGTGCGGAGGCTGAAGCCGGCGTGAAGCCGACGCCCACTGAGGGAGCCGCCAGCGGTGCCGACGCCGAGGGTGATGTCGATGCGGAGGATGATCTCGATTCCGAGGCCACCCACGTTGAAGAGGCCGTGGCCGCTGGGGATGCTGAGCCGGGTGTGGCGGACGAGGCCGAGGGTGCGGCCGGGGGCGAGGGGCTCGGGGCGCGGGCGGTCGGGCTGGCGCGGCAGTGGGTTGAGGCTTCGCGCGAGGCGCCGGTCGATGCTGCGGCGGCTCGGCTGGCCGGGGTGCTCGACGACCCGGCTGGTCTCGCGTTCGTGATGGGATTCGTCGACGGTGTGGCCCGGCCGGAGGATCAGGCGGTCGCGGCCAAGAACCTGGCGCAGCTCGCCAAGAACGTTCCGCAGTTCCTCCCTCGGCCCCTCCGCGCCGCCGTCACCACAGGTGGAGCGATGGGCGAAGCCCTCCCCTCAGTGGTGGTGCCGATCGCCCGAAAGGCCCTGCGCCAGATGGTGGGGCACCTGATCGTCGATGCGCGACCGGCCAAGTTCGGCCCAGCGGTGGCGGCGCTCCGCGCCGAGGGCACTCGGCTCAACATCAACCTCCTCGGCGAGGCCGTGCTCGGCGACCGCGAGGCCGCGAACCGGCTCGAGGGCACCAAGCGGCTGCTGCAGCGCGACGACGTCGACTACGTCTCGGTCAAGGTCTCCTCGGTGACGAGCGGACTCTCGATGTGGGCGTTCGACGAGACCGTCGAGCGGGTGGCGCAGTCGCTCATCCCGCTCTTCCGCATCGCGGCGCGCAGAGGGGCGCTGGGCGACCTCGGCGCACCGGTGCGGGAGGGCCGCAAGTTCGTGAACCTCGACATGGAGGAGTACCGCGATCTCGATCTCACCATCGCGGTGTTCCAGCGCATCATGGAGGAGCCCGAGCTGCTCGATCTCGAGGCGGGCATCGTGCTCCAGGCCTACCTGCCCGATGCGCTCGGAGCGCTCCAGGGCCTGCACTCCTGGGCGGCCGAGCGCCGCGCACGGGGCGGCGCCCCCATCAAGGTGCGCGTCGTCAAGGGTGCCAACCTCGCCATGGAGCGCGTCGAGGCGGCTCTGCACGACTGGCCCCTAGCCACCTACGGCAGCAAGCAGCAGACCGACGCCAACTACAAGCGTGTGCTCGAGTGGGCCCTCCGGCCCGAGCACACCGACGCCGTGCGCATCGGTGTGGCCGGCCACAACCTGTTCGATCTCGCCTGGGCGTGGCTGCTCGCCTCGGATCGCGGAGTCACCGACGCGGTCGACGTCGAGATGCTGCTCGGTATGGCGCCTGCTCAGGTCGACGCCGTGCGCGCGACGGTGGGTTCGCTGCTCCTCTACACACCCGTGGTGGAACCCGCCGAGTTCGATGCGGCCATCGGCTACCTCGTGCGGCGGCTCGAGGAGAACGCGAGCGAGGCCAACTTCCTGTCGTCGGCGTTCGACCTCGGTGTCGATCCGTCGGCCTTCGACCGCGAGCGCGACCGCTTCCTCGCGTCGCTGGCAGAGGTGCAGCCCGAGTTCGAGGGTGATGCGGGTACCGGTGGGGAACCGGATGCCGACAGCGGGGCGGACGCTGAAGGCACGTCGGCCGTCCCTCTTCCGAACCGGCGGCAGGATCGGTCGCTCGCGGAGCTCGAGCCGGCACCGGCGGAGTTCGCCAACGCTCCCGACACCGATCCGTCGCTCGCCGCCAATCGGGCCTGGGCGCGACGCATCCTGGGGCGCATCCCGGGTTCCACGCTCGGTTCCGAGACCATCGCCGAGGTCGCAGTCACCGACGAGCAGACCCTCGACGAGCTCGTCGAGACGGCCGTCGCTGCGGGTGAGGCCTGGGGTGCGCGCTCGGCGGTCGATCGCGCCGGGTACGTGCGACGTGCCGGCTACGCCCTCGAGGCCAACCGCGACCGCCTCATCGAGGTGATGGCGAGCGAGACCGGCAAGACCATCGACCAGGGCGATCCCGAGGTCAGCGAAGCCGTCGACTTCGCCCGCTACTACGCCCAGTGCGCCGTGGAGCTCGACGCGGTCGACGGCGCGGAGTTCGTGCCGTCGCGGCTCACGGTTGTGGCCCCGCCCTGGAACTTCCCCGTGGCCATCCCCGCCGGCGGCGTGCTGGCGGCGCTCGCCGCGGGCAGTGCGGTCATCGTCAAGCCGGCCCCGCAGGCGAGGCGATCCGCTGCGGTCATGGTGGAGGCGCTGTGGGAGTCGGGCATCCCGAGGGATCTGCTGATGCTGCTCGACGTGGAGGAGGGCGAGCTCAGCCGGTCGTTGATCTCGGATGCGCGGGTCGACCGCGTCATCCTCACCGGCTCCACCGACACTGCTGAACTGTTCCGGTCATGGCGGCCCGAACTCCCGCTGCTGGCCGAGACGAGCGGCAAGAACGCGATCGTGGTGACGCCGAGTGCCGATCTCGACCTCGCGGTCGCCGACATCGTGAAGAGCGCCTTCGGCCACGCCGGCCAGAAGTGCTCGGCTGCGAGCCTCGTGATCCTGGTGGGGTCGGTGGCCCAGTCCAAGCGGTTCGCGCGACAGCTCGTCGATGCCGTGCGCTCGCTGCGCGTGGGCTACCCCGACGACCCCGCGGTGCAGGTGGGCCCGCTCATCGAGCCGGCCGCGGGTGCGCTCCTCGGGACGCTCACCACGCTCGGGGCCGGTGAGCGGTGGCTCGTGGAGCCCAGGGCGCTCGACGAGACCGGGCGCTCGTGGTCGCCGGGGGTGAAGGAGGGGGTGCTGCCCGGATCCGCCTTCCACCTCACGGAGTACTTCGGACCCGTGCTCGGCATCCTGCACGCGCCCTCGCTCGAGAAGGCCGTGGAGCTGCAGAACGCGGTGCCGTTCGGACTCACGGCCGGCATCCACTCGCTCGACCCCTCCGAGATCGAGCAGTGGCTCGCCACCGTCGAGGCCGGCAACCTCTACGTCAACCGCGGCATCACCGGGGCCATCGTGCGCCGTCAGCCGTTCGGGGGCTGGAAGAAGTCGTCGGTCGGCGCGGGAGCGAAGGCCGGTGGGCCGAACTACCTGGTGCACCTGGGGTCGTGGCGTTCGGAGCCGGGCGAGGCCGGCGATGGCGTGAGTCTTGCCGGGCTGGATCCGCGAGTGGCCCAGTTGCTGGAGTCGGCGACCGGCGGGCTCGAGTGGAACGACTTCGACGCGGCACGGCGGGGCGCGAAGAGCGACCAGGAGGCGTGGCAGACGGTGTTCGCGGCGCGCGACGTGTCGGATCTCGGGGTGGAGCGCAACGTGCTGCGGTACCTGCCGGCGCACACGGTCATCCGGCTCTCCGAGGGTCGGCCGCTGCACGAGCTGCTGCGGGTGCTCGCGGCCGCGACGCTGGCGCGGGCCACCGTGGTGGTGAGCTCGTCGGCAAAGTTGCCGCGACCGTTGCGGGCTCTGCTGAAGGAGCGCCGCATCCGCGTCACGATCGAGAAGGATGAGGCCTGGCTGGGGCGTGCGCGCGAGTACATCGGCGTAGTGCCGAGGATCCGGTTGATCGGGGGAGACGCCGTGGCACTGGCGACGGCGCTCGACGGATCGACCGACGTGGCGATCTTCGCGGGCGACGTCACCCGGGCAGGCCGACTCGAGCTGCTGCCTTTCCTGCTCGAGCAGTCGATCAGCGCCACGAACCACCGCTTCGGCACCCCCACCCCCCTCCTCGAAGGAGCACTGCCCCTCCCGACGCCCTGACCCGAAGTCGCACTCGCGCTCGCGCCGCGGGGTCGTACAGAAGAGCCTTCCCGTGAGCGGGAGGCCACCTTTCCGCTACCCCGCGTCGCTTCGTGCCCCGGCAGCCGACATTCGATCCGCGCGGGGTCGCGGGGAAGGGTCTTGCGGTGGGGGTGAGGGCTCGTTCGTGCGACTCGGTGGGTTAGGGGCGGGGGAGGCCCAGGGCGGCCGCCGCGAGGGCGAGGGCGTCGGAGGGGGCGACACCGAGGGACGCGGTGCGGTCGGCGTAGGCGCGGGCGGCGAGCTGGGCCTCCTGCTGGGCGGGATCACCGGTGGCCGAGACGTACGACCCCAGCCGACCGCGGGTCTCGATGATGCCGTCGGTCTCGAGCTCGCGGTACGCGCGAGCCACGGTGTTGGCGGCCAGTCCGAGCTCGCCGGCCAGCGCCCGCACGGTCGGCAGTCGCGCGCCGGCCACCAGAGCACCTGACGCCACGGCGTCGCGGATGCCCGCGCGCAACTGCTCGAACGGCGCCACCCCCGAGGCCGCATCCACCCGCAGCCCGATCCCGAGCCCGCCCCCGCCGGCGGCGCTCATCGGCGGATGAGGTTCGAGAGCACGATGGCGCTGCGGGTGTGGTCGACGTTCGGGGCGATGCGCACACGCTCGAGCGCATCCTCGAGGCTCGGGATGTCGCGCGAGCGGATGTGCACGATCGCATCGGCGCTGCCCGTGACCGTTCCCGCGTCGACGACCTCCGGCACCCCCGAAAGAATGCGCTTGAGCTCCGCCGGCGCCACAGTCCCGCGGCAGAACAGCTCGACGTAGGCCTCGGTCACCGTGCCGTCGAGCGCCGGATTGAGCTGGATGGTGAACCCCGTGATGATGTCGTCCGCCACCAGCCGGTCGATGCGGCGCTTGACGGCCGAGGCGGAGAGCCCGACGACCTGGCCGATGTCCCCGTATCCGCTCCGGGAGTTGATCTTGAGCAGGTCGATGATGCGGTGGTCCAAGGCGTCCATGCCGCGATGCTACGCGAGATCGTTGCGTGACGGAGGGGCACTCGCACGGATCGGTCTTCGACGAACGGCGGATCGACGAAACCCCCCATCCGCTGCTCGAAGCCCTCGCACCCGGGGGGCCGACGGCACGTCCTGCCTTCGGAGTTATATTTGATACCGAAGGACGGTGACCTATGGCTCTTGCGACCGAAGCGGGCTCCCGCGTCGACGACGCCTACGAGTGGCTGCTCGCCGAGATCACGGGTTTCCGCCTGCGCTCGGGCTCGCCGCTCTCGGAGAACCGCATCGCCACCCAGCTCGGCATCAGCCGCACCCCGGTGCGCGAAGCCCTGCAGCGTCTGGAGAAGGAGGGGCTGGTCAAGCGCACCGACAACGCGCGCTTCACCGTCTCGCAGCTCACCGCCACCGAGGTCAACGATGCGTGCGACCTGCTCGAGGTGCTCGACTCCTACATCTGCCGCAAGGCCGCCTCGAAGCTCACCGACGACGACGTGGCCGCGCTGCGCAAGCACGTGCAGAACATGGCCGCTGCTGCGGCCTCGGACGATCGCGCCGCGTGGTCGAACGCCGACATGCTCTTCCACCGGCTCTGCAACTCGATCGCGGGCAACGCGCTCGTGGCCGAGACCGTCAAGGAGACCCGCCGCCGCATCCAGCGCTTCTGGCTGCGCGCCGCCTCGCTGCAGCACCGCCTGCAGGAGTGCTCGCGCGAGCATTACGTGCTCTCCGAGGCCATGATCAACAAGGACTACGACGCCATCGAGCCCGCCGTCAAGGAGCACATCGGCCACATGCGCCAGCGCATGCTCGACATGATCGCCGCCGCAGCCATCCTCCTCGGCGACGAGTAACCCCCGCCCTCGCCCTTCACTGCGCGGGAGGGGGCGCGGGCGCGGGGCGGGGGGTGCGGAAGGCGCGCTCGTTGGCGAGGGCCACTCCTGCGATGACGATGAGGCCGCCGATGAGCTGGGCCGGCGTGAAGGGGTGGCCGGCGAGGATGGTGAAGGCCGCCGTGAACACCGTGATGAGGTTGAGGAACACCCCGGCGCGGGCGGGCGGGATCTCGGTGAGCGCCCGATTCCACAGCAGGTACGAGAGCACCGAGGGGAACACGCCGATGAACACGAGCGCCGCCCACACGCCGGGTGTCGCGGGCAGAGTCGGCCCGCCGAGCACGAGCGAGACCGGCACGAGCACCGCGATCGTGAACACCGCCTGCACCGCCGTCGACGTGATGGGCGGGATGCCGGTGGTGCGCCGCCCCACGATCGTGTAGCCCGTCCAGGCCACGAGGGCGCCCAGCATCAGGAGGTCGCCCGCGCCGAAGCCCGTGCGCAGGAGGGCAGCGGGATCGCCATCGCTCAGCACCACGAGCACCCCCACGAGGGCCAGCAGGATGCCGGCGACACCCGTGGCCGTGAGCCTCTCGCGCAGGAACACCGCGGCCGCGATGACGATGAGCGCCGGATTGAAGGCCGTGATGAGCGAGGCATCGAACGCGTCGGTGAACTGCAGTGCGCTGTAGAGCAGGAGGTTGTAGCCCAGCAGTCCGAGGCCGGCGAGCAGCAGGAGTCGGGGCCAGGATCGGAGCACCACCCGCCAGCGTGGACGCTCCACGAGCTGCGCGATCAGCAGCAGCGGGCCCACGGCGATGAGCCAGCGCAGCAGCACCAAGCTGACCGGGTCGATCGTCTCGACGGCCGCGGCTCCCACGACGTAGTTGCCGGCCCAGAAGATCGTGGCCGCCACGAGCGACACCGCCGCCACGACGGTGCGACGGCGAGCGGTCATCGCTCGAGGCTACGGCATCGGCGGGTGGGGCGAGGAAGAGGTCGCCGGATGGGCGGAGGTGGCGTTCGCGGGGTGGTGGGAGGAGGGGGTCGCCCCACGAAGGGAGGTGGTCGTCGGATGGGGTGAGGGGGCGGCCTCGCCCTCGATGAGCGGGTCGAGGAGGGTGGCGATCGCGCGGCGGGCGGCCTCGGGGTCGCCGGCGACGATCGCCTCGACGAGGCGGGAGTGGTGCTCGGCGTGGGGATCGGTGTCGTGCTCGACATCCGCGAGCAGCACCTCCTCGAAGACCCCGGCGAGCCCCTCGTAGAGCTCGACGTAGAGCGGATTGTGCGTGGCATCCACGATGGCTCGATGCAATGCGAGGTCGGCCTGCACCCGCCGCGCGACGTCGACGCCGCCCCCTGCGGATGCGGTGGCGTGGGCGGATGCGACGGGCGTCGCGCGGGCGGATGCGGATGCCGACTTCGCGGAGTGGGCGGCGCGAGGCGCCGTGGCGGTGCCGGGGGCGGGCGCGGCCGCGGAAGCGGCGGCGTCGGGTGCGGCGGGGCTCGGCAGGGGCGCCCAGGAGGCGGCGCGGTCGGCGAGGAGGGCTCGGAGGGTGGCGACGTCGGCGGGCGTGCGACGCTCCGCCGCGAGGGCGGCCGCGGAGCTGTCGATGGCGTGGCGCAGCTCGAGACCGTCGCGGCGGTCGCCTCGGGAGATGCGGCGGGTGAGGGTCTGCGCGAGCTGGGAGCGCGCGATCACGAACGTGCCCCGCCCCTGCTCCCGGCGCACGAGCCCCGACTGCACGAGCGACTGCACCGCCTCGCGCACCGCGTTGCGCCCCGCGCCCGTCCACTCCACGAGCGCGCTCTCCACCGGGATCCGCTCGCCGACGGGCCACCGCCCCGACCGGATCTCCTCGTGGAAGAGCTCCGTGACATGATCCGTCACCCCGAGCCGACGGCGCCCACCCGAGAAAGCAGCGCCAGTGGGGCTGATCGGCCCACCACCGCCCGCTTCGCCGAACGGGGTAGGCTGAACACGATTCATCCCATCATCCTACCTATTGGACTCGTCATGGACACCGCCGTTCGCCTCGCCGCCTCAGCCGCGCCGCGTCAGGGGGTCGGGCTCGCGCTCGTGCTCCTCGCCATCATCGCCACCGCCGTCAACCTCCGCACGGCGGTCACCGGCTTCAGCCCGCTGCTCGAGCGCATCGGCGCGGATCTCGGCTTCGGCGCCGCCCTCTTCGGGGTGTTCGGCACGATCGTCACCGCCTCCTTCGCCGTCTTCGGCCTGCTCACCCCCCTCGTGGCGAGGCGGGCAGGACTCGAGACCACGATCGCGGTGGCGACCCTGCTCACGACCCTCGGCATCCTGCTGCGCGCCTTCGCCCCGAACGCCGCACTGCTCGTCGCGTCGACCATCGTGGCCTTCGCGGGCATCGGCGCCTCGAACGTGCTCATCGTGCCGATCGTCAAGAAGTACTTCCCCGATCGGCTCAAGTCGGTGAGCTCGCTCTACCTCTCGCTGCTGCAGCTCGGGCAGTTCGTGGCGCCGCTCATCGCGGTGCCCGTGGCCATGGCGACCGGATGGCGGTTCGCGATCGGCGTGTGGGCCGTGCTCACCGCCGTGGCGTGCGTGCTGTGGCTGGCCGTGGTGCTGCGCGCCAGACGCCGACCGGCGACGGATGCCTCGGGCGTCACCTCAGGTACGCAGCATCCCAAGACCGTGCCGTCGCATGCCGGCGGGCCGACCCCGAGCAGCCCGGCCACCCCGAGCACCCCCAGCATCCCGAGCACCCCCGGCGTACCCGCCGGCCGCATCGCCGGCGCCTGGCGCACCCCCCTGCTCTGGGCCCTCGTGCTCATGTTCGGCATGACCGCGCTCAACACCTACGTCGTCATCACCTGGCTGCCCAGCATCTTCGTCGACGCCGGTGCCGACCCGGCCCTCGGCGGCTCCCTTCTCGCCCTGTTCTCGATCTTCGGTCTCGGCGCCGCGTTCGTGATCCCGCCGCTCACCATCCGGATGCGCAATCCGTTCCCCGTGGTGCTCGTGTGCGCGGTGCTGCTCGCGATCGGCTACACCGGCCTGCTCGTGGCGCCGCTCGAGGGTGCCGTGGCGTGGGTGGTGGCGCTCGGCCTGGGCGTGAGCACCTTCCCCATGACCCTCACCCTCGTGAACGCGCGCACCCGCACGCCCGCCGGATCGTCGATGCTCTCGGGCGCGATGCAGGGCATCGGCTACGCGGTGGCGTGCGTGGGTCCGCTCTGCATCGGCCTCATCTACAGCGCGACCGGGGTGTGGGAGGGGGCGTACGCGCTGCTCTACGTGAGCATCGGGGTGCTCGTGGTGAGCGGCTTCGTGGCCTGCCGGCCGCGCCCCCTCGAGGAGCTGGCCGCCGAGCGATCCACCCCGCCCCGCGAAGTGAAACCGACCGCGGCCCGGTAGCGCCACCCGCCGCGGCGCCAGAACCTACTGCGGCTCGGTGACGAAGTCGATGAGGTGCTCCACCCGACCCAGCAGCACCGGCTCGAGGTCGGTGTAGGTGTTCACCCGCGACAGGATGCGCTTCCACGCCCGCGCGATGTCGGCCTGCTCCGCGTGCGGCCAGCCGAACGCCTCGCAGATGCCGTGCTTCCATTCGATGCTGCGCGGCACCGTGGGCCAGGCCCGGATGCCGAGGGCCTTCGGCGTGACGCCCTGCCAGATGTCGACGAACGGATGCCCCACCACGAGCACGTGCGCCCCGAACGGCCCGCGCGCCACGGCCTCGGCGATGCGGCTCTCCTTCGACCCCTTCACGAGGTGGTCGACGAGCACACCGATGCGGCGCTCGCGCGTGGGGGCGAACTCGCGCACGATCGCGTCGAGGTCGTCGACGCCCTCGAGGTACTCGACCACCACGCCCTCGGCCCGCAGGTCGTCGCCCCAGACCTTCTCCACGAGCTCGGCGTCGTGCCTGCCCTCCACATAGATGCGGCTGGGGCGGGCCACGCGAGCGCGCTCGAGGGGGGCTGCGACGCTGCCGGATGCGGTGCGCTTCGGCCCGGTCGAGGCGACTTTCGGATGCACGAGCTGCACCGGCCGCCCCTCGAGCAGGAACCCCGCGCCGAGCGGGAAGATGCGCCTGGCTCCGTGCCTGTCCTCGAGCTCGACCGTGCGGCCCTCCACCCGGGTCACGCTGCCGCAGAAGTCGCTCGCGACCTCCTCCACCACGAGGTCGAACTCGGCCTCCACCTTCGGCAGCTCGGCCGGCTTCGCCCGGCGGTTGAAGTCGGCGAGCACATCGCTGCCGTACCGGTCGTAGTCATCGCGCACCGCACCACCCTACGTGCCTGCCCGGCCGCTCTCGCGGAGGCCTGCGCGGGTGTCCGCATCCTGTGCCCAGGCGTGGTTCGAGCGGCTGTCGCGCGTGCGTCGGACGTGCGTCAGGCCGGTGTCGAGCCTGCGTCAGGCGTGGTTCGAGCGGCTGTCGGGAGCGCTCGATGGGCGTGCGTCGGGAGTGTGCCAGGCGTGGGTCAAGCGGGTGCAGGGCGTGCGTCGAGCGGCTGTCGGGCGCGCGTCGAGCGTGCGTCAGGCCGGAGGGGCGGCCTTCTCGAGGGCGGCGGAGATGCGGTCGAGGAAGTCGTCGACCTCGTCCTGGTCGAAGCCCTCGTGGAAGCGGGTGGGGCGGAACCGGGCGTCGCGCACGTCCTTCGTGGTGAGGCTGCCCGCCGGGCTCCCCGGTGCGAGCGCGGCGGCGGCCTTCGCGAGGAACTTCTCGACGTCACCCCGGTCGTAGCCCTCCCGGAACCTCGTGACACTGAACCTCTTCGACGAGACCTCTGCGGAACTGACCATGCGCACCACTCTGCCACGACTCCGGGTGGGGGTCGGCGCCCCGACCCGCACCCCGCTCACCCCACGCCGTGAGTCGCGCCCAAGTGTCGTCATGGCGCCCGAAATGCCGGGAATGGGGACACTTAGGCGCGACTCAGGAGGGCGCTTCGGTGGGCGGGGGCGTCAATAGACTGTGGCGAGTCAGTCGGAGCACCCAGGGAGGCGTGGATGACCGCGAGGATCGTCGTGATCGGGGAGTCGCTCGTCGACGTGGTGCTGGGGGCGCAGACCGTCGAGCACCCGGGCGGTTCGCCGCTCAACATCGCGTACGGTCTCGCGCGGCTGGGTCGGCCGGTCACGCTCGTGACGGCGCTCGGCGACGACGAGCGCGGCCGCTCGGTGGCGCAGCACGTGCTCGATGCCGGGGTCGAGATCCACCCCTCGTCGTTCCGGCACGAGCCCACGTCGTCGGCCACCGCGCGTCTCCGGGACGACGGATCGGCCGACTACACCTTCGACCTCCGCTGGTCGTTGCCTGCACCGCACGAGCTGCACCTGCCCGAGGCCGCCCTCGTGCACGTGGGTTCGCTGGGCGTGTTCCTCGAGCCGGGCGGCACCACGGTGGTCGACCTCCTGCGCGCCGCCACCGCCCGCGGATCCGCGGCCCCCGCGTCCGGCGCCCGCGAGTCCGGCGCCCTCGCGTCTAGCGATCCCGCGTCTGGCGATCCCGCGTCCGGAGACCCCGCGTCCGGCGAATCCCGACCTGGCATCCCTCTCATCGCGTTCGACCCCAACATGCGGCCCTCGATTGTCACCGACCACGCCGCGGCGTTCGCCCGCTTCGAGGAGGTCGCCGCGCTCACCACCGTGCTCAAGCTCAGCGATGAAGACGCCGAGTGGCTCTACCCAGGCGCCACCGTCGACGAGGCAATCGACCGCATCCTCGCGCTCGGCCCCATCCTCGTGGCGGTCACCCGCGGGGGCGAGGGCGCCGTGCTCGCCACGGCCGCCGACCGGGTCGCCGTGCCGGGCCGCCGCGTCGACGTGGTCGACACCATCGGCGCCGGCGACTCCTTCATGAGCGCGCTCCTCCTGGGAGTGGCCGCCCTCCTCGACGAGGAAACAACCGCACCGGATGCGTCGCGCGACCCGTCCGCGGCCCGCTCGGCCATCGGTGGAGCGGCCCTCGACGCGGAGACCATCACGCGCCTCGGCGACTTCGCCGTGCGCTGCGCCGCGATCACCGTCTCCCGCGCCGGCGCCAACCCGCCCACCCTCGCCGAAGTCAGCTGACCCACCCAGCCGACCCCGCCCACCCAGCCGACCCCGCCCACCCAGCCGACCCCGCCCATCCTCGCCGAAGTGCACTGACCCCACCTCGCCCCCCACCCCACCTGGCCCCACCCCACCTCGCCCCCCACCCCACCTCGCCCCCACCCCACCTCGCCCCCACCCCACCTGGCCCCACCCCACCTCGCCGAGTTCAGCTAGCCCGCCCCACCGCGCCCGCGCCCGCGTCGGCTCAGGGGATCGGCACCGGCCGCTCGGTAGAGTCGGAGCGTGTCCGTTCGAATCCACCCCAGCATCCTCGCCGCCGACTTCGCCAACCTCGAGAGCGAGCTGAACCGCATCCGCACCGCCGACCTGGTGCACGTCGACGTGATGGACTACCACTTCGTGCCCAACCTCACCCTCGGCATGCCCGTGGTCGAGAGCATCGTGAAGGTCACCGAGCTGCCCCTCGACGTGCACCTCATGATCGACGACCCGTGGCGCTGGGCCCCCGACTACGCCGAGGCGGGCGCCGCATCGGTCACCTTCCATGCCGAGGCGACGGATGACCCGGTGGGCGTGGCCCGCCGCATCCGCGCCGCAGGGGCCCGCGCGGGGCTGGCTCTCAAGCCCGGCACCGACGCCTCCACCTACCTCGAGCTCCTCGGCGAGGTCGACATGGTGCTCGTCATGACCGTCGAGCCGGGGTTCGGCGGCCAGGCCTTCATGCCCGAGACGATGCCGAAACTCCGCGAGCTGCGTGCGGCGGTCGACGCCGCGGGCCTCGACGTGTGGCTGCAGGTCGACGGCGGCATCGACGAGCGCACCATCGCCATCGCCTCCGAGCACGGGGCCGACACCTTCGTGGCGGGCTCGAGCGTCTTCCGCGCCGAGAACGCCGCGGCCCAGATCGACCTCCTCCGCGCCACGGCGGTCGCCTCGGCCACCACCCACTCCCACTAGCCGCCCGAGTCGTGGGGAACGAGCCACCCAACGACCCCTGAAGCGCTCGAGCGCCGAACGCCCGCGGCGCCAGTGCGGTGAACGGGCCAGCCACTCCCACCTCGCGTGGTCCACGCGCCTAACTGCCGCGCCCTGGCCCGCACGCTTCGCTCCTACGGGGCAGGGCGGGCTCGTACCTCCACGGCGGTCTGGGTTGCTGCCAGTGCTTCCACCTGCGCGACCACGGTGAGGTCGGCCACCACCACGTGCAGCAGCTGCGACGGCGGGATGTCGCCGACCGGCTGGATCGATCGCGCGTCGGCGGAGAGGATCTCGAACCGCTCGTCGAGTCGCTCGAGCAGCGCCACCGCCTCGTCGACGGGCGCATCCGGCTGCGCGGAGACGAGGATGCTCCCATCGGGGCTGCTCGCCGTGAAGTCGAGGTTCGACTGCACACCGCCCACGTCGTCGGCGGTGGCCAGCATCCGCTCGACGGCCTTCAGCAGATCAGCCGGATCGGCCGACGTCGCCACCATGCAGAAGATCCCGCCGCAGTCGCCGTCGCCTCGCGCGCTGAAGACCGAGAACGACGTGTCGTGCCGGAGGGCCAGGAAGATCTCGAGGGTCGGCCGCCCGCCCAGATTCGAGTAGCTGAGACCCTCGCCGAGGGTTCCGCCGATGAGCGGATGCTCCCACCCGGCCTCCCGACCCCGCCGCTCGGCGGCCTCCGTGACGGCGAGCAGATCTGCGTCCGAGATATCGGGCTCGAGCACCATGTCGATCGTGAGGGCCTTGTTCCACGGGTCATCCGACACCCACGACGACGCGCTCAGCACGTGCTCCTGCGACTCCACCCACTCGGCCACGCGCTGACCGTCCGCGGCATGCGGTGCGGCGCAGCCCGCCAGCAGCCCGACCAGCCCGAGCAGCGAGGCGACAAGGGTGGAACCCAACGCCGCCCGCCTCGCCCGACGACCCGCGTGCTGAGGAATCATCACCCCAGCGTACCCAGAAGGCGACGATATGTCAGCTCGGCTTGGGTCCGCTCAGCTCAGTGAATCCGCCACCGCCACCGCATCCGGTGCCACAGCCCGCGGCGCCAACCGCTCGAGCTGCGTGACGTGCGAGGGGTTCAGCTCCTCGAGCGAGTTCACGCCCAGCAGCCGCATGGTGCGCGCCACCTGATCCCCGAGGATGGCGATCATGCGGTCGACGCCCTCGCGCCCACCCGCCATGAGCCCATACAGGTACGCGCGCCCCACGAGCGTGAACCGCGCCCCGAGCGCCACAGACGCCACGATGTCGGCACCCGACATGATGCCCGTGTCGAGGTGGATCTCCATGTCCTTGCCGAACTCGCGCGAGACATCCGGCAGCAGGTGGAAGGGGATGGGTGCGCGGTCGAGCTGGCGCCCTCCGTGGTTCGAGAGCGTGATGCCGTCGACCCCCATGTCGGCGAGCCGGGCGGCGTCGCCGAGGCTCTGCACACCCTTCACCACGACCTTGCCTGGCCACTGATCCCGGATCCACGCCAGGTCGTCGAAGGTCACGGTCGGGTCGAACATCGAGTCGAGCAGCTCGCCCACCGTGCCCGACCAGCGGTCGAGCGAGGCGAACGCGAGGGGCTCGGTGGTGAGGAAGTTGATCCACCACTCGGGTCGTGGGATGGCGTTGACCACGGTGCCGACCGTCAGCTGCGGCGGGATGGAGAACCCGTTGCGCTTGTCGCGCAGGCGAGCACCCGCCACCGGCACGTCGACCGTGACGAGCAGGGTGTCGAAGCCGGCCGCCGCAGCGCGCTCCACGAGGGCCATCGAGCGCGGACGGTCCTTCCACATGTAGAGCTGGAACCAGTTGCGCCCCGCGGGGTTGGCCTTCTTGACGTCTTCGATGGCCGTGGTGCCCATGGTCGACAGGGAGAACGGGATGCCCGCGGCCCCCGCGGCACCCGCTCCGGCGATCTCGCCCTCGGTCTGCATCATGCGGGTGAAGCCCGTGGGGGCGATGCCGAACGGCAGCGAGACGGGAGCGCCGAGCACGTCCCAGCCGGTCGAGACGGTGGAGACATCGCGGAGGATCGAGGGGTTGAACTGGATGTCCTCGAACGCCTGGCGTGCCCTCGTGAGGCTGATCTCGGCCTCGGCGGCACCCTCCGTGTAGTCGAAGGCGGCCTTGGGGGTGCGGCGCTTGGCGATGGTGCGCAGGTCGGCGATGGTGAGCGCGGCGTCGAGGCGCCGCTTCTTCGCGTTGAGCTGCGGTGCCTTGAACTGCATGAGCGGGGCGAGGTCTTTGATCTTCGGGATTCTGCGCTGAACCATGGGTTCTCCTGGTGGTCGGGGTGGGGGTCGGTGGCTTGCGGATGGCGGATGGCTGGGCCGGCTGGGCTGGCTGCGGATGGCGGCCGGCTAGAGAGGATGCTCCGGAGGGCGCCCGGCCGCGGCGTCGCCGGTGGCGAGTGTCTCGGCGTGGTAGGTCTCGATGTGCAGGCGGATGCGCCGGCCGGCCTCGGAGGGATCGCCGGCCTGGATGGCGGCCACCACGGCGCGGTGCTCGGCACGCAGGCGCCGCGCGGTGGCGGGCCAGTCGTCGAGCCCGGCCGCACCGAGTCGCACGTAGGCCTCGATGGAGTCGCGGAGCCCCGCCATCATCGTGGCGAGCACCTCGTTGCCGGAGGCGGCCGCGAGAGCGCGATGGAACGCCTGGTCGAGCGAGAGGAACTCGTCCCGCCCGAGCACAGCGTCGTCGCGCTCCATCGCGTCGAGCAGCTCGAGCGCCACCGCGAGCTCTGGCGACCCCCCGCCCCGCACCGCCTCGGCCAGCTCCACGGCCACGGCCGACTCGAGCACCACGCGCGTCTTCACCACGTCGGGCACCGCGAAGCCCTGCGCGGCCACCTGCAGCCGGATGAGGGAGGCCAGGCCGCCCGTGGGCCGCGCCACGATCACGGCCCCCGACTGCGGACCCGATCCGGTGCTCGTGCTGATGAGCCCCAGCACCTCGAGCACCCGCAGGCCCTCGCGCACACTCGACCGGCCGACCCCGAGCTCGGCGGCGAGGGCGCGCTCGGGCGGCAGGTGGTCGCCGGGCTGCAGCCGCCCCTCCACGAGGTCGCCCTCCACGCGTGCGAGCACCTGCTCCCACGCACGAGCCGCGCCATCCGAGCCGGCAGCCATCGAACCTCCTGTGGTCAGACCATGTGGTCCGACCACAGTACCAGCCCGGCCCAGCCGACTCCACCGATCGACGGATGTCGGATTCGGGCGCGATACGGCAGAGTGTCACCATGACCGACTACAGCGACGCCGCGAAGGCGGGCATCCGCCTCAGCAACGACGATCGTGAGAAGGCGGTGCTGCAGCTCGCGAGGGCCCACTCCGACGGCCGACTCACCGCCGACGAGTACACCGAGCGCTCCACGGCGGCCCGCGCGGCCGTGACGCGCGGCGACCTCGCACCCCTCTTCGCCGACCTGCCCGACCCCACCGAGGAGAGCGTCGTCGCCTCCTCGGTCGGATCGGCGCCCGACCCCGACTTCGGCCCGCCGGCCGCGGCAGCCGCCTCCCCCGCGCAGTCCGCCGCCTCCCCCACGAAGCCGCGCGACGATGTGCGCAGCGACTACCGCGGCGACCCGCGAGGCGACGACCGCGACGACCCGCGCGACGCCTACTCCCGCCCCCGCCCTCTCGGCGGCACGGCGGGAGTCGTCGCCGTGAGCGTCACACCGTTCATCGTGCTCGTGATCTTCCTGATCCTCGGCTTCTTCACCCCGCACGGCTGGAGCTGGGCCTGGGTGTTCTGGCTCGCGGTGCCCATCGTGGGCATCATCGTCTACGGCCCCGCAGGCCGCCGAGACAGAGACCGAGACCGCTACTAGCCCTCGAGCTCAGACGTCGACGCCCGCCCGCACCAGGATGGGCAGGTGGTCGCTCTCGCCCTGCGGCAAGGTGTCGATCGAGTCGATGCGGGTGTGCGCCGAGGTCACGAAGTCGAAGTGCCCCTTGAAGTACTTGTAGCGCGCGTAGGTGGGCTTGTCGCTGAACGAGAGCAGGTAGCCCGCCTCCTCCATGCGCTCCGACAGGTTCGCCCGGAACCACGGGTAGTTGAAGTCACCGAGCATGATCGTGGGCAGCGACGGCCCCATCACGCGCAGCGCATCGTGGGCGGCAGCGATCTGCTTGCGCCGAAGGGAGTTGGTGGCCGTGAGCGGAGCCGCGTGGAACGAGCCCACGAGGATCTCCCTGTCGATGATCCTGTCGTGCAGCTTGGCGGCCAGCAGCCGCTCGTGCGCGGGCGCCATCACGCGGTCGTGCATCGACTTGCGCAGCGCGAACACGCGTGTGCTCGTGAGATCGAAGCGGTCCTCGCGGTAGTAGAGCGCGAGACCGAGTCGGTTGGTCTTGGTGGAGTCGGCCAGCACGAGATGGTCGATGCGGTCGGGCATGTCCTCGGTGTCGCACTCCTGCAGGCACATCACGTCGAGGTCGTAGATGCGGGCCAGATCGACCAGCTCACCGCTCGCGTGATGCTTGCGCAGGTTGTAACTCAGGATGTTCAACTCGCGTCCCATGGTCGACATTGTGACACGTCGCCGCCCCGGTGAAGCTGTGCCGGGGATGTGCGCCGGATGAACGTTCAGGCGATGAGCGCGGGTGCGGTTCCGGCCGGGTCGGCGAGCAGCGCCTCGAAGGCGAACTCGGCAGCGCCCACGATCAGCAGCCGCGATCGCAGCTGCGCCCGCTCGATGGTGAGACCCGCGGCCAGCTCGCCGAACGAGGCATCCCTGACACCCTGCTGGATCCGCTCGGGGTACGCCGCCATGAGCGATCCGAGGAACCCTCCGAGCAGCACGCGCTCCGGGTTGAAGACGCTGATGAAGTTGGCGATCCCCTGGCTCAGCACGTCGATCTGCCGCACGATCTCGGCCTCGAGCGCCGGATCCGTGTTCGTGGCGAGCACCTGGTCGAGCTCGTCGGCGTCGATGGTGTCGCGGCCGATCACCGCGAGGATGCGATCGAGCTGCACCTCGGTCTCGAGGCAGCCGCAGCGACCGCAGTGGCACAGCAGCCCATCGCGGGTCACGAGGGTGTGGCCGAGCTCGGCGCCGTACCCGCTCGAGCCGCGGAGGGGCACGCCGCCCACGAGCACTCCGCCGCCGATGCCGCTGGGGCTGCCGTTGATGTAGACGAGGTCCGAGACCCCGCGACCGGCCCCGTAGATGCTCTCGGCGATCACACCCACGTTGGCGTCGTTCGCGGCGACGGCCGGGTAGCCGAGCGCCTCCGAGATGAGCTCGGCGAGCGGCTCGTCGTGCCAGTCGAGGTGCGGCGCGAGCGCCACCACTCCGGTGTCGACCCGCACGAGACCCGGCACGGCGATGCCGATGCCCGCGATGCGGAAGGTGCTCTCGAGCTCGCCGCGCATGCCGTCGACGACGGCCTTCACGATGTTCACGGTCTCGCGCACGGTCGGCAGACCGTCGGTCTCGTAGCGGATGCGCTTGTGCACCACGCCGCCGAGCCCCACGAGGCCGATGATGATGGCATCCGTGTCGGGGTTGAGCGCGATGGCGGCGACCCGGTCATTGGGATGCACGTACGGGCTCGGCCGCCCGACGGTGCCGTGCTCGGTGCGGGCCGTCTCGTAGGCGAGGTCGAGCTCCACGAGCTCGCCCACGAGGGCGGCGATGGTGGAGCGGTTGAGCCCGAGCTTGCGGGTCAGATCCGCGCGGGTCTGGGCGCCGCCGTGGTGCAGGGTGGTGAGGATGGTCGACAGGTTGTGCCGACGAGTCTGATCGTTGCTGTTGCCGACGCCCGCCGAAACGGGGCGTGAGGTGCCGATGGTGGACACGGCGCCTCCTTGGCGGTTCAGGGCGAGCGGGGGACCGGCCGGCTCGGGTGCGGTCGCTGTGAGCGGACCGCACCCGAGCTTAGCTTCAGCGGCCCGAGCGCCTCTTGTTGATGATGTCGAAGGCCACGGCGAGCAGCAGCACGAGGCCCTTGATGGCCTGCTGCCAGGCCGCGTCGACCGAGAGGATGGAGAGGCCCATGTTGAGCACACCCATCACGAGACCACCGATGACGGCGCCCACGACGGTTCCGACGCCGCCCTGCACGGCCGCGCCACCGATGAAGACGGCGGCGATCGCGTCGAGCTCGTAGTTCTGACCGGCGCTCGCGACGGCTGAGCCGGCGCGGGCGGTGGCGACGACACCGGCGAGGCCGGCGAGCACACCCATGTTCACGAAGATCGCGAAGTTGATCCACTTGGTCTTCACACCGCTCATCTGCGCGGCGAACAGGTTGCCGCCCATCGCGTAGACGTGACGGCCGAACACCGAGCGGTTGAGGATGAACGTGTAGAGCAGGATCAGCACGGCCAGGATGATGAGGATGATCGGGGTGCCCGAGTATCCGCTCAGCTGCCACGACAGCGCCATGATGGCGATCACGAGGATGGCGCACTTGACGACGGTCGAGACGAAGGGCTCGCGGGGGAGGTCGAGCTTCTTGAGCGTGGAGCGCGTGCGCACCTGCTGGATCACGAAGCCCGCGGAGGCGAGCAGACCGAGAACGAGGGTCAGCGCGTCGCGACCGTCGAGGATCTCCCCGAGGAAGGGCGGCACCCAGCCGGCGCCGATGGCCGTGAACTCGTCCGGCAGACCCGAGATGGTGCCGCCGGTGAGCAGCACGAGGGTGAGGCCGCGGAAGATCAGCATGCCCGCGAGGGTCACGATGAAGGCGGGTATGCCCACGAACGCCACCCAGAAGCCCTGCCAGGCGCCGATCACGGCTCCCACCACGAGGGCGATGATGACGGCGGCCCACCACGGCAGGCCCCAGCTGTTCATCGAGAGGGCGGCGACGGCTCCCACGAGCGCCACCACCGATCCGACGGACAGGTCGATGTGGCCGGCGATGATCACGATCACCATGCCGATCGCGAGGATCAGCACGTAGGAGTTCTGCTGGATCAGGTTGTTGATGTTGCCGGGCATGAGGAGGCGCCCGTTGGTGAGCACCTGGAACAGCACGATGATGATCGCGAGGGCGGCGAGGATGCCGTACTGACGCAGATCGATGCGCAGCTTGCGCGGGGATTTGACCGGAGCTTTGCCCGTGGGCTCGCTCGGTGCTTGGGTGGCCGTGTTGCTCATCGGGGTCAGTCCCTTCCCGCGGTCATGTAGTGCATGAGTGTTTCCTGGGTCGCGTCTTCACGCGCGACCTCGCCGGTGATCCGGCCTTCTGAGATGGTGTAGATGCGGTCGGAGAGACCGATCAGCTCCGGCAGCTCGGAGGAGATCACGATGACCGCCTTGCCCTGAGCTGCGAGCTCGTTGATGATGCCGTAGATCTCGTACTTGGCGCCGACGTCGATGCCGCGAGTGGGCTCATCGAGGATCAGCACGTCGGGGCCCGTGAACATCCACTTCGAGAGCACGACCTTCTGCTGGTTGCCGCCCGAGAGCTTGCCCACGATGGCCGCCACCGAGGGCGTCTTGATGTTCATCGACTCGCGGTAGCCCTCGGCCACCTTGGTCTCCTGGTTGCGGTCGACGACCCCGCCCTTGGAGAGCTTGTCGAGACCCGCCGCCGAGATGTTCTCGGCGATGTCGGCGATGAGGTTGAGCCCGTACTTCTTGCGGTCCTCGGTGGCGTAGGCGAGACCGTTGCTGATGGCCTCGCTGACCGAACGGGTCTGGATCTCCTTGCCGGCCTTGAAGACCTTGCCGGAGATGTTGATGCCGTAGGAGCGGCCGAAGATGCTCATGGCGAGCTCGGTGCGCCCGGCGCCCATCAGTCCGGCGAAGCCGACGATCTCACCGGCCTTGACCGTGAAGGAGGCGTCATCGACGACCTTCCGCTCGGTGTCGACGGGGTGGTAGGCGTTCCAGTTCTCGACCCGGAAGTACTCCTCGCCGATGTTCGGCGTGCGCGGGGGGAACTGGTTGTCCAGCGGACGGCCGACCATCGAGCGGATGATGCGCGACTCGGAGGCGTCGTCCTCCTTCATGCTGAAGGACTCGATCGTCTTGCCATCGCGGATGATCGTGACGGTGTCGGCGATCTTGCGGATCTCCTTCAGCTTGTGGCTGATGATGATGCACGTGATGCCCTGCTCGCGCAGGTGGTTGATGAGCGTGAGGAGGTGCTCGGAGTCGTCGTCGTTGAGCGCTGCGGTGGGCTCGTCGAGGATGAGCAGCTTCACCCGCTTCGAGAGCGCCTTCGCGATCTCGACCAGCTGCTGCTTGCCGACGCCGAGCTCGAGCACGGGGGTCGCGGGGTTCTCGTTGAGCCCCACCCGTGCGAGCAGCGTGGCCGCTTCGCGGTTGGTCTTGTTCCAGTCGATGATGCCGCGCTTGGAGTTCTCGTTGCCGAGGAAGATGTTCTCGGCGATGGAGAGGTACGGGCTGAGGGCGAGCTCCTGGTGGATGATCACGATGCCGTCGTGCTCGCTGTCGTTGATCGACTTGTACGCGGTGGGGTGGCCTTCGAACTCGATCGAACCGCCGAACGAACCGTGCGGGTACACGCCGGAGAGGACCTTCATGAGGGTCGACTTCCCGGCTCCGTTTTCCCCGCAGATCGCGTGGACCTCACCGCGCTCCACGACGATCGAGACGCCGTCGAGCGCCTTCACTCCGTTGAAGTCCTTGGTGATGTCCCGCATCCACAGAATCGCGTTGCTCATTGTCGCAAGCTCTCTTTCGGGTGGTGAGGGGTGGATGGGGGTGGAACAGGATGATCGGCGGCGGCCCCTTGGAAGAGGCCGCCGCCGACCGGTTCGGTGCTGTTTAGAGACCGACGTCCGAAGCCTGGAGGAAGCCGGAGTCGATGAGCAGGGTCTGCACATCGTCCTTCACGACGACCACCGGGTCGAGCAGGTACGACGGGACGACCTTCTCGCCGTTGTCGTAGGTCTCCTCGTCGTTGACCTCGACCTCTTCACCGGCGGTGATCGACTGGATCATCTGGAAGACGCGGTCACCCAGCTCGCGGGTGTCCTTCCAGACGGTCATCGACTGCTCGTCGTTGAGGATGGCCTGGACGTTGGCCTTGTCGGCGTCCTGTCCGGTGATGACGGGGTAGTCAGCGCCGGGGGCGTAGCCGGCCGACTTGAGCGAGGCCTCGATGCCGAGGGCCAGGCTGTCGTTGGGGGAGAGGACGACGTCGACCTTCTCGCCACCGGAGTAGAACGAGCTGAGACGGTTGTCCATCTCGGCCTGTGCGTCGTCCGAGCCCCAGCCGAGGATACCGATCGACTTCCAGCCGTCGGTGCCCGACGGGTCCTTGCCCGAGGGGATGACGAGCTTGCCCGACTCCACGTAGGGCTCCAGGACATCCCAGGCGCCCTGGAAGAAGAAGCCGGCGTTGTTGTCGTCGGGGCTGCCGGCGAAGGGCTCGAAGTTGAACGGCCCTGCGGCGTTCTCGAGGTCGAGTGCATCGACGATGAACTCGCCCTGCAGCTGGCCGACCTTGTAGTTGTCGAACGTCGCGTAGTAGTCGACGTCGGGGGTGCCGTTGATCAGACGGTCGTAGGCGATGACGGTGACGTCCTGCCCCTTCGCGTCGGAGAGCACCGGGCCGAGGGTCTCACCGTCGATGGCGGCGACGACGAGGATCTTCGCGCCTCCAGCGACCTGGTTCTGGATCTGCGAGATCTGCTGCTCGGTCTTGTTGTCTGCGTACTGCAGGTCGACGGTGCAGCCGGCGTCGGTGAGCTGCTTCTGCAGGCCCTCACCGTCGTTGATCCAGCGCTCGAGCGAACGCGTCGGCATCGAGATGCCCACGTTGCAATCGCCGGAGGCTTCTGCTGCGCCACTCGTGCTCGAGTCGCTCGATCCGCCTGAGGAGCAGGCGGCAAGGCTGGCCGCGAGGCCGCCGGCGACGGCGAGAGCCATCAGTTTCTTCGTCATTGACATGGTGGTGTCAGTCCCTTTCATCCTTGGAAGGGGATCACAGCTGTGCGCTATTACTCCCTTGTAACGCGTCAACTACTCCTGGTGCGGCTTTGTTGACTCCCGAAACATATACCAGGGATCATGCGAAAGCAAAGAAATTATCGGGCGGGATTTGTTCGTGGCCGAATCGTGATCTTTGACATCCGGGGGGCTCAGCGAATATGTTGTGAGAGATAACTATTTCGTGCGCTCGAGCTCCGAGCCGCTCACCAAAGACGTTGAACTGGAGTGACCTCATGTCGCTGACCCCCACCCGCGAAGACAAGTTCTCCTTCGGTCTCTGGACCGTCGGCTACAACGGCGCAGACCCGTTCGGTGGCCCCACCCGCGCCCCCCTCGACGTGGTGCACGCCGTCGAGAAGCTCTCCGAGCTCGGTGCCTACGGACTCACCTTCCACGACGACGACCTGTTCGCCTTCGGGTCGACGGATGCCGAGCGCCAGACGCAGATCGACCGCCTCAAGGGCGCGCTCGACTCCACCGGCGTCATCGTGCCGATGGTCACCACCAACCTCTTCTCCGCTCCTGTCTTCAAGGACGGCGGCTTCACCTCGAACGACCGCGCCGTGCGTCGCTTCGCACTGCGCAAGGTGCTGCGCAACATCGACCTCGCCGCTGAGCTCGGTGCCAAGACGTTCGTGATGTGGGGCGGCCGCGAGGGCGCCGAGTACGACGCCGCGAAGGACATCCGCTCGGCTCTCGAGCGCTACCGCGAGGCCGTCAACCTGCTCGGCGACTACGTCACCGACAAGGGCTACGACATCCGCTTCGCGATCGAGCCCAAGCCCAACGAGCCCCGCGGCGACATCCTGCTGCCCACGCTCGGCCACGCACTCGCGTTCATCGAGACCCTCGAGCGCCCCGAGCTCGTGGGCGTCAACCCCGAGGTGGGCCACGAGCAGATGGCGGGCCTCAACTTCGCGGCCGGCATCGCCCAGGCGCTCTACCAGGGCAAGCTCTACCACATCGACCTCAACGGGCAGCGGGGCATCAAGTACGACCAGGACCTCGTGTTCGGCCACGGAGACCTGCAGAACGCCTTCGCCCTCGTGGACCTGCTCGAGAACGGCGGTCCGAACGGCGGCCCCTCCTACGACGGACCCCGCCACTTCGACTACAAGCCCTCGCGCACCGAGGACGAGAGCGGCGTGTGGACCTCCGCCGCCGCGAACATGCGCACCTACCTCCTGCTCAAGGAGCGCGCCGCGGCCTTCCGCGCCGACCCCGAGGTGCAGGAGGCGCTCGCCGCCTCGCGTGTGCCCGAGCTGTCGGAGCCGACCCTCAACGCCGGTGAGTCGTACGACGACTTCCTCGCCGACTCCTCCGCCTACGAGGACTTCAAGGCCGACGAGTACTTCGACGGCAAGGGCTTCGGCTTCGTCAAGCTGCAGCAGCTGGCCCTCGAGCACCTCATGGGCGCGCGCTAGCTAGGGAACAGTCGGGCGAGGGCGGTCGCGCTGCGTGGCTATCGCAGTGGCGGCCGCCCCGCAGACGATCACGATGGCGAGCACCTCCACGGGGGTGAGGTGCTCGCCGAGGATGAGGACGCCGAAGAGGGCCGCGACCACCGGGCCCGACGCCGTGATGATGGCGTAGAGGCGAGGCGTGATGCGGCGGAGCACGAAGGTGTCGAGGCTGTAGGGGATGGCCGACGAGAGCAGGCCGACACCCACGAGGATGCCGAGCACGCGCCAGTCGATCTGCGAGACGTCGAGCGTGATGACGGCGAACGGGAGCAGCAGCGCGAGGCTCACGATCGTGGCCACCGTGAGCCCTTCGAGCCCGGGGAGGCGCAGTGCCACCCGCCTCGTGAGCAGGATGTACGCGGCCCAGGCGCCCGCCGCCACGAGCGCGAGCACGACACCCCACACGTTCATGGTGCCGTCGAATCCGGTGAGCACGAACACCCCGGCCCCGGCCACGAGCGCGCAGACCACATCGATCACACGTCGCGAGGCCACGAGCGCCACGGCGAGCGGCCCCAGGAACTCGATGGTGGCCGCGATGCCGAGCCCCAGCAGGTGCACCGCCTCGTAGAAGCTGAGGTTCATCACGGCCATCGCCACTCCCAGCAGCAGTGCCGGCCACAGCCGCCGGAACGTGAGGTGCGCGCGCGTGGGCCGGTAGATCGGCAGCACCACGGCGGCCATCACGAGCTGCCGCACCGCCACCACCACGAACACGCCCACCACCGGGATCACGAGCCCCGCGAGCGCCGACCCGAGGTTCACGCTCACGCTCGTGCCGAGCTGGGTGACCGCCCCCACCGCCGTGCGCCGGGGCGACCCCGGAAGGGCGGGGGGTGCAGCCTCGGTCGTCACCTCCCGAGTCTGCCACCCCGTTCGGAGGTCAGCGCGCCGTCGACCGCTCGAGGGTGATGCCGCCCACGCTCGATTCGAACGAGTACACCCGAGCGGCCCCCGGCGTGCTCGCGAGACCCTGGGTCACGCTGCCCACCGACGTGTCGGTGCGGATCTCGTACTCGCCCTCGGGCAGCGCCACACGCACATCGCCCGCCGAGCTCTCGAGCCGGATGGCCGAGGGCAGCGTGGCGAACTCGAGCCGCACGTCGCCCGCGGAGCTCTCCGAGACCACCTCGCCGCTGACCCGGAGCCCGGTGCCGGTGATGCTGCCGGCGGAGGTGTGCGACCGGAGCGACGCGGCCGACCCCGAGAGGTCGATGTCGCCGGCCGAGCTGTCCAGGGTCACCGCGGCGAAATCGCCGTCGGCGAGCACCTCGCCCGCCGAGGAGTCGATGTCGAGCCCCACGGGGGCGAGCGACTCGGGCAGCACGATGTCGAGGGTCGCGGTGTCGAAGCCGGAGAAGAGGCCGAACCCCCACCAGCCCCTGTCCTTCACGCTCACGCGCAGGGTGTCCCCGCGCTGCTCCTGCTCGAAGCGCAGGGGCGAGTCCGCCGCGTCGAAGTCGAGCTGCGCCTCCTCCACGTCGCCGTAGCGCACCGAGACATCCGCGGCGCTCGTGTCGATCTCGAGGTTCGAGAAGTCGCCGTCGGCCGTGTAGAGGCCGGATTCGTCGCCTCCGGTCGACGCCTGGGCGATCTGCACCCCGCCGAGCACGAGCGCGCCGGCCACGAGGGCCGATCCGGTGGCGAGCAGGCCGGTGCGGAGTGGACCGCCTGAGCGGGGTCGGGGCGAGTCGGGGGTGATGGTCTTGTCGGTCATGTCGCTTCCTTGGTGGTGGTGATCGGTCGACGTCGTCTGGAGGTGGGGGCTGGAGGTGGGGGGCTGGGGGTGAGGAAGCGCGGGTCAGGGTCTGGCGTCGGTGCCGAGGTGCTTGAGCACCGCGAGCACCCTGCGGTTGCCGCTCTCGGCCGAGGGCAGGCCGAGCTTGGCGAAGATCGACGAGATGAACTTCTCCACGGCTCCCTCCGTCACGTGCATGCGGCCGGCGATCGCGCTGTTCGAGCGCCCCTCGGCCATGAGCTGCAGTGCCTCGCGCTCACGGGCGGTGAGGGTGTCGAGCTCGCGGGAGCGCCTGGAGCGGATGACGATCTGCGCCACCACCTCCGGGTCGAGCGCGGTGCCGCCCGCGCCCACGTCGGCGACCGCGGCGAGGAACTCGTCGATGTCGGCCACCCGATCCTTGAGCAGGTAGCCGAGACCCGAGGAGTTGCCGGCGATGAGCTCGGCGGCGTAGCGCTCCTCCACGTACTGCGAGAGCACGAGCACGGGCAGCGGATGGGGCTCTGCCCGCAGCAGCACGGCCGCACGGATGCCCTCGTCGGTGAAGGTGGGCGGCATCCGCACGTCGACGATCGCGAGCTCGGGCCGCTCGGCGGCCGCCGTTCTGAGGAGGTCCTCGGCCGTGGCCACCGACCCCACGATCTCGTGCCCGGCATCTGCGAGCAGTCGTTCGAGCCCTGCCCGGAGCAGCACCGAGTCCTCGGCGATCAGAATGCGCACGGTGCCTCCACGGTGAGAACGGTCGGTCCACCGGCAGGGCTCTGCACGGTGAGGGTGCCGCCGGCGGCGCGCACCCGGTCGCTCATGCCGGCGAGACCGACACCGCCGCCGTGGCCGAGGGCGGCACCTCCCACGCCGTTGTCGAAGACGACCGCCTGCACACCCTGCGGTGTCTGCGTGACGCTCACCGAGCATCCGGTGGCCCTCGAGTGCTTGCTCACGTTGGTGAGCGCCTCGGAGACGGTGAAGTAGAGCATGGCCTCCGTCTCCTTCGACGGGCGGGTGGGCAGGTCGACGCGCACGCTCGTGGGCACCGTGCAGTGCTCGGCGACGGCCGAGAGCGCGGCGTCGAGCCCCCGGTCGGCGAGCACGGCGGGGTGGATGCCGCGGGCGAGGTGGCGGAGGTCGGTGATGGATTCCTTCGTCTCGCGGTGCGCCTCGTCGAGGAGGGCGCGGGCGCCGGTGGGATCGGAGTCGAACTTGGCTCTGGCCATGCCGAGCGTCATGGCCACAGAGACCAGGCGGGGCTGCACGCCGTCGTGCAGGTCGCGCTCGATGCGCTGCCGCTCGGTGGCGGCGGCGTCGACGGCACCCTGCCTGGCGCCCTGCAGCACGTCGACGCGCTGCTCGAGGGCTGCTGTGCGGCTCGCGCCGAGCAGGGCCCTGCTGAGCTCGCGGTCGAGCAGGCCGGCACCGTAGGTGAAGATCACCACGACGGCGAGGGCGACGACCGCGGCGAGCACCACGAGGAGCGGTGCGATGCCCTCGCGCCGCAGACTCACGAGCAGGTCGACCGCGGACTGCAGCAGCACCCAGAACAGGAGGCCGAGCACGAGGCTGCTGAGGTTGTGCAGCAGTCCCTTCCACAGCACCGGGGAGAAGGTGTCGAGGAGCACCTGGCCGAGCCAGCCCGCGAATCCGCTGTTCGCACTGCGTCGGGAAGGCGGGGGAGGGGTGATGACGACGCCGTACAGCGCCTCGGCGCGCCGGCGCTCCACGAGGCGCACGCCCTCCGCCAGGCGGACCGCGAGCCAGAGCAGCACGATGCCCACGCCGAACACGGGGATGAGCCCGAGGCCGGTCGGGAGCAGCGTGATGAGGAGCGTGAACCAGAGGGTGCCGAGGATGCCGTCGAGGGCGAGATCGGCGGCCGAGGACCAGAGGAAGAGGAGTCTGCGTTGCACAGCTCCCACCGTATGGGGCGGCTCTCGGGCCGGTCGATGGGGGTGCCCGGCCGATCCGGGCGGGGGTTATCCCCCCTCGCCGAGCCTGCCGAGCGCCGAAACACCCTCGCAACACCCGCCCAGTAGGCTCGCGTGCATGGTTGACCTGTTCGACGGCTACGGCGCCACGCTCCTGCCCCGCTCCCGCCGCTCGGGGGCCCAGCCCTGGGACGAGATGTTCCCCGAACCGAAGTCGCTCGACCCGGTCGAGGCGCGCGCCGCCTACAAGGACATCTACAACGCCCTCGCGAAGATGACGCAGGAGGAGCTGCGCGGTCGCACCGACGCGCTCGCCAGCTCGTACCTCGCCCAGGGCGTGACCTTCGACTTCGCCGGCGAGGAGCGGCCGTTCCCGCTCGACGCGGTTCCCCGTGTGATCGCGCAGAGCGAGTGGGTCGACGTGGAGGCCGGCATCAAGCAGCGCGTCGTGGCGCTCGAGGCCTTCCTGGCCGACATCTACGGATCGCAGGCCGCCGTGCGCGACGGCGTCATCCCGGCCGGCCTCATCAGCTCGTCGAACCACTTCCACCGCGAGGCCGCGGGCATCGTGTCGCCCAACAACGTGCGCATCCAGGTCTCCGGCATCGACCTCATCCGCGACGAGAACGGCGCCTGGCGTGTGCTCGAGGACAACGTGCGTGTGCCCTCGGGCGTCTCCTACGTCATCTCGAACCGCCGGGTCATGGCGCAGACCCTGCCAGAGCTCTTCGTCTCCATGCGCGTGCGGCCCGTGGGCGACTACCCCAACAAGCTCCTGCAGGCCCTGCGCGCCTCGGCCCCCACCGGGGTCGACGACCCCACCGTGGTGGTGCTCACGCCCGGCGTCTACAACTCCGCCTACTTCGAGCACACGCTGCTCGCACGTCTGATGGGGGTGGAGCTCGTGGAGGGCCGCGACCTCTTCTGCTCGGGCGGGCGGGTGTGGATGCGCACCACGGCTGGCCCCACGCGCGTCGACGTGATCTACCGCCGGGTCGACGACGAGTTCATCGACCCGCTGCAGTTCAGGGCCGACTCCATGCTCGGCTCTCCCGGTCTGCTGCTCGCGGCCCGGCTCGGCAACGTCACGATCGCCAACGCGGTGGGCAACGGTGTGGCCGACGACAAGCTCGTCTACACCTACATGCCCGACCTCATCGAGTACTACCTCGGCGAGAAGCCCATCATCCCGAACGTCGACACCTGGCGGCTCGAGGATCCTGGAGCCCTCGAGGAGGTGCTCGACCGGCTCGACGAGCTCGTGGTCAAGCCCGTCGACGGCTCGGGCGGCAAGGGGCTCGTGGTGGGGCCCGACGCCTCGCCCAAGGAGCTCGAGACACTGCGCGGCCGGCTCATCGCCGATCCGCGCGGCTGGATCGCGCAGCCCGTGGTGCAGCTCTCGACCATCCCGACCCTCGTGGAGGAGGGGATGCGGCCGCGGCACGCCGACCTGCGGCCCTTCGCCGTGAACGACGGCAACGACGTGTGGGTGCTGCCCGGCGGGCTCACCCGGGTGGCGCTGCCCGAGGGGCAGCTCGTGGTCAACAGCTCGCAGGGCGGTGGATCGAAGGACACGTGGGTGGTGGGGCTCGATCCGCTCTCGTCGTCGAGCGACGGGCACAACATCCAGGGTCTCGTGCACGAGCAGGCGGCGGTGACGCAGGCGATCCCGATCATCGGGCACCAGCCGGATCACTCGCCGGAGGATCGGCCGCGGAATCAGGATCAGGCGCAGCAGCAGCAGCAGCAGCAGACCGGTGCCGGTGCCGGCGCCGGCGCGGACGTTCGTGAAGGGGAGGTCGCCTGATGGCCATGCTGTCGCGCATCGCGGAGTCGCTGTTCTGGATCGGGCGGTACATCGAGCGGGCCGACGGCACCGCCCGCATCCTCGACGTGCACCTGCAGCTGCTGCTCGAGGATCCGTGGATCGAGGAGAACCTCGCCTGCCGGTCGCTGCTGAGCGTCATGGGATCCGACGTGCCCGACGACGAGCGATCGCTCACCCGCGCCGACGTGCTCGCCACCCTCGCGGTCGACCGCACGCATCCCGCCTCCATCGCCTACTCGCTCGGCGCGGCCCGCGAGAACGCGCGGCGAGCCCGCGAGATCGTCTCGACCGAGCTGTGGGAGTGCCTCAACACCACGCGCGCCAAGATGCCGCGCAAGATCCCGGGCGAGAAGACGCACGAGTTCTTCGGCTGGGTACGCGACCGGTCGGCGCTCGCCGTGGGCATCATGGACTCCTCCGCCTCGCGCGACGAGGCCTGGCACTTCTTCACCCTCGGCCGTTCCATCGAGCGGGCCGACATGACGGCGCGGCTGCTCGCCACGCGCTCGCTCACCGAGGCGTCGGGACCGTCGTGGACCACGATCCTCCGCTCGTGCGGGGCCTACGAGGCGTACCTGCGCACGTATCGCGGGGTGCCGTCGGCGCGCAACGCCGCCGAGTTCCTGCTGCTCGACCGGCTGTTCCCGCGCTCCATCCTCTACTCGGTCTCCCGCGCGGAGCAGTGCCTCCGCGATCTCGGCCCGCGCAGTGAGCGGATCGGGGTCTCCGACAACTCGCAGCGCCTGCTCGGCCAGATCCGCTCGCAGCTGGAGTACCGGCCCATCTCCGACATCCTGCAGGAGCTGCCGCGCTACATGGACAGGGTGCAGGATGCGACGAGCGCGGCCTCCGAGGCCGTGCGGCAGCGCTACTTCCCCACCAACACCGCACCCAGCTGGATCGGAGAGAGCGTATGAACCGGTTGCGCATCCGGCACGTCACCGGCTATCGCTACGAGGGCGAGGTGCAGGCCTCCTACAACGAGGCGCGCATGCTGCCCGTCTCCTCCGAGGGGCAGTTCGTGCTGCACTCCTCGCTCGACATCGCGCCCGTGTCGTCGTCGCACAACTACGTGGACTACTGGGGCACCCGGGTGTCGTCGTTCGAGGTGCTGACGCCGCACAAGGAGCTGTCGCTCACCGCGACCTCGCTCGTGGAGGTGCGCAATCGCGGGCACGCTCCGCACCCCGTGGACTGGGAGCTGCTCGCCAACTCGGCCGCCACCTCGACGTCGTACGTGGAGCAGGCCAAGCAGACGCGACTGACTGAGCCCTCCGCCGACCTCATCGAGCTCGCGGAGTCGATCGCGTCGAAGCACGTGAGCCCGTGCGATGCCGCACTCGAGATCTGCACCGAGGTGGGTCGGCGGGTGGAGTACGTGCAGGGCGTCACGGGAGTGCAGTCGAAGGCGCGCGATGCGTGGCTCGACAAGCGCGGGGTGTGCCAGGACATCACGCACATCGCGCTCGGCGCGCTGCGGGCGGTGGGGATCCCGGCCCGGTACGTCTCGGGCTACCTCCACCCCAAGCCGGACGCGGCCATCGGTGAGACGATCGCCGGGGAGTCGCACGCCTGGGTGGAGTGGTTCTGCGGCGACTGGCGGGGCTTCGACCCCACCAACCTCATCGACATCGGGGAGCGGCACGTCATCGTAGGCCGCGGCCGCGACTACAACGACGTCGCCCCTCTGCGTGGCGTCTACGCGGGCCCCTTCGGCTCCCAGCTCTTCGTCACCGTGGAGATAACCCGCGAGTCCTGACCCGCGGCTCGCTCGCTCGCTCGCCCGCCCGCTCGCTCGCTCGCTCGTTCGTTCGTTCGGACGGGCGGCGGGTTCACGATGTCAGGGGGTCAAGTAGGACTCGAGGGCTGCTTCGAGGGTGGGGGAGATGGTGGCGGGGCCGCCGAGGACCACGATGCGGGTGGGGCGGATGCGTTCGAGCTCGGCCTTCACGGAGGGTGGGATGGCGTCGTTCTGGACGAGCAGCACGGGCGCGCCGTTCGCGATAGCCGCCGCCGAGCCGGAGAGGGCGTCGGGGAACACCGCCCCCGACGCCACGTAGACCGTCTCGGTCTCGGCGGGGAACGTCTCGGCCGAGACACGTGCCGACACCTCGAACCTGTCGGCACCCGCCACGCGGCTCACGGGAGCCCGACCTGCTGCCTCGGCGAGCACGGAGTCGGCCACCGTGGCCGTGCCACCCAGCACCACGATGCGATCGGGCTCCAGCCGGTCGAGCTCCGCTGCGACGGCGGCGGGGATGCGGTCGCGGGTGGTGAGGAGCACGGGCCCCTGCTCGAAGCCGGCGGCGGCCGAGCCGGAGAGCGCGTCGGGGAACACCAGGCCGGACGCGAGGTAGACCACAGGTGGCTTCGGCGAGAAGGTCTCTCGTGAGAGCTCGGCTGACACCTCGTAGCGATCCGCGCCGGAGACCCGGGTGACTGCGGGCGCGAAGGCAGCGAGAGCGGTCTCGACCGCTGCCGAGATGGTGGCCGGCCCACCCAGCACCACGATGCTGCGCGGACGCAGCCGGTCGAGCTCGGCCGCGACAGTGGCCGGCACCGAATCGCGCGTGACGAGCAGCACGGGGGCATCACGCAGGCCAGCGGCGGCAGACCCCGACAGAGCATCGGGGAACACGGCACCGGAGGCGACGTACGCGACAGCCACCCCCGGCGAGAAGGTGTCGGCCGACACCGCGGCGGAGACCTCGTACCGATCGGCGCCGCCGATGCGGTCGACGCCACGCACCGGCGTGGAGTCGGCCCTCATCATCGTGACGTGCGCGGGATCGCTCGCGTTGGTTTCGCTCGTGAAGAACCGCTGCGTCGCGGTGTTCACACTCACGGAGCTCAGCGGCGCGCCCGACTGCCTGGCCACCTCGGCGAGCGTGCCCGCGTCGTAGACCGTGAGGTTCGGCACCCGGGCCGTGCTGTGCGCGGCCATCACGAGCCCCGACGCTCTGTCGATCGCGAGGTCTCTGGCGATCGCGGGCAGGGTGATAGTAGGTGCAAGGGTCGTTCCGTCTGAGCTGTCGAGCGTTTCCAGATGGCCTTCGCCGCTCATGCCCTCGGTGGTGACGAAGATGCGACCGGCGCCCACGGCGATGTGACGGGGGAACTCCGCGACCGGCCAGCTCCCTGTGGATCCGTCCGGCTGCACGACCGTGACGCTCGTCACCGACGACGTGGTGACGTAGACGACACCGGTGGAGCGGTCGACCTCGATGTCGGAGGCACCCGACGGCAAAGCGACGGTACGCACCGAGCCGGTGACCGCGTTCACGAAGGCCAGGGAGCTGGTGGAGGCATTGCCGACGATCACCTCGTCACCCGCTCCGGCCACGACCTCCTGACCTGAGGTGGCCAGGGCGAGCGTCTTCACCACCGTGTTGACCGTCGAGGAGTCGGGATCGACGTCGATCACCGCCACGTTCGCCGCCGCCAGCCCCACGTACAGGCGATGCCCGGCTTCGTCGACCGCCAGAGTCACCGCGTTGGGCAGGGCGATCGTGGCGATCTTGCCGAAGCGGTCGCCCGTGAGGTCGTAGGCCTCGATGGTCTCGTGCACGTGGTCGATGACGTAGCCGCGGTTCGTGGTGCTGTCGATGGCCATGCCGCTGATGGCGGATGAGTTGCCCGGTGCGACCGTGCGGAGCGCCTCGAGGGTCACGACCCGGGGAGCCACGGCCTGGGCGGCAGGCGAGGTGGGAGCGACGACGAGCGTGCCGACGACCGCCGCGGCGGCGGCCGCCCCGACAGCTGCGGTGAGAGCGCGGGCGAGGGGCGAACGAAGAGAACGACGAGTGCGAGGCATGAAGTGAGGGTAGCTCATTAACGGGGCGAAGGGGAGGGCTCCCGGAAGGGGGGTGGGGAACTCCGGATTCCACAGGCGACCGCGTGCAAGGATGCACGTATGGCTGAGGACGACGGGCGGGTGGCGCCGGAGGGCGGGGCGCAGGCGGCGCACTTCACGGCGGTGTTCGTGGACGAGGTGGGCGTGGAGATCACCTACCACGGCTGGACGGTGCCGCACCCGAAGGCCGTCGTGCAGATCTCTCACGGTGTGGGCGAGCACGGTGCGCGCTACGCACCCCTCGCGCACGATCTCAACGCCGCCGGCTACAGCGTGTACGCCGCCGACCAGCGCGGCCACGGCGCCACCGGCCTCGCCCAGCACGGCGGCGACCGCAGCCGCATGGGCCGCCTCGGGCCAGGAGGGCTGCGGGCGACGGTCGACGACATCCGCCAGCTCGGCGTGCAGATCGCCCGCGAGCACCCCGGGGTGCCGCTCGTGCTGCTCGGCCACAGCTGGGGTTCCCTCATGGTGCAGAAGCTCGTGAACACCCCCGCACTCAGGCACTACGCCGGCATCGTGCTCTCGGGCACGGCCTACCGCCTGCCCGGATCGATGGACGGCGGTGACCTCACCCGCAAGCACCGCCCCACCGACGGCGGCGCGGGCAACGGCTTCGAGTGGCTGAGCCGCGACCCGGCCGCCCAGCAGCGCGCCGCCGACGACCAGCTCATGTTCCCCGCCGAGGTGCTCAAGCTCTTCGGACTGGCGGATGCGCTCCGCCTGTTCGGCCGCCCGGCCCGACGCCTCGACGCCGACGTCCCCCTGCTCATCCTCGTCGGCTCCGACGACACCCTCGGCGGCCCGAAGAGCGCTGCCAAGCTGCGCGACGCCTACCGCGAGCGTTCGAAGCTCAGCGACGTCACGCTCACGGTGTACGAGGATGCGCGCCACGAGGTCTTCAACGAGACCAACCGCGACGAGGTGGTCGCCGACCTCGTCGCGTGGCTCGACACCCGCATCGCGGGCACGACCGGCCCCGCCGCCGAGCCCGGTTCAGGCGCACCAGGCGCCACCGGCGCAACCGCCTGATGTTCGACGCGATCCTCGACACCCGCATCATCGACGGGCCCGTGCCCTGGACCGTCTGGGTGCTGGCGGCCGCCGCCTTCGTCTACCTGCTCGCCCGCCCCCCGCGCCTGCGCTGGGTGCTCACCGCGCTCATCGGCCTCTTCGCCGGAGCCCTCGTGGCCTTCGCGACCATCTGGATCGTGGAGGCGCTGAATGTGTTCGGGGTGCCGCTCACGGTGCAGACGGATGCCTGGGCGATCGCCACGTTCGCCGCCATCGGCCTCGCCATTGTGAACCTCCGGCACTCGCGCGCCCGGCGCAAGGCGATCGCGATCGTGGGCATCGTGCTGTTCGCCGCGGCGGGCACCCTCGGCGTCAACGCCTACTTCGGCCTCAACCCCACGCTCGCCACGCTCTTCGGCATCACGGTCGAGCATCCGATCGATATCAACAAGCCGACGGCGGGGCCGAGCCCCGATCCGAACGGCGACGGCACCCCCGCGCAGCCGCTCTACGAGACCTGGCAGCCCCCGGCCGACATGCCGACGGCCGGCAAGCAGGGCACTCAGGTCATCCCGGCCACGGCCTCGGGCTTCTCGTCGCGCCCCGCCGGCATCTACCTGCCGCCCGCTGCCCAGGTGGAGGATGCGCCCGACCTGCCGCTCATGATCCTCATGATGGGCCAGCCGGGCAACCCCGATCCGCAGTACGTGGCGCAGGTGCTCGACGAGTACGCCGCGAAGAACGCCGGTCTCGCTCCGATCGTCATCGTGGCCGACCAGCTCGGGGCCGAGGACATCGACCCCGTCTGCTCCGACACGGCCGCGCTCGGCAACGCCGAGACCTTCATCACGGTCGACGTCGTGAACTGGGCGAAGGCCAACCTGCGCATTCTGCAGGATCCCGCGCACTGGACGATCGCCGGCTACTCCAACGGCGGCGGCTGCGCCTTCAAGTACGGGGCCAAGTACCCCGAGCTCTTCGGCAACGTGCTCGACATCTCGGGCGAGCTCTACCCGGGATCCGAGGAGCCCGACCAGGTCACCGCGAACCTGTTCGGTGGCGACGCGGCGGCCTTCGAGGCGCAGAAGCCCGTGACCATCCTCCAGTCGGGCGCGCACGCCTACCCCGACACCGTGGCGGTGTTCACCGTGGGCGGCAACGACCCCACCTTCGAGCCCGAGGCCCAAGCTGCCTCCGAGGCGGCCCAGGCCGCGGGCTGGAAGACGACCTACTACGTCATCCCGGGCGCCGGCCACGTGGCCGACGCGCTGCAGGGCGGCTTCGAGAAGGGCTTCGAGATCCTCTACCCCCGCCTCGGCCTCTCCGCCGGCTAGTCCATGCCGACGAGGCCCTCCGTGTCGTCGGCAGGGGAGACGATCGTGGGCATCGAGGCCGTGATGACCGAGCCGTCGGCCCGCACAGTGCCCTCGATGTCGGAGGTCGTGGGTGCTCCCTCGATGGTGGGCCTGTCGTCGGCGAGGGCGACCGTCACCGGCGCATCCGGAGCCACGAGGATGCGCTCGCCGCGCACCCACAATTCGAGCGGCGCGGGCGAGTCGGCCACCGACGGCGAGTCGGGGGCCTGCGGCGAGACGGGGGTGGGCGACGACGCCTTGATGGTGAAGGTCATGCGGTCCTGCCGCAGATCGACCTCGAGCAGGCGGCCGAGGATCGTGACGTGGAAGACGAGCGAGTCCCACTCCTCCGGCAGCCGAGGGTCGAAGGTGAACTTGCCGAGGTAGTCGCGCATGCCGCCGAAGCCGAACGCGAGGGCGCTCCAGACACCTCCCGTGGAGGCAACGTGGATGCCGTCGGCGGTGTTGTTGTGCAGGTCGCCGAGATCCACGTAGAGCGCCGCGAGGAAGTAGCCGAGCGCGAGCTCGCGGTAGCCGACCTCGGCCGCGATGATCGACTGCGTCGACGCGGAGAGGGTGGAGTCGCCCGTGGTGAGCGCGTCGTAGTACTCGAAGTCGGCGCGCTTCTCGGCGGTCGTGAACTCGTCGCCCTGCAGGAACAGTGCGAGCACCACGTCGGCCTGCTTGATGACCTGGAAGCGGTAGATCACGAGCGGGTGGAAGTGCAGTAGCAGGGGCCGCTTGGAGGCGGGCGTGTTGTCGAGATCCCACAGCTCCTTCTCGAGGAACTGCGCATCCTGCGGGTGGATGCCGAGATCGGCGTCGAAGAGGATGTGCATGGCCTCGGCGGCCTGCGACCACTCCTCCACCTCGTCGAGCTCGAGGTCGAGGCGCTTCACGAGGGCCTCGAACGCTGTGGGGTCGTTGGCCTGCAGGGCGCGGGTCTGGCGCACGGCGGCGCGCAGGTTGGCGCGGGCCATGACGTTGGTGAAGAGGTTGTCGTTCACCACGGTCGTGTACTCGTCGGGCCCCGTGACGCCGTGGATGTGGAACGACGACGTGACCGTCTCGGAGTGGCTCCCGCGCCCGCGCCAGAAGCCTAGGTCGGCCCACATGCGCGCCGTCTCGACGAGGATGTCGATGGCTCCGCGGGAGAGGAAATCGACGTCGCCGGTGGCCGAGACGTACTGCGAGAGCGCATGCGAGATGTCGGCGTCGATGTGGTACTGCGCCGTGCCCGCCGCGTAGTAGGCGGAGGACTCGAGGCCGTTGATGGTGCGCCACGGGAACAGGGCACCGCGCTGGTTGAGCTCGACCGCGCGGTCGCGGGCGGCGGGCAGCATGCCCTGGCGGAAGCGCAGGGCGTTCCGAGCCACCTGCGGCGAGGTGTAGGTGAGGAAGGGGAGCACGTAGATCTCGGTGTCCCAGAAGTAGTGGCCGCCGTAGCCCGAGCCCGAGACACCCTTAGCGGCGATGCCGCCGCCGTCGGTGCGGGCCGTCGACTGCGCGAGCTGGTAGAGATCCCAGCGCACCGCCTGCTGCACATCCGGGTGACCCTCGATCACCACGTCGGAGCGGTGCCAGAAGTCGTCGAGCCACTCGGCCTGGCGGGCGAAGACGGCCTCGAGCGGCTCTTCGCGGATGCGGTCGAGCGTGCGGTTGCAGCGGTCGGCGAGCTCGCTCGTGGGCACCGTGGAGGAGGTGTGGTACGCGATCGTCTTGGTGAGGCGCACACGCTGACCGGCCTTGGCGCGGATGCGGTAGACCTGCTTGGCGATGTCGTCGTCGATCTGCGCCGACTCGTCCCAGTCGTTGTCGGTCTCGAGGTGGTGCTCGGCGGCGACCGCGAGCGTCATGTCGGAGTGCGCCGTGCGGTAGCCGAGCACGTAGCGGCCCTCGTGCACGGTCTTCACGCGGGGGAGCAGCACCCGGTCGCTGAAGCCCGAGGCCTTGCGCGGGTCGGCGATCTGGCCGTTCGATCCGCCGTTCGCGGCGGCCGTGTACTCGTCGACCCGATCCTGACGGTTGAGGATCTGGCTCGAGATGAGCAGCGACGCATCCGAGTCGAGCATCGTGACCTCGTAGTCGATGACCGCGAGGTGGCGGTCGGTGAACGAGACCAGACGGCGCGAGCGGATGAGCACGCGCTTGCCGGAGGGCGTGCGCCACTCCACGACGCGCTCGAGCACGCCGGTGCGGAAGTCGAGGCGGCGCGAGTACTCGATGACGTCGGCGTCGGCCACCACGAAGGGCTCGTCGTCGACGTAGAGACGGATGACGCGGGCGTCTGGCGCGTTGACGATGGTCTGGCCCACGCGGGCGAAGCCGTAGGCCTCCTCGGCGTGCCGGATCTGCCACGTGTCGTGGAACCCGTTGATGAACGTGCCCTCGGCGTAGGCCTTGTGGCCCTCCTCGAAGTTGCCGCGCATGCCGAGGTAGCCGTTGCCCACGGCGAAGAGCGTCTCGGAGCGACCCTGGGTGGCGGTGTCGAACTGGGCTTCGGTGAGAGCCCACTCGTCGATGGGGAACTGCGAGCGGTCGAGCGGGTCGGAGCTGATGGGGTTCATCGCGGGCTTTCTGGGGAGGGCAGCGTGACGGGTCGATCGATGCTAGCGGAGGCGGCGGGTGCGGCCCTGCAGCGGATCTCCAGGCGCGCGGGTGGTGCGTGTCAGCGGAGCGCGGGCACCAGCTCGGCCAGGTCGTCCACCACGATGTCGGCGCCGGAGTCGAGCAGCCCCTGGGCGCCCACGCCGCGGTCGACGCCCACCACGAGACCGAAGCCGCCGTCGTGGCCGGCCTGCACACCCGAGTGCGCATCCTCCACCACGACGCACTCCTCGGCGGTGAGGCCGAGCAGCTCGGCGGCCCGCAGGTAGGTGTCGGGCGACGGCTTGCCGGCGATGCCCTCGGCGGCGGCGAGCACGCCGTCGACGATCACCTCGAAGCGGTCGCGGATGCCGGCCCGCACGAGCACGGGCTGCGCGTTGCGCGACGACGAGACCACGGCCACCGCGTAGCCCGCATCGAGAGCGGCGGCGAGGAAGAGGAGGGAGCCGGGGTAGGCCTCCACGCCGTTCTCGACCAGCTCGGCCTCGAACACGTCGTTCTTGCAGTTGCCGAGTGCCCAGACGGTCGTGTCGCCCGCCACGTCGTCCTGAGTGCCCTCCGGGAGCGTGATGCCGCGCGAGGCGAGCAGCGAGCGCACCCCGTCGACGCGCGGCTTGCCGTCGATGTAGAGGTAGTAGTCGTCGTCGCTGTACGGCTCGGCACCGCGCTCGCCGAGGAACTCGGTGAAGAGCCGCGACCAGGCCCTCATGTGCACGTCGACGGTCGGCGTGAGCACGCCGTCGAGGTCGAACAGCAGGGCACGGGCGGTCTTCAGGCGGGTGGCGTCTCGGGTGACGGTCTCGGTCATGGCTCCACGTTACGGGGTGGTCGTGAACGGCGTGTTATCGGGGCGTTTCGGGCAGTGCCTCAACCGATGCCGATGGCACCGATGAGAACGCCGACGAGGAGCATGGCGAGGGCCACCACGACCGCGCGCCACAGCACCTTCTTGTGGTGGTCGCCGAGGTTCACACCGGCGAGCGACACGAGCAGCAGGATGGCGGGCACGAGCGGGCTCTGCATGTGCACGACCTGGCCGGTGATGGAGGCGCGCGCCATGTCGACGGGGTCGATGCCGAACGCCGAGGCGCTCTCGGCGAGCACGGGGAGGATGCCGAAGTAGAACGCGTCGTTGGAGAGGAAGAAGGTCATCGGGATGCTGAGCAGGCCCGTGATGACCGCCGAGAACGCTCCGAGCTCGGGCGGGATGGAGCCCGCCACCCAGGCCGCCATGGCGTCCACCATGCCGGTGCCCTCGAGCACACCGATGAGCACGCCGGCGGCGAGGACCATCGAGACGACGCCCACGATGGAGGGAGCGTGGGCCACGATCCGCTCGGCCTGCTCGGAGACTCGGGGGAAGTTGACGATGATGGCGATGGCGCTGCCGGCCATGAAGACGTAGGCGAGCGGCAGCACATCGGCGACGAGCAGCACCATGACGGCGACCGTGAGCACGAGGTTGAACCAGAACAGCTTGGGGCGGAGCGTGGCGCGCTGCGGGTCGAGCATGGTGTCGGCCATGGCGGTGTCGGCGGGGTTGACGATGGCCTTGAGCGAGGTGGTGGAGATGCGGCGCACCTGGGTGCCGGCGGCGGCACGGCTGCCGGAGCCGCGGGGGTCGGTGCGGGTGCCGGTGCCGGCCGGGGCGGCGCGGCGGAACAGGCGGCCGCCGGCCGGGCGGGTGCCGCTCTCCTCCTCCTCGGGGAGGTCGATGGTGCCTAGGCGCTTGCGCTCCATGAGGCCGAGGTGCCACGAGAACACGAAGATGATGGCGAGGCCCACGAGCATCGAGGGGATCATGGGCACGAACACGTCGGTGGGGGAGAGGTCGAGCGCGGCGGCGGCGCGAGCGGTGGGGCCGCCCCACGGCAGGATGTTCATGGTGCCGTTGGCGAGGCCCGCGATGCACGTGAGCACGACAGGGCTGAGGCCGAGCCGCAGGTAGATGGGCAGCAGCGCGCTCGTGACCACGATGAAGGTGGTCGATCCGTCGCCGTCGAGCGAGATCACGGCGGCGAGGATGGCGGTGCCCACGACGACCTTGACGGGGTCGTGGCCGACGACCTTCAGGATGATGCGCACGAGCGGGTCGAAGAGGCCCACGTCGATCATGAGACCGAAGTAGATGATGGCGAACATGAGCAGCGCCGCCGTGGGGGCGAGACCGCCGATCGCCTCGAGGGCCATGTCGCCGATGCCGAGACCGGCGCCGGCGAAGAGGCCGAAGATGGTGGGCACGATGATGAGCGCGAGGACCGGGGTCATCCGCTTGGTCATGATCAGCACCATGAAGGTGGCGACCATTCCGAATCCGAGTAGGACGAGCACGTGAGACTCCTTCGTCTGTTCCGTCTTGCCCGCCGGGTGTGGGCGGTGGCGACCGGTCCCGTCACCTTAGGGAGACGGCGCGCGGCGGCGCGCGGTAGTGCTCATTGGGCGCGTATGGAGCATTGAGCGCGTTCTGCGCATTCTGCTCAGTGGGTTCCGGATGCGCGGGGCTAGCATGCGGGGATGGCGAGGATGCGGGGTGCGCGGTTCACGCAGCAGGTGAACCGGTCGATCGTGCTCGCGATGATCCTCGTGTCGCTCATCACCACGGCGCTCTTCGCCGCGACCGCCGTGGCGCGACTCGTGCAGCAGACCCAGGAGTCGGCGCTGCGGGTGGCGCAGACCGTGGCCGAGACGCCGCGCGTGCGGGAGGCCGCCGAGGAGGAGTCCCGGCGGGCGGTCGCCTCCACCGATGCGGAGCTCGTGGCCTCCGACCTCGACGACTACGCGCGCGAGGTCGAGGCGCGCACGGGCGCGCTGTTCGTGGTGATCACCGACGACACCGGGCGGCGGCTCGCGCATCCGAACCCCGATGAGATCGGCGATCCGGTGTCGACGAGCCCCGATGCCGCCCTGCGCGGCGAGGAGGTCGTGAGCTGGGAGCGGGGCACTCTCGGCGACTCGGCGCGCGCGAAGGTGCCGATCTACGGGATGGTTTCACGTGGAACGGTGGTGGGGGAGGTCTCGGTGGGGCTGCCGCCGACCGAGGTGTGGTCGACGGTGCTCACGGATGCCGTGCCCGTGGCCCTCTCGACCGTTCTGGCGCTCGGCGTGGGAGCGCTGCTCGCGGCGTTCATCGCGCGACGGCTGCGGCGGAAGACGCTCGGGCTCGAGCCCGAGGAGCTGCTGGCGCTCGTTCACGACCAGCAGGCCGTGCTGCAGGGCGTCGACGATGGGGTGCTCGGGCTCTCGACCGACGACGTGGTCACGGTGTGCAACGACCGCGCGGCCCTGCTGCTGGGGCTCACGGATCCCGTGGGCCGCCCCCTCGACGACGCCGTGCCCCACCCGGCCGTGCTCGCCCGCATCCGAGCCGCCCGAGCCGCCCCCACCTCAGATGAGTCGCGCCTAAGTGTCGTCATTCCGGGCGAAAGTGGCGGAATGGGGGCACTTAGGCGCGACTCACGTGAGGCGGGTGCCGGGGAGGGGGCTGTGGTGGTGGGGGCGCGGATGCTGTTCGTGGATGCGCACGAGGTGCGGCGGGAGGGGCGGCTGCTCGGGCGGGTCGTGATCGTGCGCGACGTGACCGACGTGGAGGACCTCTCGCGGCGGCTCACCGCGGTGGGCACGCTCGCGAGCGCGCTGCGGGAGCAGCGGCACGAGTTCGCCAATCGCATCCACGTGGTGACGGGGCTCGTGCGTGCCGGCGACCTCGACGAGGCGCTCGAGTACCTCGCCGAGGTGGGCGACCACGGGCCCGTGCGCACTCCGCTCGAGGGGGCGGGGCGCATCCGGGAGCCGTACCTGCAGGCGTACCTCGGGGCGAAGGCGATCGAGGCGGAGCGTCGGGGAGTGCTGCTGCGCGTGGGGCCGGATGCGGACGTCGTGGGGTCGCTCCGGCATCCCGAGGACGTGACGACGGTGCTCGGCAACCTCGTGGACAACGGCATCTCGGCGGCCGTCGCCTCGGCGCGCACCCCGCGCTGGGTGGAGGTGGAGGCGCTGCGCCACGGCGACGAGCTGCACCTCTCGGTGATGGACTCCGGCGACGGCGTGCACCACGACCCCCTCGCACCCACGGAGGGCGCGAGCGGTCCGACCTCCGGCACCGACGTGGGCGCCGACGCAGGCACCGACCCCGACGCCGCCACCGACGCCGTGCACGGCCACGGGATCGGCCTGCGCCTCTCGGCCGAGGTGGCCAGACGCAACGGCGGTGAGCTCTGGCTCGCCATGGCCGGCACGGGCGACACCCGCACCACGTCGGGCACTCCGCACGGCGCCGTGTTCTGCGCGCGCCTCGACGGGCAGTTCGAGAGGGAGGACGGATCGTGAGTGCCGAGAGATTCCGGGTGGTGGTGGTCGACGACGACTTCCGGGTGGCGAAGCTGCACACCCGCATCGTGGAGGGGGTCGACGGCTTCGCCGTGGTGGGCACCGCGGGCACCGTGGCCGAGGCGCGCACCCTCGTGGAGGCCGAGCGGCCCGACCTCGTGCTCGCCGACATCTACCTGCCGGACGGCTCGGGCCTCGACCTCGTGCGGGCCATCGACGTCGACTCCATCGTGCTCTCGGCCGCCGTGACGGCCACGGCCGTGCGCCGGGCGTTCCAGCGCGGGGCCTTCGCCTACCTCGTCAAGCCCTTCGCCGACGACGAGCTCGCCGAGCAGCTGCGCGCCTACACGCGCTACCGCAACCTGCTCGACGCCCAGCCCGAGCTCGACCAGGCCACCGTCGACCGCGCCCGCCGCGTGCTGCACGGCGCGGGCGGCGGGGCCGGGGCCACAGGTGCGGGAGCCCGCCGCTCGCCCACCGAGACGGCTGTGCTCGAGGCGCTCGCCGCATCCGGAACCGCGCTCTCGGCCCCCGTGGTGGCCGAACGCGTGGGCATCTCGCGGGCCACCGCCCAGCGCTACCTCTCGGCGCTCGCGCACGAGGGGCAGCTCGCCATCGAGCTGCAGTACGGCGCCACGGGTCGCCCCGAGCACCGCTACCGCACCGCGGGCCCGAAGTAGAGTTGGGGGAGGCCTAGGAGGCGTTCATGCACGGTGAGTACAAGGTTCCCGGCGGCAAGCTGGTGGTCGTCGATCTCGAGGAGCAGGGCGGGCTGATCAGCGGGTTCCGGCTCGCGGGCGACTTCTTCCTCGAGCCCGACGACGCGCTGCCCCTCATCGACGAAGCCGTGGAGGGCCTGCCCGTCGACAGCGACGCCGCCACCATCACGGCCGCCGTCAAGAGCGCGCTGCCCGATGGCGCCGTGCTGCTCGGCTTCACCGCCGAGGCCGTCGCCGTGGCGGTGCGCCGTGCCGTGGCCAAGGCCACGAGCTTCGACGCCTACGAGTGGCAGCTCATCCACACCGGCGCCGAGAGCCCGCAGATGCAGCTCGCGCTCGACGAGGTGCTCGCCATCGAGGTGGGCGAGGGCCGTCGCAAGCCCACGCTGCGCATCTGGGAGTGGAACGAGCCGGCCGTCGTGATCGGCAGCTTCCAGTCGGTCAAGAACGAGGTCGACCCCGAGAACGCCGCGAAGTACGGCTTCGAGGTGGTGCGCCGCATCTCCGGCGGCGGCGCGATGTTCATGGATGCGAACTCCGTGGTCACGTACTCCATCTACGCGCCGGCCTCCCTCGTGCAGGGCATGTCGTTCGCCGACTCCTACGCGTTCCTCGACGAGTGGGTCATCACGGCCCTCAAGTCGCTCGGCATCGAGGCGTTCTACCAGCCGCTCAACGACATCACCTCCGCCAAGGGCAAGATCGGCGGGGCCGCGCAGAAGCGGCTCGGCAACGGCGCGGTGCTGCACCACGCCACGCTCAGCTACGACATGGACGGCGAGAAGATGGTCCAAGTGCTGCGCATCGGCCGCGAGAAGATGAGCGACAAGGGCACCAAGTCGGCGGCCAAACGTGTGGATCCGCTGCGCAGCCAGACCGGCCTGCCCCGCGCCGAGATCATCGACAGCCTCAAGACCACCTTCACGGGGCTCTACGGATCGACGCCCTCCGAGATCACCGCCGAGGAACGCGCCAAGGCCGAGGAGCTGGTGCGCACCAAATTCGCGACCCCCGAGTGGATCGGACGCGTGCCGTGAGCGCCGCAGGCAAGGCCCGCGAGGCCGCGATGCAGCCGTACACAGTGGCCTCGCTCGAGGCCGTGCAGCCCTTCGACGTCGAGTCGTTCACACGCGAGGACGCCTTCGAGCTCGGTGTGATCGCGTCGATGCTCATCCGAGAGCGAGGCCTCGAGCTCGCGGTCGACGTGGTGCTCGGCAGCGGTGACGACACCGACCTCGTCTTCCGCGCCAAGTTCACCGGAACCGGCCCCGACAACGACCCGTGGCTCGCAGGCAAGGCCGCCGTCGCCCGCCGCTACAGCGCACCCTCCCTGCTCGTGCGCCGCCGCCACGAAGAAGCGGGCACCCCCTTCGAGACCCTCGACGACCCCACCATCGACCACGCCCTGCTCAAGGCCCACGGCGGCTCGATCCCCCTCTTCGTGCAGGGCATCCTCGCGGGTACCATCACCACCTCAGGCGAGCCCGACGTCGTGGACCACGAAACAGCAGCCGACGCCCTGGCCGCCTACCAAGGCTCAACCCGCCGCTAGCCTCACCCGGCGGCAGCCACCCACCACCCCGGGCAGACTCAGGCGAGCTCTCGCCGCAGCTCGCTCCAGATGGACGGGTCGACGGGGTACGGCGCATTGAACGAGATCCGCTGGATGACCCCACCGAACCGCGCCCGCAGCCCAGCAGCCACCTCCGCCGGCGACCCCACGACAGCGATCTCCGCCAGCATCGAATCCGGCACCAGATCGGCCATCGCCTCCCAGTCGCCCCGCACAGACCCCGCGTGCAGCGGCTCGTAGAGCTCCCCCCACCCGTTCACCTCGAGCACACCCCGATACGACGGCGTCGATCCGTAGAACGCGATCTGCTTGCGCACGGCCCGCACCGCCACGTCGAGCGACTCCTGGGACTCGCCGATCGCCACGAAGGCGGGCAGGCTCAGTTCCACCGCATCCGACCGCCCGCTCGTGGCGCGCCCCTTGGCGAGGGCCGGCAGGGTCACCTCGTCGAGGTAGCGGCGCGTGGTGAGCGGATGCACGAGCAGCCCCTCGGCCACCTCGCCCACGACCTCGGTCATGAGCTCGCCCACACCCGCCACCACGATGGGAGGCGCGCCGTGCGGGTTCGCCCCGGGGCTGAACATCGGCGGCAGCAGGGTGTGCGAGTAGAACTCGCCCTCGAACTTCAGCCGTTCGCCGGTCTCGAAGGCGTGCTGGATGGCGCGCACCGCCTGCACGTACTCCCGCATGCGCCTGGCCGGGTGCGACCACGGCATGTCGAAGCGGCGCTCGATGTGCGCCTTCACCTGCGAGCCGAGGCCCAGCACGAAGCGACCGCCCGAGATGAGCTGGATGTCGTTGGCGAGCATCGCCGTGTTCATGGGGTTGCGGGCGAAGGCCACGGCGATGGCGCTCGTGAGGCGCACCCGTTCGGTGGCCCTCGCCGAGAGGGCGAGGCTCACGAAGGGATCGTGCTTGAGCTCGATGGCCAGCACGCCGTCGTAGCCGTCGGCCTCGGCGCGCACGGCCTCGGCTTCGGATTCGAGCGGATTCGAGGCCACGTCGCCGCCGGCATCGATCAGGAACGGACGGGAGGTGGGGAGCTCTTCATCGGGCATGGCACCCATCCCACCACAATCCCGCCGCACCTCGCTCAGCCGCGGTCGACGAGCTCCTGGTAGTCGGGGTGCGTGTCGATGAAGTGCGCCACGAACGAGCAGTCGGGCACGACCGCGAGCGATCCGTTCACCCGCACGTCATCGAGCGCGTGCTGCACGAGCTCGCCGGCCACGCCCGCCTTGCGTTTGCGGGGGTCGACCTCGGTGCGCACGAACACGATGCGTTCGCCCTCGATGCGGTAGTCGGCGAAACCCGCCACCTGATCGTCGAGGCTGATCGTGTAGCGGTTCTGGGTGCGTTCGTTGCGGATCTCGGTGTTCATCGTGCCCCGAGGATAACCCCGCACCCTCGGAACTGTCAGAATTGCGGAGTGCCCGTCGTCGATTCGCCTCTCGAGGCGTTCGGCGACGATCCGCGCGGCGAGGGGATCGTGTTCCACGCCGACAACCTCGAGGTGACGCCGGGGCTGCCCGACGGCTCGTTCACGATGATCTACCTCGATCCGCCCTTCAACACCGGGCGCACGCAGACCAGGCGGGCCACCACCTCGACGCGCACCCGAGCGGATGCGGACCCCGGCGAGAAGCGGCCGGGCCGCGTGATCGGCTTCCAGGGCAGGCAGTACGACCGCATCCGGGGCGATCTGCTGAGCTACGACGACCGCTTCGACGACTACTGGGAGTTCCTCGAGCCCCGCATCGTGGAGGCCTGGCGACTGCTCGCCGACGACGGAACCCTCTACCTGCACCTCGACTACCGCGAGGCCCACTACGCCAAGGTGCTGCTCGACGCGCTGTTCGGCCGCGAGAGCTTTCTCAACGAGATCATCTGGGCCTACGACTACGGGGCGAAGTCGAAGAACCGCTGGCCCACGAAGCACGACACGATCCTCGTGTACGTCAAGAACCCGGCCGCCTACTACTTCGACTCCACCACCGTGGACCGCGAGCCGTACATGGCGCCGGGGCTCGTGACGGCCGAGAAGGCCGCGGCGGGCAAGCTGCCCACGGATGTCTGGTGGCACACGATCGTCTCGCCGACCGGCCGCGAGAAGACCGGCTACCCCACCCAGAAGCCCGAGGGCATCCTGCGCCGCATCGTGCAGGCGTCGTCGCGCGAAGGCGACTGGGTGCTCGACTTCTTCGCCGGCAGCGGCACCACGGGAGCCGTGGCCAGAGCCCTCGGCCGCAACTTCGTGCTCGTCGACCAGAGCCCCGACGCCCTCGCCGTCATCCGGCGCCGCCTGCCCACCGCTCGATTCGTGGATCTGGGGGAGCCTCAGGAGGGTCGTGCATAATTAGGTTATGCTTACCTATGTTGCCCGCACTAACGCCGAGCGTTCGGCCCGGCCCTCGTACCGCCCGTTCCGGGCCGAGGTGGTGCGCATCGAGCAGCTGAGTCCGAGCTTCCGACGGGTGACGTTCACCGGCGCGGAGTTCGACCGCTTCGGCACGGCGCGGCTCGACCAGCGGGTCAAGCTCGTGCTGCCGCACGCCGACGGGAGCTACGGCGGAGACTTCTGGTTCGACGAGCGGAGCCTCGACGCCGGGGTCTGGTACCAGGCGTGGCGCGAGCTGCCGGATGCCGAGCGCAACCCGTTCCGCACCTACACCGTGCGCGCTCTGCGGGCGGCGACCTCGGACCGGCCGGTGGAGCTCGACATCGACTTCGTGGTGCACACGACGGAGCACGGCGCGGACGGCCCCGCTGCGGCGTGGCTCGCCTCGGCGGCCGTGGGCGACGAGATCGTGCTCGTGGGCCCGGACGACCTGAGCCTCGACTACCGGCAGGGCCTCGACTGGCACCCTGGCGAGGCCGTGGACTACCTGCTCGCGGGCGATGAGACGGCGGCGCCCGCCATCTGCGCCATCCTCGAGTCGCTCCCGGCGGGCACGCGGGCGCAGGCCTTCCTCGAGGTGCCGACCTCGGGCGACCGGTGGGAGGTCGAGACCGCGGCCGACGCCACGATCACGTGGCTGCCCCGTGATGCGGCCCCGCGGCTGCCCGACGCCGTGCGCGAGTGGGTCGAGACCCACCGTGACCGCATCGCCCCCGCCCTGTCCGCGACCACCCAGGAGCTCGCCGACATCGACGTGGACGTCGAGATGCTGTGGGACTCGCCCGACGACGCCTCCGGGCGCTTCTACGCCTGGCTGGCCGGCGAATCCGCGTGCATCAAGCTGCTGCGCAGACTGCTCGTGAGCGAGATCGGGGTGGATCGGCACCGCGTGGCGTTCATGGGCTACTGGCGGCTCGGCAAGGCCGAGGGGCAGTGAAGGGAGCCGCCCAGGGGCGGCGGCTCGCTCGCGTGCTCGGGCTGATCGGCCTCGTGGTGGGTGTGCTCGTGGCGGTGGGCATCAGTCTGTTCCTCGGATCGCGGTCGATCGACCTGGCCGGCGTGCTCGAGGCGCTGGGCGGCCGCGCGACCGGCGGCAGCGGCTCCGACACCTCCGTGGACCAGATGGTGGTGCTCGACCTGCGGGTGCCGCGCACCGTCATCGGCCTCGTCGCGGGCGCGGCCCTCGGTCTCGCGGGCACCCTCATGCAGGGGCTCACCCGCAATCCGCTCGCCGACCCGGGGCTGCTCGGCGTGAACTCGGGCGCCTCGCTCGCGGTGGTCGTGGCGATCTCCGCCTTCGGGGTCACGAGCCCCTCCGGCTACATCTGGTTCGCCTTCCTCGGCGCCTCCGCGGCGGCCGTGCTCGTCTACGCGGTGGCCTCCGGCCGCACAGGGCCCACGCCGCTCAGCCTCACCCTCGCAGGCGCCGCCGTCACGGCCGTGCTCACCTCGCTCATCACGCTCGTGCTGCTGCGCGATCTCGACACCCTCTCGCAGTACCGGTTCTGGTCGGTCGGCTCGCTCGTGGCGCGTGATGCGGGCACCGTGGTGACCCTCGCCCCGTTCCTCGTGGTGGGCGCCGCCATGGCGCTGCTGCTCGGCCGCAGCCTGAACGGGCTCGCCCTCGGCGACGACGTGGCACGCGGCCTCGGCCAGCGTGTGGGCCTCACGAGGGCCGCCGCGGGCATCGCCATCGTGCTGCTCTGCGGATCGGCCACCTCGCTCGCGGGCCCGCTCGTGTTCGTGGGGCTCGTGGTGCCGCACCTCGCCCGGCGTCTCGTGGGGGCCGACTTCCGGTGGATCGCGATCTACTCCCTGCCGCTCGGCGCCATGCTGCTCGTGCTCGCCGACACCCTCGGCCGTCTCATCGCGCAGCCCGCCGAGCTCGAGGCCGGCATCGTGGTGGCCATCATCGGCGCACCGGTGCTCATCGCGCTCGTGCGCCGCGACCGGGCGGTCATCCGATGACCGGCATCGACGGCGGCCGGCGCGAGCATCCCGGCGCCGACGACGGCGGCCGGCGCGGGCAGGCCGGGGCGGAGTGGGACGACGACCGGCGCATGCTCGCGGCCGTGCGCCGAGTGTGCGGAGGGCGGCTCGTGGCCGTGACCGCGGTGCTCGTGGTGCTGCTCGTGACGTTCGCCGTGCTCGCCCTCATGCTCGGCGACCGCGTGCTGCCTCCCGGCGACGTGTTCGCGGCCCTCGTGGGCCAGGGCTCGGGCGGCGACCGCTTCGTGGTGCTCGGGCTGCGGCTGCCGCGACTCGTGCTGGCCGTGCTCGTGGGCGCGGCGTTCGGGCTCGCGGGGGCCGTGTTCCAGAGCCTGCTCGGCAACCCGCTCGCGAGCCCCGACATCATCGGCATCTCGCAGGGCGCGAGCGCGGCGGCCGTCGGCGCCATCCTGCTGCTCGGCTGGAGCGGCCTCGCCGTGTCGTTCGCGGCCTTCGCGGGCGCCGTGCTGGTGGCGGCGCTCATCACGGTGCTCGCCTCCCGGCACGGCATGGCCGGGTCGCGCTTCGTGCTCATCGGCATCGCCCTCGCCTTCCTCGCGCAAGCGGCGATCGGCTACCTGCTCACGCGAGCCGACGTGCGCGACGCCCAGGCGGCCCTGGTGTGGCTCGTGGGCAGCCTCGGCACCGTGCAGCCCGAGGAGATCGCCGTCATGGCCATCGCGGGGGTCGTGCTCGCCCTCGGCCTCGCCCTGCTCGCCCCGAGGCTCAGGATGCTGCAGCTCGGCGACGAGGCCGCCGCGGCGCTCGGGGTGCGCGTGGTGCCCACGCGGCTGCTGCTCACCCTCGTGGCGGTGGGGCTCGCGGCCGTGGCCACCGCGGCGGCAGGGCCCGTGGCCTTCGTGGCCTTCGTCTCGGCACCCATCGCCCGGCGCCTGCTGGGCGGCGGAACGCGCGGCGGCGCCGCCCTTGTCACGAGCGCCCTCGTGGGGGCCGTCGTGGTGTCGGGCGCCGACATCGTGGCGCAGCACGGTCTGCCGGGGCTGCAGGTGCCCGTGGGCATCGTCACGGGGGTCGTGGGCGCCCCGATCCTGCTCGCGCTGCTGGCCCGCGGCAACCGCATGAGAGGAGCAGCATGACCAGGCACGAGCTGCGCGCCGAGGATCTGAGCCTCGGCTACGATGGCAGACGGATCGTCGAGAAGCTTCACCTCGAGGTGCCCGACGGCGCCACCACCGTGATCGTGGGGCCGAACGCGTGCGGCAAGTCGACCCTGCTGCGGTCGCTCGCGCGCCTGCTCAAGCCGGAGTCGGGGGCCGTGACGCTCGACGGCGCCGACGTGCACCGGCTGCCGAGCAAGAAGCTCGCCACCGTGCTCGGCCTGCTGCCGCAGCAGCCCGTGGCGCCGGAGGCCATCACGGTGGCCGACCTCGTGGGCCGCGGCCGCTTTCCGCGCCAGGGCCTGTTCCGGCAGTGGACGGCGGAGGACGACCGCGCGGTCGCCGCTGCCCTGCGCTCCACCCACACCCTCGGGATCGCCGAACGCCGCGTGGAGGAGCTCTCCGGCGGCCAGCGGCAGCGCGTGTGGATCGCGATGGCCCTGGCGCAGGAGACCGACATCCTGCTGCTCGACGAACCCACCACCTTCCTCGACGTGACCCACCAGATCGAGGTGCTCGACCTCCTGCACGAGCAGAACCGCGAGCGCGGCACGACCGTGGTGATGGTGCTGCACGACCTCAACCTCGCAGCGAGGTACGCCGACCACCTCGTGGTGATGGCGGGCGGCCGGATCGTGGCGGAGGGGCCTCCCGCCGAGGTCATCTCGCCGGAGATCGTGCGGAGTGCCTTCGGGCTCGACGCGCTCGTGATCCCGGATCCGGTGAGCGGGTCCCCGATGGTCGTCCCCCGCGGGCGCTTCCATGGAGCGGCATCGTGACCTACGATGATTAGGTAAGGCAACCCTTATCGCACCACCCAGCCCGAACCCCCTTGGAGAACACGTGCCCCGCCCCCGTCTCGCTGCCCTCGCCGCATCCACCCTCGCCGCAGCACTCGTGCTCACCGGCTGCGCCTCCGGATCCGACACCGGCGACTCCGCCTCGAGCACCACGGGCGCCTCGACCGGTGACTCCGTCACCATCGAGCACGCCTTCGGCGAGACCGTGGTGCCCGCCGACCCGCAGAACGTCGTGACGCTCGGCTGGGGTTCCACCGACGCCGCCATCTCGCTCGGCACCATCCCCGTCGCCATCCCGTTCGACTCCTACGCGGGCGACGAGAACGGCGTGCTGCCGTGGGTGGCGGAGGCCGTCGATGCCGCGGGCGCCGAGATGCCCACCGTGCTCCCCGAGTCGGCCGATGAGCCGCCCTACGAGGCCATCGCGGCCGCGGATCCGGATGTCATCCTCGCCGTCTACTCGGGCATCACCGAGGAGCAGTACGAGACGCTCAGCCAGATCGCCCCCACCGTTGCCTACCCGGACCAGGCGTGGAGCACCCCGTGGCGCGACGTCGTGACGATCGTGGGCGAGGCCCTCGGCAAGTCGGAGGAGGCTGAGGAGGTGCTCGCCGGCATCGACGACCAGCTCGCCGAGAAGGCCGCCGAGCACCCCGAGTTCCAGGGCAAGACCATCGCGGCGGTCGTCGACTCCGCGGGCACCTTCTACGTCTACAAGAAGGAGGACCCGCGGGTGGAGTTCATGCTCGACCTCGGCTTCGAGAGCGCTCCGTCGGTCGACGCGCTCGCCAATGGCGACTCCACGTTCTTCTACACGCTCAGCTACGAGCAGCTCGACCAGCTCGAGTCCGACGTGGTGCTCGCGTACTCCGACACGCAGGAGGCGGCGGACACGTTCCTCACCGCGCCGCAGACCTCGGTCATCCCGGCCGTCGCGTCGGGCAACGTGGCCGAGCTCGTGGGCGCGCAGTACATCGCCGCCGTCTCGCCGCCCACCGCGCTCTCGCTGCCGTGGGGCCTCGACCAGCTCGTCGACGCTCTCGCCGCAGCGACCGCTGACGGCACCACCACGCAGTAACCGGGAGGGGCGGGGCGATGCCGCAGGTCGGTCGGTTCCACGCCGAGACCCGCGCCGAGTGGCGCGAGTGGCTCGTCGAGAACCACCGCACCGAGCCGTCGGTGTGGCTGGTCTCGTGGAAGAAGGCCACCGGCCGCCCCGCCGTGAGCTACGACGACGCGGTCTCCGAGGCGCTCGCGGTGGGCTGGGTCGACAGCAAGCCGCAGAAGCTCGACGACGAGCGCACCATGCTCTACTTCACGCCTCGCAAGCCCACGAGCGCGTGGTCGCGGCCGAACAAGCTGCGGGTGGAGGCGCTGCGGCGCGATGGCCTCATGCTGCCTGCCGGCGAGGAGGCCATCTCCGCCGCCGTCGCCAACGGGGCCTGGTCGCTGCTCGACGAGGTGGAGGACCTCATCGTGCCCGCCGACCTCGCCGACGCGTTCGACGCGTTCCCGCACGCGAGGAGCAACTGGGAGGCGTTCCCGCGCTCGGCCCGCCGGGGGATCCTGGAGTGGATCGTGCAGGCGAAGCGGCCCGAGACCCGGGAGCGGCGCGTGCAGGAGACCGCACGCCTCGCCGAGGTGAACGAGCGCGCAGCCCAGTGGCGACCGCGCGGCACCCCCTGACGATCCAGCGTGACTGCTGCTCAGGCCGTTCCGCGGCGGATGAGCTCGGTGGGGATGATGGTGCGGTGCGCCACCTCGTCGCCGTTGATGAGGCGCACGAGCAGCTCGGTCATCGACACCCCGAGCTCGGTCGCGGGCTGCCTGACCGTGGTGAGCGGGGGGTCGAGCGTGGCGGCGAACGCGTCGTCGTCGAAGCCCACCACGGCCACATCGGCCGGAACCGCGTAGCCGCGCTGCCGCAGCACCTGGATGGCGCCGGCGGCCATCTGGTCGTTCGCCGCGAAGAGTCCGTCGAAGGGCCTGTCGAAGGGGCCGTCGGAGGGGGCGGATGCGCCTGCCCGGTCGAGCAGCCGGGTGGCGGCCTCTGCCCCCGACTCCTGGGTGAAGGCGCCGTGCTCGGCGAGCGAGGTGTCCCCACCGGCGGCCCCGACGGCGTCGCTCCACCCGGCCAGTCTGTCGATGCCGGCCGGCATGTCCTGCGGCCCCGCGATCGTGGCCACGCGCCGCCGCCCCGCCGCGAGCAGGTGCTCGGTGGCGGCACGGGCCGCCGCGCGGTTGTCGACGTCGACATAGTGCCGCGAGGCCAGCTCGGGGTTGAGCGGGCGCCCACCGAACACGATCGGCAGGGAGTCGCTGAGCCCGAGGTAGGAGTGGTCGCCCGAGTGGTGCGACACCACGAGCGCTCCGTCGACGTTGCCGCCCAGCAGGTAGCGCCGGGTCTTCTCGGGCCGCGCCTCGGAGGCCACGAGCAGGTTGAGCGTGAAGTCGGTGTCGGCGAGAGCTCGCGCGACGCCGCGCACCACGGGCGCGAAGAACGGATCGGCGAACACCGTGGAGGTCGACTCCGGCACGATGAGCGCGATCACGTCGGTGCGCCGGCTCGCGAGCGAGCGCGCCACCCGGTTGGGCACGTAGTTGAGCTCCGCCACGGCGGCGTGCACGGCCGCGGCCGCCTCCGGGGTCACCGAGAGGCTGCCGTTGACCACGCGCGAGACCGTGGCGCGCGAGACACCGGCCGCGGCGGCCACCATCTCGAGTGTGGGATTGCCGCTCGGGATCACGACGCGGCTGCGGACCCGGCGATGACCTCGGCGTAGGCGAGCGCGCTGTCCTTGGGAGTGCGCACGAGCGTGTCGTAGTCCACCCGCACGATGCCGAAGCGCTTGCCGTAGCCCCAGGCCCACTCGTAGTTGTCGAGCAGCGACCACACGAAGTAGCCGCGCACGTCGGCGCCGTCGGCCAGCGCCTCCGACACCGCGTCGATGTGGTCGAGGATGTACTGCGTACGCTCCACGTCGTGCACGGCCTCGCCCTCCGGCCCATCCGACACGGTGTCGTCGTAGGCGGCCCCGTTCTCGGTGACGTAGAGCGGAGGCAGGTTGGGGTACTCGCGGCCGAGGCGCACGAGCAGCGTGCGGAGACCTGCCGGGTTGACCTCCCAGCCCATGCCCGTGAGCGGCAGTCCGCGCAGCGGGAAGGTGATGAACTCCGAGCCCACGAACGGCGAGCCCACGGCGCGACCGCCGGCCACGGCGTGCGGGTCGATGGGCACCACGGAGGGGTCGGCGGGCGCGGGCAGCGGGTGACCGCTCACCATGTCGTCGTGGTAGTGGTTGACGCCCAGGAAGTCGAGGCGCTGCGCGATGATCTGCAGGTCGCCCGGCTTCACGAGGGCGTCGTCGCCGATGTCGTCGAGACCGAACTCGGCCAGGTCGTGGCGGATGTCGGCGGGGTACTCCCCGCGCAGCAGCGGGTCGAGGAAGATGCGGTTGTTGAGCGCGTCGAGCCGGCGCGCGGCATCCGCATCCACCGGGTCCGACGGGTTGGCGGGGATGGCGTTCGTGAGGTTCAGGGTGATGCCGAGGTGCGGCGCCCCCAGGTCGCGCAGCCGCTGCACGGCGAGGCCGTGGGCGAGGTGCTGGTGATGCACGGCGGCCACGGCGGCGGCGGGCTCCTGCCGGCCTGGTGCGTGCACACCGGAGCCGTAGCCGAGCAGCGACGAGCAGAACGGCTCGTTGAAGGTGGTCCAGTGCGTCACCCGGTCGCCGAGCGCCTGGTAGGTGATCTCGGCGTACTCGGCGAAGCGGAACGCCGTCTCGCGGTTCGCCCAGCCGCCCTTCTCCTCGAGCGCCTGCGGCAGGTCCCAGTGGTAGAGCGTGAGCCAGGGCAGGATGCCGGCCTCGAGCAGCTCGTCGACGAGGCGCGAGTAGAAGTCGAGCCCCGCGGGGTTGACGTCGCGGTCACCGGGGCGGATGCGCGCCCAGCTCGTGGAGAAGCGGTACGACTGCAGCCCGAGCTGCTTCATGAGCGCCACATCGGCGGGCATGCGGTGGTAGTGGTCGACCGCCACATCGGGGGTGTCGCCGTTCAGCACCGCGCCGGGCAGGCGCGAGAAGGTGTCCCAGATCGAGGCCTCCTTGCCATCGTCGAAGGCGGCGCCCTCGATCTGGGCCGCGGCGGTGGCGGAGCCCCAGAGGAACCCGGGAGGGAATGAGGTCGTCATCGTGCACTGCTCCTTTGCGTGGCGGTCGCGGCTCGTGAGAGCGCTCTCCTAGAGTAGCGCCCCCGCATTTCGTAACAGAACTTCGCAAACGGCTTGCGCCACGGGCCGACGTGCGACTCTGGTGCATCGACCACGGGAGGAGCGGCGGATGACCGGCATGAACGATTCAGGGCGGCCCCACGGCTTCGCCACGCGCCAGGTGCACGCCGGCCGCACGAGTGACGGCCCAGGCGGCGTGAACGCCAGAGCCACCCCCATCTACCTCAGTGCCGGCTTCGTCTTCGACGACTTCGACCAGGCCCGCGACAGGTTCGGCGGCGCCGACGACGGCTTCACCTACACGCGCATCGGCAACCCCACGAACGCCTCGGTCGAGCGGCGCATCGCCGCCCTCGAGAGCGGGCGGGAGGCCATCCTCGTGGGCAGCGGCCAGGCGGCGGTGTCGGTGGCGGTGCTCGCCCTGCTGCAGGCGGGCGACCACCTCGTCTCGGCCAACAGCATCTACGAGGGTTCGAGGGGACTGTTCGTCGACAACCTCGGTCGGCTCGGCATCTCGACCTCGTTCGTGGCCGATCACAACGACGCCCTCGCGTGGGAGCTCGCCATCCGCCCCACCACCAGGGCGCTCTTCGTCGAGTCCATCCCGAACCCCAAGAACGACCTCGTCGATCTCGCTCTCGTGGCCGAGGTGGCGCACAGGCACGGCATCCCGCTCATCGTCGACAACACCTTCGCCACGCCCTACCTGCTGCGCCCGCTTGAGCACGGCGCCGACGTGGTGGTGCACTCGGCGAGCAAGTTCCTGGCCGGGCACGGCTCGGTGCTCGGCGGGGCCATCGTGTCGGGCGACGCATTCGACTGGGGCGCCGTCGACGGATCCGGGGCGCCGCACTTCCCCCACCTCACGTCTCCGGCGCACGCCCTGGGCGGCCGCAGCTACCTCGAGCGCTTCGGGCCGGCCGCCTTCTCCGTCTACGCGCGCGACGTCGTGGCCTCGCGCTTCGGGCCCACGCCGTCGCCGCTCAACGCGTTCCTCATCGAGCAGGGCATCGAGACGCTCTCGCTGCGGGTCGACCGCCAGTCCTCCACCGCTCTCGCCATCGCCCGCTGGCTCGACCAGCAGCCGGGCGTCGCCTCGGTCGACCACGCGGGGCTCGAGTCGAGCGCCCACCACTCCCTCGCCGAGCGGTACCTGCCTCGCGGCCAGGGGTCGGTGTTCTCGTTCACGCTCGAGGGCGGGGAGGAGGAGGCCAGGCGGTTCATCGACGCGGTCGAGCTCTTCACCCGCATGACGCACCTCGGCGACGTGCGCTCGCTCATCATCCACCCGGCCTCCACCACGCACGCCTACCGCAGCAGGGAGCAGCTCGACGAGGCCGGCATCTGGCCGGGGCTCATCCGCCTGTCGATCGGGGTCGAGGATGCCGACGACCTGCTCGCCGACCTGGCGCAGGCGCTCGCGGCGTCCGGCGCCGTGCTGCGCCCTGCCGACCGGGTCGCCGTCTGATGGTGGCGCACCCGCAGCACTTCGGCTGGTTCCTCTCGCGCGGCTTCGGCCCGCACGGCTGGGGCCATCCGTACTACGACTGGAACCACCCCTGGCACCGCCCCGAGCTCTACCAGCAGTCGGTGCGCACCCTCGAGCAGGCGGGCTTCGACCTCGTGATCATCGAGGATGCGCTCTCGCTCGGCAACGCCGACACGCTCGACCTGCGCATCCGGAGCGCCTACGGCGGGCCCAAGCACGACCCGCTGCTGCTCGCGCCGTACCTCTTCGACGTCACGCAGCACATCGGCATCGCGCCCACGGTCAATCCGCTCGCCTACGCGCCGTACCAGGCGGCCAGGCAGTTCGCCACGCTGCAGCACCTGAGCGATCACCGGTTCGGCATCAACGTGGTGACGGATGTCGGCTCCTCGCGCCACTTCGGCGTGCCGCCGCTCGACCACGACGGGGCGTACGACCGGGCCGAGGAGTGGCTCGGGGCCGTGCAGCGGCTGTGGCACAGCTGGGGCGAGGGCGCTCTCGTGCAGGACGCGGCGACCGGACACTTCGCCGACGGGTCGAAGCTCGACGCCTTCGAGCACCGAGGCGAGCACTACCGGTTCGACGGGCCGCTCAACGCGCTGCCGTTCCCCGAGCTGGGGGGCGGGTCGGGCGCCGCCGATGGCTCGCGTTCGCCAGAGGCCTCCTCCGGCGACCCGATCGTGGTCTCGCCAGGCGGCTCGCCGCGCGGCCTCTCCTTCGCGGGCACCAACTCGCAAGTGCAGCTCGCGCTCGCCTCGCTCGACGTCGAGACGATCCGCGCCTACCGGGCCCGTGTGCACGAGGCCGCGATCGCGCACGGTCGCAGCCCCGCCGACATCGACATCCTCTTCGTCTTCAAGCCCATCGTGGTCTCGAGCCCCGAGGAGGCGCAGCGCCTCGTCGACGCCTCCGCGCACCCGGACGACGCCGCTCTGCTGCAGATCGCCGCGGGCCAGTCGAGCGATCTCGAGACCGATCTCACCGCGCTCGATCTCGATCGGCCGGTCGATCCGGCGATCTTCGGCGACCACGTCTCGCGCGGCTCGATCAAGGGTCTGCTCGGCGGCTTCGACTCGTTCGCCGACGCAACGCTGCGCGAGCTGCTCACCGCGAAGGCACGGCTCGGGCGCATCTCCGAGCGCGCAGGCTACGTGGGCACGGCGGAGGAGATCGCCGACTTCATCCAGGAGATCGGCGACGAGACAGAGAACGACGGCTTCATCTTCTCGGGCGACCTGCACCCCGTCACCATCCACCGCATGCTCGACGAGCTCGTGCCGATCCTGCGGCGCCGCGGCATCCTCCGCACCACCTACGGCACGGGCGGCCTGCGCGCCAACCTCCGCGACTTCTAGCGGTCGCTGAGGTTGGCGGTCGGCCGGGCTAGCGGTCTGCGGGGCGCTGCACCGGCGTGGAGCTCGTGTCGGGGGCCACCATGGCGCCCATCTCGTCCGCAGCCAGCTGCGCCTGCACGGCGGGGGCCGCAGCGGCATCGGCGTCTGCCGCCTCCTCGAGGGCCGACTTGCCGCGGAGCGGCGTGGCCTTGAGGAACCAGCTCAGCACGAACGCCACCGCCACCACGGCGAGGCACACCCAGAACACGGTCGACGTGGCGTTGGCCCAGGCGTCGACGAACGGCAGCGTGAGCCGCGGGTCGGCGCCCACGAGGAACGAGGTGTCCCCGCTCAGGGCGTCACCGACCGAGGCCGGGTTGCTCTGCGCGTTCGTGAGGATCTGCAGGATGGCGGCGTTGGCCGGATCCGCCTGCACCGAGGGGTCGGCGGCGGCCGTCTGGGCGCCCGCCAGGATGTCGGGGTCGGTGAAGGCGGCCGGGAGCGTCGTGCCGAGGCGCGAGAACAGCACCGAGAACACCACGGCCGTGCCGAGCGTTCCACCGATCGAGCGGAAGAACGTCGACGCCGAGGTGGCCACACCGATGTCGCGCGGCCCCACCGAGTTCTGCGACGCGATCGTGAGGGTCTGCATGAGCTGGCCGAGCCCGAGGCCGATCACGAGCATGCCGATGAGCACGTACCAGACCGGCTTGTCGGCCGAGACGAAGGTGAGGTAGAAGAACGCGACCACGAGCAGGCCCGTGCCGAGGATGGGGAACATGCGGTAGCGGCCGGTGCGCGAGATGAGCTGACCCGAGACGATCGAGGCGATCATGAGGCCGAGCACCATCGGGATCATCATGAGGCCCGCCTCGGTGGGCGTGGCGCCGGTGGCGATCTGCAGGTAGTTGGGCAGCGTCATCATGGCGCCGAACATGCCGAAGCCCACGAGCACGCCGAGGATCGTGGCCATCGAGAACGTGGGCGACTTGAAGAGCTTGAGCGGGATGATGGCGTCGTCGCCCATGCGCTTCTCGACGACCAGGAAGAGGATGAGGCCGATCGGCGCGAGCACGTAGCAGAGGATGGCGCCCCACGATCCCCAGCCCCACTCGCGGCCCTGCTCGGCCACGAGCAGCACGGGCACCACGGTGAGCACCACGGCGGCCACGCCCCACCAGTCGATCCGCACGGCGCGCTTGGTGTGCGGGATGTGCAGGAAGAGCAGCACGATCACCATGGCGACGGCGCCGATGGGCAGGTTGAGCAGGAAGATCCAGCGCCAGCCGGTGATGCCGAGGATCTCGGGAGCGCCGGAGAGCAGGCCGCCGAGCAGCGGGCCGATCACGCTCGAGATGCCGAAGGTGGCGAGGAAGTAGCCCTGGTACTTGGCCCGCTCGCGGGGGGCGAGGATGTCGCCCATCACGGTGAGCGCGAGTGACATGAGTCCACCGGCACCGAGGCCCTGGATGGCGCGGAAGATGGCGAGCTCGTACATGTTCGTGGCGATGCCGGCGAGCAGCGAGCCCACGAGGAAGATCGCGATCGCGATGATGTAGAGCGGGCGGCGGCCGAAGATGTCGGAGAGCTTGCCGTAGAGCGGCGTCGAGATCGTCGACATGATGAGGTAGCCCGTGGTCACCCACGCCTGCAGCGAGATGCCATCGAGGTCGTCGCCGATCGTGCGCATCGAGGTGCCCACGATGGTCTGGTCGAGCGAGGCCAGGAACATGCCCGCCATCAGTCCGAAGATGATGAAGAGGATCTGGCGGTGCGTCATCTTGCCGCCGGCGTCCTTGAGCGCCTGAGCCCTCGCTTCGGAGGCCTTGGCACCCTTGGACGGCACCTTGTCGCCCTTCACGGAACGGGACGACGATTCGGAACGAGACATGACAATCCTCAGAGAGCGCACATGGGAACCTGCGCCAAACATTGCGCAGACTGCAAAGTTACACCCGTTGAGGGAGTCGCACTACTCAGCCGCCGAAGAGTGTGCCGAAGAAGCCCTTGCGGGCGGGCTCCCAGCCGGCGGCCGTGAGGGCGCCCACGAGGGGATCCTTCACCTCGTCGGTCGTGAACGAGTACCCGTAGGTGTTGCCCTCGTGGGTGCCCTGGCGGTCACTCGTGCTCGCGGCCGATCCGGCGCCGAATCGGAAGGAGGACTTCTTCTGGTTGCCCTTGAACGTCGAGCTGCCGAACGACAGGCCGAAGCCGCCGTCGCCGGTGCTCTGCACCCCGGATCGACTCGAGGTCTCGGTCTCGTCGAAAGTCCACGTCGCCTCCGCGGCGTCGAGCGTGACCCTCAGCTCGTACTCGGCGGAGATGGTGCCTGCCGCCGTGATGGCGGCCCACTTCACGTCGGCGTACTTCCACGAGGCGCGGATGCCGTAGGGCGTCGCCTCGTAGACGAAAGGCAGCTCGTCGCTGTTGAGGGCGAGCACCTGGGCCTGGGCATCGGTGAACGAGAGAGCCATGCCCTTACGCCGTGGTGATCGCGCTGGACTGGATCTCGCGGATCTCATCCCACATCTCGGTGGCCTGCTGCCCCGAGGTGGTGCCGGTGATCTGCACGAGGTCGGTGACGGGGCCGTTCTCGACGATGGCGATCCGCACGCCCTGCATGAGCGAGCCGACCCGGGGATCCGGGTAGCTGAACTCCATGCGGAAGCCCTCACGGCCGAGGACCTCGTGGGCGTCGCGACCGAGCTCCTGCACACCCTCGATGGACTCGACACGTGCCACGACGGCGTCGATGGCGGTCTGCAGCGTGTAGCCCGCTGCGAACCGCGAGATCGCCACGACGATGTTGGGGCGGAAGTGCTCCGGCTCCACCTGCTTTCCCGCGGCGAGCACGGCACCGGAGACCGCGAGGGCGCTCCAGTCATCCGGCACCGTGAGACCGATGGAGGGGAGGGCGGGGGCGGAGTCGCCCGGGAAGCTGAGGGTGTTCGACATGGTTCGAGCCTTTCAGAGTTCGAAGGGGAATGCGATCAGAGGGGTCAGAAACCGAGCCAGTCACCGACGGCGTCGATGGTGTCCTTCGGGCTGATCGAGATCTCGGCGCTCACGCCGGCACCGAAGCCCCACGCTGCCCCGACATCGAACCCGACGCTGATCTCGTCCATGGTGATGGAGGCGTCGACGTTGGCATGGCCGCCGATGCCGTACATCACCTCGGCGCCTGCGCCGGCCGTGACGGCGCCGTCGGCGAGGGAGGCCTCGGCATCCGCTCCGAGGCGACCGCCCACGAAGGCGTCGACACCGGCGTTCGCACCGATGCCGTCGAGGCCGATGGTGGCACCGGCGTTGGCCTGGGCCTCGGCCCCCACGATGGCCTCGACGCTGCCTTCACCCGTGAGGATGCCGTCACCCGCCGAGAACGAGCCGTTGGCTTCGGCGCGGCCACCCACGAAGCCCTCTGCCGACGCATCGGCGTAGGCGCCGTCTTCGTTCCAGCCAGCTCCGGCCTCGGCGTCGGAGTCGACACCCAGGAAGACGTCGGCCGATCCCTCGCCGCCGAAGTTCTCGTCGCCGAAGCTGCCGTTGGCACCCGCTCCGGTGCCCCATTGCCAGCCGGCCTCGGCCCTGGCATCCGGATTGCCGTTCTCGTCGTAGGTCACACCGGAATCGGCGTAGCCCTCGTCTTCGAAGCCGTGGGCGTAGCTGCCGGAGTCGTCATCGGAACCGTCACCGGCTCCTCCGCCCCCGCCGCCTCCGCCGCCGCCACCCGAGGTGCCGCCGCCGTTCGAGCCACCCCCGCCGGAGCCGCCTGAGCCGCCCGATCCCGAGCCGCCGCCCCCTCCGGCGCCGCCCCCGCCACCGAAGGTCCCCCCGTCGGTGGACGACGTGTTCTGCTCCTCGGCGTTCTTCACGAGGGCATCGCTGCCCGAGGTGAGAGCCGCCACCGCAGCCTTGAGCTGCGCCGTGTGCGTGCCGTTCCAGTCGGAACGGAAAGTCGATGCATCCGGACCCTGCCACGCCTGCGCCTGATTGACGCTCGTGGTGAGCGTCGACGTCACCGTGTTCAGATTCTCAGCGGCACTGTCGAACTTCTTCGCCAGTTGTCGGAGCTGTTCGACGTCTGCCCCGTAGAAACCACCAGCCATGACACCCTCTCAAGCGTGCGGATCGGATAGATAGAGAAAAGAAAAGAGAGGGCGGGAGCCCGTGAAGGCCCCCGCCCGGTTCCAACTAGGCGTTGGAGGTGGCCTCCTGGTCGGAAGCGTTCTTCGAGGCCTTCTGCGAGGCGTCCTCGAGGGCGGTGATGACCTGCTTCAGAGCGGCGGTGTGAGTGGAGTTCCACTCGTTGCGGAAGTTCTCCGCGTCCGGACCGGACCACTGCACGCTCTGGAGGGCGCTGGTAAGAGTCGTGAGGATCTGCTGAACCTGCTGCGACTGGGTGTTGAGCTGCTTGCTGAGCGAGCGAACCTGCTCGACGTCGAGACCCCAAACGGCCATGATGCTCTCCTTTTCGTTCCGCGGTACCGGGCTGTCCGGTTCCGCTACTTCCTGTGAGTCGTTCTCACAAGGAAGACACTACGGACAGGTGTCGATCGAGGCGATGGGGAGAAGTCCCCATGACCCTTCCACGACCCTGGAATCAGTCATCGCGGGTCGCCACCTGGAGCTTGGTGACCCGACCGCCCTGCACGAAGAATCCCCGGCCAGGCGGCAGATCCGAGCGCTTGAAGCGGCCGAGCGACGTGCCGAGCAGCGAGTCGCCATCGAGGTCGCCAGGCACGAGCAGCAACCCTCTCTTGGAGTTCTTGAACGACCCGCCGAGGGTCCAGGCCGACGACCAGGTCGACGACTCGCTCTCGCCCACCACGAACACGTCGTCGCGCAGCGCGCGCTTGATGAGCCTGTCGACGTCGGCCTCGGCGGGCGAGCCGTTGAGCTCCCCGATGTTCTCGACGAACACGGCGAACTGCCCCGGCTTCAGGGTCTCGGCGTCGAGCTGAGCCGTGACGTCGTCGGCGAAGGCCGCGATCTGCGTGGGGTCGTTGAGCGAGATCGACCAGAGGGGCAGGGGGGTGAGGTTGGTCTTGCGCGGCGAGATGTGCACGAGACGGATGCGGGGATCGGCCCGCCTGAGCGCGGTCGCGATGGTGGCGATGGCCGTGGAGCGCCCGCTGCCCGCCGTTCCGGCGAGCAGCATGGCACCGCTGGCCTTGATGGCGAACGGCCCCAGGGAGTCGTCGCGCACCCCGATCACGGGCTGCAGAGCACCGCCAGCCCCTGTGGTGGACACGGTGGCCGGCAGCGTGCTGAGCGGCACGCTCTCGGCGAGGTGCTCGATCGGCTGCGCGGGGGCCACGCCCTGGCGCCTCATGGCCTCGGCGAGCTTCGCGATCTCGCGCGCCTGCACGGCCACGTTGGAGTCGGCGCCGAGCACGGCCATCTGCACTTCGTTGCCCTCCATGACGCCGCGCCCGGGGGGCGAGACGGCCGAGAGGGTGTCCTTCGGGGCGTTCACGAGCGCGTAGTCGTCCTCGCTCGCGAGGCGCAGGATGAGCCGGCGCTGGATGGTGGAGCCGAGCGAGGCGGGCACGGAGTTCGGCCGGTCGCCCGTCACGACGATGTGCACACCGAGCTGGCGGCCGTCGGTGGCGATCTGCGAGAAGGTCGTGAACCACGCGGAGTGGCCGCCGAACTCGTACTGCTCGCGGAACGCGCCGATGCCGTCGACGAGCACGAGGATGCGCGGCTCAGCGGGGGCGTCGGCGATGCGCCGGTACTCGCCGATGGAACCGGCGCGCACGGCGGAGTAGCGGATGGAGCGGTCGTCGACGATGTCGCGCAGCATGCGCAGCAGCCGGATGACGCGCTCCTCGTCGTCTCCCGAGATGATGGCGCCCACGTGCGGGAGCTCCTCGAGCATGGTGAGGCCGCTCGAGCCGAAGTCGAGACCGTAGACGTGCACGGGGCCTCCGCGCGGCGTCACGGCGGCCGAGACGGCGATGGTGCGGAGCGTGGCGCTCTTACCCGAGCCTCCCGTGCCGTAGATGGCCATGTTGCCGTCGCGGTCGGGCTCGTAGAACACCGTGGGCTGCGACTGCGAGGCAGGGTCGTCGATCACGCCGAGCAGCAGCTGCTCGTCGGTGCGGGGGTTCGGCAGCAGCGAGAAGTCGTAGACGGCCGCGAGCTCGTCGAGCCACGGCTTCCGCGGATCCGGGATGTCGGCCATCTTGGCGGCGGTCCGGATGCTCGTGACGAGCCGGGCGATGTCGGTCGGCCCCGGGTCGGCCAGCAGGGGCGCCTCGATCTCGGGCACCTCCCAGCTCGCGCCCGATCCGAAGTCCATCTCGATCATGTCGATCCTGGCCCGAGGCACCTCGCTGGTAGTCCAGCCGCCCGCGTAGCCGGTCTGGAACGACGCGAGTCGGCCGGGGCCGGTCTTGGCGGCCCCGCGGCCGGGGATGGACTGGTCGAAGTAGGCGGCCATCGGATCGCCCAGGATGTCGCTGGAGTCGTCGGCGTCGGCCATCCTGAGCGCGATGCGGAGGTTGGTGTTGGCGCGCAGGTTGTCCTTGATGACACCGGCGGGGCGCTGCGTGGCGAGGATGAGGTGCAGGCCGAGCGAGCGGCCGCGCTGGGCCACGTCGACGACGCCGTCGACGAACTCGGGCACCTCCTGCACGAGGGCGGCGAACTCGTCGACCACGATGAGCAGGCTCGGCGGGGTGTCGGGGTCTCCGGTCTTCTCGAGCGAGACCAGGTCCTTCGCCTTCTTGCGGTTGAGCAGGTGCTCGCGGTAGCGCAGCTCGGCCCGGAGCGACGTGAGGGCGCGGCGCACGAGGTGGGGTGAGAGGTCGGTGACGAGGCCGACGGTGTGCGGCAGCCCCACGCAGTCGGCGAAGGCCGCGCCGCCCTTGTAGTCCACGAAGAGGAAGGTGGCGCGGTCCGGGCTGTGCGCGGCCGCCATGCCGAGCACCCAGGACTGCAGGAACTCGCTCTTGCCGGCACCCGTGGTGCCGCCCACGAGAGCGTGCGGGCCCTGGTTGCGGATGTCGAGGTAGAACGGCTCGGTGCCGGAGTGGCCCACGAGGGCCCGCAGCGAACCCTCCTTCTTTCGCCGCACGAGAGGGGCACCGGAGCGGTCGGCGATGGAGTTGCTCTCGCGCCAGCGGTCGATCACGGCCTCGGGCACCTCGGCGAGCTCGGAGCCCACGAGCGAGAGGTACGAGACCGAGCGTGGCAGGTCGGAGTCGTCGTCGATGGGGGCGCCGACGTCGACGACAGGGGCGAGCTGGCGGGCGAGCCGGTGCGCGGTCTCGGCGTCGACGGTCTCGCACTCGAGCGGGAAGGTGTGCTCGCCGAGCCGCACCTGCCCGGCGGTGCTGGAGGCCGCCGCCTCGCCGTCGACGCTCACGAAACTGCGGCACGCGGCAGGCAGGTCGCCGATGGAGGGGGCCGACCAGAGCACGTGCACGTTCGCATCCGCCCCGCGCTCCACGAGCCGGGTGAGGCGGCCGCGGTCGAGCGGCACGTCGTCCTCGATGACCACGAGCACGGAGGGCGTGCGCGGGTGGGCGAGCTCCTCCTTGTCGAGCTCCGGATCGATGGGGCCGCGCGGGCTCGGCGCACCGGGGGCACGGGAGTCGATGAGCGCCTCGATGCGCGAGAGCAGGGCGGCGCCGGATCCGGGGTTGTCGGCGAGGTGGTCGCCCCCCAGCGGGCTGTGCGGTGAGGTGGTGTGGGGCAGCCACTCGAGCCACTCCCAGGTGGCACGCGAGGTGGGCGAGGCGAGGGCGCAGACGACGAGCTCGGCGGGGGAGTGCAGCCCGGCCAGCTGCGTCACGATGCCGCGGGCCACGGCGTGCCTCGCGTCGCCGTTGCCGGCCACGCCGAGGGCTCCCGCCTTGCGGAACTCCACCACGATCGGCACGCCGTCGATGCGGGAGAACCGGTCGGCGATCTCCTCCACCTGCGCCCAGTACTCCGGCAGCACCTCGTTGGAGTTGGGGAGCGTGATCTTGTCGCGGCTCGGGCCCGTGCCCACGCCGAGGCGCGCGGTGAGGAACGCGGTGTGCTCGGGGCGATGCGTCCACAGCAGCTGGCCGAGGCGCGTGACCGCGTCGACCGTGGCGGCCACGGCGGGCGCCTCGGTGAGTCGCACCGCGCGCTGGATGCGCTGCTTCTCGTGCATCGTCTTCACGAAGGCGTCGATCTGGTCGTTGAAGAGCTTGATGGCGTCGCGCAGCTGCCGCCTGGTCTGGATCTTGTGGTCGGCCCAGGTGCCGATCATGATGATGGGGCTCAGCGCGATGAAGATGAGGCTGAGCGCCGATCCGGTGGCGAGGAAGAGGATGGGGCCCATGAGCAGCGGGGCCGCGAGGGCCACGAGCGGGAAGCGGATGGCCTGGGGCTGCTTGGGCGGGGTGGGTGTCGGGAACTCGGCGCCCGGGTAGCGGGCCACGACGCGCGGGGAGCGGTTGAACTCGATCACCGGGGTCGACGGGGCTGCGCCACCCAGACGCTGCTGGGGCACGATGCAGATCGCCGTGTCGCCGAGCACCACCACGTCGGCCGACGAGAGGGTGGTGCGCGCCACCTGCTCGCCGCCCATCACGAGGCCGTTGGCCGACTTCATGTCGATGATCTCGACGTGCTCGCCGATGTTGATGCGCGCGTGGCGCTTCGAGATGAGGCCGTCGGAGAGCCGCACGTCGATGCCGCGCTCGCGGCCGATGTAGCTCGAGCCGAACGGCAGCGAGAACTCGGCCCCCGCATCCGGCCCGCTCAGCACGCGCAGGGTGGCGGCGACCGGCCCGCTGTGGCCGGGGGCCGCGAAGCTCGCGCTGTGCTGGGTGATCTCGAGCACCGAACCGGAGCGCACGCCGGATTCGAGCAGGTTCGAGCTCGGGTCGAGCACGCGAGCGCCGCCGGTGGAGCCGAAGACCTGCAGCGTGAGATCGGCGGGCACGGCGGAGAGGGGATCGGTGCGCTGGGTGTCTGCGCGCTGCGGATCCGCCCGGTAGATGGCCTCGGCGATGTCGGAGACGCTCGCGGTGGCGTCGGCGGTGATCTGGAGGTTGTCGCTCGAGCCGCCTGGGCGTCTCAGTGTTGCCTTGATGCGCATCCGGTGCTGTTACCTGTCGTCGTTGTCGTCGTGGGGCTCGTCGAGCAGGGGCAGATCCGCCTTCGTCACGAGGCGCGAGAGCACGGCGTACTCCACGAGTCGCGCGCGGCGGTTGGTGGCGAGGGCGCCCACGCCGCCGCGGAGGCCCTCCACACCGGTGCGGCTGAGCTTGTCGCACACGTTGTCGAGCTTGCGGTTGAACCGGCTGAGCGCCCAGCCGAGCCGGTCGGCGGCGAGCTGCGACGAGGGGATCTCGCTCGTGCCCGTGCCGTCGCGCTTGAGCATGGGCTCGGCGAGGGCGAGGATGAGCAGCTTCTGCGAGGCCGTGAAGGTGACGGCGCCCACCGTGGTGGCGCCCCCGCCCGTGGGCACGGGCGAGGAGTCGAAGAAGGTGGGAGCGGTGGTGTGCACCGTGAACTCGTAGCTCGTGGGGCCGGCCGTGAAGACCACGGTGGTGAGGCCGAAGACGATCGGCATGCGCGCACCGGGCGCGAGCCAGGCCTGCATGGTGCGGCTCGCGTCGGAGACGGTGGCGCTGAGGCGCGAGCCCACGTTCGAGAGCCACCACATGCCGTCGACGTTCGAGATCTGCAGGAACCGTCGGTGCAGGTACTGGTTGTCGTCGATGTCGAGGTCGGCCTCGCGGCCGATCTCGAAGGCCTTGTCGTGGCTGAGCGGGAACCATTCGCCGCAGAACTCCACGCTCGCGTCGGAGCGAGGGGCCTGGGTGGGGGGTGGTGCGGTGGTCTCGTCGATCATGATGCTCCTGTGCATGCTGTCGAGGGTTCGGAGGCGCGGCCGTCGGTGCGCAGGATCGAGACATCGATGCACGTCTCGCCCTCCGACATCTCGGAGGTCGGAACGACGGCCTTCTGCTCGTCGGTGCGCAGCTGAGGGGTCTCCTCGCCGGGTCGGAGGAGCTGCCAGATGTAGACATCTCCTTCTTCGGGGTGGGGGTTCGTCCACACGAACTCCACGCCGTCGGCCGTCATGGTGCCGCGCACCTCGGTGGGCGATTCGACCGTGGTCTTGCCCACGTCGATCTGGTCGACGGGCTCGTCGGACTCCACGATGGCCTCCTGGGCGGGGCTCGTGGCCCCGCTCACGGCGAAGACGATGCCGCCGATGCCGACGAGCACCACGAGCACGGCGGCGCCGAGGATGTAGGGGAGGGCCCGACGCTTCGTCGGTGCCGCCTCCTCGACGGCGGGGCCGGCGGCCGGCCGGTGCATCGTGGTCTCGAGCAGCGGCTCGTCGATGGCCGGGCCGCGGGCATCGACCCGCTGGCCGCCGGTCTGCCCCACCTGGGAGAAGACGGGAGCCGCGTAGGGGGCGGCCGGAGCCGCATCCTGCACCGGACGGTAGGGGGTGGCCGCCGGAGGCGGTGCCGAGCCCGGGCGCGCGGGTGCTGCGGTGGCGGGCCGGGTGCGGTGGCCTCGGGTGGGAGCGGGGCCCGTGGGGTCGATGGAGACCATGCCGCGGATGCGGGTGTGCCCCTCGTCCTCCTCCTCCACCTCGTCGGTGTCGACCTGCTCGTCGAGCACGTCGGTGGGAGTGACCGACATGCTCAACTCGAGCTGCACCTTCTGCAGGGCTCGCGCGAACTCGAGGGCACTGCCGTAGCGGGCGTTCTCGCGCTTGGCCATGGCCGTGGCGAGCACCTCTTCGAGGCTCGGCGGCACATCCGGCCGCCCGGTCCTGGTGAGCGGGGAGCCCTGGATGCGGGCGATGAGGTCGAGCCCGGAGTTCGAGCCGCCGGGCACCTCGAACGGCGAGCGGCCCGCGAGGATGGTGTACACGGTGGCGCCGAGCGAGTAGATGTCGGCGGCGGCGCCGCTCGCGGGAGCGGAGCCGAAGACCTCGGGGGGAGACCACGGGATCGACATGCCAACGGACTCCTGCTCGCCGCCGCCCACGAGCGCCACCGAGATGCCGAAGTCGGTGAGAGCGGGGCGGTTGTACTCGGTCACGAGGATGTTGGCGGGCTTGATGTCGCGGTGCAGGATGCCGGCGCGGTGCGAGGTCTCGACCGCGCCCGCCACCTGGATGCCGATGCGCAGGGCCTCGGCCACGCCGATGCGCTCGCGCCGGTAGCGCGCGCCGAGGTTGGGCTTCGGGCAGTACTCCATGGCGAGGTACGGCCGGCCGTCCTCGGCGATGTCGGCCTGGTAGATCGTGACGATCGACGGATGCGTGGAGAGCTGCGCCATGAGGTTGGCCTCGGCGTCGAAGCTCTCGCGCGCGCCCTCGGTGAGCGACTCCGCGAGCAGCACCTTGATGGCCACCCGACGGCGCGGCATGCGCTGCTCGTAGAGGAACACGTCGGCGAAGCCACCGGAGCCGAGCAGCTGCACGTAGCTGAACCCGGGGATCTCCGGGGGAGCGGAGGGCGGGCGGCGCGCGCTCACGGTATCTCCTCGAACGCGACCGTGACGCCGTCGCCGATGTCGACGATGTCGTTCGAGAGCACGAGCACGGGTTCGTCGGGGCCGAGGCGGAGCGGCGGGGTGCCCTCCCGGTGCAGCACGGAGCCGTTGGTGGTGGCGAGGTCGACCACGAGCACGTGCCTGCCCTCGAGCCGGATCTCGAGGTGGTTGCGCGAGATGTCCTGCTCGGGGCTCGCGACCGTGATGAGCACGGGCACCTGATCGACCTGCACGCGGTTGGCGCGGGGCCGGCGGCCGATGATGATGGGGCGGTCGAGCGCATACGTCTCGCCCGTGGAGAGCACGATGCGGCCGAGGGCCGAGGTGGGGAGCGCGGCGGCCTCGCCTCCTGCCTCGTCGAGCCGGCGCATGGCCTCGAGCTCGGAGACGGTGACGGTGAGGCCGTCGTGGTCGTCGGGCGAATCGGCGGCAGGAGCCGCGGATGCGGGCGCTGCGGTGGCGTGGGCCGCTGCCGCTGCCGCTGCCGCTGCCGGTGCCGGTGCCGGTGCCGGTGCCGGGGCCGGTGACGCTGCCGGGGTGGCCCGGGCCATCGGGGGCACGGTGCTGCCGGTGATGCTCGCGCTGCCCGAGGCGGCACCGACGCCGCCGAAGTTCGGCACGCTGTCGATGAGGCCGGAGCTCGGCACGGGCGGCGGCGCGGCGGAGGGCAGAGCGGCGGGCGCGGGCGCGACCACGGGCTCCGGGGCGATCGCCACCGGTTCGGGGGCCGGCGTGGGCTGCGCGGCGGAGGAGGAGGGCTCGTCGTCGGAGTCGTCGTCGACCTCGCGCACGGCGGCATCCTCGACCGACTTCACGACGGTCTCGCCCCACAGGTGGTCGTAGGCGTCGTCGGGCAGTTCGTCGCGCGTGTGCTCGAGCTCCTCCACGGGGCTGAGCTCCTCCGCCGGGGCGGGTTCCTCGGCAGGGGTGGGCTCCTCGGTGGGCTCCTCCGCAGGGGCGGAGCGCTCGACCACGGGGGGAGCGCCGACCACCTCGGGCTCTGCGACGGTGTCTTCGACCGGGGTCGCCTCGACCTTCTCGAACTGCACGGCCGTCGGCACGACCGCGGCAGGGGGCACGGAGGCCTGCACGGGCATCACCGAGGTCGCCGCGTCCGAGTCGTTCTCCGAGTCGTTCTCCGAATGGTTCTCGGAATCGTTCTCCGAACCCGATTCCGGATCCAGACCCGATCCCACGAGGTCGAGCTCCACGAGCGAGACCAGCACGACACCATCGGCGATGCCGAAGCGCTGCGCCCGGGGCCCGTCGGCCGACCCCTCGTTCAGCCCGCCCTGCGCGGCCTCCGCTGTGCGCACCACGAGGCTCCGCCCGGCGGCGACCACGCGCTCGCTCCACGTGGTGACCTCGGCACCCGACACCGTGAACGACACGGCCGACTCGGTGCTCGCGCCCTCCACGACCTCGATCGACAGCTCACCCCGCACGGCGAGCCGCACCTCGCGCCCGGCTCCCGACGCGCCCGCCTCCGCATCCGGATCCGAACCCGCATCCGCCTCCGCATCAGCCACCGTCACCACGGCGAACGGCGGGATCGCGCTGAGGCTCGTGCCGAAGGCCCCCGTGAGCGACTCGAGCACCGCGCCGAGACCGTCGCCGGCCTGCAGCGCGGCCCAGATGCGGTCGAGCATGGCGCCGTCGACGTTCGCGGGCAGCACGGCAACGCCCCGGGGGGCCACGACCGCTCGCCAGGTGCCTGATGCGTAGTGCAGGGTGCTCATGTCAGTTCCTTCCGCCGACTTCGACGGGGCCGCGGGGGATGGTGTCCTCACTGCGCCCCTCTGTCTGGTGATCGTCGTGCCGGTTCGACTGCCTGCGATCGGCCGTCTCGCGGTCCCAGGCGTCGATCACCACGGCCGTGAGGTTGTCGCGCCCGCCGCGCAGGATGCCCTCGTGCACGAGCCGGGTCGCCGCATCCTGGGCCGACTGCTCGCTCTGCAGGATGCGGCCGATGAGCTCGTCGTCGAGCTCGCCGGAGACGCCGTCGGAGCAGACCAGCATGCGGTCGCCCGCCTCCACCGGCACGAGCCAGTAGTCGGGTTCGAACTCCCCGCCGGCGCCGAGCGCGCGGGTGATGACGTTGCGGCCGGGGTGCGTGGCGGCCGAGGCGCGGTCGAGCTCGCCCACGTCGAGCAGCTCCTGCACCACCGAGTGGTCGACACTGATCTGCTCGAGCTCGCCCGCGGCGAGCCGGTAGGTGCGGGAGTCGCCGAGGTTGAAGACGAGCCAGTAGGCGCTGCCGTCGTTCTCGGCCACGGCGACGCCGGAGACCGTGGTGCCGGCGCGGCGCTTGCCGGAAGAGGCGAGCGACGCGATCGCGGCGTGAGCGCTCCTGAAGGCGGTGCGGATGTCGGTCGGGGCCAGGAAGGCGGGCCCGGTGAGCGCGGCGAAGGCGTCGACCGCGAGGGCGCTGGCCACCTCGCCCGCCTCGTGCCCGCCCATGCCGTCGGCCACGAGGAAGACGGGGGAGACGGCCAGGTAGGAGTCCTCATTGGCGCGCCGCCGCAGGCCGGTGTGGGTCGAACTGCCCACCTCGAGTCTCAGCTCGGCCGTGGGCACGCCCTGTCCGGATGCAGGATCTGTCATGCTCCAGTCTCCACCGAGAAGAGCCTCGTGCCCACCCGCACGCGGTCGCCCGGCACGACGGTGAGCCGTTCGCCCGGCTCCAGCGGGTACTCCACGCCGTCGGCCCGCACGAGGGCGGAGCCGTTGGTGGAGCCGCGGTCGCTCACCCAGACCGCGCCGGAGTCGACGCCGAACTCGAGGTGGGTCTTCGACACCGAGAGGGTGTCTCCGCTGAGGGCGATGAGCACGTCGCTCGGGTCGCCGCCCGGCGCCACGGGGTCGCGGCCGAGGGCGCCGTGCCGGATGATCGGCACGACCTCGCCGGTGTCGAGCCGGAAGACCGTCACGCCCGAGGTCGAGGGCGGCCGCACGGAGTCGGTGAGCCGGGTGCTCTCGAAGTCGTCGGCCGCGGCCTGCGCCGGCGTGATGGCGGGGGCGAAGCCGGGCACCGAGGCGATCGGCTCGGCGAGGGGAGGCAGCGGCGCAGCGGCGCGCGGCGCGTAGTCGACCTCGGGCAGCGCGGGGGCGGCGGCCGAGGGGGCGGGGGCGGGGGCCGCCGGTGCCGCGGCGGGCTCCCGTTCGGCCGGTGACGTGTAGGCGCCGTCGTCGAGCAGCAGCTGCCCGGGGCGGGCCTTGAGCGGATTGGGCCCGGCCTTGATGTCGATCACCCAGGTGCGTGCCACCTTGTCCTGCCATCCGCGCATGCGCTTCTCGCCGTCCCAGAGGGGCGAGAGGTACACGACGTACTGGCCGACGGCGAACACGAGGGCTCCCGCCGCCACCACGAGGTTGCGGAGCAGCATCCAGCCGATCCCGGGCTTGCCGAGCTTCGCCACGTTCACGATCCTGAGGCCCATGATGAGCTTGCCGAGCGAGAAGCCGGCGAACGCCTGCAGCAGCAGGTTCGCGACCGGGTAGAGCAGAGCGGGCAGGAGCAGCAGCACGGCGCTCAGCCCGTTGGCCGAGAAGGTGCTGCCGTCGGTCTCCACCTGGATGATGCCGAGCGCGGTGAGCGGCAGAGTGATGATCAGCCAGAGCGCGGTGCCGAACACGCCGTCGAGCAGGAACGCCACGAGACGCCGCCCGAACCCGCTCGGGATGATGTCGCCGTAGCGGATGGGAGGCGCGGCCGGCTCCGGTCGCCAGCCGTCCATCGGCCGACCGCTGGAGTCCACCATGGCCGCTTGACCGGGCACCTGGCCGAGGGCGGCCGACTGGCTGCGCATCGACGAGGGGGTGCCGCAGACCAGGCAGAACTGGGCGCTGCGGGGCACGGGCGAGCCGCACTGCACGCACGGGTACGACGTGGCATCCGTCATGATCGACCTCCTCGGTCCTCGGGCAGTGGGCGGTCTACAGGCAAGGCGCGCCCCCGGCGGTGCCGCCGGAAGAACGATCGCACCGACCACGCGGCGAGGAATCTCTTCCACGCCGAGCGCGACTTGCGCATGGTGGCCACCACGGAGTCGACCTCGGTCCAGTACTGCTCGACCTCCTCCTCGGAGGGGTCGCCCGGCCCGAAGACGCTGCCGTCGGCCCGGGTGGCGACCGCCACCACACCGGCCTCCGGATACGCGGTGGCGAGGGCGGAGGCGTTGTCGCGCCTCGTCGCCCCGCTCGGCACGGGAGTGCCGAGATCCCCGGCCCTGTCGACGATCTCGTCCCAGCCGCCGCTCACCCGGTCGGCGGGCCGCTCGGCCAGCCGGCGCTTCTTGCGGCGGCGGAGCTTGAGCAGCACGATCACGAGCAGCGGGGTGAAGATCACGATGAGCAGCGCGAGCAGGCTGCCCGCGACGAGGAAGACGGGCAGGAAGTCGAAGCCCTCCTCCTGCACCTCCTCCTGGTCGGTGTCCTCGGTGCGGATGTCCGGCGGCAGCTCCGCGGGCTCCTGCGGCGGGGGCGGCGGCTGCAGCACCTGGGCCTTGGGATCGGACTTCGGCTGGGGAGCCTCCTCGAGCGGCACCTGGTCCTCGGGCGGCGTGGGGTCGAAGCGCACCCAGCCCGCGCCCTCGAAGGGCACCTCCACCCAGGCGTGCAGCTGGTCGCCCGTGATCTCGTAGGTCGAGTCCTCACCCGTGTAGTCGTCGGGGTAGAAGCCCATCACCACGCGGGCGGGCATGCCCATCGAGCGCACCATGAGGGCCATCGCCACGGCGTACTGCTCGTCGTCGCCGATCATCTGCTCGGCGTCGAGGAGCGAGGCGATGCGCTCGGCGCCGTGGCCGGCCCGCGAGACGGCCTCGCCCTCGAGGCCGTGGCTGAAGAAGCCGTTCTGGCTGAGGTTCGAGGCGATGTTGCGCACCTGCTCGATGGGTGTCTCCGCATCCCCGAGGTACTCGGAGGCGAGCGAGGCCACCACGTCGGGCACTCCCGTGGCGCGCGGCATCGTGACGTCGTCGATGTCGCGGCTCGAGAGCTGCTCGTCGTTGAAGGTGGGGGGCAGCACGGCGTCCATGGCGTAGGTGTCGCCCTCGGTCACGCCCTCGGTGTTGAGGGCCACACCGGTGGCGGCGTTGTAGTGCAGGGTGCTCTTGAGGCTCTCGGCGCGGTCTCCCGTGAAGGTGAACGAGTCGAGGTAGCCCGCATCGGGCAGCCACACGCCGTCGAGGCCCGTCATGGTGAACTCGAGCTCGGCCGGCTCGCCCTGCACGTCGTTCGCGATCTCGTTGCTCACCCGCACGAAGGTGCCCGATCCGCCCGAGCCGTCACCGGCCACGTTGTAGACGATGCCGTCGTAGTTGTCGAGGGTCGCGAGGCGGATGCGCGCGTCGTCCGGCAGGCCCTTGACCGTGAAGAGCGACTCCTCCTTGAAGTCGCGCACGTAGGTGCGGTAGCCCACGAGCGGGCTCGCGTAGTCGTGCAGGTCGAGCGGGGGCTCGATCTGGTCGCGGATGACCTCGCGCGCCGAGGCGGGCACGAGGATGCCGCCGGTCACGAAGCCCAGGCCGAGGGCCGTCACCACGAGGCCGGCGCCGAGGGCGAGACGCGTGTTGCGCAGCTTCTTGGCGGTCTCGGCATCGACGCTGGTGGAGCCCTCCACACCGGCCATGCCGGCGGCCGAGGTGCCCATCGCGACGTTCGAGCGCGCCTCCTGGCGCCGCCAGGCCGCCCAGGTGAGGGCGAGGCCCGCGAAGACGAGACCCTGCAGGGCGGGGAACGCGGCCTCGCGGGTGCCGAAGGCGATGGCCGTCACGAAGAGCGCGACGGCGGGCAGGAGCGCCCAGGGCGCAGGTGCCCGCTTGAGGCGCAGCGCGAAGCTCGTGGCGAGCACGGCCATGACGAGCGAGGTGAGGAAGGGCACCACGAGGGTGCCGTCGAACTCGCCGACGGGCGTCACGAGGGTGAGCACGTCCTTCCACGAGAACACGACGCCGAGCACGATGGTGCGGATGGTCTCGAAGGTGGGCACGACGCCGAAGATCGTGGTGCCTGGGGCGGCGAGCGGACCGGCGAAGAGCAGGTAGACCACCATGGTGACGGCGGTCACGATGATGATGTTCCACGACAGCCGCCATCCGGCGAACCCGATGCCGATGCCGAGCAGGATGCCGCCGATTCCGGCCACGAGGTAGCCGACTCCGCCGAAGGCGGGGCCGAAACCGAGCACGGAGACGATGAGCAGCACCGCGATGACGGCGGCGTCGATGGCCATCGACCAGGTGGGCCTGGCCGAGGCCGGGCGCGGCGGGAAGAGCGGCGTGGGAGCCTTCGGTCGATCGTCCGATCGCCGGCTCATGGGCTGGCCGGCGGGCTGGTTCAGGGGTCGGTTCGTCATCAGCTGTTCGCCCTCCGGAGTGCGAGCGGGAAGTCGGAGAGGTCGCCCACGGTGAGCAGGCTCATCTCGCCGATCTGGCGCAGCGAGAGGCGTGCACCAGGGCGGCACGAGACGGCGAGCACGCGCACGCCGAGCGGAACGTGCACCGAGGAGGCCTGAAGCTGGGCGGGGGTCACGGTGCTGCCGAACACGAAGAACGCCACGGAGGCGTCGGGCACCGAGGAGCCGACGGTCTTGGCGAGCTGCACGATCGACTCGCGCCGATCCGTCTGCTCCACCGCCGAGAGCTCGTCGAGCAGGCGCCGCCCGGTCTCGGCGAGCAGCGTGCCGCGCTGGGTGAGCACGGTGAGGTCGAACTCCTCGCGCAGCGCCTGCACACCGAGCGAGCCGCACACCGAGACGGCGAGCTCGAACTCGCCGGAGAAGGTCTCGTCGTCGCCCGCGGCCACGCCGTAGTCGGAGCGGTTGGTCGAGAGGCCGATGGCGAGGTGCGAGCGGCGCGTCTCCTCGAACTGGCGCACCATGAGCTTGCCCGTGCGCGCAGAGGTCTTCCAGTGGATGTACCGGCGGTCATCGCCCGGCACGTACTCGCGGAGGGCGTGGAACGACACGTCGTTGTCGCTCAGCACGCGGCTCTCGATGCCCTCGAGGTCGCGCAGGAAGCCCGAGGACGATCCGCCGAGCGAGACCGTCCTGGGGTGCACGAAGAGGTCGCGCGGGTCGGTCCAGCGGATCTCCCGGCGCAGCAGGCCGAGCGGATCGCCCCGCACCGAACGCACGGGCCCCACGGAGATGACCGAGCGGCGGTGGGTGGGGATCCCGAAGAGGTCGTCGTGCTCGGCCTGCGGGGCGAGGCGGGGCAGGTGGAACGACGCGAACGAGGAGCCGACGGGCAGCTCGATGCGGGCGGGCAGCAGCGTGCGGGTGGAGGTGTTGGTCACGGCGATGCGGCCCACGGCGCGCTCGCCGACCACCACGCGGTTGAGCGCCAGGTCGAGCTTCACGGCGTAGGCGGAGCGGCCGATGGCGAAGCCCACGGCGATCAGGAGAGCCGCGAGCAGCACGAAGCCCACGATGAGCAGCTCGCGCCAGCCCAGGATCGAGCCGGCGACGATCGAGGCGATCGTGGCGGCGAGCACCGACCAGCCGAAGCCGGAGACGGTCGTGATCACGGGCCCGAGAACACGCCAGACGGCGCGCAGCACGGGGCCGACGTGCTGCACGAGCCACGGCCTGGCGGTCTCGCGCACCCAGATCACGGGCCGGGAGCCGCCCACGGCGGTCGCGCCGCCGCGCAGGCGCCCTGGCGCGCGCGACGAACGCCGCTCGGCGCGCCCACGCTCCTCACGGCCCTGCCCTCGTCGGCTCTCCTGCGCTCGTCGCGCTGCTGCCCGCCCCTCACTCATGCAGCGGGTTGCCTCGACTGGGGTGCGGCCACGTCGGCGAGCACACGGGCCAGCACGCCCTCGGCGGAGGCGCCGGAGAACTCGGCCTCGGCATCGAGCACGAAGCGGTGGGTCCAGACCGGGCCCGCGAGGTCGCGGATGTCGTCGGGCAGCACGTAGTGCCGGCCCTGAGCGGCGGCCCAGACCTTGGAGGCGCGGATGAGCGCCATGGCGCCGCGCACCGAGACGCCGAGTCGCGACTCGGGAGCCGAGCGGGTCTCCTCGGCGAGCTGCGCGGTGTAGCGCAGGATGGCGGGGTCGACGTGCACAGTGGAGGCGAGGTCGGCCATGTCGGCGACGGCCGACGTGGTGATCACGGGTGTGAGGGTCGACGACGGGTTGCGGTTGGCCGAGCCGGCGAGGATCTTCTCGGCCGAGGCGAGGTCGGGGTAGCCGATCGTGGTCTTGATGAGGAAGCGGTCTAGCTGAGCCTCGGGGAGGCGGTAGGTGCCGGCCTGCTCGATGGGGTTCTGTGTGGCGATCACGAGGAACGGGCGGCCCACCTCGTGGGCGACGCCGTCGACCGAGACGCGCGACTCCTCCATGACCTCGAGCAGCGCCGACTGGGTCTTGGGGCTCGCCCGGTTGATCTCGTCGGCCAGCACGATCGACGCGAAGATCGGGCCCTTGTGGAAGTCGAACTTGTGGGTGTCCTGGTCGTAGATCGTCACGCCCGTGACATCCGAGGGCAGCAGGTCCGGGGTGAACTGGATGCGCTGATGGGTGCCCTGCACCGTGGCGGCGATGGCCTTCGCGAGGCTTGTCTTGCCCGTTCCCGGTGCGTCCTCGAGCAGCACGTGGCCTTCGGAGATCATCGCCATCAGGGTGAGGCGGATGACGTGCTCCTTGCCGAGGACGGCCAGGCCGACGTTCTGCACGAGGCGGTCGAAGGTGCCGGCGAACCAGGTCGCCTGCTCGGGGGTCATGGTCATCGAAGATCCTTTTCGTGGGAGGTCGGGAGGGGGGTCACCAGGTCACGCGATTCGACTCGAACGTGCCGTCGGGGCCGGAGGCCACAGCCCACACCTGGTTGCCCGGGTAGCCCCAGACTCCCCTGGTGGTGGACGCGTTGCCGTTGCCGTCGGTGGTGATCGTGTAGGTCAGCCAGTTGCGGCTGTCGCGGTCCGAACGGTAGTTGATGGTGTACGTCGCGTTGGGCGCACCGCTGTTGATCGACAGGTTCACGCCGCGGCAGGTGGACGACGTGCAGGTGTCGATGGTCTGCGGTGGCCCCTTGGAGACGCTCACGGTCGTGTTGATCGGCTCGGGATCGGTCCTGGCGGAGGTGCTCTTCTCGGTGCCGGGGATCACGGCGCCCGCCGCATCGAGCATGCGCACCGAAACGCCGCGCTCTTCGCTGTAGCCCATGCCCGCCACGGAGTCGCGACCGGACTGCATGCCGCGGTTGACCCAGCCCTGGCCGTCGACCTTCGTCTGGAGCACGTAGTCGCGGCCGTTGCGGGCCGGTGCGTCCCACGAGTAGGAGATCGATCGATCCCCTCCGTTGGCGGTGATGTTCGGGGTGCCGTACGCACCCGCCGGTGTGAGTCCGCCGATCGAGTTGCTCCGCGGGCTCGGGTAGGTGGAGCCGTCGGCCGACGACACGGCCTGGAGCACGACCGAGTATGTTCCGTTGTTCGGTGCGTTCAGCACGTTGTCGGCCGGGATGTTCTCCCATCCGCGCCCGATGTCGTACTGGTACACCGTCTCACCCGCGCGTGCGCCGTTCGTGGCGCCGGGCGACCAGCTGATCGTGATGGTGTTGTCACCCGCCACCGCCGAGGCCAGAGTCGGCGCGCCGGGTGGCGTGAAGGCCCGGCGCGGGCTCGACGGTGGGGAGTCCGCTCCTCGACCCGCCTTGTTCACGCCCGCGACGGTGAACGTGTAATCGGTCTCCGAGTTCGCCACGGCGATCGTGAGCGAGGTGGACTCGCCACCGACCTCGCGCACCTCTCCCGTGTTGAGGGTCACGATGTACTTGCTGATCGCGTCGCCGTTGGCGGCGGGCGCGGCCCAGGCGACGTTCATCTGCGTCTGGTCACCGACGGAGTCCACACGCGACGTGGTGGGGGCGCCTGGTGCGTCGGGGGCGCGGGCGGGGATCTCGAAGGCGGACCAGGCGCTGAACTCGCTGGGTTCGGGGGCGCGGTTGACGGCTTGCACGCGCACTTGGTAGGCGGTGCCGTTGGCGAGGCCCTCCCAGGTGAGGGTGTTGCCGGTGACGTTGTAGCGGGAGGCTGCTCCGCGGTCGGGCGCGGGGGAGATCTCGAGGTTGAAGGACTGCACGGCCGAACCGGGGGTGGGGGGTGTGACCCAGGTCACGGCGAGGCTCTCGTCGCCGAACACGAGGGTCGGGGGCTGCGGCTGGTCGGGGCGGGCGTCGGGGCGTGCCGGGCCGGAGGAGGGTGAGGGGTCGGAGGTGCCGACGGAGTTGGTGGCGGTCACGGTGAAGTAGTACTCGACGTCGTTGGTGAGGCCGCTGAGGGTGCACGTGGTGGAGGCGCACTGCTGGGTGAAGCCGTTCTGGCTGGTCACGGTGTAGCCGGTGATCTCGGCGCCGTTGTTGACCGGTGGGGTCCAGGAGAGCACGACCGTGCGGTCCTGGATGCTCGTCACCGTCGGGGTCGCCGGTGTGCCGGGGCGGCCCTGCACGGTGAGGCGGATGCGGCCTTCCGCGGCCCTCTCGGCGTCACCCGTCGCGTCCTGCACGGTGTACCGCACCACCATGGTGCCCACGAAGTCCGCGGCCGGGGTGACGGAGACCTCGGATCCGGAGGCCGACGCTGTGCCGTTGCCCGTCTCCACGACGGTCTCGGTGATCGTCAGGGGGGTCTCGGGGAACGGGTTGTAGTCGTTCGCGAGCACGGGCACCGAGACGGTCTCGCCCTGGTTGGCCTGCGGCACGACGTCGTCCGTGGCCGAGGGCGGGTTGCGCGTGGTGGAGAGCACGTTGACCGTGACGGTGCCGCGCACGGGAAGGTTCACTCCGTCGGAGACGTCGATCTGCACCGCGGAGGCGGTGCGGGGTGCGTCGGCCGCAGCGGTCACCACGAGGGTCGCGCCGTCGATACGGGCGGAGACGCCCTCTCCGTCGGTGCCCGCGAGCTCGAAGGTGAGTGCCTCGAGCTCTCCCTCGTCCGGGTCCTGCGAGTTGGCGCGCAGGTCGACGGTGCCCTCGCCGTCGCCGGCGGCCACGTCGACGGAGGCGCCCACGAAGGTGGGGGGCGTGTTGTAGTCGGAGGCGACCTCGATGGGGATGACGATCATCGACTTCTTGCCCGCGGGGTCGTCGGGGCCGGTGCCGTCGGTCACCTCGAAGCTGAGGGCGTCCGGACCGTCGTAGCGCTCCTTCGGGGTGTAGCTCAGGGTGTTCTCGTCGACCAGGAGCTCTGCGCCGTTCGACATGGCCGCGCGCACGGTGGCGGCCTCGGTGATGCGGGCGGTCTTGCCCGCGGCCACGAGCACGTAGTCCTCGAGCTCCACGGTGGCGGTCTCGCCGTCGTTCACGAGGATCGGCTCGATGCCGGGTCGGAGCACCGGACCCATCTCGTCGATGCCGGGCACGTAGACGAACGCCGAGGCGCTCTGGCCGTCCTGGTCGGTGACCGTGTAGGTGATGATCTGCGAGATGGGCAGCAGCTCCACCCGCACGAGGCCGTCGCCGATGGCCGAGGCCGTGGCGTTCGGCGCGGTGGCCGGCACCGAGACGGTCAGCTCCTCGATGATGCCGTCGGGGTCGTCGTCGTTGGCCCGCACGTCCATGTCCACGTAGGGCCGGTCGAGGGCGTCGGAGGTGGGGATCGAGTCGTCGCGCGCGATCGGACTCGCGAGAGGCGCATCCGGGCTCACCGACAGCAGGAGGCTGCCGACGCCGGTCGCACCCCAGCGGTCGACGATCGTGTACAGGATCGTGTAGTCGCCCGGTTGCGTCGGCGCCGTCACCATGACCCGGCCGCCCACCACGGAGGCCTCGATGCCCTCGGGCACCTCGAGCCCGTTCTCGCGGATGGCGATGGGATCGCCGTCGGGATCGGTGTCGTTCGACATGACGTCGACCGCGAGGGTGCGGCCCGGCCGGGCGGCGGCGAGATCCTTGACGGCGAACGGCGGCTGGTTCGATTCGCTCGCGGGGATGATCCCGACGAGCGCGGTCGCCGTGGCCGAGGCCCCCAGCTTGTCGCGCACCTCGTAGGTGAAGGTGTCGGTGCCGACCGACGACGGGTAGGCCTCGTAGACGAGCCAGGCCTCGCCCACCTCGGTGATCCGCCCCTTCGCGGGAGCCGAGTCCTGCCCGATGAGGCGTACCGAGTCGCCGTCGGGGTCGATGCCGTCGAGCGAGACGGGGATGCGCACGCTCGTGCCCTGGAGGGCGCGGATGGTCACGTCCTCGGGCCGGGGAGGTGAGTTCGTGCCCGCATCCGGGGCCACGATGCGGATCGTGATGTAGCCGGCGTCCTTCTGGCCCTGCGAGTCGACGACCTCGTAGGTGGCGTAGACGGTCTTGGCCTCGGTGCCGGCCTTGAAGCGCACGACGTCCTCGGCCACGAAGATCTCGCCGTCGAGGGGGTCGAGCACGGGCTCGATGAGTGTCGGCGACAGGGTGATGGTGTCGCCGTTCGGGTGGTAGTCGTTGGCCAGCACGGGGATGGTGGCCACGTCACCGGCGCGCACGGTCACGCTGTCGTCCACCGACACCGGAGGCAGGAGCTGCTCGGGAGCGGGGATCGGGGTGATGAACACCTCGCCGCGGGCGGAGGCCGCTCCGTTGGAGACGGTGTAGTTGATGGTGATCGGGCTCACCAGACCGCGATCGGTGATGCGCAGGATCTCGTGCTCGAGCACCTCGACCGTGACCGGCACGTCGGTGGGGACCTGCACGGACTGCACGGCGAGGATGCCGCCGTCGGGGTCGGTGTCGTTGGCGAGCACGTTGACCAGGGTGGAGCGCCCGGTCGGCAGCTGCGCCGTGTCGCGCACGGGGATGGGGGTCGCCTCGGTGTCGTCGGGCACCACCACGTCGATGCGCACGAGCCCCTCGGCCGTCTTGGGGCCGTCGGAGATGAGGTACTGCACGTAGTACTGGCCCGCGTTGGCGGCCGTGAAATCGAAGATGCCGGTGGTGTAGTCAGCCTCGATGACCCCGCCGGGCGTCTCGTTCACCTTCGCCAGTCGCAGAGGGGCGCCGGAGGGGCTGAGGTCGTTCTCGAGCGGGGCGACGGTCACGCGCTCGCCCACCGAGGTCACCACGAGGTCGATGTTCGTGGTGGGCGCGAGGGATCCGGCGTCGCGCGCCTGGAAGCGGATGGTGCTCTCGGATTCGCTCCGGCCGTCGGACACGATGACGGTGACGTCCTTCGGACCGGTGTCGGTGTTGATGCTCGTGAACGTGATCTCGCCGTCGGGCCGGTACTGCACCTGGTCCTCGGTGCCGGTGGAGGCGCCCACCACGTAGAGGTCGTCGCCGTCGGGGTCGATCATGTCGGGCAGGATGTTGTGCCGCACGGTCGCGCCCACCTCGGTGAGCACATCGGAGACGCGCTTCTGGTCGGGCTGGGTGTTCTGGCTCTCCGGCCGCACGGTCAGCGACACGACCGCGGTGTCGGTGCCGCCGCGGCCGTCGTCGGCCGTGTAGCTGAAGCGGCCGGTGCCCTCGGCGTCGGCGGAGACCACGATCTGGAGGGCGGCTCCGTTGAGGATGCGCTGCACCTCGCCGATCACGGGTTGGCCGCCGTCGAGGGTGGCGGTGAGCACGTCGCCGTCGGGGTCGATGTCGTTGTCGAGCACGGGGAGGATCACGGTGCGGCCGGCGCGCACACCGAAGTCGTCGTCGACGGCCTCGGGCGGGGTGTTCTCCTCGGTGCGGTCCGGGAGGAGCACCTGGAGCTCTTCCTCGGTGGAGTCCTCCTCCTCCTCGGAGTCGGACTCTTCGGGAGGGGGCGCGATGTCGTCCCAGTTGTCGACCTTCTTCATGTCCTGGTTCACCAGGTACACGACTCCGGTCGAGAGGTCGTTGAGCACGATGACGTCGCGGTTCACGCGGAACCGCAGGTCGGCGTTGGCGGCGAGGCCGTCGATCTTCTGCTCGATGTCGTTGGCGTCGCCGGAGCAGTCGCGCAGGTAGTCTCCGGATCCGGCCCAGGCCGCATACGCGCATCCGTTGAGGAACGCCGGTGCCGCGGGCTCGCCCGGCTCACCCGTGGTCTGCACGATGGTGGCCTCACCGCCGTCGAGCGGCTGGCGGATGAGGGCCGTGGCGGAGGCGATGAGCACGTCGCTCGAGGCGGGGCCCGCATCCTGCAGCACGCCGCCCTCGGCCTCGGGGATGTCGGCCTCGATGCCGCCGGGAAGGTGCACGGTGCCGGAGGAGGAATCGAAGAGCACGGGCTGGTCGCCCACGGCGGTGAGTGCGAGCGGTGTGCCCTCGTCGATCTCCGGCAGTGCCGCCGCCACGGGCTCCTCGGGCAGTGCGCCGGTCTCGTCGAGCGCGAAGGTGAGGATGGCGTTCTCGGAGGAGGAGAGCGCGTGGATGTTGCCGTCGACGTCGGTCACGACAGCCGATCCGGCGCCGAGCGAGGCCAGCGGCTCCTCGGGATCGATCACGAACGAGCCGGCCTGGGAGGCGGGGCTCGCGTAGAGGGATCCGGTCTCGCGGTCGAGCAGCGAGACCGTCGGACCGCCGAGCGAGACCGACGACTCCGGGGGGAGGTTGACGGGCGTCTCGAGCGCGACGGTCATGGGGTTCACAGGAGTGAGGGTGGCGCCTGAGCTGTCGAGGAGAAGCACGGTGCTGCCCTGCTGCAGCACATCGAACTCGGTCGAGCCGGTGCGGAGGCCACCGTCGATCACCTGAGCGGGGTAGTTGAGGTGGCCGAGCAGCAGGCCGGAGGGCTTCGTGACCCACACGCCGCCGTCGTTGAGCTCCACATCGGCTGTCTCCACGCCCTCGTAGACGAAGGCCATGGTGGCGACCGCGACCGACAGACCCACGACGACGGCGACGGATGCGCTGGTCGCCTTGCGTCGTCGAATGGCCTCGAACAGCCTCACGGGTCCTCGAATCGTCGGATCAAGCAAGTGGTGAGGGTAAGGCTGAGCGGGATCGTCCGGGTGGGGCTCCGTGGATCGTCGGCGCACCCCTTCGGGTGAGGTGTGCCCCGCACGAGGGTTATTCAAGCACGGTTGTCGGACCCCACCAAAACCGGATGGCCCTCTGACTAGGGGGAGTTCTCCCCATTGTCAGCACACGTTCATGTGCGCCGGGGCCGCCTCATCGACGAGCTTGCGCCTGCACTCCGTCACACGTGATCTTGGCCGCCTGACTTTCGAGGTTGTATGCGGTTCCCGGAGTGTCTTCCGACCACCAGAGGGTCTCCTTGCCGCCGTTCCGCGGCACGGACTCGTTGTACGCGCCATCCTGCCATTGGCAAGTGACGTTGCCGCTGCCGGTCCAGTCCTCGGTGGTGATGTAGAGGCGGTAGCAGTTCTTCACGGAGCCGGAACCCACATCCGCGCTGCTGCAGGCACGGCCGCGGGAGACGAACACCTTGGGCTGGGGTGGGTTGCCGCTGTCGGCGAAGTCCGTGTTCGACGAGGTCTGGCCCGCTGCATCAGTGACGTTGACCTGGATGGTGTGACGCTCGTTGTAGGCATCCCCCACCTCCCTGGAGCCGGCCCCCTCGTTCGAGACGACGTTGCCGTCGATGATCACCTCGAACGACTGGGCCCGTCCGTTGCCGGCGGGGGGAGACCAGCTGAGCGTGACCGATTTGGCGTTGCCGGTCGCGTTCACGACGGGCTGTCCGAGCGGGCCGTAGGGGTTGGCGGGGTTCGAGGTGGCGCTCGCACCCGGCTGCACGCCCTCGACGGTCGAGACGCCCCAGACGTCGATCGTGTAGTCGGTGCCGTTGCCGAGGCCGCCGATCTGGCCGCCGCCCTCGGGGATGCTGCCCGTGGCGCCGGTCTGGTTGACGCGGTAGCGGTAGCTCACCTCGCCCGCGCGACTGCCGTTGGTGGCCCCGGCGGTGAAGGCCACCGCGAGGGTGCCGCTCGCGCCGGTGGGCGAGGCCGAGACGCCCGTGGGCGCCGAGGGTGGGATGGCGGCGCGGCGCCCTGCCGACTCGGCACTGAACGCACCGTCGCCGGCCTTGTTGTGGCCTGAGACCCGGAAGGAGTAGTCGGTCTCGTTGACCTCGACCGAGACGTTCGCGCTTGTGCCCGTGACCTGCTGCGAGTTCACGACCGCTCCACCGCGGAGGGTCTCGAGCGTGTAGTAGCCGATCGGGTCTCCGTTGGCGGCCGGAGCTGCCCACGAGACGCTGATCTGCGCCTGGCTGCCGACCGGGGTGGCGGGCGTGGTGGTCGGGGCGCCTGGTGCGTCGGGGGCGCGGGCGGGGATCTCGAAGGCGGACCAGGCGCTGAATTCGCTGGGTTCGGGGGCGCGGTTGACGGCTTGCACGCGCACTTGGTAGGCGGTGCCGTTGGCGAGGCCCTCCCAGGTGAGGGTGTTGCCGGTGACGTTGTAGCGGGAGGCTGCTCCGCGGTCGGGCGCGGGGGAGATCTCGAGGTTGAAGGACTGCACGGCCGAACCGGGGGTGGGGGGTGTGACCCAGGTCACGGCGAGGCTCTCGTCGCCGAACACGAGGGTCGGGGGCTGCGGCTGGTCGGGGCGGGCGTCGGGGCGTGCCGGGCCGGAGGAGGGTGAGGGGTCGGAGGTGCCGACGGAGTTGGTGGCGGTCACGGTGAAGTAGTACTCGACGTCGTTGGTGAGGCCGCTGAGGGTGCACGTGGTGGAGGCGCACTGCTGGGTGAAGCCGTTCTGGCTGGTCACGGTGTAGCCGGTGATCTCGGCGCCGTTGTTGACCGGTGGGGTCCAGGAGAGCACGACCGTGCGGTCCTGGATGCTCGTCACCGTCGGGGTCG